>JBLWZN010000034.1:0-41459 GCA_048266425.1 Sediminicola sp.
GCCTTGTTGTATATCGGCTTAGGTATCAAGGTTCTGGCTGTTGTCACAAGGGAAAGCAAACGCTAAGGAACGCGTGTTGCAAATGGTAAAACAGATGGACTTGGAAGGCTTTGGTAATTGTACAAACACCGGCGCTTGCGAGGTGGAATGCCCTAAGGAAATATCCCTGGAAAATATTGCACGGATGAATAGGGAATATATGAACTTGACTTGATTATGAGAATTAATTTATTTTTATCTAAAGTCTCGCATCTACCGTCTAATTTGTATTTTAAACAAATTTTAATATCAACATGAACAAAGACCTGTCGCATAACTATGGTCACATACTAGAAGAGGCCCTACTAAAAGAAATCGATCAAGTTGGGGTATATAAGAATATTCCCGAGGGTTCCAAACTTATGGAAATCGGGGAATATATTAAATCGATGCCCTTATTGCTCTCCGGGGTCATAAAAGTACTCCGGGAAGATAGTAATGGAGATGAGTTACTACTCTACTTTTTGGAGAATGGGGACACCTGTGCCATGACCTTGAATTGCTGTATGGAACAATCCCAAAGTGAAATCAGGGCCATTGCCGAGACAGATACAGAAGTGATAATGGTCCCCGTTCAAAAAATGGAGGAATGGATGGGGAAGTATAAATCTTGGCAGCATTTTGTACTGAACAGCTATCAGGGACGTCTTAACGAAATGTTTGAGACCATAGATAGCATAGCTTTTTTAAATATGGACCAGCGACTGCTTAAGTACCTCAAGGACAAGGTTAGGATAACCGGTAATAAAAGCATCCAGGGCACACATCAGCAAATTGCCTATGATCTGCATACTTCCCGTGTAGTAATTTCACGTTTACTTAAGACGTTGGAAATCAGGGGAAAAATTAAGCTAAATCGAAATTACATAGATGTAATCGATTTGTAGCTGGAGTGTAACCTTTGTTACTGTAGATGTTTTTTGTTGGACTTAACTTTGCGACCAATAATAATCCAATAAGTTTATACTATGTCATTTTTTAGCGCTCTTTTCGGAACAAAAAAGGATGTTTCCGACAAAATTAAAATACTGGACGCAAGCACCTATGCCAAGGCTATAAGTGGAAAAAAGGTACAATTGATAGATGTGCGTACCTCCAGCGAATTCAATGACGGCCATATAAAAAACGCCATCAATGTCGATTTTTTCAATCGGACCAATTTTGAGGGTTACTTTGGGAAATTGGACAAGGAGAAACCCGTATACCTCTATTGCCGTTCGGGCGCTAGGAGCCAAAAAGCCGCAAGGAGGTTGACAGGAATGGGATTTACCCAGATTTTCGACCTAAAGGGAGGCTATATGCAATGGAGGCAGTGAAAGGATTCTTTATAGGATTTGTGGTGGGAAGCTTTTGTCCAATTAAAGTGCAGTACAATGAAAATATCTAAAATAGTATCGCTTATTCTGTTTGCCGGACTGATTTATTTCAGCGGATGCAAGGAAAAATCCAAGTCGGACAAGGAGACACCAAGTTTGGCTACTCCTTCGAAAGACTATGGGGAAATCGGTTTAAAATACGCCAATACCACGCAGGCAGTACTAGGTAAAAACCTAATGGGTGCCATACAAAAGGAAGGGACCTTGGGAGCCTTGGGATTCTGCAATGTGCAGGCATATCCGTTAACGGATAGCATGGCCGTTGTACATCGGGCGCGCATCAAAAGGGTGTCCGACAAGCCCAGAAACCCTATGAACAAGGCCAGCGCTGAGGAACGGGGATATATAGAGGGGTTTAAGAGAGATCTGGCTTCTGGTTCCAATATTGAGCCTATCGTAAAAACCGACGGTGACCAGGTACATTTTTATTCCCCTATTATCACCAATGCCATGTGCCTGCAATGCCACGGCAAGCCCGGGGAACAGGTAAAACCAGCGACTATGGCCAAATTGCTGGAACTATATCCATCCGACGTGGCGATCGGATACAAGGAAAACGAAGTTAGGGGCATTTGGGCCATAGTCTATGACCAAAAGGCAACGCAGTAATGGGCATTATCATCATCAAATTTATTGCTGTTGGTAAATAAGTTCGTTGGGAACTATTAAATCAATAAACTACAAAAACTAAAATATTATGGAAAAAAACATGGGTTCAATCGATAAGATTATTCGGGTAATATTGGCGGTCGCAGTTGGATTGCTCTGGTATAACGGCATAATTGAAGGAACACTTGCCTACGCATTAATGACCTTGGCGGTAATTTTCTTGATAACAAGTTTAATCAGCTTCTGTCCCCTCTATGCCTTGTTTGGAATTAATACCTGCAAGAAGCGATAAGATTTATTTAATTTAAGTAGCGTAGATCATATGTGACATGTCCGTGTTGCGGACTTTGATGGTCATATCAATTTAAAACAATATACAATGACGATAAAACAATTTGAGGATCAAACCCTTGCACACTATTCCTATGCCATTGTAAGCGATGGAAAAATGGCATTGGTGGATCCTGCCAGGGATCCAATGCCCTATTACGAGTTTGCGGAAAGGAGTAATGCCAAAATAGTGGCCGTATTTGAAACCCACCCCCATGCCGATTTTGTAAGTAGCCATTTGCAGGTCCATAAAGAAACCGGTGCTACGATTTATGCCAGCAAATTGTTAGGTGCGGACTACCCACATAAAACATTCGATGATGGTGATTCGTTTAGCATGGGAAAATTGCTTTTTAAGGCCATCAACACCCCAGGTCACTCTCCAGATAGTATTACAATTATAGCGACGGACAACCAGGGCAAAAATGCAATGTTCACGGGGGACACCTTGTTCGTTGGAGATGTTGGTCGGCCAGACCTTCGTGAGAAAGTAGGCAATATGAAGGCCAAGCAGGAAGAATTGGCTTCGAACATGTACCGTACCATCCAAAACAAGTATTCCCATTTGTCCGATGATACCTTGGTCTATCCTGCCCATGGTGCCGGATCGCTCTGTGGCTCAAATTTGGGTGGGGAATCGTCCAGTACTTTGGGTAATGAACGCACAACCAATTGGGCGTTTAAAAACCTGACGGAGGAAGAATTTGTAAAACATCTATTGAGCGATCAGCCTTTTATACCTGCTTATTTTGGTTTTGATGTGGCTATCAACAAAAAGGGAGCCGCAAATATGGCTAGCTCTATTTCAAATGCTCCCTTCAGGGCTAATGTAGACCACGTTGTGAATGATTTCCCGGTGGTAGATACCAGGGACGAAAAAGCTTTTAAAAATAACCACTTGCCCAACAGTCTAAACATAATGGCGCGAAACGCGGATGATAAGTTGGAGACATGGCTTGGATCAATTATTAAACCGGAAGAGCGTTTTTATCTTGTGGTCGATGGTGTTAAAAAGATCTTTCCCGTTTTGGAACGAATAGCCAAGATAGGCTATGAAACGCAGATAGAGGCGGTGTTGACCCTGATCGATAAACCCATGGAATCTACCACAAGTCTCGATTTTACGGACTTTAAGGACCACCAAGAACGCTATACCATATTGGATATCAGGAACAGGAGCGAGGTAAGGGAAGGAAAGATTTTTGACAATGCGATCAATATTCCGTTGAACGAACTAAGGGAGTCCATGGATCGGATTCCGACTTCCAAACCCATAGTGGTGCATTGCGCCGGGGGGTATAGAAGTGCCGCGGGCAGTAGTATTGTAGCTGGAAAACTAAAAGATACCCCTGTATTTGATCTTAGCGACCATGTCAATGAATATCAAAATCCAGGTCTTCACTAAATATTTTTAGCTCGATTTAAAATTTTTGTGGTATCCGTGAATGAAACCCACGGAACGCGTAAAGCAACGAATTAATGACAAAAAAAGGAATAATATTAACGGTAGCGGGCATAATAATAGGTATGGTCGCAGGTTATATCTATTATGTTGAAGTGGGATGTATAAGCGGTACTTGCCCCATAACCTCAAAACCTCTGAACAGTACCCTTTACGGTGGATTAATGGGAGGATTGTTTTTTAATATGTTCGTGAAATCCCCGAAAAAGGAATAAAATCCCTGTTTTTTAAACCTTAAGGGTGAGCACTGGTAAGCTGGCACGGTTGGCGATCTTCTCGCCTATACTGCCCTTGAAGAAATGAGCCAGGCCACTTCGGCCATTCGTGATAATGGCAATTCCGTCGGCATGGATTTCTTGGGCATGGTAATATATTCCCTTTTCAACGGAATAATCGCAGATGTAAGTTACCTCTGGAATGCCGTCGGGTTTGCCGTGGTAGGCAAGGTTAAAGAATTCGTCGATTTTTGCTTTCATTTCTTCCGAACTCAAAAATTTAGCTCCGTGCAGGTTAATGTACACAAGATGCACTTCCGCTTGCAATACTTCGCAAAATGCGAGAAGGTCTTTATAGGCCTGAAGACTTTTTTGTTCAAAGTCATAACCGAAGACCATTTTTCTTAATTTAAATTCCTTGCTCCTTTCCTTGATTACCAAAACGGGCACCTCTGAAGTACGTACCACTTTTTCAGTATTTGAACCCACAAAAATATCGCTCAAGCCGCTAGTGCCATGAGATCCCATCACGATCAGATCAATATCACGCTCTTTGGCAACATTGTTGATCTCCCCAAAAATCTTATAGTTCTGCACCGTTTGCGTAATTCTGATTCCCTTGAGCCAAGGCTTGTCCAGAAACGCATCAAAACGTTTTTTCGCTAATGTCATATAGTATTTGGCTTCCAAAAATTCTTGGGTAGAATCCTTGGTTATCACAGCTTCCGATAACCCTAGCATATGCAGCACCAGAATTTCGGCATTATGTTCTTTGGCCAAGGTCGCTGCCACCTCAAGGGCATGTTCGGAATTTTTGGAGAAATCTACGGGGACGAGTATTTTTTTCATGTTCTATCGAATTATAGGCACTTCAAATTAAGCACTATAAGATTAGGTGACCTATGATTTATATCAGTAGGGAATAGTTATTCGACTCGTTTCCTTGCCCGTTTTATCATTTTGACCCCTTCGTACCAGATGACCGATAAAAACCCGATGCCTATTGAGATAATTATTAGGTTGATATCCAAAATCTTAAGTTCAAAAAATTGGGTCAATGGCGGGACAAAAAGCAGTAGCCCGGTCAAGGCCACGGTAATCATGATAATCAACGTCACCAGATTATTCTTGTATTTTAACGTGGTAAGGATGGAATAATGGAACGATCGGTTTACCAATGTCAATACGATATTGGCCGTAATAAGGGTAACGAAGACCATGGTTCGGGTGGTGGCCTCATCGGACCCGTGAAACACCGCATATTGATAGGCAGAGAGGGTGCCTACGGTTATCATAAGGCCCTGTAACACGCTGGTTGTCAATTCTTTCCTGTTAAAAAAGGTGGTACTAAACGGGCGGGGTGGTTGGTCCATGGTGTCATTTTCCATAGGTTCGTTTTCATAGATGATGCTGCAGGTGGGACCCATGATCAGCTCAAAAAAGATAACGTGCACGGGTGAAAAGATATTCGGATAGGACCACCATAGCACCAAAGGGATAAACACAGTGAGGATAATCGGGATGTGGATGGATATAATATACTGGATCGCTTTTTTTAGATTGGTATAGATACGCCGTCCCATGGCTATGGCATTGACCATATCCCCAAGGTCGTCTTTAAGCAAGACCAATAAGGCAGCCTCTTTGGCTATTTCCGTGCCCTTCTTTCCCATGGCTATGCCAATATGGGCCGCTTTGAGCGCAGGAGCATCGTTTACGCCATCGCCGATCATGGCCACGATTTCTTGATTTTCTTTTAGGGCCTTGATAATCTTTAATTTCGCTTCTGGAAACATCCGTGTAAAAACGTTGGTTGTCTGTACCCGTTCAACCAATTCCGTTTGGTTCAATCGCACAAGTTCATCTCCCGAAATACTTTTTTCATAGTCCCGAAAACCGATTTCCCGGGCTATGGCAGCGGTGGTGGCTGCGTTGTCACCAGTAACGATCTTGACCTTGATCCCAGCTTTGTGAAACGCATTGAAAACCGATTGGATATTCTTTTTGGGTGGATCGTAAAAGGCCACGATTCCCTTGAAGTCAAAATTAAAATCCTGCTGATTTTTTGGATAGTCCTTTCCTTTAAAATGGGTCTCCCCAACTCCCAATACCCGGAAACCATCGGCAGCGAGCCTATCTATTGCTTTCTGGATCTGTTGTTTTTCGTTATTGGATAGGCCGGAAACGTTTATCAGGGCCTCCGGAGCTCCCTTGGCAGCAATGATCAGTTCCCCAAGGGCATTTTCAAACAGATGTGTCATCATGGGCGGTTTTCCTCCCAAGGGGTATTCGTGCACCATTTGGTAGTCTGGCCTTTCATCTTTTTTGGAGGTCTTTTCGTAGGCCCTATGCAGGGCGACCTCCATGGGGTCGAAGGGGATGGGCTCGCTTGCCCACATCGCCAAACGGACGAGTTCTTTTTCCACGGGTCCAAAAACCTCGTTAGAATCGGTTATTTTGTTTGTGGAGAGGACGTAGACCTTGCTAAGGGCCATCTTGTTTTCGGTAATCGTTCCCGTTTTATCGGAACATATGACGGTGGCGCTTCCTAAGGTTTCTACGGCTTTGATATGTTTTACGATGATACCCATTTTCATCAAGCGGTAGGACCCCAAGGCCATAAAAGTGGTAAAGGCAACGGGAATCTCCTCTGGCAGAATAGACATTGCCAATGTGAGGGCCTTGAGAAGACTGTCTAGCACATCTTGGGAATTGAAATAGTTGATGGCCCAAACGATAACAAAAACGATGGCACCGGCTACCACCATTTTCTTTACGAAACTATTGATTTGTCGTTCCAAAGGAGTCTTCTCTTCTTGAATGTCCTCCAAACTTTTTCCTATTTTTCCCAATTGGGTCTTGTTGCCGATGGCGGTAACCGTGGCGATGGCCAATCCGCTGGCAACGGTGGTTCCTTTGTAAATGGCTCGATCTTCCTTCGAAATGTCCTTATAGGCCGGAAGCGATTCCCCGGTAAGAATGGATTCGTTTACCGAAAAATCGTTGGAGTGCACAATTTCCCCATCGGCCGCAATGGTAGCACCTTCCTCTACCATTAAACTATCACCGAGCACTACCTCCTCGCTGTTGATCTCCACCACTTTCCCGTTACGGATGACCTTGCATTTGGGCCGGGTGAAGTCTTTAAGTTTTTCGAGTGCGTTCTGGCTCTTGCCATCTTGATACAATGAAATAGCGGATACCAGGACGATCGCTGCAGCCATAAAAATACCGTCACCAATGCTTCCGCTGATAAAATAAATGGCGGATGCGACGAGCAATAGGATGACCATTGGTTCTTTGGCCAAGCTTTTTAGGGCATCGAGCAGCCCGAGTGCCTTTTTTCCCTCCAAGGTGTTTTTTCCGTGGGCCTCCCTTGACCGAAGCACTTCCTCGGAGGTCAATCCCTTGATATCAAAATTTTTTACGGGCATAGTTCAATTTTACGGTTTGCAACTCGCTACAACTAATGTACGATATTGAATCCAATGATTCCCTAATATTTCTGTCTTTGGAATGTTGGGTATTTTGGGATCTTCTAAAGAAATGGTCCGATCGAATTTTAAATATTTAGGCATAAAAAAAATCTGACCAATATCATATTGTCTTTGAATGCCAAATCCTATTTTTGTTAAGGATCATCAAATGGAAGAGTAAGGCAATATAGGAATCCTGGCCTACGCTTAAAACAGTTCTCTATTTTTAATCGCTATCCCATCAAAAAGGGAGTTGTACAAAGCATAAGCCAGAGTGGGAAATATTTGTGCCGCTTATGATGGGGGATTTTAATTTGCCAGAACTGGCCATAGCATAAAAATTTGTAAGTTGCAGGAGGATAGAATCGGAAATTGCAAAACACAGGAAAAATAGAGTATTGAAGAAAACCTACACAACGCACACCGCCGTCATCGGTGGTGGGATTGCCGGGATCGCATCGGCTATAGAATTGTTGGACGCCAATAAAAAGGTCATCCTATTTGATCGCGACCTGGAGCAAAACTTTGGGGGTTTGGCCAAGGAATCCTTTGGGGGGATGTTTTTTATCAATTCGCCCCAGCAACGATTCTCTGGGATTAAGGACACTATTGCGCAAGCGAAAAAGGATTGGTTCTCCTTTGCCGAATTTGATGAAAATGAGGTGTGGGGCAAAAAATGGGCCAATGCGTATTTGGAATCCACAAGAACCATTTACGAATGGGTCCGCTCCAAAAAAGTCGGATTTTTTCCGGTGGTCCATTGGGTGGAACGCGGCTTGTTTTCCCCTGGGAATTCCGTTCCCCGTTTTCATATGGTTTGGGGAACCGGGGATGGGTTGATCAAAGCCTTGCTGAACCACCTACAATCGCACCCCAACAATAAAAATCTAACTCTTTATTTTAGACATAAAGTAACTGGATTTGAGTTTGAAAATTCCAAGATCGTTGCCCTGAACGGAATTGATGAGGCCGATGGGGAACCCTTTCGGTGCAGGGCCGAAAACTTTATCATCGCTACTGGTGGCATCAACGGAAATATGCAAAAAGTGAAGGATAATTGGCATTCGGACTGGTCCGATCCACCCGAAGTCATCCTTAACGGTTCACATCACTTTTCGGATGGCCTGATTCACGATAAGGTAACCCAAATAGGGGGGTGCGTCACCAATCTGGATTTAATGTGGAACTATGCAGCGGGAATCCCGCACCCTTACCCCAAACGGGAAAATCACGGGTTAAGCCTGGTACCACCAAAATCGGCACTTTGGGTAAACTACAAAGGAGAGCGTATGGGTCCCGTGCCCCTGGTAACTTCATTTGATACAAGGTATTTGGTTACCAAGATCTGTGAACAGGAAAAACAGTATTCATGGCAGATCCTGAATAAAAAAATAGCCTATAAGGAGTTGGGCGTTTCCGGTTCAGAGTTCAATGAGGGCATCAGGAACAAAAAGTTATTTTCGTTCTTATATTCGGTCATCAAGGGGAACAAGCATTTGATCGAGGCCTTGGAAAAGGATTCCCCCAACTATATTACAGCCCACAGTGTAGGGGAATTGGCGGATAAAATGAACCGGCTTACCGGTACCAAGGATGTGGATGAAGCCGCTTTACAACGGAGCATCGACGAATATGATATGAATTTTGAGCGGGGAAAAAATATCTGGAACGACGAACAGATTAGAAGAATAATGCATGCCAGGGAATACAAGGGCGATCGTAAACGAACCTTGAAACCTCAACCGTTAAATCAAAAAAAAGCCTATCCCCTAATTGCGATAAGGGAGTTTATCCTATCCCGTAAAAGTCTGGGAGGCATACAGACCAATTTACATTCCCAAGTCTTAAAGTCGGGCACCAATGGCACAGGCCCCCAAGTTTTTGATAATCTTTATGCGGTAGGGGAGGCCGCCGGATTTGGCGGTGGGGGATCACATGGCAAACGGGCTTTGGAAGGTACATTTTTAACCAGTTGTATTTTTACGGCGCTCAAGGCTGTCCGCCATATTAACGGAAAGAATTAAAAATAATTAAACGCATGAAACGAACAGGAGCAAGTTTGGCAGTTTACGCCTTGGAACAAATTGGGGTTAAATACACGTTTGGAATACCAGGTGTACACAATATAGAATTGTACGACGAACTTAATAATTCCAAGGAAATAGAGCCCATTTTGGTGACCCATGAGGGTGGGGCCTCCTTTATGGCACTGGGTGTTTCTTGCACATCTAAAAGTATTGGCACCCTTATGATTGTCCCAGCTGCCGGGACCACACATGCTATGAGCGGTATTGGGGAAGCGTTTTTGGACGGTATCCCTATGCTTATAATCACAGGTGGCACCAGGCAGGACACAGGCCGGCATTACCAGTTGCACCAACTGAATCAGGAAAACTTGGTGGCCGAAGTAACCAAGGCATTTTTTAAAATAAAGTCACATAATGACATAATCCCGACCATCTATAAGGCCTATGAGATCGCCATTTCGGGAGAACCAGGACCTGTTTTTATAGAAATTCCAATAGAACTCCAAATGTTCAAGGGAGAGGTTGACAAAATGGAGGCCTATACCCAACAATTTAGGAACCCTACTATCGATGGGGATAAAATAAAGGAGGCGGCCAAAATACTGGCCCAAGCCAAGAATCCAGGTATTTACGTGGGTTGGGGCGCTGCAGGTGCAACCGAGTACACGGTAAGGATAGCGGAATTCCTCGGCGCACCGGTTGCTACAACCTTACAAGGGAAGTCCTCCTTCCCTGCTTCCAATCCGCTGCATACCGGATTTGGATTCGGCCCCAACTCGGTACCCGCGTCACAAAAGGCATTTAAGAAATGCGATGCCATGCTGGCCGTAGGGGTGCGCTTCTCCGAGATCGGGACCGGGAGTTTTGGGGTCAAGGTTCCGGAAAATTTGGTTCATATCGATATAAATCCAACGGTCTTCGATAAAAATTATCCTACCAAGGTCGCTATTGATGGGGACGCATCGGACGCCCTATCCTTGTTGGAGCAAGAGTTGAAAAAAATTAGTGAAAAAGGACCCAAGGACAGTTCTGTACTGAAAAAAATGATAGATACGGAAAAAAGGGACTATTTCAATGAGTGGAAAGGAAAGCCCTTGACAGATAAGGTATCACCTGGATACTTTTTTGAGACTTTGACCACATTTACCGATGACGACACCTATTTTGTGGTTGATGATGGCAAGCACACCTATTTGGCCGCGGAGCTGTTGCCGATCAACCGTTCCCGGCATTTTGTTTCCCCTACGGATTTTAACGCTATGGGATTTTGTACTCCCGCAGCAATTGGCGTAAAGTTTATGAATCCCGACCAGAAGGTGGTTGGTATCGTGGGTGATGGGGGCTTTTTAATGACCGGAATGGAAACCTTAACGGCGACCACCTACAAAAAGGGAGTCGTTTATTTTATCTTTCACGATGGAGAACTGGGGCAAATCTCACAATTCCAGAAAATACCACTTAACAGAAAGGTTGCGACCATTATTGGCAATGTCAATTTTAAAGGGATCGCGGATGCTACGGGTGCCACTTATCTTCATATGGCAAACGATTCAGAAATAGAGGATGTTATGCGGAAAGCCTTTTTGGAAGCCGAAAGCAATATTCCTGTTATCGTGGACGTCAACATTGATTATTCCAAGAAAACCTATATGACCAAAGGGGTAGTAAAGGTTAATTTGGGTCGGTTTACTATGAATGAAAAGGTAAGGTTTTTGGGGAGGGCATTAAAGCGACACCTGCTTAAATAGTTCGATTTTCCTAGGTCCAACTTGTGGATCGAATATAAAACATACGTTAAATTTCGGAAGGATTTTTGTAGTCTGGAAATTTTAGCTATATTTGTTAACCAAATGGTTAAATCATTTAGTTTAATAGTGTAGTTAATGAAAGATTCGAACACGGAAGAGAATATCCTGCGGGCGGCAACCTCTATATTTCAGAAAAGGGGACTTGCAGGCGCGAGAATGCAGGAAATTGCGGACGAGGCCAATATCAACAAGGCCATGTTACATTATTACTATAGGAGCAAACAGAAATTGTTCGAAGCTGTCTTTATGCAGGCCTTTAAGACCTTGGTTCCCCATATCAACGGAATATTCAATTCGGAGGCAACGGTCTTTGAAAAAATAAGGCGGTTTGCGGACAGTTATATCTCCTTTGTCATGGAGAATCCTTATCTGCCCACTTTCCTGATACAGGAGATCAATAACAACCCTGAATTTGCCAAAACGTTCTTCAGTGCGAATATTTCTCCCGAGCCTATTTTGTTCGTGCAACAAATTTCGGAGGAAATCAAAAATGGAACGATTAGGCCAATAGATCCCAAACAACTCGTGTTAAATCTAATTTCTTTATCCGCCTTCCCATTTGTGGGGAGTGGAATGGTAAAGGAAATTTTAAAAGTGGACGATAAGTCGTTCAATTCCATGATGGAAGAACGGAAAACCCTGGTTGCCGAACTTATTATTAATTCAATAAAGGCGTGATGTATATCAATGGAAAACAGGATAAAAAAAAGAAACCGGGGATAATATTTTTCTCGGTCACCATGCGCAGAATATTGATTTTACTCGCAATGGTTTTACCATGGGCAGCCTCTTCCCAAGAGAATATCACTTTGGACGAGTGCTTTGATCTGGTAACAAGGAACTATCCTTTGGCCAAGCAATCGGTGCTCTTGGACGAGCAATCACGTTTGGATATCGAGGCCATCAACAAGGGCAAATTGCCCAAGTTGGATGTAAATGCCCAAGCCAGCTACCAATCTGACGTTACCTTGGTGCCGATCGAGATTCCCGGTGAGACCATAGAACCTCCCAATAAGGATCAGTACAAGGCGACCCTGGATGTTAACCAGTTGATCTATAATGGGGGGCTCATAGATGCATCGGCAAAAGTGGCGGACGCCAAAGGCAAAATAAGTCGCCAGGAGGTGGAAGTAAATTTGTACGGATTGAAAAACCAGGTCAATCACCTCTTTCTTTCCGTTCTCCTAGTGCAAGAAAACCAAGCCCTATTGGATGCCAAGGAGAAGCAGTTACGGGCGCGATTGGACGAAGTTAGTGCGGGGGTAAAATTCGGTGCACTATTGCCTTCTACGGTCGATGCCATGGAAGTGGAACTCCTGAAAATTAAACAGAACCGTTCGGAACTGGATTATTCCAAATCGGATTTGCTCCAGCGTTTGTCCCTTTTGATCGGCAGGGATCTGAACAAAAATGTAAGGCTACAACGGCCAGAGGTATTCTTGGATCCCGGGAAGGGATCGGGCAGGCCGGAATTGATCTTGTTTCAATTACAAAAGGAACAGGTAGAACTTTCCACGGAACTGTTGTCCAAATCCAAACTACCGAACATAAGCGCATTTGGAACGGGTGGGTATGGCAATCCCGGGCTGAATATGCTCAACAATGAGTTCGATACTTTTTATATGGTGGGCCTACGGCTCAATTGGAATGTTTTTGATTGGAATAAAATAGAGGTAGAAAAACAATCGCTCCAGATCAACAAGGAAATTATTGACGCCCAGCGCGAAACCTTTACGGTCAACAATAATATGGAACTCGCAGGCCTGCAGGCCGAAATTGACAAAATTGCAGAAATGATCAATTATGACGAAGCAATTATCCCTTTACGGGATAAAATGGCAAGAACAGCGGAATCGCAGCTGAAGAACGGGGTCATTACCTCATCGGCCTATATCACCGAGTTTACGAACCTGTACGAAGCCAGAAACACGCTGGCCCTGCATAAAACTCAGATGCTGTTGAAGCAGATACAATACCAGATTGCAAAGGGAACGTACGGTAAATAGGTTAAAGATTCAAAAGATAAGAGCCAAGAGCCAAGAGTCAAGACGAGGTACGAGGTACGAAGTTAGAGGGACAAATGACGAAAGATGAAGGACAATTCTGAATACTGAACACTGAATTTAAAAAAATAGCTAACCGTATCACGGTATCACGGTATCACGGAAAACTAAAGACCCACTAACCCACTAATTCACTAAAGACATGAAAGCAACATACAAAATCATACCCCTGGCAGCCCTGATAACCTTGCTATTGTCCTGTAACCGCAATGGGGACAAGGCTGATGGCTACGGGAATTTTGAAGCAACGGAGATTACAATATCCTCCGAGGCGAACGGAAAATTACTGTTTTTTAAGGTTGAGGAAGGGGATGTCCTGCAAAAAAATACAGTTGTCGGGGTAATCGACACCATTCAACTTTCCTTGCAACAAGATCAGCTATTGGCTTCCAAGAACACCATTTTCTCCAAGTCAAAAAACGTGCTTTCGCAACGGGAAGTGCTGATGGAGCAATTAAAAGTGGCACAGATCGATCAAAATCGTATTGAGAACCTGAATGCTGATAAGGCCGCAACCCAAAAACAACTGGACGACATCAACGGACATATCGACGTCCTAAAGCAACAGATGAGGAGCGTGGAGACCCAAAATGCACCAATAGTAAACGAGGTAAAGGGAATCGAGGTGCAGATTCGACAGGTCCAAGATCAAATCGAAAAAAGCATCATAACCAACCCCGTAAAGGGGACCGTATTGGTGAAGTATGCAGAACCTAATGAGGTTACCTCTTTTGGAAGGCCACTATACAAGATCGCCGATATGGATATTATGGAACTACGGGTCTATATCAGCGAGACCCAATTGGCAAATGTAAAGGTCGGACAGGAAGTAACGGTTAAAATCGATGATGATAAGGCTATGAAATCTTATGCGGGAACCGTATCGTGGATCTCCGATACGGCAGAATTCACCCCAAAAATCATCCAAACCAAAGAGGAACGGGTCAATTTGGTATACGCTGTAAAAGTGAGGGTAAAAAATGATGGAAGCCTTAAAATTGGAATGCCTGCAGAGATGTGGCTTAATTAATGAGCTGGCAGTTGGCAGTAGCAGTTGGCAGAAATGATAGAAAACTTAAAATTAAATATACTAAAAACTATTACAATGAGAAAGACGATAATCGGACTAGCAGTGCTTTTCTTGGCAATTAGCTGCAAGGAAGGACAAAAGAAAAATTCCCCTGAAACGGAAACTAACATGGAGACTGTCGGTCATGAGAGTCATGCCGGGGCAACCCACGTTCCTGACGATGCCTGGGTCAATGAAATTGTACTGGACAACGGGGTAAAATGGATGGCCAATAAGGAGACTACGGACGGGGTAAGGAAAATGCTGGCCCTTATCGGCGATAACAAGGCCTCCACCTCCGAAGCGTATAGAGAGTTGGGCAATAGCCTCAATGAAGTAAAAAATACCGTGGTCAAGGAATGCACTATGGAAGGGGCATCGCACGATAACCTTCACGTATGGCTGCATCCGCTTATCGAAAAAATAGAACTCCTTCAAAAAACGGAAAACGCGGAAGAGGGAGCACAACTAACTTCCAATATCAAAAATCATTTGGAAGGATACTTTGATTATTTCAATTGATAAATGATTCATGGTTCGAAGTAAGGTTCGGCCCAATGTTTTTGACCTCCCTTATTTCAAGCTTTAACATGAAACAATAGATACCTGAAACAAAACCTATAACAATGTCCATCGCCATAACAAACATTTCCAAATTTTACGGTAAGGTAAAGGCCTTGGAGAATGTTTCCTTTGAGGTTGGTTCAGGGGAGCTGTTCGGGCTGATAGGCCCGGATGGGGCCGGCAAGACCACCTTGTTCCGTATTTTGACGACCTTGTTGATCGCCGATGAAGGGAAGGCAACCGTGGCGGGTTACGATGTGGTCAAAGATTATAAGTCCATTAGAAATCACGTTGGCTATATGCCGGGTCGATTCTCCCTCTACCAAGATTTGACGGTCGAGGAAAACTTGAATTTCTTCGCTACCATTTTTGGGACCACGATCGAGGAAAATTACGACCTGATCAAGGACATCTATGTGCAGATCGAACCCTTCAAGGACAGGCGTGCAGGAAAATTGTCCGGTGGCATGAAACAAAAACTGGCCCTCTCCTGTGCGTTGATTCACAAACCCAAGGTATTGTTCCTGGACGAGCCCACTACGGGGGTGGATCCCGTTTCCCGAAAGGAATTCTGGGACATGTTAAAGCGTTTGCAGCAGAAGGATATCACCATTCTGGTCTCCACACCCTATATGGACGAGGCCGCCCTGTGCGACCGCATCGCCCTGGTTCAGGACGGCAAGATCTTACAGATCGATACGCCCGGTGCGATTGTAAAACATTATCCAAAATCCATTTTCAATGTGGGCGCCAATAATATGTACCAGCTAATAGAAAGCTTAAAGGCCTATGAATATAGTCACAGCGTGTTCCCTTTTGGCGAATTCGTGCACTATACGGATAGCAGACCGGATTTTGATCCGACTACGCTGCAGGGGTATTTGGAGTCCCAAGACCTTTCGGAAATACATATCGAAAAAACCCAGGCGACAATAGAGGACACTTTTATGGAACTTGCCCGATAATGAAAAATAACAACGTCATACAGGTGGATGGCCTCACCAAGAGATTTGGTGATTTTACTGCGGTAAACGCCATTAGTTTTGAGGTTGCAAGAGGGGAGATCTTTGGTTTTTTGGGGGCCAACGGAGCAGGCAAGACCACGGCCATGAAAATGCTCATCGGTATTTCCAAACCCAGTTCCGGGGAAGCCGAAGTGGCCGGGTACGATGTGCGGACACAGGCCGAGGCCATTAAAAGGAACATTGGCTATATGAGCCAAAAATTTGCCCTATACGACGATTTAACGGTAAGGGAGAACATTGCGTTCTTTGGTGGTATTTACGGACTGTCCAGAGAAAGGATACGGGAGAAGGCAGACCGGCTTATCGAAGAACTAGGTCTAGGGGCCGTAGCCAAAAGTCTGGTAGGCTCTTTGCCGTTGGGGTGGAAACAAAAATTGGCGTTTTCGGTATCCCTGCTGCACGATCCCAAAATTGTGTTCTTGGACGAGCCCACAGGAGGAGTGGACCCGATTACGCGCAGACAGTTTTGGGAAATGATCTACAAGGCCGCGAACAATGGCACTACCATCTTCGTTACCACCCATTATATGGACGAGGCGGAATATTGCGATAGGGTATCGATAATGGTGGAAGGCAAGATCGAGGCTTTGGATACACCAAAGAGATTAAAGGAACAATTTAAAGTCGATTCCATGAACGCCGTTTTCCTAAAATTGGCGAGGAATATTGAATAGGTAGAAAGGTAGCAGTTAGCAGTTGCAGTAGGCAGTACCGCCTCCATGGCAAAGAAATTTGGAAAAAAGAAACGATTAGCCCAATAACTTTTTCAAAAGAAGAATGAAACGATTCAAGGGATTTGTACAAAAGGAGTTTTACCACATCTTTAGAGATAAGCGCTCGCTGTTTATCCTTTTCGGGATGCCCATTGCCCAAATAATGTTGTTCGGTTTTGCCATTACCAATGAGATCAACAATGTGGATATTGCCATTTTGGACCGATCCAATGATGTGACCACAAAGGAGATTATCAATAAGATTTCGGCCTCAAAATATTTTAGAATCCTACAGGTACTAGACAACGAGTCCGGTATTGAGCCGGCCTTTAAAAAAGGAAAGGTCAAGGCGGTCCTGTATTTTGAAAACGATTTCAGTAAAAAGCTGATCGCGCAAAGCAGGGCAAAGGTGCAGGTCGTCACCGATGCAACCGACCCCAATATGGCCAATACGATCAGCAATTATATCAATTCCATACTGCAGAATTATCAGCAGGAACAAAATAGGGCTATCGAGATTGGTTATCAAATTGTCCCAGAATCCAGAATGATATATAATTCCGAACTAAAGAGCGTCTACATGTTCGTCCCAGGGGTGATGACGGTTATTTTAATGTTGGTATCGGCAATGATGACCTCCATTTCCATCACCAGGGAAAAGGAACAGGGCACCATGGAAATTTTATTGGTATCGCCCTTAAAGCCCTTTCAGGTGATTTTGGGTAAGGTATTCCCTTATATTTTTCTATCCATTATCAATGCTGTGATCATCGTCCTGTTGAGCATTTTTGTGTTCCATGTCCCGGTAACGGGCAGCCTGTTCTTATTGGGCTTTGAATCTGTTTTGTTCATTATCACCTCTTTGGCATTGGGGATTCTGATTTCCACGATCTCTGATACCCAACAGTCCGCCATGATGATATCCTTGATGGGTTTGATGCTGCCGGTAATCCTGTTGTCCGGATTTATCTTTCCCATTTCGAGCATGCCTTGGCCTCTTCAACTTATCAGCCACATAGTTCCCGCAAAATGGTTCATCATAATTGTAAAGGGCATAATGCTCAAAGGTGTCGGATTAAGTTTCTTATGGAAGGAAACCCTCGTTTTGGGGGCGATGACGCTCTTTTATATCGGACTGAGCGTAAAGAAATACAAAATAAGGCTGGAATGACAGGGAAGAACGAGGTTTGAAATTGGAAATACGAGGTACGAAATATGAAATACGAGGTACGAGGCACGAAAAATGAAGGATGGAGGACAGTTGGCAGTGGCAGTTGGCAGGAAAATACGAGGTACGAAAAACGAAATTGGAAGTTTGAACTCTGAATTTTATATGAATAGCTAACCGTATCACGGTATCACGGTATCACAGTATCACGGAAAAGGAAATTAGAAATACGAAGTACGAAAAACGAAATTGGAAGTTTGAACTCTGAATTTTAAATGAATAGCTAACCGTATCACGGTATCACGGTATCACAGTATCACGGAAAACGAAATTGGAAATACGAAGGATATAAAAAGTCTAGCGTCTAATATCTAACGTCTAGCGTCTATGTTAAATGAGCACAATAGGTTACATCATCCAAAAGGAATTCAAGCAGATCTTTAGAAATAAGGGGATGCTTCCCATTATTTTTATTTTGCCCCTATTGCAATTGCTCGTCCTTTCCAATGCGGCCACTTATGAAATCAAGAACATAGCCTTTGGTTATGTGGATCATGATCGATCTTCGGCCTCACGTGAATTGATCGATAAATTCGAGGCCTCCAGCTATTTTAATGTGCTGTACGCCTTTTCAAATTCTAGCCAGGGGAGCTTGGCCATGCTACAGGGAAATGTTGATGTAATCCTTGAAATCCCCAGTCATTTTGAACGGGACCTTCAGAAGGAAAGGCGGAATAGTTTGGGGGTTACCATCAATGCGATAGACGGGGCGGCAGCGGGGGTGCAAAATGTATATGTCAATCAGATTGTTAAAAGTTTCAACAACAATATTTTGGTCGATCTTTTTCGACCATCGGAAGCTGTTATGCAGCCGGTATCCATAGAGGGCATTCCGTTATTTTGGTATAACGAGACCCTAAATTATAAAACATTTATGGTGCCAGGGATCTTGGTGCTTTTGGTGACGATGATAACGCTTTTTCTCTCTGGAATGAACATCGTACGCGAAAAAGAGATCGGTACCCTGGAGCAGATCAACGTAACACCTATTAAAAAACGCCATTTTATCATAGGGAAGCTTTTTCCATTCTGGGTAATTGGCATGGGGTTGCTGACCATAGGATTGATTTTGGCAAAACTGATTTTCAACACCCCGATGATCGGGAGTTTGCTGCTCCTGTATTTTTATACGGCCATCTACATCCTGGTCATTTTGGGGATGGGCCTGTTTATTTCAAACTTTACCGATACCCAGCAACAGGCCATGTTCATCGCCTGGTTTTTTATGGTGATCTTTATTTTGATGAGCGGTCTTTTTACCCCAATTGAAAGTATGCCGGAATGGGCTCAGGTGTTGACCGAATTTAACCCCATCAAGTATTTCGTGGAGGTAATGCGCATGGTTATGCTGAAAGGTTCTGGCCTAATGGACATACTGCCCCAATTATTGAAAACCCTGCTTTATGCCCTGATCATGAACGGTTTGGCGGTTTGGAGTTATAGGAAAGTTGTTTGAGAAAAGAGAACATAGAACATAGAACTTAGAAAAGACCCAAGAGCCAAGACTAAAAGTTAAGAGTTAGGAGATAGGAGATAGGAGTTAGGAGTTGTGTCCAACCTTTACCTTATGCTCACGAAACCGGCAGCCCGTAACCCGCAACTTTATTAAAGAGGCAAGAGACAAGACATGTAACTAACACCTAAGCTTGAACTTGACACTTGAACTTGACACTTGAACTTGAACTTAATTTTTATCATGGAAAACAACAATAATCAGTTGCATACCGGCGAATCCAAATTTCTAAAAGGACCGCTGTCCAGATTCTCTGAACTGTTCTTTACGTTCAGGGTGATGTTCAGTTTTATCAAGGCCTTTCGCAAAATGCACTTTTTGGGACCGTGTGTAACCGTTTTCGGATCTGCGCGGTTTGATGAAACCAATCCGTATTACGTGCAGGCCGAGGCGGTGGGTGCTGCTTTGGCAAACATGGGGTTTACGGTAATGACGGGTGGCGGACCTGGAATTATGGAGGCCGCAAATAAGGGAGCTTTTGAGGCAGGGGGATACTCGGTGGGCTGTAACATCATTCTGCCCTTTGAGCAAAAGCCAAACCCGTATCTTCACAAATGGATAGACATCCGCTACTTCTTTGTCCGCAAATTCCTTTTGATGAAATACTCCTATGCCTATGTGGTAATGCCGGGCGGGATTGGCACTTTGGACGAACTCTTTGAATCGTTGACCCTGATACAGACCAAGATGATAAAGAATTTTCCGGTGGTCATCTTTGGTTCGGAATACCATAGGGAGCTATGCCAACATATACAGATCATGGCAGAAAATGAAAGTATAAGCCCCGAGGATATGAAACTGTTGTTCGTAACCGATTCCGTAGAAGAAATGTCAGAGCATATCAGGACCCATGCTATCGAAAGGTTCAAATTGGTAAGAAAACAACAGAAACCCAAATGGTGGTTTGGGGAAAGCTTCCGGAAAGTAAACCAATAAATTGAACGAGATGATAAAAAGCAAATTATTTAGTTACGTTGCCATAGCCATATTGATGATGTTTGCCCTGTTGACTTTGTTTCTGAGCAGTTCCTTGATCTTTGATTGGTTTGGCATAAGGGACAAGGAAGGCAACTACGTGCTATTCGTGGTTTGGGCGAACTTTATTTGTAGCTGGCTGTATCTTTTGTCGGCTTATGGATTGATCAAGTTCAAAAAATGGACGGTCAGGCCCTTGATAGCCTCTATTCTGGTTTTGGTCGCTGCCTTGGTCGGCCTCATTGTACATATTCAAAACGGGGGACTGTACGAGACCAAAACCATTGGCGCCCTTTTTTTTAGGATTGGTTTAACCGTTGCGTTCGCCATAACGGCCTATCTAATAACCATAAAATGGAAAGATCAGGTGGCGGATTAAGTTTATTGAAAAATCCCTTAGACTAATTTCCATACCGTTCGATTATCCCACTTATTTTGAGTTGAATAGCCATAACAGCTATTTTCAACATGTGCTAGTTATCCTTCGATTCGGGATAATGACCTATATCTCCTGATTCCAAAAATTTAATTTCCCCCTACTTTCCCCTCGGTAACATTTGTTACTGTACAGTCTTTTTTCCAGTTCTATTTTTGCTTCAAATTGTTAAAGAAGATGAAGCAACTATTAGGACTACTGGTCTTTATTATTACCTTTTATTCCGCCAAGGCGCAGGAAGCACTGACGATCAGCAAGGACGAGGTCATTCTGAAAGTAAGGGAAAACAATGCCACCCTAAAGATGGCGGAGCAGGATGTTTTGGCCGCCAAAGGCGATTTTAACCAGACGAATGCAGTGATACTGCCAAATATCGGAGTTTCGTACACAGGTATCGCTACTACGAACCCATTGATGGCATTTGGTTCCAAACTGAACCAAGAAATCTTGACCCAGGCCGATTTTAATCCCTCCCTATTAAACGATCCCGAACAGATCGAGGATTACGCCACTAGAATTACCGTGGAACAGCCCTTATTGAATTTTGATGGTTTTTTCCAGAGGAAAGCTGCCAAGGCCAAGTGGACGGCAACCCAACTGCAATCCGAACGCTCCCAGGATTATATGGAATTGGAGGTGTCAAAGGCTTACATGCAATTACAACTGGCCTACAAAACGGTCGGGGTCTTGGAAAAAGCCAAGGCAACCGCCTTGGAGAACAAGCGGGTGGCCGATAGTAATTTTAGGCAGGGATACCTTCAAAAATCCGATGTTTTGGCCGTGGAGGTCAGGGTTACCGAACTGGACAACCAACTTCAATATGCCAAGAGCAATATTCTAAATGCAAGCAACTATCTGTCCGTATTGATGGATGACAACAGTTACACTATCCTGAAGCCAACCGATTCCCTGTCCGTCGTTAACAACCCGATTACTACATCGGACCTGTCCGAAAACCGGAAGGATATTTTGGCGTTGGGTGCTGCTACGGAGGCCTATGAACAGATGTATAAGTCCGATAAAATGGCGTTCCTGCCCCGATTGAACGCCTTTGGTTTCTACGAGCTCCACGATGACCAAATTTTTCAGGCAGATGCCAGCGGATATCTTTTTGGGGCAGAACTAAAATGGAACCTGTTCGAGGGCAGTAAGCGTTTTGGAAAATCAAAGAAGAGCAAGGCCGAATACGACAAATCCGTATTGCAATTGGAGCAGTACAAGGCCGAGAGCCAACTGGAGCTCAACAAGGCCCAAAGAGGACTGGAAGATGCCAGGAATAAATTAAAACTCACAAAATTGGCCTTGCAGCAATCGGAGGAATCCTTCCGTATCAGGACCAATCGTTTTAAACAGGGATTGGAGAAAACAACGGACCTTTTATTGGCCGAGACCCAATTCTTACAAAAGCAATTGGAATACTATGCCACGATTTTTCAGCATAATTACGCTTTGGCTTATTTAAATTTCTTAACGAAGGAGTAAAATAAGTTGGCAGTAGCAGTGAAAAAGAAGAAAGAAAATAGAAAAGAGAACATAGAAAATAGACTTAAAGCTTCTGGTTTCAAGTTTCATGATCCAGGTTGGAGTTTTAACCAGAAACCTGAAACAAGAGAAACTTGAAACAATCTGATTTGAAACTTAATAACTAAATACTTTGTACCAAGTAACAAATACTAAAACGATGAACAACAAAAATTATATTCCGGTTACCCTTCTTGCGATTGCCCTTCTGGTGGCTGGCTGCAGCGATGACAACAAAAAGTTGCAGGCCGATAGTTCGCCTGCGTTGGCTGTTACCACAAGTGCCGTTTCCGAAGATAGCAACAATCCATTTCTAACCGTCAGCGGAAAGGTGGAAGCTGTTAAAAGTGCCAACATCAGTACCCGGATGATGGGTTATGTGGACAAAATTTATGTACAGGTAGGGGAGAAGGTACAGAACGGACAATTGTTATTGAGTATCAACAATTCCGACATTTCGGCCAAGCTGGCCCAAGCGGAGGCAGGGATAACAGAGGCCAAAACGGCCTTCGCCAATGCGGGGAAGGATTACCAGAGGTATACCGCCCTCTTTAACGAGAACAGCGCCACCCAGAAGGAACTGGATGACATGGCGGCCCATTACAATATGGCCAAGGCCCGATTGGAAGGCGCGGAACAAATGAGGAAGGAGGTCCAGGCACAAATGGGATATGCCAATATCAGGGCGCCATTTGCCGGGGTGGTGACCAACAAGTTTATCAATACCGGCGATATGGCCAATCCCGGAATGCCCTTGATGGAGGTGGAGAATCCCGGGAAATATCAAGTGTTGGCCATGGTGCCTGAATCGGAAATCCTGGATATCAGGGCAGATTCGGAAGTGGAGGTGCTCTTAAAATCGTTGGACAAAGCGCTAAAAGGAAAAGTGACCGAGGTCAGCACTTCGGCCAAAAACACAGGAGGGCAATATATGGTCAAGGTGGTCCTTGAGGAATCCGACGCCAATATCCTTTCAGGCATGTATGCCAACGTCCGATTTCCGAACAAACGGAAGACCATGGACGCCATTATGATCCCCGCGGATGCCATAGTGCACCGGGGTCAGTTGACAGGTATCTACACGGTAAGTCAGAGCAACACCGCCGTTTTGCGATGGTTGCGATTGGGCCGCACCTATGGGGATCAGGTAGAAGTGCTATCTGGCCTATCCCCGGATGAAGAGTACATCGTTAAGGCAGCCGGAAAATTGTATAATGGGGCAAGGATTTCGAAACAGTAAACAAATCCGCGTTAGGGATTGCAGCGGTTACCCCGCACCCTCCAAAGCTTTTCGGCCTTCGTAGCCCATGCTACTTTGGCGAAAGAGGCTAACGGAGGCACAGGTAGGCTAGCGAAGGAGGGGAGGAGTAAGAGCGAAAAGCCCGACCCGAGCCCATCCCGAAGGTTTCTTACGCCTTCAAGGTATAAGCGAGGGGAACGCCCCCCATATTCGTAAAAAAAAAATTAAATCTATAAAATGAAAGAAGGTTTAGCAGGCAAGATTGCCAAGATGTTTATAGACAGTAAATTGACCGTGCTGTTGATGATCGTATTTATGGTCATTGGGGTCTACAGCTCGTTTTTGATACCGAGGGAAGAGGAGCCCCAGATCAATGTGGCAATGGCCGATATTTTTGTTGGATACCCCGGGGCGAGCCCAACGGAAGTGGAATCCCGCGTGGTGAAACCATTGGAAAAACTGATTTCGAACATCAAGGGCGTAGAATATGTTTACTCCACCTCCATGAGGGAACAGGGAATGGTCATCGTACAGTTTTATGTGGGGGAGGACATTGAACGCTCCTTTGTAAAACTTTACAACGAGATCAACAAACATATGGACCGGATGCCCCAAGGGGTGACGTTTCCGTTGATCAAGACCCGGGCCATAGATGATGTGCCCATGCTGGGCCTCACCTTATGGAGTGACAACTACGACGATTATAGGTTAAAACAGATTGCACAGGAACTTGGGGACGAGATCGAAAAGGTGACCGACGTGTCCGCCACCCAGAAGATAGGTGGTAGGGACCGACAGTTGAGGGTTGTTTTGGACAAGGATAAAATGGCAGGGAGCGGATTGGATTTTCTGTCCGTGGCCCAGATGATAAAGGCCAACGACCAACAATTGAATGGCGGTACCTTTGATAAGAACGATACCGAATTTATTGTTTCTACGGGAAGGTTTTTGGAATCGGTTTCCGATGTGGAGAACCTTGTGGTGGGCGTGCAGAAAGACAGGCCCATCTATTTGAAACAGATTGCGACCATCGAGGATGGTCCCGAGGTTCCCAAGGATTATGTTTCCCTGGGGTTTGGGCAGGCGAGCAAGAAAATGGATACGTACCGATCGGAATATCCGGCGGTCACCATTGCCATTGCGAAGCGGAAAGGGGCCGATGCGATGAAGATCTCCGACGTTATATTGACAAAGGTTGAGCATTTAAAAAAGACCTTGATCCCCTCGGATGTGCATGTCGAGGTTACCCGGAACTATGGGGAGACCGCTTCCCAGAAGGTATCCGAACTCTTGATGCACCTCATGGGCGCCATTGTCGCGGTAACCTTTGTGGTGATGTTGGCAATGGGCTGGCGTGGCGGACTGGTGGTCTTTCTGTCGGTTCCCATCACCTTTGCGCTCACCTTGTTGAGCTATTATATACTTGACTATACCCTGAACCGGATCACGCTCTTTGCCTTGGTCTTTGTTACGGGTATCGTGGTGGATGATTCCATCATCATCGCCGAGAACATGCACCGCCACTTTAAGATGAAACGGCTTCCTTTTAAGCAGGCGGCACTGTATGCAATTAACGAAGTGGGCAACCCCACCATTTTGGCCACGTTTACCGTCATAGCTTCCGTATTGCCCATGGCCTTCGTATCGGGATTGATGGGACCTTATATGTCGCCCATGCCTATCGGGGCCTCGATCGCCATGCTGCTTTCGCTTTTTGTTGCCTTGACCATTACCCCCTATCTGGGATATATATTCTTAAGGGAAAAGGAGAAGCCTGCCCGCTCGGCAGACGGAAAGGGTGAGGAAAAAAAGGAAAAGCCTTTGGAGGAAACCTTTATTTACAGGATGTATGCCAAGTTTGAACGGCCTTTGATCGAGAACAAAAAATACCGATGGTTGTTTTTGGGGATAACCTTCCTGTTGCTAATAGGTTCCATCGCGATGTTTTTTACAAAATCGGTAGCCGTAAAGATGTTGCCGTTTGATAACAAGAACGAATTCCAGGTGGTCATCGATATGCCCGAAGGTACCACTTTGGAGCGCACGGGGGTTGTTGCCAAGGAGATTGCCCAATATTTGCGTACCCGTCCCGAGGTGGTCAACTATCAGAGTTATGTAGGCACTTCGGCCCCAATAACCTTTAACGGTTTGGTCCGTCATTACGACCTTCGGGGAGGTAGCAATATGGCCGATATTCAGGTGAACCTGATCGACAAGGGCGAGCGGAAGGCCCAGAGCCACGGTATTGCAAGTAGCTTTCGATCGGAGATACAGCGGATTGGCAAAAAGTACAATGCCAACGTAAAAATAGTGGAGGTGCCCCCAGGGCCTCCCGTACTGTCCACCATTGTAGGCGAGATCTACGGACCCGACTACGATACCCAAATGGATGTTGCCAACCAGGTGCAAAACATTCTAAGGGATACTCCGGATGTGGTTGACGTGGATTGGATGGTAGAGGCCGACCAAAAGGAATACCAACTTGTGGTGGACAAGGAGAAAGCGATGTTGAACGGGGTAACCCCGGAACAGGTTACCCATACCGTAAACATGGCCCTGTCCGAAAATGCCGTGACCAGCCTGTATGACGAGGATGCGGTGGAACAAGTAGGGTTGCTAATGGCCTTGGACGAAAAAGAGAAATCCACCATCAATGACATCGTCCAGCTTAAGATAAAATCCAACCAAGGGCAGATGGTAACCATCGGGGATTTGGTGGACATAAAGCAGGTGACCAGTGCAAAGAGCATCTACCGTAAAAACCAGAAACGGGTGGTCTATGTACTTGCCGATATGGCCGGTAAACTGGAGAGTCCCGTCTATGCAATTTTGGGGATGACCGATAAATTAAAAGAATTGAAGTTGCCCGAAGGCTATAATATGGAGGAACTCTATATCCATCAGCCGGATTTTGAGGACGACTATACCGTAAAATGGGACGGGGAATGGCAAATAACCCTAGAGGTGTTTCGAGACCTTGGGATTGCCTTTCTGGGTGTAATCATCATCATTTACATATTGATCGTCGGTTGGTTCCAGAACTTTAAGGCCCCTATCGTCATGATGGTCGCCATCCCCTTGTCGTTGATCGGGATCGTTCTCGGCCATTGGCTGTTGGGCGCATTTTTTACCGCTACCTCCTTTATCGGGATGATCGCCCTGGCGGGGATCATGGTTCGGAACTCGGTGCTGCTGATCGATTTCGTGAATTTGAGATTGGCGGACGGTGTCCCTATAAAGCAAGCGGTCATCGAAGCTGGCGCGGTAAGGACCACACCTATCTTGCTGACAGCCGGTACGGTGGTGATCGGGGCGGTGGTCATCCTTTTCGATCCCATTTTTCAGGGCCTTGCCATTTCGTTGATGGGGGGCACCATAGTATCTACAGTGCTTACTTTATTGGTTGTGCCACTAGTTTATTATATGATAGAAAGGAAGAAATACCCAGTGGAGGTTGGGAACGAAGTTGAAGAAAAGGGAGAAAAGAGAGAATAGAATATAGAAAAGAGACTTAAAAAGTTGGAAGTACGAAATACGAGGTACGAAGTTATTTAAATGGTGAAAAAAACATAGGCTCCTCCCCTCAGACGAGGGGAGGTGGATTCGGCGGGAAGACGGAGGGGTTGAACGCCTGAATATTGGATCAGTTTTAAACAGATTCCCGTCTTCACGGGAGATTCCCGTCTTCACGGGAGATTCCCGTCTTCACGGGAGATTCCCGTCTTCACGGGAATGAATTAAATAAATGTTAGCTATGAAACTACTAATCGTTACGGTCGTGGATGAATTCGAAAAGGTAATCCTACGGCTCTTTAAGGAAGCGAACATCGAGAACTTTAGCAGTTCCGATATTGATGGGTATAAGGACCACACCTCGCTGGTGAGGACCTCCAGTTGGTTTCCCAGTCAAAAGGGGGGAGCGGATTCCAGTTTGTTCTTCTCTTTTACATCGGATGAAAATATTGAAGTTCTTTTTGGATTGATCAAGGAATTCAACCAAAACCTGGAGACCAACAATCCCATCAAAGCAGTGGTGGTACCCATTGAAAGGTTCATTTAAGACTAATACTGTCGACCCAAGAAAAAAAGGACCAAGGACAGAAGGGCTAAGGGCAGAAGGACAGAAGGACAAATGACAAAGGGCTGAAAGGACCAAGGACAAATATTATATCCATTTTAGGATATTCTTTGTTCGGTATTTTAATTGCTTGGCTAGAAGCAGTACTTCATCTTTCATCTTTCCATCCTTTGTCCATAAAACCCTGGTTTATTTTTCTTTTCAATAATTAATGTAGAACAAAACTAAAAACAATTTATCATGATCAACAGGTATATCCGTGCCATCGCTGGCACATTCATTATCATCAGCGTAGTTTTAGCTATGTACGTCAACATTAACTGGCTCTGGTTTACCCTTTTTGTAGGGGCCAACCTATTGCAGTCGGCATTTACCCAATGGTGCCTTATGGAAAAAATCCTGTTTAAACTAGGGGTCAAAAAGGAAGGGGATAGTTGTACGGTGTAGAAAATCTTAATTTCTATAAAGTCCAATTTCAAAACCCATAATGATATTTGTCATTTTATTTACGGCCACAGGTCCGTACCTTTGTTACTAATCTATTTTTAAATAGGGGAAGGGAAAAGTTAAATGTAACTTATTGTTGCTGTACCTATTAATTGCTTTTCTTTATTTTTACTACTATGGCTAAACTGTTGTCCATATTATTGTCCGGTTTGATTCTGATCCAAAGTTTTGATATTGACATTACCGATATCACAAGAATGGGTGAGTTGATGGAACATGCCCAATTTCATGCGGAGAAATATGGGGACAATATGTTGGTCTTCCTTTCAAAACATTATGGGGAACTAAAGGAACAGCACGATAAGGACCATCAGGAAGAAAAAAGGGATCACGAAAAATTGCCTTTTCATCACCAGTGCAATTGCGCTTCAGTGGTGGCCATTGTTATGAATCCCATTCAGGCAGAATTAAATTCCCTTCAAACCCCGGAAAGCTGGGTAGCCAATTTTTATTATCAGACAATTACATCTTCACTTCATACAAAGGGGCCCTTTCAGCCCCCTCGAACCGTATAATTCATTTCCCAACTCAATTGGGATACACATGTTTGCAATTTCAACGCCATTCGGGCTTGAATTTATCAATAACCCATGTTACAAATGAATTATGCTCTCACGTATTATCGATTTAAGTATTAGGAACAAGTTTGTCGTGCTCTTGTTTACGGCATTTATTATAGGGTTTGGGCTGTACTCCCTTACCCAGATTCCCATAGGTGCGGTCCCCGATGTGACCAATAATCAGGTGCAGGTCATCACCACGTCCCAGAATCTTTCCACACAGGATATGGAACAGTTTATCACCTATCCCGTGGAACTGGAAATGGCGAATTTGCCGGGGGTAAAGGAAATTCGCTCCGTTTCAAAATTCGGACTGTCCGTAGTGACGATCGTCTTTGAGGATGATCTGGGCACCTACTTGCCCCGACAGCTTATAGCCGAAAAAATAAAATCGGCCACCGAAAAGATTCCAAAAGATTTCGGTACCCCCGAAATGGGTCCAATTACAACAGGACTCGGGGAAATATACCAATATATCCTCGACGTGGAACCCGCATTTAAGGACCGTTATTCCACCGAAGACCTACGCACCATTCAGGATTGGATCGTAAAGCGCCAACTTTCCGGTATTCCCGGGGTTGTGGAAGTGAATACCTGGGGTGGTTTACTGAAGCAATATGAGGTCGCCATTAGTACCGAAAAGCTGAATGCGATGGATATTACCGCCCAGGACATTTTTAAAGCTCTGGAAAAGAACAACAGCGTTAGTGGCGGCGGCTATATAGAGAAGGTAAACCAGGCCTATTTTATACGGGGGGAAGGCTTGGTCACCTCCTTGGAGGACATTGGGAATATAGTGGTCAAACACGATGGCAACATCCCAATTTACGTAAAGGATGTAGCCGAAGTGGGCTTTGGCAGTGCGATCCGATTTGGGGCTATCACCGGAAACGGGGAAGGCGAAAAAGTACTCGGGCAGGTCATGATGCTCAAGGATGCCAACTCTAAAAAGGTAATCGATGCCGTTAAAGAACGGGTGGCATCCATTTCAAAGTCGTTGCCCGAGGGGGTTTATATAAATGCCTTTTTGGATCGTAGCGAACTAATTGCCAAAACTACGTTCACCGTTGCCGAGAACCTCATTCTAGGATCTCTGATCGTAATCTTTGTGGTGGTCCTGTTATTGGGCAATTTGCGTTCCGGGTTGGTAGTGGCATCCGTCATTCCGTTGAGCTTGCTCTTTGCGCTCTCATTGATGTACATTTTTGGTGTGGATGCGAATTTAATGAGCCTTGGGGCAATCGACTTCGGAATCATTATCGATGGGGCCGTGATCATAGTGGAATTCATCGCATATCGGATTACACAACGGAAAGTGGAGATCGATGTTTTGACAAACCTTCCTTCGGGAGAAGGGAAGGTTCAAAAACAAGCGCTAAAGGACAAAATCACGATTGCGGGAGCCTCGAAAATGATGAACTCGGCCATCTTTGGACAGCTGATCATACTCATCGTCTTTATTCCCATCCTGTCCCTGAGCGGCGTGGAAGGGAAAATGTTCAGACCTATGGCACTGACCTTTAGTTTTGCACTGATAGGGGCCATGATCCTGTGCTTTACCTATGTTCCCGTTGCTGCAGCATTGTTTTTAAAGCCATCAACGGCCTCGGATAAGAATATTTCGGTGCGTTTGATGAATTGGCTCCATAGAAGTTATGATCCCATTATCCATTGGGCGTTGCAGAGTAAGCGATGGGTATTGGGAACGGCCGTTGCGCTTTTGGCCCTGGCAATTTATCTGTTCTCCGCAATGGGCAGCGAGTTCGTACCCACCTTGGACGAAGGGGATTTTGTGATCCAGCCCGTACTAAAAACCGGAACTTCATTGAGCAGGACAATAGAAACCACCACCCAGATCGAAAGAATATTGATAGACAATTTTCCAGAGGTCTTACAGGTGGTTACCCGCATCGGGGCGGCTGAAGTCCCTACCGACCCCATGTCCATGGAAGAAAGCGATGTGATCATTTCACTTAGACCCAAAAGGGAATGGGTCTCGGCAGATAGCAAGGACGAACTGGCCAACAAATTTAAGGAGGCCCTAGCCGTAATCCCGAATATGGAAGTGGAGTTTACCCAGCCCATCGAAATGCGCTTTAATGAACTGATCACCGGGGTACGTGCGGATATTGCGATAAAAATTTTTGGGGAGGACCTGGATATCCTGTCCAAAAAAGGAAACGAAATCCGATCTCTTGTTCAAAATGTGGATGGAGCAGCGGACATCATGGTGGAAAAGGTGGTCGGTTTGCCCCAAATGAATATTACATATAACCGGGCCAAGATTGCACGCTACGGACTTAATATTCAAGATGTGAACGATATGGTCTCCATGGGCTTTGCAGGAAAAACTGCGGGCAGCGTTTTTGAGGGGGAAAAGCGCTTTGACCTGGTTTTGAGATTGGACAAGAAGAACCGACAGGATATCGACAACCTTAGGAACCTTTATATTGATTTGCCAACCGGTGGAAAAATCCCTTTAAACGAGCTGGCGGATGTAACGTATAAAAAGGGGGCGGCCAAGATTTCTAGGGACGACACCAAGCGAAGGATCGTAGTGGGTATCAATGTTCGCGATCGCGATCTTCAATCGGTGGTTGATGATGTTCAAAAACTGATCAATGATAACATCGATCTACCTGTTGGTTATTCCATTACCTATGGCGGCCAGTTCGAGAACCTACAAAGTGCCAGGGCAAGACTGTTGGTCGCCGTTCCTATTGCCCTTCTCCTCATTTTTATCCTGTTGTACTTTGCTTTTAATTCGGTGCAGGAGGCCCTGTTGATCTATTCGGCCATTCCACTTGCCGCGGTGGGAGGGGTCTTTTTACTCTGGATCAGGGGGATGCCGTTTTCCATTTCGGCAGGGGTAGGATTTATCGCCTTGTTCGGGATAGCGGTACTGAATGGCATTGTATTGATAGAACATTTTAAGGAACTCAAAAAAGAAAAATTTGATTCTATGGAAGCGCTTATAAAACAAGGGACGCAAGACCGTTTGCGGGCCGTGATGTTAACGGCGTCGGCTGCCGCCATGGGCTTTTTGCCCATGGCCATCTCCACGAGTGCAGGGGCCGAGGTGCAGCGGCCACTTGCCACGGTTGTAATCGGTGGCCTTTTTTCGGCGACCATCCTTACATTGGTCGTACTGCCGGTATTATATGCCTATTTCAACAAAATAAAAAACGGGAAGCGGAAACCGCCCGCCATTAAGGGTTCGACTACAGTAGCAACGCTGATTTTGTTTCTGATGACGTTGAACATCAATGCCCAATCCCCTCCAAAATCCCTGGAGGAATTGGTTGCATTGGCTATGGAAAATAACGCGGGACTAACGGCAAATCAGTTGGAAACAGATCGGGCGGAGGCATTCATTGGCAGTGCCTTCAATTTTGACAAGACCCACCTGTATTATGAATACGACCAGAACAACATTGGTGCCAACCAGAAACCGTTGGACGTGTTCGGAATTCAACAGGAGTTTTTGTTCCCCACGGTCTATTTTGCGGGCAAGCAGGTTAATAGAAAAAGTTACGATTTGGCGTCGAGCAATTATGAAATTCGGAAAAAGGCCTTGGAACGTGCTTTGACAGCCACGTTTTATGAGTATCGGTACGCCAAGGAAAAAGAAGCGATCTACCGCCAATTGGATAGTCTCTATGCCGATTTCGCCGGGAAGGCGGCACGACGGTTCGAGCTAGGCGAAACCACATATCTTGAAAAAATAACCGCCCTATCCAAACGCCGTCAGATTACCGTTCAGTTAGAAAAGGCACATAAGGATGTGGAGATTGCATTTAGCGGTATCGTAAAACTCGTTCAACCGGTGGAACTCTTGGAAATAAATTTGGAACCGATTCAGAAAATTCCACTGAAAAGCGAACCGACATCCGGTATTCCAGAGCTAGATCACTTTGCCAAAATGATTTCTTTGGCAAATGCTACCCGTAGTCTTGAAAAACAAAGATTGCTGCCCGATATTACCTTTAATTATTTCCAGGAAACCAATTCCGGACTCGATAACCACTTGTATGGCTATCAGGTTGGACTTAAAATACCTTTGATTTTTAGTGGGCAGACCTCACGGATAAAGGCCTCGAAAATTGCATCGGATATTGCAGAAGAGGAGTCCGTTGAATATAGGATACAATTGGATGCCCGTTTACGGGAGCTTCAAAATGAGTTGACAAAATACGGACAAGCCCTTGCCTATTATGAGGAAGAGGGCACCATGCTCTCGGAAGAAATTCTAAAGACCGCAAACGTAAGTTTTAATAATGGCGAGATAGATTTTTATCAATATATCCTAAGTCTAGAAAATGCCTATCAGATTCGGTTGGAATATCTTGACAATCTAAATCTTTACAACCAAACGGTCATCAAAATCAATTATATCACCCTTTAAAAACTTGGACACATGAAACGTTTTATATATAGTATTTTTATTTTGATCTGCTCCATTACTGTTGTAAGTTGCGGAAACGGCAAAAAGGAAATTAGCGAAACCCCTACGGCCATGGACGGCCTGGTCATGGTGACCCGGGCACAATTTGACCAGGCAGGGATGGAGCTGGGAACCATGCAGGATAAGGAATTCCCTACCATCGTAAAAGCTGCGGGGGTTATTGATGTACCGCCCGAAAATCGTTCTGTGGTAAGTGCTACCATGGGTGGGTATATAAAGTCCTTGCCGTTTCTCATCGGCGATGCTGTTACAAAAGGACAGGTGCTCATGTCGATTGAAAATCCCGAATTTGTTACCCTTCAACAAGACTATATGGAGATCCATGGGCAATTGGACTATCTTAAATCCGAATATGATCGTCAAAAGACAATGTTAAGCGAGAATATCACTTCCCAAAAAAGCTTTCTTAAAGCCGAGAGCGAATACAAAACCGCACAGGCCAAATACAACGGCCTACGCATGCAACTTGTTATGCTCAATATTTCACCAGAGAAGGTGGAGGCGGGCGATGTTACTTCAAGTGTCACCATATTTTCCCCTATCTCGGGAAGTATTACACAGGTGAACGTGAGCAAGGGCAGCTATGTAGCCCCAGCTACACCCATAATCGAGATAGTTGATAACGATCATATACATATAGAGCTTTCGGTTTTTGAAAAGGATATAATGAAGGTCAAAAAGGGACAGAAAATCGATTTTAAGGTTCCGGAGGCCTCTCCGGATACTTTTGTGGCCGAAGTATATTTGGTGGGTACCTCGATAGGAAAGGAGCGAACCATTATGGTCCACGGCCATTTAGAAGACGATGAAAATCACAATTTTCTGACCGGCATGTTTGTGGATGCAAGTATCGTTACAGAATCGTTTCTTGCAAAAGCCTTGCCCAACGAATCTATTGTAAATTTAGAAAACAAGAACTATGTGCTGGCCCTTGAGAAGGAAGAGGACGGTATCTATTATTTCAGGGAAATGGGGGTAAAGGCCACGGACGGTTATGGGGGATATACCCCTATAGAAAATGGAAAAATGTTTAAGCAGACAGACCGGTTTTTGACCAAAGGCGCATTTAACCTTTTAGGGGAATGAGTATACTGTCTTAACTATTTAGGATGCTTCTTCGTTTTGGTACGGAAAATTTGCTTTTTGGATAGAATTTTTAGGTCGGTCCGGGCAGTACCAACAATGGAATTTTGGTATGAAAGGCAACGTTTTTCACTACAGGTTCGCGTATCAGTTTTTCCATAAAGGTATGTTCGTATTGGATGAGCGCTATCATGTCCGCTTCGTTCCCTTTTGAGAAATCTGAAATTCCTTGTGCTATACTGATTTTGAAATCGACTTCGTGGAAATCGTGTTTTACGGGTTTTAGGCGTTCGGTCAATAGCTTTTTATTGATTTTTTGGACATCGTTCATCAAAAATTCCAGACCTACTTGGAAGACCAATATTCTACTTTCCCAGGCCGTTGCCAAGTCGACCAAAGGCCGAAGTTCAAAACTTTCGTAGGGTCTTAAATAATCTGTTGGGAAGACGATTTTTTTCAATTCCTGAAAATCATAACCTTCAGGAACCGCTAGGATCGGCCGGTTACGGATTCCCTTTATCACCTTTACGGTTTGGCTGCCCATAAAAACTCCCTTGGTGCCCGTTGTGCCCTGTGTGCCCATAACAATTGTATCGATATCTTTTTGCCCAATTATATTTTTGATGGCGGAAACGAGGTCCTCGGTTCTGGAGACTTTCTCGAAGGTGTGGTTGTCGTTTTTGTGGTTCTTTTTTAGGTAATCAAGAACCTTATCCAACTCTTGATTGGAATAAGCATCCATAGAATCGTAAATGACCGCCAAGCGCTGCTTGCCCTTATCACCCAATAGGTTTGCAAAATTGGGTTCGTGGGCGTTCAATAGACAAAAGTGGGACTTCTGCCCGGCATAAAGCTTAAGGGCCGTGAACAGTGCGTTCCAAGCATTATCCGAAAAGTCCGTAGGCAGTAGTATTTTCTTCATGGGTTATATAATTTTATGCTTCCCTTCGTTTTCCAGTGATTTCATGTATGTTAATTCGATACACAATAGGAATACCCCTTGAGTATAATTTGCTGGAAAACTCACTTATGAACTCGACCACTTTGTTTTCTTTTTGCTGGACCAGACTTTTAGTGCCTTCGGTAAATTGGTGCAGCTTTTGTTTGGCGGTACTACCTTCGAGTTCTTGAAATTTGCCATGTACCATGACTGATTCCCAATTGGTCATGGATTGTATATTTTCGACCACCATAGAAACCGAATTATTCTTTCGCATGGCATGGATCTTATGACCTTCGGCAGAATAGCTGATAATGGTATTGTCCGTTGGATCAAAATAATAGGTAATGGGCACCACAAAAGGACGGCCGTTCGAAATGAATGCCAAGTGGCCTATAAAATTATCCCTTAAAACACGGGTACATTCGCTGGTAGTTAGGTCTGTCATAGTATCGATTTTAGAATTCACTTATTGCTTTCCAGAATTAAAAGTAGGTTGCGGCCAAGAGCTTTCCTATGATGTATATCAGTTGGGTGAATTATTTTGCGGTTTTAAGTAGAGAAATACTTTTTTTTTGGCCTTGGGAACCCATATCAATCGTATTAGTATTTTGATCTGGTTTTAAACTAATAATCCGATCTAGAGATGAAAACCGCGGCAAGGATTTCTTCAAGACATTTCAGATGATATTAATCATTTTCAATGTTCCGTCCGTCCATTACCTTTATATGCATCAACGATTTATTACTAAAATCCAAGCGCATGAAGCTCATAAAAAAACTTATTTTGATTACTTTACTGTTGGTAGGGATTTTATTTATATTCTTTGCTTGGTACAAACAGGCCTATTCTATGGATATCGCCCAGACCTATGAAGTCAATTCCCATAATTTGGAACACAAACTTTTAGTCGCTACGCAGGGAAGTGGGTTCAAGGACAAGGTTACCAAGGAAATCGTAGATCATTACAGGTCTCATCCCATTTTTATAAAAGTTATCGATATTACTTCTTTGGATAAAATTGATCCTTCGGATTATAACGCTATTGTAATCATTCACACCTGGCAGAATTGGGAACCTCCAGTTGAGGTGAAATATTTTATAGAGAAAAATACGGGTTTTATGGATAAGGTTGTAGTGTTGACCACCTCCGGCGATGGTTCCTATAAAATGGAAGGCGTGGATGCCATTACAGGGGAGTCCGTTTTGGCCGATGCACCCCTTTACACCGCAAAAATCATAGATAAACTAAATCCAATTCTTACAAATAGATAATGCTATAGGTTAACTTCAGAAAATTTGGGCAATGGAAATCTGGATTAATTAATAAAATTTTCGACTTGTTCAGGATTGATTTAAATTTCTGGTAAGTAGGTGATTTTGATTTCCCCCACCGATAAATACGGGAATGTATAAATCGAAATTAGATATGATTGTAATCGTTTTAGGTCTACCCGGTTCGGGTAAAAGCTACTTTGCGGGGAGACTGGCGGAAATTCTCCGAGCCGACTATATCAATAGCGACCGGGTGCGAAAGGAACTTTTCCCAAAAAGTACCTATTCCGATGTGGAGAAGGCGGCCGTCTATGATGCGATGCGGAAAAAAATGGAGGATTCGATCGCACAGGAAATGAACGTGGTACTTGACGCCACCTTCCATAAAAAATCGACGAGGGCACTATTTAAACAGAAGATTCAGGAAAATATCCGTTTTATCGAAGTGTGGGCAGATGAGGAAGTCATCAAGGAACGCATGAAAAGGAGTAGACCTTACAGCGAGGCCGATTATAAAATCTATCAATTGATTAGAAAAGAATGGGAACCTGTGGAGGAAGATCATTTACGGCTGCAGTCCACCAACGATAATATCGATGACATGTTAGAAAGGGCTTTGAAATATCTAAAGGATGATAAAAGAGGAAATCGATAAGTTACTGTCCCATGGGGAATTTCCAGAAGCTACTCGTCAGCACAAACTCGTCGATACCCATATCTCATGGGTAATCCTATGTGATGAATTCGTGTACAAGATCAAGAAGCCGATCAAATACTCCTTTCTCGATTTTTCGACCCTCGAACTACGCAAACATTTTTGTGAAAGGGAGCTGGAACTGAACCAACGGTTTTCCGAAAATATATACCTCGAAGTCCTTCCGGTATATGGGTTACAAGGGCATTTTATAATTGGGGGAAACCAAGGAAAACTTGTAGATTATGCCCTTAAAATGCGCAAACTCGATCCCGAAAAACAAATGGATGTATTGGTTACAGAGGGCAGGGTGAACGAAAAGGACATTGAAAATCTGGCGAAAAGTATTGCGGACTTTCACAAAGGCACAACAATCATCCACAAAAAAAATGTGCTCGACGTCAGGGAAAAGTTTAACGACCTTGGATTGGAAAGGGAATTCCTTTCCGAACAGTTGGGGTCGGAATATGGTAAGCGAATTGACCGAGCCATAAAAGCCTCCGATACCTTTCTTGAGGAAGCCGGACCCTTGCTTCTAGTTCGATCGCGCTCTGGATTTTTCCGCGATTGCCACGGCGACCTGCACACACGGAATATCTTCCTTTTGCCCGAACCCCAACCATTTGATTGTATCGAGTTCAACGACGATTACCGGGAGATCGACGTGTTGAACGAGGTTGCCTTTCTTTGTATGGATCTGGACGCTTTGGGCAGAAAAGATCTGTCGGACCTTTTTATTGATTCCTATAACACGTTTTTCCCTGCCATGCGGACCGAAGCGGAACGCAAACTCTTTGTTTATTATAAAGGTTACCGCGCCAACGTACGGGCGAAGGTAAATAGTCTTAGGGCGGGGAGCGCTTCCGGCAGGCCGGAGAGAAGTAAAGCATTGATCGAGGTAAGAAAATATCTGGACCTGATGGAAAATTATATGCAAACCGTGGCTATGGAATAGATCTTGGGAGTATTTCGATTTGGAAAAATAATTGGGCATCAATTTCGTCTTCTTCCGGGTCATGGCTGACAAATGTCATTTGCTATTAAGGAGGTTCTTTATAATTTTAATCATAGTCATAGGAATAATGAAAATCGCATTGCCCATCATACTGTTTGTCCATGGCCTTATCCATCTTATGGGTTTCGCCAAAGCTTTCGGATTGGTGGAGTTGGAGCAATTGTCCACACCCATTTCAAAATCCTGGGGATGGGTCTGGCTCCTGACCGCCCTGCTTTTTCTAGTCACTTTTGTGCTGTTTATTCTTAAGAAGGACGCTTGGTTTATCCTCGCCATTGTGGCCGTCCTGCTCTCGCAAATACTCATTTTGACCGTTTGGTCAGATGCGAAGTTTGGAACCTTGGTCAATATCATAATCCTTATTGCGGCGATTATTGGATATGCATCGCAGCTTTTTGAAAGCAGCTACGAAAAGGACGTGGCATTTGCCATGGAGAAAAAAGATTTCCTTCCTGACACGGTAACGGAGAAGGATTTGGCCCCACTTCCGGAACCGGTAAAGAAATATTTGCGATATGTCGGCGCGGTAGGCAAACCCAAAGTGCATAACGTCAAAATTGTTTTTGAGGGCGAAATGCGGGACAAGGACAAGGATTGGTTTGCCTTCACTTCGGAGCAGTACAACTTTTTTGAGGACCCCACCCGCTTGTTCTTTATGAAGGCCAGGATAAATGGGTTGCCTACCGATGGATATCATTGCTATAAAAACGGGAAAGCAAGTATGGCAGTTAGGTTGCTTTCCCTTTTTCCCGTGGTACAGATCGATAAACCCGAACTCTTCCCTACGGAAACCGTTACCTTTTTTAACGATTTATGCCTGTTTGCTCCCGCCGCCTTGATCGATGGCCGTATTTCTTGGGAACAAATCGACGATCTATCCGCAAAAGCGACTTTTACCACTATGGGCACCACCATTTCGGCAATTTTGTATTTCAACGAAAAAGGACAATTGGTCAACTTCGTTTCCAACGACCGGATTGCTATTGACGAAATGAAGACCTATCCGTTTTCCACTCCGGTCAAAAACTATTTAAACAGCAATGGATTTAACCTGCCCACCTATGGAGAGGGGACATGGCTTTATCCGGATGGCGAGTTTGTTTATGGTAGATTTGAGCTAAAAGGAATAGAATACAATGTATCTCAATAAAAAGGGAATAAATGGATTCGAATATTTATAAAATTGGTTTTTGGTCAGGGGTATCGGCGTTTATTTTCAACGCCCTGTTTGTTGTTGCCCAGGTTTTACAATTGCTAGGGGTATTGAGCTACCCGTATGATGCGATTCTAATCTATGGGTTCTCACTTTTAATTGTAATTCCCTTTTTGCTTGAAATGTTGGCGCTTCATTACATAGTGCCTGGTGATAAGAAATTTTGGAGCCATGCAGCATTGATTTTTACCATCATCTATACCGTATTTGTCACGGCCAACTATGTGGTTCAATTGACTACCGTGATTCCGGCATCCTTGAGGGGCAAAGCAAGTGACATCCAACTCCTTGTTCAAACACCGCATTCCCTGTTCTGGGATTTTGATGCCATTGGGTATATCTGTATGGGATTGGCATCGGTATTTGTACTGCCCATTTTCAAAAAACATGGATCCGACAGATGGGTCAGAATTGCATTTTTGGCCAATGCTTTGGTAACACCATTAATTGGGTTCGTCTACTTCTATCCCGAGTTTTCTGAGAGGATATTGCTTTTGGCGATTCCATGGACGATAACGGCCCCATTGATGATGTTGATGCTTGCTTTGTGGTTTAAGAATCAGAGATTGGCAATCAATTAAGCATAGCTATGGAAGGGCTAGAAACATTCCCTATATTAAAATGATCCTGCCCCCTTATGGTAATTGCCCGTAATTATTTCAATAGCACAAAAGAAAGTTTTGATTTTTTTACCGAACAGGCTGGCCAAATATTGCTAACCGAACTACACCAACATTTTCGGGATTGCCATTGTTATTTTAATAAATCGAATCGTTCGCTCGTAAAAAGCGGCAAAGTACCATTAATGCCGAGAATGGGTTAAAACCCAACATGGTTATACTTTACCGTCGGTGATAGGGCCACTATATCGGATAAATTCCGTTTTAAAGATAAATTTTCCCAAGCCAGCTGTGATTCAAACCCTTATAAATAACTCCAATCGAAAATAGGAAGAATACCGTTTAAGTGGCCTTGGTTCCTTTTTCCTATGCTTTATTCTCATTTTTAATTTAAGCCAATGGCAGCACCAAAAAAGGAACATCGGAGTACATGCTCACATCCTTGATAACCGGTTCGCGGACCAACCGTTCAAAAAGGCTCCGCTTGTGGTGAACCATGGCAAAGAGCTGCACTTTCTTTTTATCCAGAAAGTTGTCGATCGCCTTGGCCTTATCGTCAAGGTCACTTATTTGATGGAACGAATGCTCGATTGTTTTTAAACATTCCCCCAAATGTTTTTGGTTCGTTTCCTGTACCTTATCCAAGGGTCGTCCTTCATTGATGTGCATAACCCGTATCGCAGCATTGGAAAGTGAGGCCAAGAACAATAATGGTGCAATGGTCTCACTGTGGCAGCCTTTTTTGTAATCGGTAACGAAAGCGATTTCCTTGGGAACGATATAATCCATTTCCCCGGGAATCGCCAGAACGGGACAAGTGGTCAGGGAATTTACGACCATAATGGTATTGCTTCCGAAGAAAATATCCTTGGCACCTGTTAGGCCTTTATTGCCCATGACCACAAGATCTATGTCTTTCTTGGCTGTTAATTGGGCAATCCTTTTTACCAGGTCGCCCTTTTTGGAAATCGTCTCAAATTTATGTTCGGTGTTGTCGTTGTCCAGAACAATTTTGTAGGACGTTCGGGTCAACCCTTCCTCTGACTCCGTTTTCAATTGTCGAATTAACTTCTTGCCACCGATAATGGGGGCCGACTTACCACTTAAGGGAGTAAGTTGGTTATAGGTGTTCAGCAAGAAGAAATTACATGGCTTGGATTTCAAAAGTTGGGTAGCATAGAACAGGGCACTGTAGGCGTTGTTCGAAAAATCGGTGGCTACAAGTATATTTTTCATAGTTTATTTTTTAATTCATTCCCGTGAAAACGGGAATCTGTTTAATGTTGTTCCAAATTTCAATATTAGAGTTTTCAACCCCT
>JBLWZN010000035.1:0-41269 GCA_048266425.1 Sediminicola sp.
GTTTTCAACAAAAACAGGGAGTTATGAGTCTCCCCCCGGACCCCCCTCTTTCAACACCATCATTAAACTTATTTTTAAAGGTTTATTGTCCTAAGGATGGGGGGAAGTATAAAACAAAATAAGGTAGGCGCAGGCCTTCACTTTTCTATTTGCAACAAAGGGCTGTCAGGGATTCTATAAATACTGTCATCCCGACCAGTAAACACGGGACTTACTTGAGATTGTTGGTTCCGTGTTTTATTTTGGGTACAATATAGGTACAACAAATTCTATGATTTATGGAATGGTTTGGATTGCAGAAATCCCTAATTGAGTTGTAAATTCCTTGTGAGTATATTAACGTGATGATTTCTTCCCATAATCAGATGGGATTGGGTGGAATTGGATCAGTAAATACAAGGCATTCAGAAGATTGGGGTCTTTTGTTTTTTTTTTGGATGGGTGCGTTTAACTCTGGTACTAATTAATGTATGTCATATTTTTATTGCTTAAATAATATGGGTTCGATTTAAGCAACACGTATTTGATCAATAATTTCCATGTTCTATGATGGTTTTTGATCAAAAAAAGAATAAGTGATCAGTCCTGAGAGCAGGTTGGCCATAAAGCTTTCAAATCTCCTCTGTCTTATCCTTCAAAACCACCAAACCTACCTTTTTGGTGGCTTCATTAAGTATCATCAATGCATTTGGGTTTGGATTTAGGCCTAAGACGATTTTAAATTTTAGGGCAATACAATTAAAGGGGTTTGACCTTCGTAAACCAATTCGTTAATTAAAAATCGCCTAAAAAGTTGGTCGGTTAAAATGCGTGAGCCTTTTTGAACAATAAGTAATTCATCAATTTTATTGTCAATTCCTCCTTTAATGCCGTCTAATCGATTATTGGCTTCGAAAATAGCAAATTTTGTAGTAAACCTGTCGGCATAAGTTTCGGCTAGATTCCGTAACTGTTCTTTTATATGGGTAGTGTCTTCATTAGGTTTTGCCAAATGGAAAAATGTTATACTAGTGTTCCGTTGGTCAATGAACTTAAAAAAATTGTTCAGTTGCTGTATATTCAATAATTTCTTTTCACCTACTGCAACAAATATTTTTTCGTGTGAAAAAGAATCAATTCCTTTTGGCATAGCAACCACCGTATTTTCTGTGTTTCCAATAATCCGAAGGGCGACACTCCCAAGAAATAATTTTTTTAGCATTCCCGTACCTTTCAGACCAATAAAAATTAGATTTTCATAAGGTTCTGCCAATAATTCGGGTAGCGTACGATGAAAATCGATTTCAGAAACATAATAAGAAACCTCAATAGCATTCGGAATAAGGTCCTTTGCCAGTGCTTTTAATTTTACAAGTGCTTTGTCATTAGCTTGCCGAATAATATATTGTCTCGTGTCATCCTCTGCAAAAGCCGGTAAAAACTCATGGGTTTGATGATGCAAAAGAATCTTCGCATTTGTTTCTTTGCTCCAATCACAGGCATACTTTATCAGATTGCTCGAATACTCTGAAAAGTCAATGAGAACTATAAACCGTTTTTTCATTTTCTTAAGATTTAGATGCGTTGTTCAGTTTGTATGGACCATAATATCCGGGAAAGTTATGGCCGCACCCATGGATGCTCCCAGCCCCTGATGTTTCAGCTTATCAGTTTATGAAACTCCTCTACCTTACTCTGATTTCCTTGAATATAAATGATGTCTCCTTGGTTTAGTATTTCGTCTGGCTGTACACTTTCCAACAATTCATCCTTTCTTTTAATGGCTAATATATTTATGCCATAAATTGCTCTTAGGTCCAATTCTCTTAAAGGTTTACCTAGAAACTTATTACTATCTGAACTCATGCGCAAACTTCTAATGTTGAAATCTGCCAACTCACTGGTTCTATAAGTTTTCGGGCCTTTTAATTCTCCTTTGAACATTTGGTAATTGTCAGCCCTAACCTTATGGATAAGCTGGACAATATCGTCTTCAGGTACAAGAAAATTGTGCAGTATGTGTTCAAATATTTGTATGGATGTTTCGAATTCCTCAGGAATTACCTCATCGGCCCCTAGGGCCAATAATTCAGAAGTCTCTTTAACATATCTCGTCCTTACCACTAAATATAATGAATCAGAGATTGAGCGTATATTTTTAATGATGTTTTGAGTGTCAATATTTCCAGAAATGGCGATTACAGCTGCCCTGGCTCTTGAAAGATGAACTGTTTCAAGAATATGGTCATTCGTTGCATCACCAAAAATGATGGGCAAACCTTTTGCTTTTTCCCGTTTGACTATTTCAGCATTCGTCTCTATTACTATAAAAGGAATGTTACTAGCTGTGGCCGCCTTAGCTAAATTGCTTCCATTTATTCCATACCCAATGATCACTAAGTGATTTTCTAAATTGGCTTCGACACTTTCCTCGATATCGCTTGAGTACAGTTCCCTTTTCAGCCCCAACCTTTTTTTAATACCCAAAACTTTGTTCGCGATTTTCTCGGAAAAAATAATGACAAATGGAGTTAATATCATGGACACAATTGAAACGGACAAAAAGTATTGGTTGGTTTGTGGCGTTAAAAGATTATACTCAATACCTATTTTAGAAAGGATAAAAGCAAATTCCCCAACTTGAAAAAGTGCCAAGCCTGTTAAGATTGCAGTTTTGGTAGGATATTTAAGAATAGCAACGGCAATTGCTGTAACCGATGATTTTAATATAAGGACAATCAATACCAAAACCAGGATGCTAGGAATATTGCTTTGGAAAAAACTTAAATTGAGCAACATACCTACGGATACAAAAAAGAAACTGGTAAAAAGCTCACGAAATGGAAGGATTATACTGGTGGCCTGATGGCTATATTCCGATTCTGAAATTATAAGGCCTGCAATAAAAGCACCTAATGCCAGCGATAATCCTATTTCTGCCGTTAGAAAAGCAATAGCAAAACAAAGCGTGATCGTGACCAAGAGAAAAAGTTCTTTACTGTTGGTTTTTGCCACAGCATGCATCAATCTAGGTACAACAAACCGTGCACTGATATAAGTGAGTGCAACGACAATGACCGATTTAACCAATAACATTAATATATCCGTGATCACATCGCTAGATTCCCCAGCGATCATTGGTGTAACCAGCATCATAGGCACGACTATGATGTCCTGAAAAATTAGAATTGCCAAGGCGTTTCTTGCGTGCGGAGCCGAAATTTCTTGACGATCTTGTAACGTTTTTAAAACGATTGCGGTACTTGATAATGAAAATAGAAAACCAACAAATACAGACTCATTCCAAGAATTTCCTAAAAGGTTGTATACAAGGGCGGCAACACCTACAGTAAGTCCTACTTGTAAAAAGCCACCTATAAACACGGTTTTTTTAATGGAGACCAATTGTTTAATGGATAATTCCATTCCAATAACAAAAAGCAATAGAATAACACCGACTTCCGATAGCGTTTCTACTTGCTCTACGGCTTTAATAAGACTTAACCCATAAGGCCCGATAATGACACCTGTCAACAGAAAGCCGATTATAGAAGGAAGTTTTAACCGCTGCAGTACAAAAACGATAACGATTGAAAACCCTAGAAGTATAAGTATATCTTGTAATAATGGCATACGTGTTAGCTATTCCTGCATTTAACTTGATTGATATGATTTTTCACTATCCTTACTTTTACCCATAAAAATGGGAGTTGCTAAAGATAAACTAATGACATTTAATTATGGATCGATTTGAAACTTTATGGTGCTTTTGTAATGTTGAGCGCCCGCCTGGACAGTCGGGCAGGCCCGCCTGAACGGCCAGTCGGGCTGGCCCGCCGGCATGAATCTTTCGGGCTGGCCCGCCGGCATGAATCTTTCGGGCAGGCCCGCCGGAATGAATCTTTCGGGCTGGCAGTCGAAGCACAGGCAAATGCAACTCGACTTTAGTTTACCTTGAGCAAGGCCGAAAGGCTCGATATGACAGGATAATCACTTTTTCAGATTTCATAAGGTTCAAGGATTTTTCCAAAAGATGAGATATTCCTTAAAACAGGGGAAATCTCCTATAAAGTTTCTTCTTTTTTCATGTAATGCAATGCTGGGTTCTAATTTGGACTTGAATTAAAAAACACAACATCATGTAAGATCAATTGCAAGTGGTGACCTGCTGGAATCTATCAGGAGGTTGCTGTCGCACGACAAGAAAGTACTGAACTTAGATGACCTATCCGAGTACACGGGACTCTCCAAGCGCAAGATCTAAAAGCATTCCCATCTAAAACTAATCCCTATGGCAATTTCAAATATGGATGGTATCCTCGAAGAGGTTGCAAGCCCGGTTAGCCATTTTAGGGAAATAGCCTAATAAATTGGAATTACACGAGCAAAGCAGGAGTTAATGGACAGCGCCTTTAAAAAAGGTCTTGATTTAAGTTAGGCAATTTGCATTTGGTTTAAGGCATAGAAATGAATGATTGGCTTTTCATCACATTTTTCAGATCAAAAATTAACACGGCCATTTTCTTAGTGTCAGCCCATTTTTCCTTTCATCCACACCGGTGTTGTGTCCGACACGTGATCTCCGCCAATTATGTCCCTGTAAAGTTCTGGTCTTCTGGCATTTTTATACCTCCATCCCCCTGAAAGTTGTATTTTTTCCTTAGTAATTTTTGAAATTGCAATGTCGTCATCAAAGGATCTTATTTCGGACAAAACTTCGCCATAAGGGTCGATAATCATCGAATTGCCATTTTTTAAATGTTCCCCATCATAGCCGATCGGGTTCGTAAACGCATAATACACCCCATTGTCGTATGCCCTTGCGGGTAACCAACGCATTAACCAGCGTCTACCTTTTGGACCGTCAAATTCCATTCGCAAGGAAACTGGGTCGTTTTCACGATTTTGCCAATATTTGTCGTCCACATAATCACGATGTGGCATTGCAGAAGGGGTGCAGCCGGTTACGTGGGGTGCGAAAATCAATTCTGCTCCCAAAAGGCTGGTTGCCCGTACGTTTTCTATTACATTATTGTCGTAACAAATTAAAATTCCGCATTTCCAACCCAGAAGATCAAATACGCAATATTCGTTCCCGGCGGAAAGGTAGGGGTTGATAAAAGGGTGTATTTTGCGATACCTTGCAACTAGTCCGTCACCTGTAACGCAGATATAGGTATTGTAGATTTTACCGTCCGACTTTTCCACCAGACCCGCTAAAATGGGAAGATCCAATTCTTTGGAAATAGCTATCAATTCTTGCGTACTCTTTCCGTTCGGCACTTCCTCTGCCAAGTCCGTTATCTGCCCTAAAGTTAAATCCTTGGTAAATGTGTAGGCGGTAACCGACATTTCATGGAAACTTATCAAGTCCGCCCCTCCGGATTTAGCTTTTTCCGCAAGTTTTCGGATTACGGATAGGTTATAGGTTTTATCTCCGTCCTTTGGTTCAAATTGGGCAACTGCTAGGTTCATATTTTGCTTTATGGGTAATTTTTGTTTTTTTTCTGAAAATGGGAGTCTGCTTGACCGTTCCATTTTATAAAAGTAAGAACTTCCGAGTTGGTTTAAATATTTTTTTATTGTCCTATCGCTTTTATGAAACAAAATTCTGGACGGAAATTCCTGCATTCCCATCAATCCTATTATTGTTCGTTTATTTACCCATATATTGGCAATAAAGAAAGATTGTTCCATGAATTTTCCAAACTTCTAATTGGATCTAGCGTATCTTTGGAATACTGCGCCCACTTTTGGCACTAGTATGGATAATATGCGGGTTTTACAAAGGATTCCATTATCTTGGGACATATAATAGAAAAACACATTCGTCATGGCAAATCAATATATCGATATTGAAACCCTCAAGTTTATTCTATTTGACGTTCATGACCTTCAACGTGTCTTGGACCAGCCGCGCTATGCGGATTACGACCTTGAGGCTGTCGAACTTTTTATAAATGCGATCAAGGATTTTTCGGATAAGGAACTCTTCCCTTATTTTCGGGAGATGGACGCGAACCCCGCCCATTATAAGGATGGGGAAATCATTGTTCACCCCCAGATCAGAAAATATATGAAAATGGGTGGGGAAATGGGCCTTATTGGGGCTTTGTTCGATTATGATATCGGCGGCATGCAAATGCCGAATATTGTTGTAACGGCATCCTCTTATATACAGGAAGCAGCGAACAATCAAATCCCGGGTTACATATTTCTCACTTTGGGTTCTTCGGAATTGATCGTACATTTTGGGAGCAGACCCTTGATAGAGACCTTTGTGCCCAAAATGCTCACGGGGGAATGGGGGGGTACTATGTGCCTTACCGAGCCCCAGGCCGGTAGTTCGCTTTCCGATATCATGACCACGGCAGTTCCAGAAGGGGATATCTATAAAATCACAGGACAAAAAATATTTATTTCTGCCGGCGACTATCAAGGGGTTGAAAATGTAGTTCACCTTGTACTAGCACGTATTAAGGGAGCGCCGGCGGGCACTAAGGGCATTTCTCTTTTTGTTGTTCCCAAAAACAGGCCGGATTCCATGGGTAACTTGATTTCAAATGATGTAAATACCTTGGGCGATTTTCAAAAGATGGGACAAAGGGGATATTGTACCACCCACCTCTCATTTGGGGATAAAAACGATTGCCGGGGATGGCTGGTGGGCAAGCCCCACCAAGGCCTAAAATATATGTTCCTGATGATGAACAGCGCCCGAATAAGCGTGGGAAGGGGAGCAGCGGCAATCGCTATGGCCGCCTATCAGGCATCATTGGCCTATGCCAAGGAAAGACCACAGGGACGTAGCCTTACCCCTACCGGTAAAAAGGACGTTGCCAAGGAACAGATACTTATCATCAACCATCCGGATGTTAAAAGAATGTTGCTTTTACAAAAGGTGGTGACAGAAGGATCCTTGAGCCTAATATTGCTGTCGTCCAAGTATCAGGATCTGTCAACCACGCATCCGGAAGAAGGGGAGCGGGATAAATACTTGAATTTACTGGAAATTATTACCCCAATTGCGAAAACCTACCCTTCCGAAATGGGAGCGGTTTCGGTGAGCAATGGCCTTCAGGTTCTAGGTGGCTATGGCTTTTGTACGGATTTTGTGCTTCAGCAGTATCACAGGGATATCCGGATTTTCTCCATTTACGAAGGCACCACGGGTATCCAGTCTTTGGATCTATTGGGGAGGAAGGTCACCATGAACAATGGTAAGGCTGTGGAATTGTTGTTGGGAGAGATTGGGAATAGTATAAATAAAGCAAAGGAACATGAGGTTTTCGCTGCCTACTCCCTAATGCTGGGCACTAAATTGGACCTAGTAAAGGAGGTCCTTCAATTTCTGCTTCCTTTTGCGCAAAAGGGTGAATTTGAACGTTTCCTATCGGATGCCACCATTTTTATGGAATTTTTGGGCAATATTGTCATTGGTTGGTTGTGGCTCGATATGGCTACAAGGGCCCAATTGGCTTTGACTAGTGGGGAGGACAAATATTCACAGGATTTTTATCTGGAAAAGATACATGCGATGAAGTTCTATTTTAAATATGAATTGCCCAAGACTACAGCCCTGGCCGAGGTACTGATGAATAAGGAAGTGCTTACGGTACAAAAAGTAACTTTCTAAAATAACCGGTTGATGGATACTATAAAGACTAGGTTTGATTTGCACGGCAAAGTGGCCATTGTTACGGGATCTAGCAAAGGTATCGGAAGATCCATTGCACACGGTTTGGCCGAAAACGGGGCCAAAGTGGTGATTAGCAGCCGAAAACAGGGTGTGGTAAATGCCGTTGCCGAAGAGTTTAAGACCGCTGGCTTGGAGGCGGTGGCAATTCAATGCCATATTGGTGATGCCGAACAACGCCTGGAACTCATCACCAAAACCATTGAAAAATATGGTCGGATCGATATCTTGGTAAACAATGCTGCGATCAACCCCTATTATGGCCCTTTGGAGGGCTCCGATGAAGCGGTTTTCGATAAGATTATGGGGATAAACGTCAAGGCTCCATGGATACTCTCCAATCTGGTACTTCCCTATATGAAGGACCAAGGAGGGGGAAGCATTATCAATATATCTTCAGTGGAAGGTCTAAGGCCTGGATTCGGCCTGGGATTGTATAGCGCTACCAAATCGGCTTTGATCATGCTCACCAAAAATCAGGCAAAGGAGTGGGGAAGATATGGCGTCAGGGCCAATGTGGTTTGCCCGGGCCTTATCAAGACCAAATTTAGCGAGGGACTGTGGGCCAATGAAAAATTGGTAAACGGATATGTCAAAACCGTGCCTCTTAGCCGGATAGCAGCCCCGGAAGAGATGGCCGGATTGGTGATGCTTTTGGCCTCCGATGCCGGATCTTATATGACCGGTGGTGTATATTTGGCCGATGGAGGTTATATGGTTTCGGGTTAATGTCGTTCGGTATGAAAAAGAATTAGCAAATACCCTATAGAAAACATGAACAAACAATTATTATTTGTAAAAAGACCGGAAAGTGAAGCCGATCCCTCGACTTGGTCGTTGGTGACCAACCCCATTCCCGAAATAAAGGAGGGAGAGATTTTGATAAAACAACATTATATCTCTTTAGATCCGGCAATGCGTGGCTGGATGAACGATGCCAAATCGTATATAGCACCGATGGAAATTGGGTCGGTCATGCGGGCAGGATCCGTTGGGGAAGTTGTAGCCGCGAAGAACCACCCGACCTTTATAGTTGGCGATTTTGTCTCCGGATTTGGAGGGGTACAGCAATATACGGTTTCCGATGGTAAAGGATACTATTCTGTTGATCCCAAGCTAGCCCCGCTCCCCACCTATATCGGGACCCTCGGGATGACAGGTATGACTGCTTATTTCGGCATTTTGGAAGTAGGCAAGATCAAGGATGGCGACGTAGTGGTAGTCTCCGGAGCTGCTGGGGCAGTTGGGAGCGTAGTAGGACAAATCGCAAAAATAAAGGGATGTACGGTTATCGGTATTGCAGGGGGTCCTGAAAAATGTAAATATATTGTTGAGGAACTCGGTTTTGACGGTGCGATCGACTATAAGAATGAGGATGTTAAGCAAAGGTTAAAAGAAGAATGCCCCAAGGGTATGGATGTTTATTTCGATAATGTGGGCGGCGAAATTCTCGATATTGCCTTGGGTAGGCTAAGATTGAATGCCAGAGTGGTCATCTGTGGGGCCATTTCGCAATACAATAATAAAAAGGACATGAGGGGACCGAGCAATTACCTTTCCCTATTGGTCAACCGCGCAACGATGCAAGGGATGGTCGTGTTCGATTGGGCGAATAGGTATGGAGAGGCAGCCCAGGCCCTTGGGACATGGCTTGCACAGGGCAAGTTAAAGAGTAGGGAGGATATATATGAGGGTATTGAAAATTTCCCCCAAACGTATAAACGATTATTTACAGGGGAGAAATCGGGTAAATTGGTTTTAAAAATCATAGAAAATTGATATCGACATCAACAAAACACCATAGATTTCAGCCTGAGCACAGCTAAGGCGCCTTTTTCTTTGTTGCGTTTCTTTTGGGCGAGCAAAGGAATTGAAAGGCAAACAATGGATGTTCATTAAGATCAGCAGTGGTCCGGAATAATCAACTGAAATCTAAACAGAAAAAGAAACAAACATTAAGCCTATTTCATGAGATTAGAAAACAAAATCGCAATTGTAACAGGGGGTTCAAGGGGGATAGGTCGCGCCATATCCGAACTCTTCGCCAAGGAAGGGGCAACCGTAATTATAATGGACCTGCTGCCCCATGGACAGGAAGTATCCAACGGTATTAATGCCATTGGGGGAAAATCGGAATTCCATTTAGTTTCTGTGACCGATAAATCTGCCATAGACCTCCTTTTTGCAGAGGTCAATAAAAAGTACGGCAAAATTGATATCCTCATCAACAATGCGGGAATTACGAGAGATCGTACGCTCGAAAAAATGAGCGAGGAGGAATGGAACGCGGTAATCGAGGTGAATTTGAAGGGTGTGTTTTTATGTTCCCAGGCCGTAATCCCTTATATGAAGGCCAATAGATACGGCAGGATTGTAAGTGCGGCTTCCAACGTTGGTTTACGGGGGAATTTTGGGCAGACCAACTACGCTGCAACCAAGGCGGGCGTGATCGCAATGGCCAAGACCTGGACCTTGGAATTGGGAAAATACGGCATTACGGCCAATGCCGTTGCCCCTGGTTTTACGATGACGGATATGGTCGAAAAGATTCCCGAGGAACATTTTGCCGTCATAAAGGAAAGTATTCCATTGAAAACGGTGGCCCAACCCATCGATATTGCCTATGGTTATTTGTATTTGGCATCGGACGAGGCCCGTTTTGTCTCTGGAATTTGTTTGACCATTGATGGGGGCACTTCACGATAAATCGATTTTATGGCAAAACTGGAAATTGAGAATTTCGAAGCGTTTAGAAAACTTGGGGGAGAATCCCTTCCGATCGGGGATTGGCTGACGATTACCCAACAAATGATCAACGATTTTGCAAGTGCCACCCTGGATTTTCAATGGATACATGTTGATGTGGAAAGGGCCAAAAAATATTCCCCTTTTAAAAAACCTGTAGCTCATGGCTTTATGTCCCTTTCGTTGCTTGCCAAATTATTGGGGGACTGTATCCTTGTCAAATCGGCCACCATGGGTGTGAATTATGGGTTGAACAAGGTCAGGTTCCCAAGCCCTGTCCTAGTGGATAGCCGGGTCCGTTTAAACGGAAGGATCCAAAAGATTGAAAACTATGGGGACAATGGGTTAAAAATCACTTGGGATTGCGAGGTGGAAATCGAAGCATCGGAAAAACCCGCCTGTGTAGCCGAATTTATAAGTTTGATGTTCGAGTAGGATCTGGTCGTTTACTATAATTCGAAATCGAGCTCTAAGAAATCATCCACATAATTCACCCAATATGTTTTCACAAAGGAAAGGTGCTCGGAATGGTTATTATAGGCTTTGTAATCTTCCAAGGAATTGAAATCCATGAATATTACGTAATCGAAATCATTCTTTTTACTTATCTGACGCAAGCATTTAAAGTTTTTGACTCCCGGTATGGAGCCTAGGCCTTTAGCTGCGGTAAGAAACCTCATTTCTTCTTGGGAAGCTTTGGGATACTTTAATCTAAAAACAACACTATGACAAATCATAATTTATGTTATTTGGTCGAATTTATAGGTTTGATTTTCGAGTAGGGACTTTATTTTTACCACCCAACCGCTATCCTCAACCCAGTTTGATCAAATGTTTCGGTAGATCTTCCACCCGTTCGCAGCAAAGTTGGTCCATGACCTGTTGGAACTGGGTCTTTAGCATACTGATTGTATGGTCGCCCCCCTTGTTGCCCAAGGCGGCCGTACCGTAAAGAAAGGATCTGCCCATAAAAGTGAACTTGGCACCGCAGGCCATGGCCCGGGCAATATCTGGACCGGATCTAAGACCACCGTCCATCATGATCTCTATCTTGTCGCTGTACTTCCCAGTAATATTCTGGAGTGAGGTAATGGTTGCCTCCGCGGCGTCCAATTGCCTTCCACCATGGTTGGAAACAATAATTCCGTCAAATCCCATCCGGATGGCATCCTGGGTATCCTGTTCGGAGGCCACCCCTTTCAGGACCAATTTGCCCTTCCACTTGTCGCGTATCGGCTTTATTAATTCCTCGTTCAGTTTACCCGAAAAGGTTTTGTCCATAAACTGTCCCAACTGTTTCAGGTTAAGGCCTTCAGGCGTATATGGTTTTAATGTCTCAAAGGTGGGCTGCCCGTATTTTAGGGTGTTAAATGCCCATCTTGGATGTCCAAGGATCTGCAATATATTGGCAATGGACATTTTAGGTGGCAATGACATTCCATTTCTGATATCCCGCGGTCTATAACCAAAAGTCGGAACATCGCAAAGTAGCACCAACACGGGGCATCCCGCGGCCTCGGCGCGTTCTATGATATCGTTGCGCACGGCCGCCTCTACGGGGTTGTAGAGTTGAAACCACGCCTTGCCCTCCGTAAGCTCGCTCGCCTTCTCAATATTCATGGTGGTCACGGTACTGAGAATAAACGGAATATTGTGCTCAAAGGCCGCCTTGGCCAAAATTTGGGATGAATTGGGCCACATCAATCCTTGTAGTCCGACCGGGGCGATTCCGAAAGGGACATCGAACTCCATTCCGAACAAGGTTGTTTTGGTACTGCTGGTCCCATGATTCCTTAAATACCGGGGCTGTAGCTGAACTTTGCGCACCTCGGAAGTGTTCCTCTCCAAGCTTACATCTTCATTGCAGCCCCCGTCCAAATATTCGAAGGCGAATTTTGGGGTTCTTTTTTTAGCTCGGGTCCTTAAGTCGTCCACCGAGGGGTATCTGGAATCTATTTTATTGGCCATGTTACTAAGGTATTTATTTTTCTCAAAAGGTTGTCAATACGGGGGAATAATTATCTAGGGGGATTTTATGATTTTACCCGTAGATCCCTTTTCGGCCTGTTCCAATTGAAAAACATATTGGGGCCGTAAACCCGGTTCTTCCCTATGGGAAACAAAGATAATGGCCGTCTTGCTTTCTTGGGCAATTTTATTTGTCAAAGCGACGAACAAGGCAGCACTTTTGTCGTCCAATCCGGCTGTTGGCTCATCCAAAATAAGCAACAAAGGGTGTTTTATCATAGCCCTTACGGTCATTAATAAACGTTGCTGACCCATGGAGAGGTCGTGGAAATAAATGTCCTTTACATCCAACATATCTATCAGTAGTAGCCATTCCTTGGCCAGTTGCAACTGTACTTCCGTCGGTCTTAGGTACAGTCCAACGGAATCCGTCAGTCCGGAAATAAGCATATTGATAGCGGTGTGGTGTCCGGAAAACTTATCGACCATGGAAGGTGTAAAATAACCTATCTTTTTTTTGATATCCCAAATACTTTCCCCGCTCCCTTTTTTCTTCCCAAAAATGTAAAGATCCTGACCGTAACCTTTGCTGTTTTCTCCGGTGATCATCGACAATAAAGTGGTTTTTCCGCTTCCATTTTTGCCGACCAATTGCCAAAAGCTGCCCGGTAGTATTTTCCAGTTGATATTGTTGAGGATAGGACGGCCGTCATAGCTTACCGATATGTTGTTCAATTCGATTAGCACCTTCCCATTGAAGGGGTCCGTGCTTAGGGCTTTTGGGATATTTCCCTGAACACCGGGAGCAGTTGGGGTGTTAAGGAAATGGTCCATTTCCGTTACGGATTCATGTCTATTCAAGGTTTCATGAACCAAGGTCACATAATGGGTTACAAAGGGGAGCAAGTCCCTTTTTCTACTGATAATTTGGACGAGCGAGGTGTGTTCCGATATGGTTTTAAGTGTTTTGGCCAATTGGGACTGCGATTCCACATCTAGGTTATCAAAGGGATTATCCAGCACAAGAAAATCGGGGCTGGTACTTAACAAGTATTTGAGCAGTGCCTTTTTCTGCTCCCCGCTAGACATGGATTTTAAACTTTGGGGAGAATCTTTAGTAAGGTACTTTGCCCCGTGCCGTTCCTCTTCGTCCAAAAACCGGTTGAGCTCCAGTTTTGAAAAGAGAGCTCCTTGGTAGCCTCCAAGTTCTGTGAATTCTGGGGGAATTGGGCCGTTTATAAGGCGATCCAAAAGTTGAAATTTATTGGAGTCGTTGTTTATGGCTACCGCCCAATGGTTTATGCTGGCTATGGATTTTGGTTTTTGAGTCATTATATACCCATTCTGTTGTAAAATCCGAAATTTCGGGTTTTAAAATGGAAGGCGTATAGGATTCTTCCAGAAGATTGCTTTGCCATGCGTTGGTTATAGTCGATTGAACTCAATTTTATCCCCGACTTCCAATCCTAATTTCTGGGAAAGACCGGCATCGACCTCAAGGACATACTTTACTGGAACTTGGGAAGATATGCCTGTTTCGTCATAAGGCTTCGCGTTGGCCTTGATGGTGACAATTTTTAGATTTTCGTCGATAAATAAAATATCCAATGCAAATTCCGTGTTCTTCATGTAAAAGGAATGCATGGCTATGTCCGGGAAAATGAATAACATTCCCTGATTCTCTTCCATGGAACTGCGATACATAAGTCCCGTTTGGGTCTCGTAATCGGAATCAGCAATTTCAATATCCAACTTTACCTTGACGGAATCTTTGTCGGCTGCAAGAATAGCGAGCTCCCCTTCCTTCTTAAAGGCAATAGGTTCGGTTTTTATTACCTTTTTGGAGCCCTCCTTACAGGAAGTTTGGAGCATCAAAAAACCAAGTATTGCAAAACCGAACAGTTTTAGATGTTTCATGTGTTTGTATTAATTACTTTTCAATTGTCACACCAGCCCGACAAAGTCATTCTGGCGGGTGTAACCTTTGATGTTTAAAAATAATCATTCCTCTGTGTGTTTAACGATTATTTTAAACATGTAGGTTTCATTTTGTTCGTAGTGAAAATTAGGTTACTGGGTTACTATGTTATTGGGTCAATTGTTCACCGTTAACAAGGGTGAACCTTAAATTCATATTTCCTCGATCTTATTAAGTAGAATCTATATTTTAACCGGAATTTATTTGTTTTCAGTTTTTTATTTTTTAAACCTTAAACCTGTAACTTACTGCTTATTGCAACTGAACACTGCCTATTGCAACTGAACACTGGCTACTGCCTACTTTTTACGGGTCTAAAAATAAAATACAGACCGATTAGGATAAATGGGATACTCAGCCATTGGCCGGTGGACAGCAATCCAAGGGATTTTTCGAACCCTCCCTGGCTTTTTTTAACAAATTCCACAAAAAACCGGATGCTCCATAATAGTACCAAGAACAATCCAAAAAGAAAGCCTGGCTTATTCTTTTTGTCCGTTTTCCAATAGAGATAATAGAGTATCAAAAAGACAAAAATATAGCACACACCCTCGTACAATTGGGCGGGATGTCGATAGGGAATAGCGTTTAGGGCCTCGGACAACTTGGGATTGTTCTCCAAGGCGTGGTATGCCGCATCCAATGATTTTTCCTTGGTTATTGCCAAGGCCCTTGAGGCTGGCATATCGTCCGAATCCCGAACAAATTTAGTAGCGAAGACAAACGATTTATCCACTATTTTTCCATTGATCTCCGAATTGAAAAAGTTTCCTAGCCGGACGCAGAAAGCACCGATGGAAACAGGGATTACGATTCGGTCCAATATCCATAACATCTTGAATTCCGGGTATTTCCGAGTGTACAGGTACATGCCAATAATGATGCCAATGGCAGCCCCGTGGCTGGCAAGACCTGCAAAGCCAGTAAATTCATATCCATGAATAAACCCAAAAAGGGTTCCCTCCGGGTCTTCCCGTATTGGCAATAGAATTTCCAAAAGGTGGTTTTGGTAATAGGGCCAATCGTAGAAGAAAACATGGCCCAATCGGGCACCCAACATGGTTGCCAACACCGTGTAAATAAAAAGGGAATCCAGTTGCTCCTCAGTTTTTTTTTCGTTGAGAAAAATTTTCTTCATTATGTACCAACCTAGAGCAAAAGCTACGATCCAGAGGAGGTTGTAGTATTTTACTTGTATAAATCCGATATGAAAGAGGGTGTCGTCTGGATTCCAGATGAAGCTTAGAATATGCATTGTAGGATATTTTGTGGGGCTAAGATAAGAAAATTGGTTTGCGTTCCGTTTTTTTCGGTTTAGGGTTTTTGATTATTTTGAAAATTTATTCGAATGTTGGTTTGTTAAGCCCTTATTGTTTTTATGCCAATTTGGAAAATCCTTGGGCGAAAAGCGCAACCCTGAAGGCAAGTTTGCCAGTAATTTTATTAACTTTGCCCCCTCATTAAAAAACAGCTATATGAAAGACGGAATCTACGCTAAGTTCAATACCCCAAAGGGGGAGATTTTAGTAAAGCTTACCCATGATAAAACCCCTGGAACGGTGGGCAATTTTGTTGCCTTGGCGGAAGGAGATCTGGAAAACAGCGTTAAGCCCCAAGGAACACCCTATTATGACGGATTAAAGTTCCATCGGGTGATTCCCGATTTTATGATACAGGGAGGATGTCCCCTGGGAACAGGGACCGGCGATGCGGGCTATAAATTTGATGATGAGTTCCATGTAGACCTAAAGCATTCTGGACCAGGTGTACTTTCCATGGCCAATGCGGGACCAGGTACCAATGGTTCCCAGTTCTTTATAACCCATGTGGCCACTCCTTGGTTGGACAACAAGCACACGGTCTTTGGCCATGTAGTAGAAGGACAATCCGTAGTGGACGCCATTGCCCAAGGGGATAAAATTGAAAGTTTGGAAATTGTTCGGGTAGGGGAGGAAGCCACAAAATGGAATGCTGTGGAAGCTTTTCGAACCTTTGAAGGATCGCGTGAAAAAAGGTTGGCTGAGGAAAAAAGGAAGCAAGCGGCCGAATTGGACAAAGTGGCTGCCGGTTTTTCCGAGACTGCTAGCGGACTCCGTTACAAAATCATTCAAAAAGGGGACGGCCCCAAAGCCGAAAAGGGCAAGAACGTTTCCGTACATTACGAAGGAGCCTTATTGGATGGAACGGTATTCGATTCTTCCTATAAAAGAAAGGAACCCATTAGTTTTCAATTGGGGGTCGGTCAGGTAATTCGAGGATGGGACGAGGGAGTCGGCCTATTGAAAGTTGGAGATAAAGCCCGTTTTGTTATCCCATCCCAGTTGGCCTACGGAAGTGCAGGTGCGGGTGGAGTAATTCCCCCAGACGCCATATTGGTGTTCGATGTGGAACTCATAGGGGTGAGATAGGAAACACTTAATATTTGGATAACTTTTCAAGAGGCTTTCCAAAAAGCTAAAATCGCATACATTGTCAGATTTGACCAAAGTTGAAATATCTTTTAAACTTGGTTTAGATCCGACAAGATCGAAGGCTTTTTAGAGAGCCTTATTTTTTCCCAAATTTGATTTGGCACTACTGCCGTTGACGCTCCAGACCAACAATAAGATATTGATACTCAATAAAAATAAAAGAATCCCAAAAAAAGTAATCATGGTTATGTTTTTTAGACGGCGAAACTGTCTCTAACCATCAAGATTACAAGAAGTGAAAAAGGTTGCGTCAAAAAACCAAATATATTTTTAACTTTCTTCCTATTGCGAAATAAATACTTAGTTGGTTGCCTTGAATTTTCTGGATTTCACTTTGTTGGGATTTTTGAACAATCTTTTAAAAAAACCATCTCTTTTAATCGGGTCACAATCCAACTCTTTTAAGGTCGCAGCATCGGGTTTGGGAAATTTGGCATTTGTTATTGGATCAAATCCACGGTCCTTGTTCAATTGCTGCATCCAAATCGCAAAAATGGGCAGGGCGGCGTTGGCGCCTTGGCCCAATCTGGTGCTGTTAAAACCGATTTCGTGGTTATCCATCCCTACCCAAGTTACATGGACCAATTTTGGCATAACGGCCACAAACCAAGCATCTTTGTTGTTCTGGGTGGTCCCTGTTTTGCCAGCCATATCGTTATGCAACTTATAAGTAGATCGCAAACGAGCTGCAGTACCGCTGTTTACCGTGGCTTTTAGGAATTCTAACATTATGGTTCCCGTTTCTTCGGAGAATGCGGGTTGTGATGCGATCTCTGGCTCAAAAGTCTGTATAATGGAATCCTTGGCACTTGTAATCGTTTGGATAAGAAAGGGTTTTACAGGCTTGCCATTATTCACATAACTAGCGTAGGCGCCCGCCAATTCGTTCAGTTTTATTTCTCCGGTACCGAGCGCCAAGGAAGGCTGTGCAGGTAGGTCACTCGTGATTCCCATTTTTTTCGCCTGATCCAGCACCTTGGGTATGCCTGTTTGTTCCAGTACTTTTACCGCTACCGTATTTACCGATTTGCTCAGGGCCTCTTGCATGGAATAATTTAGGTATGCCTCATCCTTGCTTTCGGCGTTGCTAGGGGTCCAGTCTTTCATGTTCTGGTAGGATACCTCCTGGGCAGAAAAATAGGTACATGGCGGGATACCGCTTTCAAGTGCCGCTGTGTAAACGATAGGTTTAAACGTAGAGCCTACTTGTCTTTGACTTTGGGAAACGTGATCGTACTTAAAGTATTTAAAATTAATGCCGCCAATCCAGGTTTTAACGGCCCCTGTTTTTGGGTCAAGGGCCATGGATCCCGTATTCAGGAATTTCATGTAGTGGATTAAGCTATCCACTGAACTGGACTCAACGGTTTGATCACCACCCCAATCGGAAAGGGTCATGGGGTGCTTTTGGTTCATCGAATCCATGGCTTGGGATTCACTAAGTCCGCTTTTTCTTAATTTTTTAAATAAGGTTGAATTTTGAACGGTTTTTTGAATGAGTTTTTTATCCTTTAACCAAGGAGCATTGCTTCCGAAACTTTTTTCAAAGCTGCTTTGTAGGGACTTCATGTGTTCTGCCATGGCCTTTTCTGCATAGGTCTGCATCTTGGAATCCAGGGTAGTATAAATTTTAAGTCCAGACGTGTATATATTGTAACTGTTGCCTTGTTCTTTTTGGTTTTTTGCCCACTCCAGCAACTGTTTTCGTACCTCTTCCCTAAAATAGGGGGCAAGACCGTCATTGTAGTCATATTCCCTATAGTTTAATTTTAAAGGTAGTTTGGTAAGACTATCTTTTTCTACTTCGGTAAGATAATCATTGTTGTACATGGACTGTAGAACCAGGTCTCGCCTGTTCTTGCTAGTTTCTGGGAATACACGTGGATTGTAGCCATAGGTAGCCTTGAGCATGCCCACCAAAGTGGCCGCTTCTTCAACGTTGAGTTCACTGGCGTGTTTATCAAAAAACTTTAGGGAGGCGCTTTCTATGCCAAAGGTATTGTCGCCAAAGGAGACCGTATTAAGGTATAAGGTTAGGATTTCTTCTTTGGAATAGATGTCCTCCAAACGGGAGGCGATGATCATTTCCTTAATTTTATCCACGGCCAAAAAGGTTCCTTTTCGGTCTCTTCTAGGATACAAGTTTTTAGCCAATTGCTGGGTAAGGGTACTTCCCCCGCCCGAAGATTGGTCCTGAAGCAGGATGGTTTTGATGGCTACCCTTGCCAAACTGGGATAGTCCACACCTGAATGTTCATAAAAGCGTTCATCCTCAATGGAAATAAGGGCATTGATCAAGTTTTCGGGAAAATCTTTGTAGGCTATGGGCTGCCTATCGTATATATAATACTTGCCAATTAATACACTATCGGCAGAATAGACTTCCGATGCCCTATCATATTTGAAATCGGATAAATCCTTTTTATTGGGGACTTTGCCCCAAACGCCAACATAAATACTGAACATAAATAGGAATAGTCCTCCGAAAAATACCAAAAAGGCAATTAGGCCATATCTTAGGTAGGGTGATTTTATTTTTCTGAATATCAACATTTTTGGTTTTATGGCTGCAATATTAGAATAAAAAATCAAAATTTGATACAGCTTAACAAATGCTTAGTTATAGAATCGTTATTTTTGGTACGGCATGGGTTCTTGATACTTATTTATCCAACAAAATGAAGAAATTAACTTTTTTACTCTTTTTAGCAGCGCAAATATCTTTTGGAAACGTACCATTTTGGTCCCAAACAGGGCATAGGACCATCGGTGAAATAGCGGAACAGAACTTAAATCGAAGGGCCAAAAAGAGGGTCTTGGAATTGCTGGATGGACAAAGTATAGCGGCCGTTGCCAATTTTGGGGATGATATTAAGGCGGATAAAAAATACGCAAAATTTTCGCCTTGGCATTATGTGAACTTTCCGGCCGACAAAAAATATACCGATGTGACCCCAAGTCCCCAAGGCGATTTAATACAGGGAATACAGGAATGCGAGCGAATTATTAAGGATGAAGGCAGCAGTCGGGAAGACAAGGTCTTTTATCTAAAAATGTTGATCCATTTAGTGGGAGATCTTCACCAGCCTATGCACGTGGGCCGATTGGAGGACAAGGGCGGTAACGATATTGAATTAAAATGGTTTGGTAAAAATACCAATCTACATCGATTATGGGACGCCAATTTAATTGACGATTACCAAATGAGCTATACCGAACTTGCCGTGGACTATCCTGAAATTACCAAAGAGGATAAGAAGCAAATTCAGGAGGGAACCATCTACGATTGGGTAGAGGAGTCGCAAGACTTGGCCAATGAACTTTACGGGTCGGTCACCGCTGGAGAGAAGCTGGGATATGCATATCGATATAAATATATGGATGTGGTGCGCGACCAATTGCAAAAGGGAGGGCTGCGTTTGGCCAAGGTGCTGAATGAACTTTTTTAAATACCAAGCTGGTACTTAACAACTTAAAATAAACGAATGGCTATGTTGGAATTAACACTATTTAACCAGATAGTAAAAATAGATGCCGGCGAATTGGTTAGTTATAGGATGAATGGGCATGAATATATCCACCAAAAAGGGAGTCCGGGGTGGCGCAGTTCCGATACCGAAATGTTTCCGATAATAGGTCCGACCAATGAAGCCAATTTTAGGGTGTCGACCAGTAGGGGAGAGGCCGTTCAGGACCAACATGGATTGTTACGGGAAATGGAATACACCTTGATATCCCAAACCAAAACATCGGCGGTATTCCAAAAAGATTACAAGAAGGGTACCCCCATAAGAAATTCCAAATATCCATTAAAGTCTACCGAATCCATACTTTCCTGGCCTTATAGTTTTCAGTTTAGGAAGAGTTTTGAGCTCAAAGAAAATCAGTTGGAAGTTAGCTTTGTCATTTCGGGGGAAAAGGGAATGCCATTTATGTTGGGCTATCACCCCGCTTTTAAACTGAATTCGGAATATCCCATAATCCATGCCAATAACAAGGACATAAAACTTTCCGAGGTGCTGGCGGTCGGAAATAGGGCCATGCCAATTCTAAATAGTGATACCATAACGTTGGCGGATACTAGGGACATCACCCTAAAAACAGAAGGTTTCGGTAATTTTATGCTTTGGACGGAAGTAGAAAATATGATATGTATAGAGCCGATCACTTTTTACCCGTATGTGGTAGAACAGGGCAATCTGTCACAAGGATTCCAAAATCTGGAAGGGAAAGATAGGGAATTTACGGTTCATATCCATGTCGGTTCATAATCTTCAATAAGTTGTATTTTATGGAATATGTAACTTTTCGATATATTTGAATTATCAGAAACTTGGGACTTGAAACTAGACACAAAATCAAATAGGGAAAAGTCTAATTTCTAGATTATCATCTAGATTCTGTTTATTAAAAATCCAATTACTAAACTAGATTTATCTGTATGAAACATCTTACGGCCATTATTTTTGCCATTGCCATAGTTATGGCCTCTATTTTTCTGGGCAATGCCTATGTGAAAAGGGCAAATCCTCCCCATGTAATTTCGGTGACAGGATCTGGAAACGAGAATTTCACCTCGGATCTTATCGTTTGGGAAGGAAGCTTTTCCGCCTTTAATCCTGTATTGAAATCCGCCTTTGAAAGGCTGAACGAAGAAAAGGAAATCGTTAAATCGTATTTGATGTCAAAGGGAATTCCGGAAGCAAATATTATTTTTAATGCCGTTCAGACCATGGAGCAACAGGATAATCATTATGAAAACGGAAATTTTGTAGGAAGCACCTTTAAAGGTTATGATCTTTCCCAGTCCATACAAATTGAATCTACGGATGTGTCCAAAATAGAGCAAGTTTCAAGGGAAGTGACAGAATTGCTGAACAAAGGGGTCCAATTTACTTCCGTACCACCGCGTTATTATTATACTAAATTGGCCGATCTAAAGATTGAAATGATTTCCAAGGCTACCGAGGATGCCAGGATAAGGGCAGAAAATATTGCCAAGAACGCAGGGGGCCGCTTGGGGGACCTGATCTCTGCACATATGGGGGTTTTCCAAATTACGGGACAGAATTCGGGAGAGGATTATAGTTGGGGAGGCACATACAATACCGAGTCCAAAAATAAGACCGCTTCCATAACTATGCGGTTGGAATACACGGTGAATTAGATTTAAGATAATAGAGGCAAGAATCAAGAATCAAGACCAATTTTTTTGAGTTTAAATTACTTCCATGAAGTGGAACCTTGTAATATTTGTATTCATTTGCATATGCTTTTGGAATTGCCAGGATAAAGAACCAAAAAGTTCACAGAAAAAATTTACTCCTACGGTATCCCAAAGGATTACCGCTTTGCCCGAACAAGTAAAATTCCCTGCCAACAATCCACCCTCCCCTGAGAAGGAACTTCTGGGAAAACTTCTTTTCTATGACCCCGTTCTATCGGGAAACAAGGATATTTCATGCGCTAGCTGTCACCACCCTAGTACCGGGTATGCCGAGTTTTTGGATGTTTCCATTGGCACCAATGGTCATGGTCTTGGAAGTGAACGTGCTTTTGGTACCCCCAACGATATTCCATTAGGTAAACGCAATGCACCGACGGTCATCAATGCGGCCTTTAATGGGATAGATACTTATGGGGCGTATGATCCTGAAAAGGCTCCTATGTTTTGGGACGACAGGGTGCAAAGCTTAGAAAAACAGGCTTTGGAACCCATAAAGACCTTGGAGGAAATGCGGGGTGGAACGCACAATGATATTGAAATTTTGGTAATAGTGATCGAGCGATTGCGACAAATTCCCGAATATCAAAAGTTGTTTAAAGAAGCCTTTGGGACTCCCGATGCCATTACTGCGGAGAACTTGGGCAAGGCCATTGCCGCTTTTGAACGGACACTGGTTACGAATAATTCCCGATTTGACCAGTATATGAGGGGGGACGAATCCGCTATTTATGCATCCGAGAAGGAAGGTTTTGAGCTTTTCAAAAAAGTGGGTTGTGCTACTTGCCACAACGGGCCAATGCTTTCCGATTATAAACCCCACGTGCTGGGCGTGCCGGAAAACAGCAAGCTACAATTAATGGATAAGGGGGTAGGTGATACCTTCGCGTTTCGGACTCCTACATTGCGCAACCTGCGCTATACGGCTCCATATATGCATAATGGTAGTATAAATACATTGAAGCAGGTCATGGAATTTTATGAGGATATTGCTTCTGGGAAGGTCAGAAATCCGGAAGTGTCACCGGAGCGTTATGATCCCTTAATTATGGAAATAAAATTGAGCGTAAAGGATATGTCCCAGATTATATCGTTTATGAATACCTTGAACGACCCCAGTTTTGACAAGGAAATTCCGCAGTCCGTGCCCAGCGGATTGCCGGTTGGGGGAAATATTAATTGACTTTCCATAATCTGAAATTTTATTTGATATATCTTATTGGTCTTCAATGTTTTAAATTCTGTTTATCTAATCGATATCATATACCTATAATAAATGTGTTACTTCCTCCGTTTGGTTATTTCACTAAAGTTTAACAAGAAATAACTGTATTATGAGTAAGTCAAATTATCTATTTTTATTGTCGGCAACATTGATTTTAGGAACTGGTTGCGAAAAATCAACATCTGACGATTTCGAGGATGTAAATGGCAGTGTTGCCGAAAAACTCATTTCTTCAATTTCCTTGGTATCCGCTCAAGATCCCAATGAGAATGAGAATGTTGTAATATCCTATGATAGTGAAAAAAGATTAAGTAGTATCACGGATGGTACTGGAACTAGCCTATTTGTATATGATAATAGCGGCTTAACCAACGTTACCGGAGATGGAGATAATTTTAACGTGGAAGAACTTTATAAGTCCCCTTATGATGCATTTAAAGTGGGCGATGTTGCTGAACATGACAGTAATGGCAATCCAAGTAAAATTTTGTTTTTTGTAGAGGAATATAATTATGAAAAAGAGGGTTATGAGAATTTGCAGTATTCCGCAGAAATAAGCTACGAGGATACACCAAACTTATATTATTATACCATGGAAGCTGCAGGGCTGATCGATGTCTTGGATCGAGTAAAATTGAATTTCAGTATGCAACCACAAGCAACCGAGATTTTGAAGGCCAAAGTGCTGTTTCCAAATAACAATTTTTCAAAAATCACGTATAAGGATGAGAAGGGAAATATTGTTTACGAAATTAAGGCAGACTATTCATATGATGAGGAAAATTATCCAACCCAAATCACCGTTACCTCCATGTCTGTTGATGATAGTGAAACCCTGGTTCACAGAGCTAACTTTCAGTATTTGTAATATATCTAAAAACCCTTTCCTTTAATCGGACGTATCGAAAGATTTAATTGAATGAAACCCCACGAGTGTAGCTCTGGGGTTTCTTGTTTTACATCTCAAAATTTCTGCTTTCCGTACTTATATATGTTTGTATTTTTAAGATGCTATTTATAAATACAAGCCGATGGATCCGACTTTATAAATTGCTTGCTATAATTTTTCGCATTGGGGTCCATACATCCTTTGAGGTTCATGATTTCCACTTTTCTAAAGTCGATGGGTTGGCCTTCGCTCTGTAAGGCAATAAACCCTTCTTTTAAGAGTTTGCCATCCTGTTTTATCGCGGGATCATATCCTTCCACGACCCCACCGCCAATTTGGGGCTTGGTGTATTGCAGTACGGTATCCCCGTTTATAATATGGGTGATCAAGGAATCTCCCAAAACAATAGCTTCGGCCCTTACCCATTGGTCCCCATAATACGTTTTGGACGTTGAATTTATACAATGCCTTGGGTCGATTTTTCCTTCATACACAACATCGGTCCCAGGGGAGCACATATTTCCGGTAGGTCGGGATTCCCCCTCTTTAACTCCCGCCAATAATTGTAGCTCTACAGAGATTGGCCAGTTCTGATCTTTAAGCATGGTCCGTGGGTCTTGGGAATGTAGCATCACCCCGCTATTTTCTATGGTGTAGCTCGGTGCACTAGGGTACTGCTTTCCAACAAACCGATATTCAACCACCAGATGGTAGTACGAAAAGGGTTTGTCATAATAGAGATGTGAAAACCGATCATTAAAATCGCCTTCGTATTGGTCATAGCGTACCTTTATCAATCCGTCCTCCACCCGGAAAGTGTTCCCAAAATTGTCGCCCACCTCATAGTGGTTTACTTTTGCGGTCCACCCATTTAGATCTTTCCCGTCAAAAAGCTGTTGCCATTTCCCGTCGGCGGTTTCGTTTTGTGGGGTTGATTTTACCGACGAGCATTGACCGAACATAAAAACAAGGACGGGGACCGACATCAGTTTATAAAAGAATCTGGAAAATACGGGTTTCATAACGTTAGCGGATAATTATTAGGTTCCAATATACGGGTTTTGGCTAAACCTATTCCATATTTTTGTCGTTAAGTAACTTAGGTGACCCAAGTTACTTTTCAGCTTACATATTTGTCTTAAATTTGATCAATGCAAAAATTTTCCCTTCTCCCCAAATGGGCTGTTAATTATAAACGGAACTTCCTGTCCAAGGATATCGTGGCAGGTCTTACCGTGAGCGTCTTGATCGTGCCGCAGGGGATGGCGTATGCCATGATTGCTGGTTTGCCCCCTGTTTATGGGTTGTATGCCGCACTGGTGCCCACATTGACGTATGCGCTTTTCGGCACTTCCCGCCAATTGGCGGTAGGTCCTGTTGCCATGGATTCTTTGCTTGTTGCGGCAGGATTGGGAACCTTGGCCCTCACCGGACAGGATAGCTATATTGCCATGGCCATAATGTTGGCATTTATGACAGGTGCCACCCAATTGATTCTTGGTATTCTACGAATGGGCTTCCTGGTCCAATATTTGTCCAAGCCAGTCATAAGCGGATTTACTTCAGGGGCCGCCATTATTATAATTTTTAGTCAGATAAAACATATACTTGGGGTAGACATACCACAGTCCAATCAATTTCAAAAATTGGTTGTCAACGTTTTAACCGCAATCCCAGATACCAATTGGGTCACTTTCATAGTAGGAATAGCGGGGATTATATTGATAGTACTTCTCAAAAGGTGGCGTCCCAAGTTGCCCTCCATTTTGATTGTGGTGGTCTTGGGTATCCTTGCCGTTTATTTTTTTGGATTGTGGCATTACGGGGTCTCCATAGTTGGGGAGGTCCCCCGAGGGTTGCCTAGTTTTAAACTTCCCGATTTTAGCTGGCCACATGCCCGTGATCTTTTTACAATGGCAGTTACCTTGGCGCTTATTGGCTATATGGAAGCGGTTTCAATAGGGAAGGCCATGGAGGAAAAGAGCAATGAGGAAACCATTGAGCCCAACAGGGAGTTGATGGCCCTTGGAGCCTCCAACCTGCTGGGATCATTTTTTCAGTCCTATTCGGTCACCGGGAGTTTTTCCAGATCGGCCATTAATTTTGGAGCAGGCGCAAAGACCCCACTTTCCCTTATTATAAGCGTAACCCTTGTGGTGCTCACTCTTTTATTCTTTACCCCCTTGTTCTATTACCTTCCCAGTGCCGTATTGGCGTCCATTATCATGGTATCGGTTGTAGGATTGATCAATATAAAATATCCAAAAGTGTTATGGAAGTACAGTAGGGACGAGTTTGTTTTGTTGTTGTTTACGTTTGCAATCACCTTGTTCTTGGGTATTAAGGAAGGTATTTTATGGGGGGTGCTTTTTTCCCTGTTGCTCATGGTTTACCGAACGTCCAAACCCCATTTTGCGGTCCTGGGCAGGATCAAGGGTTCTGATTATTACAAAAATGTAAACCGATTTGGAGACAATATAGAGGTAAGGGAAGATCTTCTTATCGTACGGTTTGACGGTCAACTGTATTTTGGAAACAAGGACTATTTTAAAAAGCAGTTGTTCAAATACCTGGAAGCAAAAGGGGATAAGGTGAAAGCCGTGATTTTGAATGCGGAAGCCATCAATTATATCGACTCAACGGCCACGGCCATGCTTGTCAAGACCATTCGCGAAATTCACTCAAAAAACATCGATTTTTTTATTGCCGGTGCGATCGGCCCGGCAAGGGATATTATTTTTAATAGCGGAATCATTAAGGAGCTGCACAAGGAATATCTTTTCGTTAGAATTACGGAGGCCGTAGAATACTATGACAATCCGGCCTTCATCTCGGAATTGAGGATGAAAGTGGCCTTTCAGAACCAGAATTACGGAATCTAATTCCTAAGGTCATTTCCAGATTTAGCCGTATTTTTATAGAAGCTAAATCCGAAGAAAAAGAATCCAGCAAGCAGGAGTGGCCTGCTAGCACAGGGTAACACAATACAAGATAAAATGAAAATAGAACAAATTTATACCGGGTGTTTGGCGCAAGGAGCCTACTACATAGAAAGTAAGGGAGAGGTGGCGATCGTTGACCCTTTAAGGGAGGTAGAACCATATCTCAAAAGGGCTAGGGCGGACAATGCCAAGATAAAATATATTTTTGAGACACATTTTCATGCCGATTTTGTGAGCGGTCATGTAACCCTGGCAAAGGAAACCGGGGCCGACATCATTTACGGACCTAACGCCCATACGTCATTTGAGGCCATTATCGCCAAGGATGGTCAAGAATTCAAGTTGGGGGAAATCACTATAAAAGTACTGCACACCCCGGGGCATACCATGGAGAGTACCACCTATCTTTTAAAGGACAAGAGCGGAAGGAATCATGCTATATTTTCTGGAGACACCCTGTTTTTGGGAGATGTGGGAAGGCCAGATTTGGCCCAGAAATCAGCGGAAATGACCCAGGAAGAATTGGCGGGCATACTGTATGATAGCCTTAGAAACAAGATTATGCCCTTGGCGGATGACGTCATCGTCTATCCTGCCCATGGTGCGGGATCGGCATGTGGCAAGAAGATGATGAAGGAGACCGTGGATACTTTGGGAAATCAAAAAAAGGTAAATTATGCCCTAAGGGCCAACATGACCAAGGATGAGTTCATAAAGGAAGTCACAGAAGGACTGCTACCTCCTCCCAAGTATTTTCCGCTTAATGTGAAAATGAACAAAGAGGGTTATGAAGATATAGCCGAAGTTCTTGAAAGAGGGGACACGGCGCTTTCACCAGATGATTTTGTGGGCATTGCCAATGAGTCCGGGGCAATAGTCCTTGATGTTAGGCACCAGGACGATTTTGTAAAGGCTCATGTCCCACGCTCCATATTTGTGGGATTGGATGGGGATTTTGCCCCATGGGTTGGTGCCTTAATTGCGGATACTATGCAACCTATTTTGTTGGTCGTGCCCCAAGGCAGGGAAACGGAAACCGTAACCCGATTGGCCAGGGTTGGTTTTGACCAAACCATCGGATATCTCAAGGGGGGATTGGAAGCTTGGATAGCAGACGGAAAGGAGTATGACATCGTATCTTCCTTGTCCGCGAAAGAGGCCATGGAGAAATTATCCTTGGAGGATTTTCCAATTTTTGATGTGCGAAGGGAGTCTGAATATCAGGCCGGCCATGCGGTCGGGGCCAACAATACCCCTTTGGATTCCCTAAACGACTATTTATCCGAGTTTCCTAACAGCGGAACGTTCTATGTGCATTGTGCCGGAGGATATCGGTCTATTATTGCTGCTTCGATATTAAAAAGCAGGGGAATCCACAATTTGATCAATGTAGAAGGAGGTTATGGCGCAATGCAACAAGAAGGGGTGCCTCTGGCCAAATAACTTTTTGGGAAAATAGTTAATTGCTAACAATAGCCTCGCTTAACCTGTAACATGGAGCTAATTCTGAAATGAGAAACCCCATTGGGTGCACGGAGGCTTGCTTACTGATTTCCAGCCAACTTTACCCGTCGTTTTACCCAGGAAAGCGCATTGTCGAATTCAATAAAAAACTTCATAGGCTTTTTGTAGAATAATTTTTCGATCTTAAAATTGTGCATATCTATTTCTTTGATCGAAACAATGGCCAAAGCTTTTAGATTTTCCAATTCCTTGATATAATCGTAAATGGTCGGATCAATAGCATGTGAGTTTTTCCGCAAGCTGATAAGACCAAAATTTTTATCCCTGAAATGTATTTCCGAAATTCCGATTAATTGGTATGCCCTTTCTAGTGTTAGCGTGGAGCCTTCGTCAAAGACGGAGACCATGTAATCGTCAAATACCTGTACCGTTCCCGTTTCTAAACGGTACTCCCTGACGATGACAGTTTTCTTAGTCTGTCCGAATCCCATTTTCCATTGTTTATAGTGTCTGGGACGAAAGTAGTATTAAGGCCCTGTTTTGGGAAAAATAATAGATTAAAAGCCTAAATATCGTTCATATTGCCATTTTAAGATTTTAGATGTGTTTTTTTTCTTACATCGATAAATTGGGGACAAAAAAAGGGAGCCGATTGTACCGGCTCCCTTCTTGTAACTATATTTTCAAATGGTTATGCTTTGGAGGACTTCTCTTCTTTTTTGATCTCGATGGTGAGTTCTTGTTTTTCCTCGTTCAGGTCCATGTAAATGCTATCCCCTTCTTCCAATTTGGAGTTTACGATTTCCTCGGCCAAAGCGTCTTCGATATACTTTTGTATTGCCCTTTTTAGCGGCCTGGCACCATATTGTTTGTCAAATCCTTTTTCGGCAATATAATCCTTTGCCTTTTCGGATAAATGAAGATCGTACCCAATATCCTTTATTCTGAGGAACAGCTTGGACAGTTCAATATCAATGATCTTATGTATATCTTCCCTTTCCAGGGCGTTGAATACCACCACGTCGTCTATCCGATTTAGGAACTCCGGCGCAAATGCCTTTTTGAGGGCATTTTCTATTACGCCTTTTTGATAGGTGTCCTCTTGGGATTTCATCGCCGCGGTACCAAATCCCACGCCTTGTCCAAAGTCTTTCAATTGTCTGGACCCAATATTGGAGGTCATTATGATAATGGTATTCCTAAAATCGATTTTCCTTCCAAGGCTGTCGGTCAAATAACCATCATCCAATACCTGCAACAACATATTGAAAACATCGGGGTGGGCCTTTTCTACCTCGTCCAATAAAATTACGGAATAGGGCTTACGGCGTACTTTCTCCGTCAATTGTCCACCCTCCTCATAACCAACATATCCTGGAGGTGCTCCTACCAATCGGGAAATTGCGAACTTCTCCATATACTCGCTCATATCGATACGTATCAACGCATCTTCGGAATCGAAGAGTTCTTTTGCGAGTACTTTGGCGAGTTGGGTTTTGCCTACACCAGTTTGCCCAAGAAATATAAACGATCCAATGGGTTTATTGGGGTCCTTTAGGCCCGCACGGTTCCGCTGTATAGCCTTGGCCACTTTGGCTACCGCGTCGTCCTGACCGATTACGTTGGCCTTGATCAATTTGGGCAATTCCGCCAATTTATTAATTTCGGTCTGGGCTATCCGGTTTACCGGTATTCCGCTCATCATGGACACCACATCCGCAACGTTTTCCTCGGTGACCACTTCCCTGTGGAGCCTGCTTTCCTCTTCCCATTTTTCCTGGGCGGAGGCAAGGTCTTTTTCCAGACGTTTTTCGTCATCCCTTAACTTGGCAGCTTCCTCGTATTTTTGTTTTTTGACCACACTGTTCTTAAGGTCACGGACATCCTCCAACTGTTTTTCCAATTCAAGGATCTGTTTGGGCACATCCATATTGATGATATGTACCCTGGAACCCGATTCGTCCAAAGCATCAATTGCCTTGTCCGGTAAAAACCGGTCTGTCATATACCTATTGGTCAACTTTACGCAGGCAATAATCGCCTCATCCGTATAGTTGACGTTGTGGTGGTCTTCGTATTTCGCTTTGATGTTTTTCAGGATCTCAATAGTCTCTTCAACACTTGTGGGATCAACGATCACTTTTTGGAAACGTCGCTCCAATGCCCCATCCTTCTCGATATATTGACGATATTCGTCCAAAGTTGTTGCGCCGATACATTGAATTTCGCCCCTGGCCAATGCGGGTTTAAACATATTGGAAGCATCCAAACTACCTGTTGCGCCTCCGGCCCCGACGATGGTATGGATTTCATCTATAAACAGGATGATGTCATCATTTTTTTCGAGCTCGTTCATTACGGCCTTCATCCTTTCCTCGAACTGGCCACGGTACTTGGTACCGGCCACCAGGGAAGCGAGGTCTAACGTAACTACCCTTTTATTGTAAAGGATACGGGACACCTTTTTGTTGATGATACGCAATGCCAAACCTTCGGCAATGGCACTTTTGCCCACTCCTGGTTCCCCGATCAAAAGGGGATTGTTCTTTTTTCTTCTACTTAGAATTTGTGAAACCCGTTCAATTTCTTTTTCGCGACCTACCACGGGATCCAACTTATCTTCTTCCGCCATTTGGGTAAGGTCCCTTCCAAAGTTGTCCAATACCGGAGTCTTGGATTTCTTGTTCCCTTTTTGTCCGGCAGGGGCCCCAAAGGTACTTTCCTTGCCTTCATTGCCCTCATCGGAATCGCTCGGGAAAGATTCGGCCCTTGGTGGATCCAAATAATCATCGTCACTTGTTATCATTGATTTGAACTGTTCCTTGACCCCATCGTAATCCACTTTTAGTTTGTGCAACAATTTAGTGGTAGGGTCATTTTCGTTTCTTAAAATGCACAGCAACAAATGAGCTGTGTTAATGGAGGAGCTCTGAAAAAGTTTGGCCTCCAAAAAAGTAGTTTTTAGAGCACGCTCTGCCTGCCTTGTCAGGTGCAAGTTCTTTTTGTCCTTTTGTACATTGCTTGGGTTGGGATTGGCGGGACTCAAGATCTCTACTTTTCTTCGTAGGTGATCTAGGTCCACATCCAAGGCATCCAGAATACTGATCGCTTTGCCATTGCCATCGCGCAAAAGTCCGAGCATGAGGTGTTCCGTGCCTATAAAATCATGGCCTAGCCGAAGTGCCTCTTCCTTGCTATATGCTATCACATCCTTAACCCTTGGTGAGAAATTATCATCCATAAATTATTCCTTTCAACCTTAAAATTAGTAAATCTTACCTTATCTATGGCAATTACCATACCTATATTCGTCAAACTTAAACGAATTGACGAAAAAAGCAACGATTTACAAAAATATTAACAGCCAATTTGTTAACTATATCTATACGTTAAAGTGTTGATAAATTGTTTGATAAAGTAGTCCTGAAGTGCTTTAAATGCTATGTTTTTGCGTATATTGGCCTGTTTTTAAAGTTAAATAAATTTATCAAAATATAATATGGCGGAAGGGGAAAAGTTAATTCCTGTTAACATTGAGGATGAAATGAAATCGGCATACATTGATTATTCAATGTCGGTCATTGTGTCACGAGCCCTCCCCGATGTACGGGATGGTTTAAAACCTGTACATCGAAGGGTCTTGTTTGGGATGCACGAATTGGGGGTTAGATCCAATAGCGCACATAAGAAATCAGCAAGGATTGTTGGGGAAGTTTTAGGTAAGTACCACCCCCATGGGGATACTTCGGTTTATGATACCATGGTGCGTATGGCCCAGGAATGGAGCTTGCGGTATATGTTGGTGGACGGACAAGGGAATTTTGGTTCCGTCGATGGCGATAGCCCCGCGGCTATGAGATATACCGAGGCGCGGATGCGTAAAATTGCCGACGATATGCTTATCGATATCGATAAGGATACCGTGGACCATCAACTAAATTTTGATGATTCGTTGCAGGAGCCTACGGTTCTTCCCACCCGAATCCCCAATTTATTGGTCAACGGGGCCTCTGGGATCGCTGTTGGGATGGCCACTAACATGGCTCCCCACAACTTAACGGAAGTGGTGGACGGTACAATTGCCTATATCGATAATCACGACATAGAGATCGATGAAATTATAACGCACATCAAAGCCCCTGATTTTCCGACCGGAGGGGTCATTTACGGTTATGATGGGGTCAAAGAGGCTTTCCATACGGGAAGGGGTCGTGTGGTTATACGTGCCAAATCCAGTTTTGAGGAGATACAGGGCAAAGAGTGCATCATCGTTACGGAGATACCTTATCAGGTAAACAAGGCGGATATGATCAAAAAGACCGCCGATCTCGTCAATGAGAAGAAAATTGATGGTATTGCCAGTATTAGGGACGAATCCGATAGAAAGGGAATGCGCATTGTGTATATCCTTAAGAGGGATGCCATTCCGAACATTGTGCTTAATACCTTATATAAGTATACGGCGCTCCAGTCTTCCTTTAGTGTAAACAACATAGCCTTGGTCAACGGTAGGCCACAGATGTTAAACGTGAAGGAGATGATCCATCACTTTGTGGAGCACAGGCACGAAGTGGTCGTAAGAAGAACGGAGTTTGAGCTAAAGAAAGCTGAGGATAGGGCGCACATATTAGAAGGTCTTATCATAGCATCCGACAATATCGATGAGGTGATTGCCATCATCAAGGCATCTTCCAATGCCGATGAGGCCCGGGAAAAATTAATGGAGAGGTTCAAATTGACCGAAATCCAATCCAAGGCCATTGTTGAGATGCGCCTACGTCAGCTTACTGGATTGGAGCAGGACAAGTTGCGTTCCGAATATGATGATATCATAAAGACCATAGCCGATTTAAAAGATATCCTGGCCAAAAAAGAACGTAGGATGCAGATAATCAAGGACGAACTGCTCGAGGTCAAGGAAAAATATGGGGATGCAAGACGTTCTGAAATTAATTTTGCAGGTGGAGACCTCAGTATAGAGGATATGATTCCGGACGAGCAAGTGGTTATCACCATTTCGCATGCCGGTTATATTAAAAGAACATCGCTTAGCGAATATAAGACCCAAAATAGGGGAGGGGTAGGTCAAAAGGCCTCCTCAACCAGAAATGAGGATTTCCTGGAGCATCTATTTGTAGGTACCAACCACCAATACATGCTGTTCTTTACCCAAAAAGGAAAATGTTTCTGGATGCGGGTCTATGAAATCCCTGAAGGTAGCCGTACATCCAAAGGCCGTGCCATCCAAAACCTTATCAACATTGAGCAGGACGATAGCGTAAAGGCATTTATATGTACCCAAGACCTTAAGGACGAGGAGTATGTTAACAGTCATTATGTCATAATGGCAACCAAAAAAGGTATCGTCAAGAAAACCTCTTTGGAGCAATATTCCAGACCTCGCCAAAATGGCATAAATGCCATTGGGATAAGGGAAGATGACGAACTTTTGGAAGCTAAATTGACCACGGGCACAAGTCAGATCTTCTTGGGACTAAAATCGGGTAAAGCGATAAGGTTCGAGGAAGGCAAGACCAGGCCTATGGGCAGGAATGCTTCAGGAGTACGGGGGGTTACCTTGGCCAATGAAAAGGACGAGGTAATCGGAATGGTCTCTGTGCATGATTTCGATGAAGAGATTTTGGTGGTCTCTGAAAATGGTTATGGCAAACGATCAAGCATAGAGGATTACCGTATAACCAACCGGGGAGGAAAAGGGGTAAAGACCATTTCCATTACAGAAAAGACCGGTGGGCTGGTAGCCATTAAAAACGTAACGGACACGGATGACCTTATGATCATCAACAAATCGGGTATAGCCATCCGAATGAGCGTTGAGGACCTTAGGGTAATGGGACGTGCTACCCAAGGTGTGAAACTCATCAATATACGGGAGAACGATTCGATAGCTGCCGTCGCAAAAGTCATGAAAGACGAGGAAGCAGTGGACGATATAAATATTTTAGATATTGAAGTGGACCATGAAAACGGAAATGGCACGGCTATTGATAATAAAACCGACGAAACTCCGGAAACTGAGGAATAAATAAGCGATTGCCACTATTTTTTATAAATTTGTGGGAGGATAATGAACCGAAATGTAAAGGGTAAGGCTCATCTTTATGAGGTGTCCATTTGTGATAACAAGGATGTCTATTAATTCAAAGTCTTGTTCTTGTCTTTTGGTTTTTGTTTCGGAAAAGTTTCACCCATATCATGACATAACCATAAATAATTAAACACTAATAAAATTTTTAAAGATGAGAAATAAGTTTTTAATATTAGCGGCCCTTTCCATATCAGCGGTCGGTTTTTCCCAAAAGGATGAAATAAAGGCGGCCGAAAAGGCCATGAAAAGCGGAGATGCCATGTCGGCTAAATCGGCCTTGGTCAGTGCGGCTTCAACGATCGGTAGCGCGGATGAAAAGCTTCAGGCCCAATATTATTTTGTAAGCGGTAATGTTTATGCGGACTTGGCCAAAAAAGGTGATGTCAGTGCTTTTAATGATGCGGTCTCCGCTTATCAGAAAGTAATCGATATAGAGAAAAACGGCAGAAGCAAATATTCCGATGAAGCGAAATCGCAACTTAAAGCGATGACCGTAGAATTGGTAAATGGCGCTGTAAAGGACAATAATGAAAAGAAGTACAAGGATGCCGCCGATAAATTGTACCTCAGTTATAAGTTGAGCCCCCAGGATACGGTTTATTTGTACTACGCGGCGGGCAGCGCGGTGAGCGGGCATAATTATGAAGATGCCCTAAAATATTACAACGAGCTTAAGGATCTGGGATACGATGGTAGCGAGAAAAAATTTACCGCCGTCAACGTAGAGTCTGGAAAAGTTGAGGAAATGGAGAAGACCCAACGAGATCTTATGGTAAAATCCGGTACCTATAAGGATCCAAAAGAGGAGATTACCCCTTCCAAAAAACCGGAAATAGTAAAGAATATTGCACTTATCTATACCGAATTGGGTCAAGATGACAAGGCGTTGCAGGCCTATAAGGACGCCAGGGCCAATGACCCTGAGGATGTTACCTTGATCTTGAACGAGGCCAACCTATACTACAAGTTGGGAGATAAGGAAAAATTTAAGGATTTGATGGCCGAAGCTACCAAAGTGGCTCCTGATAATGCCGACCTGTTCTACAATATCGGGGTGATCAATATGGAGCAAGGCAATCTAGATGAGGCTAGGGATGCCTATAAGAGAGCGCTGGAAATCAATCCTGGGTATGTAAATGCCCAATTGAACCTCTCTACGACTTATGTGAACCAAGGGAATGCGCTTATAGACCAAATGAATGCTTTGGGCAATTCCAAGGCAGATATAGCCAAGTACGACGAACTCAAGGCAGAAAAGGACAGCTTGTTCGTGGAAGGTTCCAAGGTGCTGGAAAACGCCTTAAAGAACAACCCGGACAACCAGAGTGTCTTGGAGCAGTTGAAGAATATCTATGGTGCCTTGGGCGACAATGAGAACTTTATGCGCATCAAGAAATTGATGGGAGAATAGGGCTGCACGTTTAAGCTCAGATTTCAAGTTCACGTTCATACTTCGGCCACTTGCCTGAATATTTCATTCCGGCGGGCGCTCAGAAACCGAGATCAAACTCTAAAACCCTTTCTTGAAATTAAAAATCCCTCCGGTCTTGGTGATCGGAGGGATTTTTTATATAATCTTTTTAATGACCCGTAACTTGTGGCTATAGGATTTTGTGTCGGTATTGAAGATGCCCGTATGGTCCAATCGGTCAATACGTACCTTGCCATGGGAGTGGATGATGTAGTTGTCGTGCATGATGATACCCACATGGTTGATTATCCCCTCTTTGTTATCAAAAAAAGCCAGATCGCCAGGTTCACTTTCCTCGATAAAACTCAATGGTTCCCCTTGGGTGGCCTGTTGTGCGGCATCGCGCAATAGATCATAGCCATTGATTTTGTATACCATTTGGGCAAATCCCGAGCAGTCAATTCCGAAAGGTGTCCTCCCCCCCCAAAGATAAGGAGCGTTCAAATAGAGCAAAGCCGTGTCCAAAAGATGCTTTTTCCCTCGTTTCCCATCAATATAATCCCCCTCAAAATTATGTGCCAAAAGATAATTGGGACCCACATTGGAACCCAGTACCAACGGAATCAAGGAATTGTTTTCCGAAACGACATAGGAAACTAAATCTGAGGTGTACCTATGATTTCGATCATTTTCAGTTTGCCCGTAATCCGATTCGGAAATGTGCATAAACTGTGCATTTCCTATCCATCCTTCATAATTATCATAGGCCATGCGGATCCGGCTCCAGTGTTTTCGTTCTTCCAGAACCTTAAAATGATCACCATAAAGAAGTTGGGAAGTCATTTCGCTAGAATCTTCCGGCAATGACCGAAGAGGGACTACACTAAGGTGGCAAATACCGAACTGCATAATTAGGGGAAGAAGTTTTATATTTTTTCCACGATTATTGCCGATGCACCACCGCCACCATTACAGATGGCCGCTGCCCCATATTTTCCTTTGTTCTGTTCCAATACGCTTAACAAGGTTATAAGAATACGTGCTCCCGAACAGCCAAGCGGATGGCCAAGGGATACTGCCCCGCCATTGACGTTGACGTTGGCGTCGGAAAGTCCTAGCAGTTTCATGTTGGCCAAACCGACTACGGAGAACGCCTCGTTGAATTCAAAATAATCGACATCGGAAATCGATAGTCCAGCCCTGGCCAGTGCTTTGGGAAGTGCCTTTGCTGGTGCCGTTGTGAACCATTTTGGTTCTTGCGCGGCATCGGCATAACCCTTTATTTTAGCTAATGGTTTTAGGCCAAGCTCCTTAGCTTTCCCGGCGCTCATCAAAACCAGGGCAGCCGCTCCGTCATTTATGGTAGAGGAATTGGCCGCGGTAACGGTTCCGTCTTTGGAAAAAGCAGGGCGCAATTCAGGTATTTTTTCAAGTTTCACGTTTTTGTATTCCTCGTCCTCGGTCACTAAAATGGGCTCCCCCCTTCGTTGGGGCACTTCTACCGGGATCACTTCATTTGCAAATTTTCCCGACTTCCATGCTGCTGCAGATCGCTGGTAGGACTGTATGGCGAAATTATCCTGATCTTCACGGCTAAAGTTATATTCGGCCGCACAAGCATCGGCACATACCCCCATCGCATTTTCGTCGTAGACATCTACCAAACCGTCCCTTTGTAAACCGTCCATTAAAGTTGCCGGTCCAAATTTTACCCCATTTCTCATTTGTATATAATGGGGAATCAAGCTCATGTTCTCCATACCACCTGCTACAACAATTGAATTGTCGCCAACGGCTATGGATTGTGCAGCTAGCATCACAGCCTTCATGCCAGAGGCACAGACCTTGTTAACGGTAGTACAGCCTACGGTATCCGGAATGCCGGCAAATAATGCCGCCTGTCTCGCAGGAGCTTGCCCGGCACCGGCCTGGACCACATGGCCCATAATAACTTCCTGTACCTTCGAGGGGTCTAGGTTTATTTTTGCCAAGGCCCCTTTTATGGCTAAAGCACCCAGCCGAGGGGCTGGTATACTAGACAGGGCGCCCATGAAACTACCTATAGGTGTCCTCGCCATGGCAACGATAACTACTTCATGCATCACAGTTGTATTTTAATGAGATACGAAATTAAGAAATTTAACCCCAATGAAACCGACATGTTTGGAATAATCTTTAAGCGCAAAGAGGAATTGTTATTTTGAACATCAAAGGTTACCCTCGCCTGAATGACTTTGTCGGGCCGGTGTGCCATGGAAAAACAAATAATTTAGTCGCATGAAAACGGTAATTGGGACAAAAGCCTTTTTTGACGGGATATTTTTCTATTTTTGATAAAGATACCTTACCCTATGCGGAAATTTTTGGACCGGCTTTATAAGAATCAGACCCTGATTTACAAGTATTTTCTTTACCTGGTATCCATATTCCTCATTGTCTTCTTCCTCCCCAAAGGTGGTCAATTTAAGTATGAGTTCCAAAAAGGAAAACCTTGGCAATACGACAACCTGTATGCCCCTTTCGACTTTTCCATAAAAAAAACCGATGCCGAGATCGCAAAGGAAAAGTCTGAAATAGAAAACCGCCAGATCGATTACTACTATTATAATGATAGTATTTCCGGTCAGGTGTACAAGGCCTTTGATGCGGATTTTGCAACCGTTTTCCCCTCTGACCAATTCAGCAATTCCCAAAGATCGACCTTTGAACGGGTTGGAAAGGAAATTCTTGACGAATTGTATAAGAATGGAATACTTAAAAAGACCGAGGGCGATGCCGTTAAGGATGAACTCTACCTGGTTAAGAACAATGAGGCCAGACAGGTTAGGCAACGCGAACTCTATCACTTGCAGGATATTGAAAGGTTGATTGAAAAGACGTTGGACAACAAGGGTTTAAGCGCGTATAAATCACAATTTCAGGCACTGTTCTTTGGCATAGTCAAACCGAATGTTTTTATTGATAAAAACCTTTCCCATAAGGCGCTTGAAAATGAATTGTCAAAAATATCCTATACCCGTGGCAGTGTTGACGAAGGCAAGCTCATCATCGCAAAGGGAGAGGTGGTAGAAGCTGAAAACTTGAAGATTCTGAATTCACTTAAGGATGAATATGCATCGGAACTATGGGCTGCCAATAATTACTATTTTATCCTTTCCGGTTACACGGTTCTGGTTGCTTTGGTGCTAATTATGTTACTGCTTTTTCTGAAAAAGTACAGGTCCGAAATTTATAGAAACAATACAAAAATCACCTTTATCTTTTTCAATATCCTCTTAATGGTCTTTGTTACCACCTTGGTGGTGAAGTATAATGAGGCCTTTGTTTTTGTAGTTCCCCTCTGCATCCTGCCATTGATACTCAAAACATTTTTTGATGCAAGAACAGGCCTCTTTGTCCATGTTTTGGCGGTACTGATCTTGGGGTTTGTAGTTCCCAATAGCTTTGAGTATATTTTTCTGCAAATAATTGCGGGTATTGTTACCATTTTAACCGTTTCCGAGCTTTACAAAAGGGCGAATCTGTTCATTTCCGTGGGCCAGATTACTTTAATCTACATAGTAGGATATTTTGCATTCCATATTATACACGAGGGAAATTTAAACAATATTGAATGGCTCGTCTTCGGACTATTTCTTTTGAACGGGATGATTACACTTTTTGCCCAGCCCCTGATCTATATCTATGAAAAGATTTTCGGTCTGGTGTCGGACGTATCCCTACTGGAACTCTCCGATACAAACTCCAAACTGTTAAAGGAGCTATCAAATAAGGCGCCCGGTACATTTCATCACTCATTACAGGTAGCCAATTTGGCTGAGGCGGCAGCCAATGAAATTGGTGCAAACGCCATGTTGGTCAGGGTTGGGGCCTTATATCACGATATAGGGAAAATGAACAATCCCACTTATTTTACGGAAAATCAAATTACCAATGTAAACCCACATGATGAGCTGATGCCTGTGGATAGTGCATTTATTATCATCAACCACGTTATAGAGGGTATAGAATTGGCGAGAAAAAACAATTTGCCCGATAGGGTAATCGATTTTATTAGGACCCACCATGGAACCACGATGGTATATTATTTTTATAAAAAGCAGCAAGACCTAGGGGAGGAGGTCAATTTGGAAGACTTTAGATATCCAGGGCCCACTCCCTTTTCAAGGGAAACTGCAATCTTGATGATGTCGGACTCAATTGAGGCTGCTTCCAAGAGTCTAAAAAATCCGACATTTTCGATGATAGAGGAGTTCGTGGATAAAATAATAGCAGCACAAATGCAAGCCGGCCAGTTCCTAAATGCGAACATAACGTTTAAGGATATCGAAGCGGTAAAAAAGGTATTAAAGCAGAAATTGACCAACATTTATCACCTTCGGGTGGAGTACCCGGAATAGGATTGTGGAAATAATAAAAGGGGCCGATAAAAAAAACAAAAAATAGTTGCGTTCTATGGTATGAAGGAGTACATTTGCAACCGCAATTTTATCCCCGCGCAGGGGGATTTGTTCATAGAAAGTATTGGAGAGGTGCCGGAGTGGTAACGGAGCAGATTGCTAATCTGTCGACGCGTAAGTGTCGCCAGGGTTCGAGTCCCTGTCTCTCCGCCTTGGCCCTCCAAAGCTTAGGCAACGGAGGGCATTTGAATATTTAAATTTTACACCATTCGGGGAGTAGCCCTTCGACTTCGCTCAGGACAGGCTTCACCCGGTTCCCGGTCAACCAAAGGTAATTTTTGGAAGATATTGGAATCTGGTTTTTGAATTATTGGAATTTACACCATTCGGGGTGTAGCGTAGCCCGGTTATCGCGCCTGCTTTGGGAGCAGGAGGCCGCAGGTTCGAATCCTGCCACCCCGACTAATTATAGTATCAATCTATACCAAAAACCTGTTAATCGTATGATTTACAGGTTTTTCTGGTTTTAAGAATATCATAAGAGTTGATATGTTTTGATTAAAAACGTCAACAAATCGGATAACAAATTAAAAAATCAAAAAGTGTTAACCAGATTTATAACCAACGGTCTGCTAATCAATAAATAAATGTATCTTTATAAGTGATTTGACTTTCGTCTGATAACAACGAATTATTGTTAACTAAAAGACGAAATAATGAAAACATCTTCCACCTTCAGTATTTTGTTCTGGGCGGACTTCTCCAGGG
>JBLWZN010000036.1:0-39286 GCA_048266425.1 Sediminicola sp.
CGCAATTCCAGGTCCTGTCAATGCTGTATAGTTGCACTAGAGTCCAATCAATTTGAGGAGGTAGCATATCGGATTCACATTTCGAGCTGGGAATTTAGTATGAACCCATTTAGCCAGTTTAACAAGATTAAATGGGTTCATCCTTTTTTGGATAAGGTGTTAATATTGGTCTACCGGACGTGTATTTTTTTTTAACAAATTTGTAACCATGACGAACATGAAAGTTTTAATAAACAAAAGGATTGCCCGTTTATCTGCCTTATTGGTATTGTTGGCATCTTACCAAATTAACGCCCAGAAGGAGCATTTTGAATTTCAATTTGGTTCTTCCGATACATGGGAAAATATTATTGCCAATAAGTCCGGGGGCGAGACGCCCATTAAATGGATCAATGTAAATACGGTTAAAGAGGGTTGGAAGGTTGGTGCCGATGGGGTATTGGTTAACTTGGGCCACCCGATTGGAGTTGTAAGGTCGGAGAAACAATATGAAAATTTCATTTTACATGTAGAATGGAAGCATATGGAAGCTGGCGGCAATTCTGGAGTTTTTGCCTGGAGCGGTGCCGATCCCAAAGGGGATGCGGTTTTACCGGATGGGGTTGAAATCCAAATGCTGGAACTGGAGTGGGTGGATCTACATGAGAAAGACGGGGTTAAACCACCGATTGCCTATGTACATGGTGAAGTTTGGGGAGTGGGTGGAGTGGTTACCGTTCCTGATAATCCACGAGGGGAACGGAGTAAATCTATAGAGAACCGATGTAAGGGTAAAGGGGAATGGAACACCTATGACGTTGTATGTGTAGATGGTGTCATCAAACTTTCCGTTAATGGAAAATTTGTAAATGGTATTTCAAAATCCACTCAAAAGAAAGGCTATTTATGTCTTGAATCTGAGGGAGCCGAAATTCATTTTAGGAATTTTAAAGTGATAGAACTCCCTCCTGGGGTAACTTCTGCCGAACAAACAGCTCCCGTGCTCAACTAATAATTAGGGATAAAGGAGATTTTGGCTTACATATAATTTGAATATTGTTGATGGCTACACCCAAGTTTCTTCGATGGAATATTTGGGGCCTCCAAACAAATCTAGTTCAACATTTTTCAATTGCGGTCGGAAACCGACTTTTAGGATGCCCCCGAGCCCTGTCATTGGTCCTGGTTGAATATGCTGATGGTTCTGGATAAACACGTGTTGTATGCTTGCGATTTTGTAAGTGGTGATTTATAGCGTAATTACCCCTTGATTTAAGTCATTTACGTTCAATTTAAAGTTGTTAAAAGAGATATGCGTTATTTTTCTTGGCTTATTGGTTTAGTGGCAATCAATTATTTTTTAATTGGCGGCAAATCATTTAATGAATCTGAAAGTTCCGATTTTGGTCGCTATTCCGAGAAAATTCCCGGCTCCAACATATCCATAGACATGGTCCCAATAAATGGCGGCACCTTTTTAATGGGAAGCCCGTCCAACGAAAAAGGCAGAAACTCGGATGAGGGGCCTCAAAAAGAGGTTAAGGTCAATTCCTTTTGGATGGGTGCCTACGAAATAACATGGGATCAATACAGTCGGTATCTCGATGAAAGGGCCGGAAACATAAAGTCTCGGGAAGTTACCCTAAAAGATGGTTCCAAAATTATGATCGATGGTGTTTCCACTGCAACCCCAATGTATATAGATATGAGCTTTGGAATGGGACGGCAAGGATTCCCGGCGATTAATATGACCCAGTACGCAGCCATGATGTACGCCAGATGGCTTTATACGGAAACGGGCCATTTTTATCGTTTGCCTACGGAAGCCGAGTGGGAATATGCTTGTCGCGCCGGATCTAAGACTGCCTTTTATTATGGTAACGACATTGGGGAGCTTGACAAATTTGCCTGGTTTGATGGCAATAGTGGCGGGGGTTATAAAAAGGTAGGTACAAAGGCCCCAAATGCCTTCGGTTTATACGACATGCATGGAAACGTTGCTGAATGGACCGCAGATCAATACTACCCGGATTACTTTAAAAAGTTGAAAGGCAATCCTGCAGATAACCCCTATTTTAAACCTACCACCCTTTATCCACGTTCCGTACGAGGTGGCTCATGGATGGATGATGGCCTTGATCTTCGATCTGCAAATCGCCAAGGATCTTCCAGTGCATGGAAAATGCGCGATCCCCAAATGCCAAAAAGTATTTGGTGGTTAACGGACGCGCCCTTTGTTGGCTTTAGGCTTGTTAGACCAAAGGAAACTCCGACCAAGGACGAGATCGAAAAGTATTGGATCCAAGTTATGGATGATTTTTAAACTATAAACTTAAATTATAAAAACGCACTGTTATGAAATACCTGATTTTTACATTTTTCTTTTTATTGTGCACCGCATTTTCATTTTCTCAAAAAAGCAAAAGCATATTCAATGGCAAAGATTTGTCCGGGTGGACGAAGCACGGAACGGAATATTGGTATGTAGATGATGGGGAACTCGTTTGTGAGAGTGGCCCGGAAAAGAAGTATGGCTATCTATCCACCAATAAACCCTACAAAAATTTTATTCTAGATCTTGATTTTAAACTGGAGGCCAACGGTAATAGTGGCGTATTCATTCGCTCGCATGTAGGAGGAAAGGACGGGACAACAGTATCCGGTTGGCAGGTAGAGGTGGCACCGCCAGATTTGCACACTGGAGGGATTTATGAATCTACCGAAGGGGGTAGGGGATGGATTATTAAACCAGACCCAAAAGACGAAAAAAATCTAGATCCCGAGGGATGGAACCATATGCGGATCGAGGCCAAAGGCGATCGTATTGTCACTTGGCTGAACGGAAAACAAATGGTAGATCTAACCGATGCTAAAATTGGGGAGGGCAGGGGATCCATTGCCCTTCAGATTCACAGCGGAGGTGGAATCAAGGTGAGGTGGAAGAATATAAATATTCAAGAACTCAAATAATATCGGACTTTTTTCTGTAGATGAGTCAATTACTTAAAACCGTTACCAAAGGACCACCATGAAAAACTCAGTGAGACTGCGCTTATCCGTCCTAATGCTTCTGGAATATTTTATTTGGGGGGCGTGGTATGTCACTATGGGCACTTATCTATTGTCATCCCTTGAGGTCAACGCCACACAGGTGGGGGCAGCTTATGCAAATCTATCCATAGCTGCCATTCTTTCCCCTTTTTTTGTAGGCCTTGTCGCGGATCGATTTTTCCCCGCCCAAAAGGTATTGGGCATTTTGCACCTAATGGGTGCGGTTACCTTATACTATATTAGTACCGTAGCCCATTTTCAAGATTTCTGGTGGTTGATCCTGCTGTACACTTTATTGTACATGCCAACCATATCCTTGGCGAACTCCATCTCATTTTCCCAAATGAACGACCCAGGCAAAGAATTTCCACGGATTAGGGTTTTAGGTACCGTCGGATGGATCGCTGCCGGTCTCCTAATAGGATTTATGGGATTGGAGACTTCTTATATGACTTTCCGAATAGCGGCATACTGCTCCGTTGTCCTGGGTGTATTGAGCTTCTTTCTGCCAAATACCCCCCCTTCCGGGAAAAGCGCTAGTATATCCGCGCTCTTAGGCCTGGATGCTTTGGTGTTGTTTAAACAAAGATCGTTTGTTGTCTTTTTTATAAGTTCAATTATTATTTGTATTCCCTTGGCATTTTACTACAACTTCGCCAATCCTTTTTTGAATGATATCGGTATGGAAAACGCCGCAGGTAAGATGACCATGGGACAAGTATCTGAATTCCTATTTATGTTGTTGATGCCCCTAGCTTTTGGGAAGCTTGGAATCAAGAAAATGATGCTTATCGGTATGTTTGCCTGGGTACTTCGATATCTCTTATTTGCCTTTGGGGATATAGGGCCTGGAATTTGGATGCTGTATTTTGGGATCATACTTCATGGGGTATGCTATGATTTCTTTTTTGTTTCGGGACAGATTTATATAGACAAAAAGTCGCAACCATCCTTTAGAAATTCGGCCCAAGGACTAATAACTTTTGCTACCTACGGTATAGGAATGTTTATAGGTTCGTTTGTTTCGGGAGCGGTAACCGACAATTTTCTTGAAAATATCAACGGTTTGTTAAGTTACCAATGGCAATCCATATGGTTGGTTCCAGCAGCAATTGCCTTGATGGTTGGCTTGCTGTTCCTATTCTTCTTTAGGGAAAAACTCGTACTGCCCATAAAGGAAAGCGGGCAAAAGCGGAAAATCTTATTAGAATCGGATAGCATGGGTCAAGAGAAGTTGGTGACAGGGCTGGCAGACACCATTGAATAAAAAACGAAAATTGAGTTTTATTAATTTTAAAAACAATTATTTATGGCGAATCAAAGCAACCCGGTACGTGTTCTTGTTGTTGGATGTGGAAATATGGGAGCATCGCACGCTACAGCTTATCACACCCTTGAGGAATTTGAAATTTGCGGTTTGGTCTCTACCGGCAAAAGTAAGGAGGTCCTAAACGATAAGTTGGGGGGTTCCTATCCTTTGTACAACGATTTTAAAGTGGCTTTGAAAGCGACCAAACCTAGTGCGGTGTGTATTTCAACCTATCCCGACACCCATGAGGAATACGCCATTGAAGCCTTGAATAGCGGTTGCCATGTGTTTATAGAGAAACCACTTGCGGATACGGTGGCAGGTGCCCAGCGTGTTGCAGAGGTTGCTTTAAGGACTGGGAAAAAGGTGGTCGTGGGCTATATACTGAGACATCATCCTTCTTGGATACGCTTTGTGGAATTGGCCCAAGATTTGGGTAAACCTTTGGTAATGCGAATGAACCTTAACCAGCAAAGCAAGGGTGTTATGTGGGACGTGCACCGCAACCTCATGAAAAGTCTAAGTCCGATTGTGGATTGCGGGGTGCATTATATAGATGTCATGTGTCAAATGACAGGGGCCAAACCTGTTCAGGTAAGTGCTATTGGCGCTAGATTGACGGAGGAAATCCCAAAGGGAAATTACAACTACGGTCAATTGCAAATACGGTTTGATGACGGTTCGGTCGGTTGGTACGAGGCTGGGTGGGGACCAATGGTAAGTGAAACCGCTTTTTTTATAAAAGATGTTTTCGGACCCAAAGGTTCAGTTTCCATTGTCGCAAAGGAAGCGTCGGGCACCGGAAAATCGGACTCGGTTGAATCGCATACCAAAACCGAATCGATACGTTGTCATTACGCCGATCTGGACGATAAGAATCAGTTTGTAAAAGAGGATACTTGGATTAATTTGAAGGATGAGCCAGATCATCAGGAACTTTGCACCAGGGAACAACGCTATTTCTACAAAGCAATAGTGGAAGACCTAGATTTGTCGGACCATATACAAGACGCGGTAAATAGCCTGCGTATTGCGTTTGCCTGTGATGAATCTGTTCTTACCGGTAAGATGGTCTATTTACAATAGAAAGATCCCGATACCTGAGGCTTATGAAATGGGCTATAAAAAAGTTTAAATCACTTCATTAAATAATTAAATCCAAACCGATGAAGATACTGTGGAGTGCCTTTATATTAATGTTTATGGTTTCCTGTATGGAGAAGAACGAATATTATTCCTTGGACGATTTTGCCAACGTCGATAAAATCGATGTCCACACCCATGTTATGACCGATCGGAGCGGTTTTGTGGATCAGGCAATGAAGGACAATTTCCGGATGCTCAATATTGTGGTGGACCTTTCCCAAGGGGAGGAATTCATCAAGGAGCAGTATGATTACTGTAAAACACAGAAAAAGGAGCACCCCGGAGAATTTGGGATTGCTACCTCCTTTTCAATAGAGGATTGGGACAATCCGGATTTTACAAAGAATACGATTGCCTGGTTGGACAGTTGTTTTGCCGAAGGTGCTATAGCAGTAAAGGTCTGGAAGAATATCGGCATGGTATTTCGCGATAAGAACAATCAACTGATAATGGTCGATAATCCCAAGCTGGATACAATTTTCAATCATTTGGAAAGCAAGAATATTCCTTTGATCGGACATTTGGGCGAACCAAAAAACTGTTGGCTTCCGCTAGATGAAATGACCACCAATAACGATCGGAAGTACTTTGCGGAACATCCGCAGTACCACATGTACAAACATCCGGAACTGCCTTCTTATGAGGAACAGATCGCCGCAAGGGATCGAATGTTGGAAAAACACCCCGATCTAATATTTATGGGCGCCCATGTGGGTAGTCTGGAGTGGAGCGTGGACGAATTGGCAAAACGCTTGGATAAGTTTCCGAATATGTGTGTTGATCTTGCTGCAAGAATGGGGCAGATTTTTTATCAAACCATCGAAAGTAGGGAAGAGGTACGCAAATTTTTTATAAAGTATCAGGATCGGATACTTTACGCGACCGATTTGCAGGATGGGGGCGATGAAGGTTTAAATGAAATGCAGCAAGAGGTTCATGAACGGTGGTTGCAAGATTGGCAGTTTTTTGTAACCGATGATATTATGAACAGTGACCTTGTTAATCAAAAATTTCAGGGATTAAAACTTCCAAAGGAAGTCGTCGATAAAATATTTTCAGGAAATGCCAAAAAATGGCTCAAAATGTTTCCATCCGATCAAATTTGATGCGGAATACAGTTAAGTGGGACTATCAAATGGGTAGTAACTTGGCAAGAAACTGTACGGATTGGGCTTAATAAATAGTTAACTATTAGAATAATGTTCACCAAAATAAAATCGAAACCATGAATAAATCCGATAAGAATTTTGACAGAAGAAAATTTCTAAGATCCTCCGCCTTGGTAGGGGCATTCTTAGGACTTCCGGGGGCAACCGCTTTTGGCCAGGGAAATTTGGAAAGAACCGTTGAACGGATCGGTGAAAGGCGTCCATCCTATGGAAAATCGGTAATAAACCTCAAAGTAGATCCCATCCAACAGGTCAAGGTGGCCTTTATTGGAGTAGGAAATAGGGGTGCGGGCCATGTGGAACGGATGACGGCCCTATATCCAAAAGCAGTGATAACCGCTATATGCGATATCAGGGACAGTTATGCCCAGAAATCGGTAGATTTTGCAAAAAGTAAAGGTCAAAACCCTAAAAAATACAGTGGTACCGAAGATGCTTGGAAGGAAATGGTAAAACAGGACAATATTGATCTTGTGATTATCTGTACGCCATGGGACCTCCATGTGCCTATGTGCGTTTATGCCATGCAACAAGGCAAGCACGTAGCCACGGAAGTGCCGGCAGCCTACACCGTGGAAGACTGTTGGAAATTGGTGGATACTGCAGAAGAGACCCAGCGCAATTGCATGATGTTGGAAAATGTTTGCTATGGCGACGAGGAACTCACAATTTTAAATATGGCGAGCCAAGGCTTCTTTGGCACCCTTACCCATGGTGAGGCCGCCTATATCCACGACCTTAGGGAGTCTATGTTCAGTAAGACCGGTTACTATAACCAATGGAGAATTCGCCACCATGTAAAATACGATGGAAATCTTTATCCGACACATGGCCTGGGGCCCGTGGCCCAGTATATGGGTATCAATCGGGGGGACCGTTTTGGGCATTTGGTTTCCATGAGCTCGCTGGAGGCAGGTCTGTCAGAATATGCGAAGACCGTTGAACCCGATAACGAATTCTACAACTATACCGCATTTAAACATGGCGATATGAACACCAGTTTGATCCAGACCTTCAAGGGGCGTTCCATTATGGTACAGCACGATACGGGTTCGCCCAGGGTCTACACCAGGATCAACGCCCTAATGGGGACCAAGGCATACCACGAAGGTTATCCGAGCCGCTTGAGTATTAATGGGAAGCACGACTGGCTGACAGAAGAGGAAAAAGCCGAATATTTCGAGAAATACAAACACCCCATATGGAACCAACTGAAAGAACAGATAGCAGCGAATGGGGGTCACGGGGGAATGGACTTTGTAATGTTCTATCGCCTTATAGATTGTTTCAATCAAGGACACTACTTGGATCAAGATGTATATGATGCAGCGGATTGGTCCGTCGTTACCCCACTTTCGGGTATTTCTATTCAAATGGGCAATTCAGCGGTCAAGTTCCCGGATTTTACTAGGGGAAAATGGAAGGAAGAACGCAAGTTGGGTATTATGGAAAACGTATAATTGAGATACAATTTGAGCGAAGGCCAAATAAACCTACAAGGTTAAAATTGATGTTGTCCAAAAAATGAAAAATAAGATAATACGAATTATGGCGATTCAAAAGGGCACGGTCCAGTGTCGCCAAAGGAAACGATCTAAAAGTCAAATAGAAGTTAGTTAGTTAGTTAGTTGTTTAGTTAGTTTTGTTTAGGTCCTGTACTATTTTGGTACAGGACCTTTTTTTTTGAATTTTTACCGCAACTTTCTTGGGAAGAAATAAAATCACAAATTGTTATGTTTTAGAACAAGTAAAAAAGCCCCTTATTTGTATCTTTAATCTATCATTCTCTAATCAACCTTATTTTTTATGACCAAATCAGCTGCCAGTCGTTCTGCTCTGTTGCTTTTTTTAACGATAACCCTTCTTTTTTCCTGCGAGACCAAGGAAGAAAAACCCGCCATCGACTATAGTGTGCTTTCAGATCAAGAAAAACGCCTACCTGAAAATGCAATGGCTTCCATGGAAGTTGCCAAAGGGTTGATGATGAACATGTTCGCTTCCGAACCGATGATTGCCAATCCTACCAATATGGCAATCGACGCCAAGGGCAGGATCTGGGTCTGTGAGGGCCGTAATTATCGTCTTTTCGCCAATCCGGACAATCCCTACGACAAAAAAGGGGACCGTATAGTAATTTTAGAGGATACGGATCACGACGGAGTGGCCGATACTTCCAAGGTCTTCTACCAAGGGGAGGATATCAATGCGGCTCTGGGGATCGTGGTCCTGGGAAATAAGGTCATCGTATCCGTTAGTCCGGATGTCTTTGTTTTTACGGATAATAATGGTGATGATATTCCCGATTCCAAGGAAATCATGTATTCCGGGATAGAAGGGGTAGACCACGATCATGGGGCACATGCCTTTGTTTTTGGTCCCGATGGGCGCCTGTATTTTAATTATGGGAACGCTGGTGAGCACCTGTTGGACAAGAACGGCGATACCATTGTTGATGTCCATGGGGAAAAAACAACGAATGTAGGGCATCCATTTCGGGAAGGAATGGCTTTTCGAGCCGAAATGGATGGGTCCCATGTCGAAGTGGTGGGAAATAACTTTAGGAATCCTTTCGAATTGGCAATAGACTCTTATGGTGGACTTTGGCAATCGGATAATGACGATGATGGCAATCGGGGTACCCGTATAAATTTCTTGATGGAGTATGGTAATTATGGGTATAAGGATCAGGTTACCGGGGCCAACTGGCGGGAGCGAAGGGTAGGATGGAGCGATTCCATCCCGCTGCGGCATTGGCATTTGAACGATCCCGGGGTGGTGCCCAATTTATTGCAGACCGGATCAGGGTCCCCAACAGGGATGATCATCTACGAGGGGGATCTGTTACCGGCCCTTTATAAAAATCAAATGATTCATACGGAACCCGGCCATAATGTGGTTCGATCTTATATTGTGGAGGACGATGGTGCAGGATACAAGGCACACATCGAAAATATAGTGACCAGCATGGACGATTGGTTTCGGCCGGACGATGTTACCGTAGCTCCGGATGGCTCCCTATTTGTCTCGGATTGGTACGACGGGGGCGTTGGTGGCCACAAGGCTGAGGATATTGTTCGGGGTCGGATTTACCATATTTCGACCAAGGAAGGTTACAAACCACCTAAGTTTGACTTTTCATCTGGCGAGAGTGCGGCAAACGGTCTGCTTTCGGACAATATGGACGTTTTTTACCAGTCTTGGCAAAAGCTGCACAGCATGGGCGAAGAGGCCGAACCTTTTTTGACCAAGTTGATGGCAAAAGGCGGAACCGCAAAGGCACGTGCCCTGTGGATAGGTGCAAAAATTCCTTCTAAGGCCACAACCTATATAAATAAGGCCTTGGCCGATAAGGACCCGAAATTCCGAATGCAAGGGATTAGGATGGCCCGTTATGTGGCATCTGATAAATTGACGGATTATATAGCCAAAGTGGTCAACGATTCCTCTGTCCAGGTGCGAAGGGAAGCGGCCATATCCTTGAAATATGTGGGTAATCCTGTAGCTGCGGAATTATGGGCAGACCTGGCCCTGCAACACCAACCGGGCGATCGGTGGGAACTTGAGGCCTTGGGAATCGGTGCCGATCAATACCCGGACCTGTATTTCGAAGCTTGGAAAAGTAAGGTCGGCGACAATTGGAACAGTCCTGCCGGATCCGATATCGTTTGGCGTGTAAATGCCGCTGCAACGGTGCCTTTGTTGGGCGATTTAATTAAGGATAAATCGGTATCCCCCGAAAAGTTGCCCTCGTATTTCCGGGCTTTTCACTTTAAGCAAAGTCCACAGAAAAATCAATTATTGCTCTCGCTTCTCACCTTAGACCATCCACAGCACCAATTGATCCAAGCCTATGCCGTTGGCCAGTTGGATGAAGCCTTCGTCAATAGCTCTGCCCATAATCTTCAGGCGGTCAAGAAAGTGTTACCTGCCATTGAGGGTACTCCGGAATGGTTGATCGCGGTGAAAAACTTAAAAATAAAAGGACAAGAAAGGGCGTTGTTCGCTCTTGTTGCAAGCGATGCCGACCTAGCCTTGAGAAAAGAAGCCGCTACTTTGCTTTTTGAAACGGGAGGGGAAAAGGATGTCTCGGACTACCTTAATTCCGATGCCAGAGAGGATTCTAAATTACAAGTGATCGAAGTACTTGGCGGAGTAAACGACAAAAGTGCAATAGCCTTTTTGGGTAAAAGTTTGGAAGCCGACAAGTTTAGTTACCCCCTGATGAGAAAAGTGGTGGAATCGCTTGGAAATACCTGGAACGGTCAACATATACTTTTCGACCTTTTAAAATCGGGCAAGTTAAAGGAGGAATATAAAATTACGGCTGTCCTAAAATTAATGACCAGTTGGGATGTCGATATTAGCACAGAGGCGCCAAAATATTTGGACTCCAAAGGCAAGGGTAAAACGAATATTGCCGCTCTGGAGAAAATGGAGGGTGATCCAAATGCAGGAAAGACTGTTTTTGCAACCTATTGTGCTTCGTGTCATATGGCAGATGGTACCGGAACCGATTTTGGTCCTGGGTTGTCCGATATTGGAAGTAAATTATCACGAAGCTTTTTGTACTCATCGATTGTTTATCCCAGTGCAGGCATCAACTTTGGGTACGAGGGCTACAACGTGAAAATGAAGGACGGCGACGTTTTGATGGGCTATATCTTGGGCAAGACCGAAAATGATATCACCTTAAAAATGATGGGAGCTACCACGAAGGAAATCCCCCAAAAGAATATCCAAGACATAGAGGCGATGGATAAGTCCCTGATGCCCGAAGGCCTGGATAAGGTGATGAAAGAGCAGGATCTAGTTGATCTAGTGGCCTATTTGGAGACGCTGAAAGTGAAGGGTTAACTTTATTTCTAAAGAGCAAAATTGAACCAGTTTTATTGCGATAAAGGACCAAAGACCAAGGACGGACCCATTTTAAAACATCTATATAAGTTGTATTTTCTACAATGCTTTTTTGTATTTAATCTTTCGTCTTTTAGTACATAATCCAACTAATTGGGATTTATAAGTAGTTTATGTTCCAAATATTCATGGAAATTACAATTCAATAATATTCAAACCCAATGGCACAGCCCTTTTATAAAGCGATCAAGAATAAAAGGAAACTTGCCCTCAAGATTTTTTTCAGTTTGTTGATCCTTGTGTTCGCTATCTATTTTTTGAAGGAGCAGCAGGGAGAGATCGGTAAGGTAAGGGAATCCTTGAAGCTGGTGAATGTGTGGTGGTTCTCACTGGGAATCTTGCTGGTTTTACTGTTTGTTTTGGTGCAGGGAATCATGTACCAAAAATGCTTTAATGCGGTCAATGGGAAGATTTCCCTAAAGACGGGGATTTTTTTATTTCTAAAACGAAACACCGTAAGTGTAGTATTGCCGGCGGGCCTTATTACCAACATGTTCTTTTTCAATAAAGGACTGGAAAAGCAGTATGGGATAGAAAGGGAAAAATCTTATGCCGCTACTTCCGTTTTTACTTTTGTTTCCATAGCATCTGCTTTATTTTACGCGCTTCCGGTTATCTTGGTCTTCGCCTTGACCCATACCTTGTTTTCCAATTACCTGTTTCCTATTGGTATAAGTCTGGCTGTTGTTTTTCTGCTGATAATGGTCTTGGTCGATCTATTAAAACGGGGAAGGCTTTTTGGGCTGATCGCCAAAAAATTTCCAGGGGCTGTTTCCTTTTTGGCCTTGTTTCAGGATAATACCCTCAATAGAGCTCGAATTTTACAGGCCTTTTTGCTTTCCTGCGCCATAGAATTTATAGGGGTATCACAACTTTATGTGGGTTTAAGGGCACTGGGGGCCAATGTGGATATTTTATCCGTGATCATTGGGTATGCCGTGGTACTATTTGTCCTCATGACCGCTCCATTGTTAAGGGGCATTGGAGCCGTAGAAATAGGATTGCTATATACCCTAAAATATTTTGGGTATTCTACCGTCCTGGCCTTATCCGCAACTTTGGTATTTCGCTTTTTTGAATTTTGGAGCGTGCTTTTACTTGGGATTTTTTCATTGCTGTTCAAAAAAGATGGCCTGATGTTACAACTTTTGGCCCCTATATTATTGTTTTTTCTGGGGGTAGTAAACCTATTATCAGCACTAAGTCCGGCACTGACCTCAAGGCTAAAATATTTAAGGGACTTCATACCTTTTGACGTCATCCAAGCCTCAAATACTTTGGTTTTGGTGATGGGTATCGTCTTGATCGTAACGGCGGTCACCCTTACCCAAGGATATCGTAATTCCTATTACCTGGCACTAACGCTGACTATTTGTTCCTTTTTTGGACATTTGATCAAAGGAATCGACTACGAGGAAGCCACATTGGCCCTATTGGCCACCGGAGTTTTGATTTTTCAGAGGAAAGACTACTACGTTAGGTCGGTTCCATTGAGATTGCCCAAGTGGGAACGGGCATTGACCGTCGTAATTAGCTTGCTCATTTATGGGATCGGGGGTTTCTATTTGTTGGACTTTCGCCATTTCAACGAAAATTTCACGTTGCTCCATTCCGCGGTCGCAACCTTCAAATCAATTGCATTATTAAACACAGGACTAAATGCGGTAACTCCTTTTGGCAAGTATTTTTTGCTGAGTCTCAATATATTGGGAATTGTAAGCATTCTCTATTTGGTGGGATTGCTATTCAGGCCCATCGGGACAACGGGAATTACAAGTGGGAATCAGGTTGAGAAGGCAAAACAGCTCATACAAAAGTATGGCAATTCGCCCATGGATTACTTTAAGGCCTTTCCGGATAAGGAATTGTACTTTTTTGATGAGGGAGAGGGATTTATAGCCTTCAAAGCAACGAAAAGATATGCAGTGGTTTTGGAAAACCCGGTCTGTAGGGATTCTGTCGTGGAGATAGTATCAAAACACATTCTCGACTTTGAAAAATACGCGCGCTCTATAAATTTGAACGCTATCTATTACCGAGTTCCGGAGGGATCAAAAAATGTATACGAAAATCTTGGAAAAAAATTACTTCCAATTGGAGAGGAAGCTACGGTAAATCTGGAGACTTTCACCATGGAGGGAGCTGCTATGAAACCGTTGCGAAATGCAGTGAACAAAATTGTAAAATCGGGCTATGTGTTTAAAGTAAATGAGCCCCCACAGTCCAATGGATTTTTGCAGCAATTGGCATTTGTTTCCAATGACTGGCTTACGGAAACCGGTAAAGGGGAGCTGGGTTTCTCCCAGGGGACCTTCGATGAAAATGAACTTAAACATCAAACGATATTAACGGTGGAGTCCCAGGAGCGAAGGGTATTTGCTTTTTTAAACCTAATCCCATCGGGAAAAGCCGAAGAGCTTAATTTTGACCTAATGAGAAAGACTACCAATGCCCCCGGTGGGACAATAGATTTTATGTTTGTTTCCATGATGTCATACTATAAGGGACTGGGCTATAAAACGGTAAACATGGGAATGGTTCCATTATCAGGCATAGAAGCACCGCAAAACTTGCCGGAACAGGCCATTAAATTGGCCTACGAAAAAATCGGACCATTCGGGCATTACAAGAACCTGAGATTTTTCAAGGAAAAATTCAACCCAACATGGATAAAAAGTTATCTGGCGTATGATACCGATATGGATCTTATTCATCTGGCCGCTGTCCTGAACAAAGTTATGAAACCCGATGAGGTATAACGTTACATGGCTTAAAGATAAAAGACCAAAGACTAATCTTTTGATTTCATTACAGCTTTTAAAAACAATTGAATATTTTAAACTGGTATCAATTTTTAAAGTCATTTGTCCTTCATCCTTCTGTCTTGTTCCATCTAATGGATATTCGAAATTATAATTCTGCGGTATTTATGGTAAAAACACCCACTTTAATGAACTCAATAATTAGAATAGGTGCCATTTCGGGAATCCTGGCCTTGGTCGGGGAGTTTGCGATAGAGACTTATGCCGCTGCCAATTATCCCGGATATAGCTCCATTTCGCAATCAATCAGTAGATTGGGGGCGCATGAGAGTCCGTTTCATCTGCTGATCACAAACTGGAGCCTTGTTTTCACACTTTTTATCTCCCTATTCGCCTATGGATTTTGGACAGCCTTTAAAAATGATTTTATCTATGCTAAACTGGCTTCCGTTCTTATTTTTTTCTATGGACTAGGGGAAGGGGTTGTTGCTGGGATTTTCCCGATGGCTACCCCTGCAATCGATAACGTCGATATATTTAGTGCCCACAACATCTCAAGTGGTATTGGCGTAATGTCCCTTGTTCTGTTTTCCTTCGTGACACTTGCATTATTTTTGGGGAAGGATAGGAGGGGAGTGGTTTTTACCCTGCTTGTTGCCTTGTTTGGACTGTTCTTTTTCCTCTTATTTCTGTTGGCCAAATTTAATTTCTATCCCATTTTGGTACCGTTTAAGGGGTTGTGGCAACGCTTGTTTCAGGCGATCTATTATTCCTATTTTATCTTTCTGGCTGTTAGGATGATAAAGGTAAGGCAGGAAGCCACTTAAACCGGAATAGCTTTTCGAATCCAAAAAACTTGCCCCAAGTGCTACCCAAGTAGCAGAAAGAGCAGGCCATGTTGTCGTATTTTTATGGATATAAAAACGATGTCATGGATACAACCGAAGTACAAACACCCAATATCTTTAGTCTCAAAAATCGTCAGAACTGGTCAAAAAACAGATTTGCCTGGACCTACGCCATTTTAATTTTATGTGCGACGGTTCTCTTTGGATTATTGCTCACTTGGGCGGGGATTTATGAAACGCTCCCCCTTAGAATGGTCAATTTATTTATTATTTTGTTAGGTTTTTCGGCATTAATGCGGGATTATAGGATCAATAAAAAGAAGAAATTAGCATATTCGAGCGCCTTTGCACTTTGTGCGCGTACCGGTATTTATTTCTGTCTCCTCTTTTTGCCTGTATTGTTGATTTTGCTTAATACCGGTCATAATGGACTTAACTACGTGCAGCTCGGTCAAAATTATGGATTTCATCTGACCATGATGGAAACCGTTTTTTGGTCCTATATAGAAACGGTGGGATCTACATTGACGGCTGGTCTGCTGGCTTCCTACATTGCCCTGTTCAAAAAGTGAGGTTAAGTAAAAGGTTTCTCCAATGTCGACCCAAAGCTAAATCGGCTTTTAAGTAACAGTAGGCCTTGCTTAAGCTTTGGATTGAATTTCACAGGCCTATTTCTGCAATTATACGGTAAATCAATGCAAATGATACGTTAAAGCATGCCCGAGTTCTTTCCAGGTTTATTAGTTTTATGGAATGACAGCACCTTCAAAGCCGTCATTTATCTTGCATGGAACTAGCAAATAGCCATTTTTTACGTTGTCTTGAAACCTTAAAGGAATCCTCTTTTTTTAGGGATATTGATAAGGATACTATGCAGGATATGCTTACATCAATGACGAGAACACATTGGGCTGCCGGCACATTTAGAAATGGAAGGGAAGTAGAGTCTACCCTTCATTTTATCGTTTCGGGCAGGATCAAGGAGTATCAACTCAATCCCCATACAGGTAGGGAACATACAATTTTCCTGCTTTCCAAGGGTGATGTTTTTGATATTCTTAGCCTTATGGATTCCCAGGCGCACGATGTATATTGGGAAGCGGTTGATGATATGGAAATTCTTAACATATCCATGGTAGATATGCGGCGCTGGATAATGGAACACCCTAGCATGAACAGAACGATCTTAAAATATTTGGGACATAGAATGCGGCAGCTGGAAGAGGCGGCCACCGATATTTCACTCCACAGTACCCTGATAAGATTATCCCATCTGCTCCTGAACAATATCAATGGACATTCCCATCAACTACAACTGATCAACAATTTGCCAAATAATGAGATTGCCAGCCTCATAGGTACGACGAGGGCGGTTGTAAATCGGCACATCCAGGAATTGAAAAAATGTGGTGCCATCTCCGTCAAGCGAAGCCAAATCGACATAGAAAACGTGGAACTTCTGCTGGCCATTGCCGAGGAAAAGTATATTCCCTAATTTGGGTTATTGGGTTTATAAATTTATGGGTTTAAATGTTTATGAGTTTATTTTTTGATTCATCCATCACCTATAATAAAGAATCAAGAATCAAGTATCATGAACCAAGACTAGAGAAAATAGACTGAAAAAATTTATAGGTTTATGGGTTTATTAGTTTAGGCGGTTACTAATTTTTATTTTAAACCTTGAACCTTGAACAATTCTGCCAACTGCGACTGAAAACTGCCAACTTCAATCTACTTTCGTATTTCTAATCTCGTATTTTCCTTGAACCTTGAATAAATCTGCCAACTGCAACTGCACACTGCCAACTTATTTCTAATCTCGTATTCCTAATCTCATTTTTTATGTTTCCATTGCTACTTAGGTAGCAGTTTTGGATTTGGCCTGATTGTACCTTTGGGGTAGAACTTTAAAAAAACAGGTCATGAAAAAATTATATTTACCGCTGCTCTTGATACTGACCATCCATTCTGTAAGTGCCCAGTCAACAACTGCAACTTCAACGAACAAGTCGTCCAGGGAAACTGGCCAGGTTACCAAACACGTTCAACGAAAATGGTCGACCAGACCGGTTATGATCAAGGGTTCCATGGAAACGGTCACCTTTGGGACCGAACCTAGGGTTGTTGTTAAGCGTAGTCTTGAAGATTTAAATCCCATAAAATATGGGGAGCACAATTACTATTTGGATGAAAATGGCAATTTTTTTAGGTACAACGGTGGCAGGTATCTCTTGGTAAGGCCACGTAACGGATTGGTAATTGGTCAATTGCCTAAAGAAAGTTTTCATCTCGATGTAAAGGGCAAATGGTTCGACTTCCGGAACGGTATTTTTTACAAGGCAGTTGATGGCGGTTTTGAGGTAGTCCCGGCTCCTTTGGATGCCATAATTTACGATCTGCCAGAACTAACAGATGTCGTCATGGTCAAGGATAGGGCCTACTATGAATACCTTGGGGTACTTTATGAAAAGGTTATTGTGGACAATGAACAGGGGTTCCAAGTAGTCGGGGAACTTACCGAATAAACAGTTTTACCCCTAGCATGATCAAAATGTAAATCAGGAAGGATCATGGCGACTCCTGTACGTGCCTAAATTCTATATGCCTTCAATACAAACAACATGAAGTTCCCAAGAGTTCTACGTAGTATTTTGGCAAGATCCCTATACGTAATAGTGAATCTTACCCAAGGATTTCCACGTAAAAATATAATTGTGGCCTTTCGCCTAAAATATCCTGAAGCGACTTTCCCAACCTGGGAGTTTCAAGGTGAAGGGGGATGGGAGGTGACTTTCACCTCGGAGAGAAAGGAACATTGCGCAATTTTCGATTCCCATGGAAATTGGTTGGGGACCAGGACCTTAATTTCAAGAAGTTCGTTGCCCGTAAAAATATGGGAGCACCTAAAGATTAATTTTATAAAACCCGATTTTTTAAAGATTATCCAATTGAACTTACCACAAGGACAGTTCTATGAACTGGATATTTACGACGGTTCCAATTTTATCCATTTGTATTATGATCGCAAAGGGGTTTTACATAACAAAGGTGCTTTTTAAACAGGCTCAAAAGGCAGGTAAAAGGAAATGAAAACAAAAGTTAAAAATCATAAAGTGCTACATAGGTAGCAGATACCAGGTACTGTAGGCCCGTACCTTTATATTGAAATTAAAACAAATTATCAAAAAACAGTTAAAAATATAAAGAAATGAAAACGGTGATTTTGTGGCTTTTATTTATGGGAATGGCGTTGCCATCCTATTCACAGGACGTGCTTTACGAAGCTAAATTAAAAAAGATGGATGTGCCTACGGTTGTTATTGACGCCGTAGAGCGCGATTATCCAGGTTTAACGGTGGATGAATACACCGCGGTACCGGTGGAATATGTAGAGGACGATGTGTTCCTCAACAAAGATTTGCTCAAAAACAGGGATTACGAAACCTATGAGGTCAGTTTTGTAGGCAAAGGGGATAATATAGACGCTACCTATAACAAAATAGGAAAACGGGTAAGCGTTACAGAACATCTCAAAAATGTTGCCCCGCCAATGGAAGTAAGGGAAACCCTTGCTAAGACCTATCCCGGCTGGACCATCAAGGAGGATTCCTATAAATTGACTAGCTACAACGGGGACGCGGTTAGGTCTCGCTATAGATTTGAACTGAAAAAGGGCGACCAGACCAAAAGGGTCTATACCGATGAACACGGGAATATCCTGAACCGTTCATCCCTCCTTTGATCTTAACGCCTTTACAGTTGGCTAACGGTATTGATCTCAATCGTTTCCAACCCACCTTGCGGGCCATTACCGCATTGTGATTAAAAGCTTTTAAATATAATTGGAACTAAAAAATACATCAAAATGAATACTAAAGTACTTTTAACCGCAATCTTCTTTGTTGGAGTCCTTTCTGGATGCAAAAATCAACATAATGAAGATGTGGACAATGTGATCCAAGAGGAAACCGTTGCCACCCTGCCCAATAAGTCCGATGCACAGTTCGCAGTGGCCATTGATGCCCTTTACAATGACCAGCCCAAGATAGCTATGGAAAGCCTTAAAAATGGGATCGAGGCTCTTAAAAGGGAAGGAAAAGACCTAAAGAAACCTTATAAACGCAATCTGGAAATAGCGATAAATCAATTGCAGACAATGCTTACCAATCTTGAGAACGGTGTGCCGGTACCTGCCGAATTCGTCCAAGAATCCGTGGCCAATGCAGAAATCAACATTGCCCACAACTACCTTTCCTCGGATCAAGTGTATGTGCTGGAAGAGCCAGATCGTGTAAATAGTAGTAAAGAAAAAAAGCGCTTTGACAGGGCTTTGAGAAATCTAAAAAAAGAGGAAGGTGAGGTTCAGGGCCTGGCAAAGGAAGAAAGGGAATCCTTAATTAAGGAAGGGGAAGAGTTGGATAAGGAGTATGCCCAATGGGAGAAAAAGGCTGAGGATTTTACCCAAAGTGCCAACGTTCATTTTAAGGAACACAGCCCTAGATATTACGACCAACCCTACTATTGGGCATACTGATAAAGACTTAAAAATGGAATGGGAACAACCAAGTTTGTCTCCCTCCCATTGTTGGGATATCCAAAAATGAACTATAAAATATCAAGATTATGAAAAGGAATAAGTGGATATATCTAGTTGCCGTAATTGTTGGTTTTTTCTTCGTTGTCGGAAGTGCAATGGCCCAGGAGGTAAATCCTGGGACAACGCAATTCTCCTACAAGGTCGATTTTGGTCCCGTATACCCCATAGAAGGGACCAGCAACCAACTTACCGGCACACTCGGCCTTAGTGACACCAATGGCGAACTGGAAAAACTGACATTTACCGTGCCGTTGATATCGTTTATAGGAACCCATCCCGGGTATCTGTCTTGGATAGGCAACGCATGGGCAAACCCGGACATGCGATTTAGAAGTTCTTCCATAACTAAAAAGGAGGATCATTACGAGGTAGATGGCACGTTGGAATTCCGCAGGAGATATGCCCCCATAAAAATAAACCTGTATCGCAGGAATGTTGGGGAGGAAATTGTTCTGGAAGGGGATTTTTCAATGAATACTCGGGATTATTTTCTTACCCCACCTCCCGTTAATCTGGTGCCCGTTTGGATTCCTATGAAATTCACCATGGTTTTCGACAAGCCCAAAATAGGATTAATTGGTGGCAGTATCCATACCCATGATTCATAGGAAGTCTTGAAATTGGTTCTTTCCCGTCTAAATATCCATTGGGTCAAAAAAGATTTTAATAGCACTAATATTACTCCGTATCAATAAGGTCTGAAAGACAAATTTAGTTCTATATTTATTGTAACAAAAAAAGTAACCTTCCTTCCAAGAACCTGTTTAAGAATCATAAAACTAGAAGCAATGCAAAAACCCAACAAAAGATTGGCTGGACAGACTTGTATAGTAACCGGGGCCAACTCGGGGATCGGGGAGGCGGTGGCCATAGCCTTAGGACGGGACGGTGCCAATGTAGTGGTCAATTACATCTCCCACCCAGAGATCGCCGAGGAGATTGCCCATAAAATAAGTGAGGACAATATTTGTGGCGATGCCATTGCCATTAAATGCGATGTAAGCAAGGAAGACCAGGTCGTCGCCATGTTTAAACAGACGGTCGACCATTTTGGGACCGTGGATATCTGCGTGCCCAATGCGGGCCTGCAAAAGGATGCCGCTATGCACGAAATGTCCTTGCAGGATTGGCAATTGGTTATCGATGTAAATTTAACGGGTCAATTTTTATGCGCCAGGGAGGCTATTCGGGAATTCTTAAGGAGGGGCATGCGACCAGAGGTCTCCAAATCCCTGGGGAAGATTATTCAAATGAGTTCTGTCCATCAAATAATTCCATGGGCCGGCCATGCCAATTATGCGGCTTCAAAAGGTGGTATAAACATGCTTATGGAGAGTATCTGCCAAGAATACGGGCCCAAGAAAGTACGCTGCAATAGTATTGCGCCCGGCGCCATCAAGACACCAATCAACAAACCGGCATGGGATACCCCAAAGGCCTTAAAGGAACTCAATAAATTGATTCCGTATAAACGAATAGGAATCCCGGAAGATATTGGTAGCGCGGCCGTTTGGTTGGCCTCCGATGAATCGGAATACATAAACGGCACCACTATTTTTGTCGATGGCGGCATGACATGTTACCCTGGATTCACGACCAATGGATAGGTGCTGTGTCGATTTATAAAATTTTTAAACGCATAGCAGTAGTAGGAATCAAGAGCCAAGAGCCAAGAAATAAGACTAAAGAAAATAGAGAATAGAGAATAGACTAAAAAAGTTTATAAGTTTATGGGTTTTTTAGTTTAGGCGTTTCTATTTTTTTATTTTGAACCTTGAACCATAAACCTAAAAGTTAACAATTACAACAATATATAAATGGCTCAACAAACCGAAGAACAGAAGCGAGTAGATGAAAATTACTCCAAGAAAAAGGATTGGCTCCATTGGGGCCCCTATCTCAGTGAACGTCAGTGGGGAACCGTTCGGGAAGATTATAGTGCCAATGGGGACGCCTGGGAGTATTTTACCCATGATCAATCTCGTAGCAGGACCTATCGCTGGGGAGAAGATGGAATTGCGGGAATTTCGGACCGCTATTGCAACATCTGCTTTGCTATAGCCTTGTGGAACGGGAATGATGGCATTTTAAAGGAACGTTTATTTGGTCTTTCCGGGCCAAGAGGAAACCATGGGGAAGACGTTAAGGAATTGTACTATTATCTGGACAATACCCCTACCCATTCCTATATGAAGCATTTGTACAAATACCCAAATAGTGAATTTCCATATCTTCCCTTGGTCGATGAGAATAAAAAACGGGGAAAGGATGAGCATGAATTCGAAATATTGGATACGGGGGTCTTTGATAATGATGAATATTTTGATGTCTTTACGGAATATGCCAAGGGGAGCGAGGAAGATATCCTTATAAAGGTAACCGTTGTCAATAGAAGTAAGAAGGCTGCCCCAATTTACCTTCTCCCCACGTTATGGATCCGAAATTTCTGGAGTTTTGTGGAAATGGAGGATAAGCCATCCATTACTTTGAACAAGGATAAAGGCAACCCCAGTGTTTTTATCCATCACCCCTTTGTAGGCGACTACAACCTGTATTTCGAAAAGCCATCCAAGCTTCTTTTTACCGAAAACGAGACCAATATGGAGCGTATCTATAAAAGCCCCAACGACCACCCATATAAAAAAGATCTCTTTCACAATGCAGTGCTCAAGAATGACTATTCCCTAGCTACCAAAAGAAGCGCGGGCACAAAATTTTCTCCCCTATACAAGAAGAATTTGGCAGCGGGAGAAACCCATACCATAAAATTAAGGCTGGCAAAGGATAGTCTTGCCAGCCCATTTGATGATAATTTTGATGCTATCTTCAATAGCAGGCAGGTAGAAAGCGATAAGTTCTTTGAAAACTTAACTTCCTCCAAGGATGAACAGCTTAAATCCATTCAAAAACAAGCTTTAGCCGGACTTTTATGGACCAAGCAGTATTATAATTATGATGTAGAGACCTGGCTGCAGGGCGATCCCAAGGAGCCTACCCCTCCCAAGGAACGTTTATCGGGCAGAAATAGCAATTGGAAAACCTTAAGAAACCATGACATCCTCTCCATGCCCGATAAATGGGAGTATCCCTGGTTTGCGGCATGGGATTCAGCCTTCCATTGCGTTACTTGGGCGTTGGTGGATCTTAATTTTGCCAAACAACAGCTTTTGTTGTTTACCAAGGAATGGTATATGGCCCCAAATGGTCAAATACCGGCTTATGAATGGTCATTTAGCGACGTAAATCCTCCCGTACAGGCTTGGGCCGCATTGCAGATATATAAAATTGAAAAAAGAAGGGGAGGAGACGGGGATGTGGCCTTTTTAAAGCGGATTTTCAATAAATTGGCCCTTAATTTTACCTGGTGGGTGAACAGGTTGGATAGTAGCGAGAACAATGTTTTTGAAGGCGGGTTTTTGGGACTTGATAATATTGGGGTTTTCGATCGTAGTCATGGTATTCCGGGAAATGGAACGTTGGAACAGGTGGACGGTACCTCATGGATGGCTTTATATTGCCTCAACATGTTGGAGATAAGCTTGGAGATCGCAATAGCCGATGAGACTTATGAAGATATGGCTACCAAATATTTTGGTCACTTTGTATTCATTGCCGAAGCCATGAACAAACGAGATCTTCAGTATGTAGGTACCTGGGACGATGAAGAAAGCTTTTTTTACGATAAGCTGGTCTTTCCCAGTGGCAACTATGTTCCCATCAAGGTGCGGTCCATTGTGGGATTGCTTTCCTTGGCAGCCCTTTTGACCATAAAGAAAGAAACGCTAGAAAAACTTCCGAGATTTAGAAGAAGTATGCAATGGTTCCGAGATCATCGCAAATCGAGATTAAAGTATCCCGTGATACAGGAATTTGCAGATGGGGACGATGTTTTGCTTTCCCTAGTGCCAAGGGATAGGATGGCGGTATTAATGAGGGCATTTTTGGATGAAGGGGAATTTCTTAGCCCGTTCGGAATCCGATCCTTGTCCAAAGTCCATGAAACCCCGTACAATATTAACATCGATGGTGTAAACTACAGTATCAATTATGAACCGGCAGAATCTACCACAGCACTTTTTGGGGGTAATTCCAATTGGCGGGGCCCCATTTGGATGCCCATCAATTATTTGTTTATCCAAGCCATAAAGGTATTTTACGATTATAGTGGGAACAAGGTGAAATTGGAATTTCCTACAGGCAGTAGAAATTTGATGGATTTAAAGGCTATAGGGATTGAAATCAGTAAAAGACTTATCAAAATTTTTGAAACGGATGCCGATGGAAATCGCCCGGTAAATAAGTTGCACGAAGAACAATATAGGGACGAACACTTTAGGGACCTCGTGCTGTTCTATGAATATTTCCATGGGGACAATGGCAGGGGAGTGGGTGCTTCCCATCAAACGGGTTGGACCGCCTTGGTGGCCAATTTGATTGAAGAGATAGAGTCGTGAGTTGCTGAAAAGTCAAAAGAGTACAGTGGCGACACTCAATAAACCTGATACTTGAAACCTGAAACTTTGACGCCATCAACCATCATCGAATAATTCTGTAACACAAAAAGATTTGAGCAACCTATTTTCCAAAGAATGGATCGTCACCAACGGACTGGGCGGATATGCATCCAGTACGGTGGACGGGGCCAATACAAGACGGTATCACGGATTGTTGGTCGCTTCATTGGAACCTCCCGTAAACAGAAAGGTCTTGGTAGCCAAGGTGGAAGAACGGATATTGCAAAACAACGTATATTTTGATCTGTCAACAAATCAGTATCCTGGAGTAGTCTATCCGCAAGGAAATAAGTATATAAGGGACTTCAAGGTTTGTCCGTTCCCTACCTGGCAATACGAAGTGGAAGGTTGGAATTTACAAAAGCAAATTTTTATGGTGCAGGGTTCAAATACAACCTGTTTGGTTTATACCAATACCGGAACCGATACTTTGCATTTGGAGGTACATCCTCTGTATGCCTTTGTCGATTTTCATACTACTTTTCAAGAGAACGGGGTTACTGATTTTTATTCGGAAAACCATGGAAACGGTCTAAAAACATATCCCAAATATGGAAGTGACCCCATTTATACCGGGTGGAACCGAGGAGTGTTTATCGAGGCCCGAACATGGTACAAAAACGTTCTTTTGCCCCGGGAAAGAAAAAGGGGGTTGAATGACCGCTGCGATTACTACAGGATTGGATATGTAAAAAGCGAACTCAGGCCCAAGGAGCAGTTAACCTTATACTTTTCGTTGGACGAGGATATTATTGGCAAAGATGTTCTTGCCCTTGGAAAAAAGGAGAAACGTAGGCAGGATGTGAGCACCGATGTTAAGGCTACTTCTGATTTCTACGAAGATCTACAGCGGTCGGGGAATCAATTTTTGGTTCATCGGAAATCGACTAATGGCATGTCGATTATTGCTGGCTACCATTGGTTTGCCGATTGGGGCCGGGATACGCTGATCGCCATGAGGGGACTTACGATTACTCCAGGAAACCAAAAGGCCTCAAAATCCATACTTTCTACTTTCTTGGTTCATTTGGACAGGGGCATGTTGCCCAATAAATTTCCGGATTATGCCGGGGACCCGGTAAAGTATAACACAATGGATGCTACTTTATGGCTTTTTGTGGCGCTTTACGAGTACTATAAAAAATTTAAGGATGACGCGTTTATAACCAAACATCTAAAGTCGCTTCAGACTATATTGGATTATCACATAAATGGTACCCGTTATAACATCCATGTTACCCCGGAAGGCTTTTTGTATGGAGGGGAAAACGGGGTACAACTCACTTGGATGGATGCTATTGTCAATGGCAAGGTAATTACTCCGAGAATTGGCTGCCCAGTGGAAATCAATGCGCTCTGGTACAATGCTTTAAAAATCTATGAATATTTTTGTAGCACGCTTAAGTTAGGGATAGATGAGGCATATATCCAAATAATTGGTCGTTTTGAATCAAATTTTATCAATCATTTTATGAATCCTGCGGGTACGCTATACGATGTCATCGTTCCCGATGTTTCAAAAGATAATTCCTTTCGGCCCAACCAACTCTATGCGTTAAGCCTGCCATTTACGGTATTGGACAATGAAAGTCAAAAGAAGGTTTTTGAGGCTGTTAGGTCCAGATTGTATACATCCTATGGTATGCGTACTTTAGATATGGATGACCCCCACTTTCAGGGGGTATATACCGGATGTCGGGTACAAAGGGACGATGCCTACCACCAAGGGACCGTATGGCCATTCTTGTTGTACGAATATTATAAGGTGTTTTTTCAGTTATACGGGGAATCTAAAGCAAATAAGAAAAGGGTTGTAGCCGAATTGGCGGATTTGAGAAACCACTTTTATTCTGACAGAGGGGTGCACTGTATTTCCGAGATTTTTGATGGCAAGGATCCACAAAGCGGCAAAGGTACAATCCAACAGGCATGGTCCATATCGGCACTTTTAAAATTGTATTCCGATTATGGGTTGGATAAAGTTTGATTTCCCGGTCAAGAAATATTTGTTTTATTTTTGGGTTGATATTTTTAACCTTTACAAACAGGCCAACCAAACCGTTTCTTCCGGTACGGGTGCCATGAGTTCAATCGGTTCGTTTTTTACGGGATGGATAAAAGACAATCTTCGGGCGTGAAGATGGATGCTGCCATCCGGGTTGCTTCGGTCAAAGCCGTATTTTAGATCCCCTTTTATTGGGCAGCCAATAGCTGCCAATTGAGCCCTGATTTGGTGATGACGTCCCGTTTTTAAGTCGATTTCCAGCAAATAATAACGATCTAGTTTTTTAAGAATTTTGTATTCCAAAATGGCTTTTTTACTATCGGGCACCTCATTGATGTGGGCGTAGGATTTATTCTGCTTGGTATTTCGTTTAAGCCAGTGACTCAGGGTACCGCTTTCTTTTTCAGGCGGATTCTTGACTATGGCCCAGTAAGTCTTTTTGGCTTCTTTATCGGCAAAAATTTTATTGAGCCGTGGGAGTGCCTTCGATGTCTTTGCAAACACCACGATTCCCGAGGTGGGCCGGTCCAGCCGATGTGCAACGCCTAGATAGACATTGCCTGATTTATTATAAGCCTGTTTTATATATGCTTTTACTACTTCGCTAAGAGGGGCATCACCCGTTTTGTCGCCCTGTACAATGTCCCCGGGCCGTTTGTTGATGGCTATTAAGTGGTTGTCCTGGTAGAGAATCTGGAGATTTTCCGCGTTGGAGATCGTTTTGCCACTCATTATGAACGTATTTTTTTAGGTCCGACGAACAGGAAAAGAATAAGCAAGGCGCCCAAGGTAACGGAAACGTCCGCCATATTGAATATTCCTGTTTTTAGGGGCCCGATCTTAATTTGAAGAAAATCGGTTACCGAACCATAGGCTATCCTATCGATCAAATTTCCTACGCCGCCGCCGACAACAAATGCAAAGGCAACGGCCAACCAACGATCTAGCTTGTTTTTATGAAGTATTTTATAGATAAAAACAGATAGGACAAGAACCGGTAAAATTTGAAGAAATATGATTTTTAGGGTAGGAGGCAGTCCTTGACCTACGCTCATCATAGCCCCGGTATTCTCTACATTGGTAAGGATAAGGTTGTCGTTAATAATTTCTATATATGCCAATGGTTCCACTTTTTCCCTTACCAGTCCCTTGGAAACCTGATCGCATCCAAAATTCAATAAGATCAGGACAATTACCGGTATTTTCTTTAAAAACCTATTTCTTGGCATGCCACGGGTCAATATTGTTCCTCGTCATTGGGAAAATCCTTATCCTTTACATCTTTTACATACTGGGAAATGGCCTTCCCCATGTCTTCGTATAGGTTCATGTACCTGCGCAAAAAACGGGGATTGAATTCTTGGGTAATGCCCAACAGATCGTGAAATACCAATACTTGACCATCCACCCCATTGCCGGCCCCGATGCCAATAACAGGAATGGTAAGGCTTTCTGCCACTTCCTTCGCCAATTTTGCAGGGATTTTTTCCAAAACAATGGCAAAACAACCGTATTTTTCAAGAAGGAGTGCATCCTGTTTTAATTTTTTTGCCTCCTCTTCTTCCTTGGCACGCACGGTATAGGTCCCAAATTTGTAAATGGACTGCGGGGTTAGCCCTAAGTGTCCCATCACAGGGATTCCGGCGTTCAGAATCCGTTTTATAGATTCCTTGATCTCAATTCCGCCCTCCAACTTTACGGCGTGGGCACCGCTTTCCTTCATGATACGGATAGCCGATCGCAATGCCTCCTTGGGATCGCTTTGGTAACTTCCAAAAGGTATATCGACCACCACTAAGGCCCTAAATACGCCTCTAATTACCGAACAGGCGTGGTAGATCATCTGGTCCAATGTAATAGGCAATGTGGTCTCGTGCCCGGCCATGACGTTACTGGCGGAGTCCCCAACCAGGATTACGTCCACGTTGGCGGCATCAACGATCTTGGCCATGGAATAGTCATAGGCCGTGAGCATGGATATTTTCTCACCGTTTTTTTTCATGTCCACTAGGGACTTAACGGTCACTCTTTTGTATTCTTTTTTGGCGATGGACATGGGTGTTCACTTTTAATGCGATAAAAGTAATGATTTTGTACAAAGGGTTTATGGTTTAGGGTTGTTCTGTTTGGTGTTTATGATTCGATTGCAAGAACTCGAAACTTGAAACTAGAAATCTGAATCCATATTTCCTCCATAAAAAAAGCACCGACCTTGGCCGATGCTTTTCTCAATTTAAATTTTCCAAAATCTTTATTCGCACCCTCCGGTAAATCCGTTGGCATTGAACTTGGTCTGTACTGCTCCTTGAACACTGCCTTTTTTAACTTGGATGGCCAAATTGTTCTCTCCACTGCCATCCCTTTTTGGACTGCAGTATTCAAAGAGATAAAAACTATTTGCCTGTTGGGATACCCTAAGGGAGATATCGTTGAATTTGGTTTCCAATTCCTCTTTGTTCCCTGCGAATACGCTATAGGTCTTTCCGATCTTGGTAAGTATATCCGTGTCTATTTCACCGCCTAGACCAATGGAAAAGAAGGAAATATTGGGGTTGGCGTTGTCCACTTTCTTTATGGCATCGTTTTGGGTATAACGGGATGCTTGATCCGTACCATCTGTGAATATCACAACGGATGCTGCTCCAATATCGCCATTCTTGGTGCTTTCCTGTAATAACTTTTCTGCGATGTCTGTCGATTTTATGACGGCACCATATAGGTCTGTTGAAGGGTCTTTACTAATGTTATCGGTTATTCCCTCTATGGCTGCAACCAATTCGGTCTTGGATGCGGTTAGGGGTTCCAAATCGTGCAATTTATTTTCCCCGTCAAACCAATAGATGGCCATTTTAAACGAGTCGGTAGTATTTTCGGGCATAACGCTGTTTACAAAACTAATGGAAGCACTTTTCAGTTCGTCCAAGCTACTGCTTAACACGCTATTGCTCAAATCGAGTACCAATACGGTGTTGTTGTTAAAAATTTGTGAGTTGGGAGAAATTCGGGCATTGGATTCGGAGGTGGAAATCGTGTTAAAACACGCATCGTTTCTTCCCTGCTCGTAAATGGTAAATTGGTTGGCCGTCAGCCCCGGAACGGGACTGCCATCCTTGTCCGAAACCTTAAACAGGATGGAGACCTTTCCCGGAAAGGTGGTGTATTGCTCCTGAATGGAAAGTATCAGGTCGTTTTCGCCTAGGTTAAGGCATTTATCAACAGGCTTTCCTTTTCCCAAACCGCCTGTGCCGGTTAGGTCGAAATTAACATCGTCATCGGCGTTACCACATGACATGGCTGAGATGACAAAGCAAAAAAGAGCAAATATTTTTATGTGTATTTTCATTTTCAAATTTTTAGGTTCACCGTTCAGAACGTAAAATTCCCTTTAAAATTATAGGCTGAGCAGAAATAAATGTTAAATCTTGTTAAAGGAAAACAGAAATATTTTTGTAGTTTTCAGAAGATATGCCAACAACTTTAAAAAAATAGTAAAATGCGTGTATTTCTTCTCTTCACTTTGTGCTTTGTATTTTGCATGGGTACTGTAAATGCACAAGATAAATCGATTGCAGAACGCTTGGGTTATCCGGCAAATACCAAATTATTGATTTTACATGCAGACGACCTTGGGGTGGCGCATTCGGAGAATCGCGCCAGTATGTCCGCGTTGGAAAAGAATGCGGTAAGTTCTGCAAGCATAATGGTACCCTGTCCCTGGTTTCCCGAAATAGCGGCTTATGCCAGTGCTAATCGAAGTAAGGATCTGGGAGTACACCTTACAATAACCAGTGAATGGAAGCATTATAAATGGGGACCCGTTACCTCGAGGGATTCGGTATCCAGTCTTACCAACAAGGACGGCTATTTTTATTCTTCTGTGGATAGTGTTGCTGCCCTGGGATCAGCGGCAGAGGTCGAAATCGAGTTGAGGAATCAGGTTAAAAAGGCATATGGAACGGGAGTGGATGTAACCCATTTGGACGTACATATGGGTGCAGCCGCAAGTACCCCGGAATTTGTAGCTGCCTATTTGAGAGTAGGCAGGGAATTTCATTTGCCCGTATTGATGGATAATCGAATATATGCAATAAATGACCCTGGAATTACTAGCTTATTGGATGATAGGACCGTGGTGCTGGACAAGCTTTACATGATGGAACCGGCGGACTATAAAAATGGCGCGAAGCAATTTTACACCGGCGTTATAAAGAATTTGGAACCCGGACTCAATTGTCTTTTGGTCCATTTGGCCCATGACGACGAGGAAATGCAAGGCGTAACCAAGGAGCATCCGGAATATGGTGCCGCTTGGCGTCAGGCCGATTTCGATTTTGTAACCAGTGCGGAATGCGCCGACCTACTTAAGGAAAACAAGGTGAAATTGGTCACCTGGAGGGAAATTAGGGATAAGATAGTAAGGGCAAAATAGGACGTAACAAGAATCAAGTTAGAAGATCCTAATGGTAACAAGTAAAGGTCTTTGTTCTTGTTCTACAGCATATGCAAAATGGTAAAATTATTTTTTTTACAGACATGAACAACGAATCAAAAACATATGATGCCATTGTAATCGGCTCCGGGATTTCTGGCGGTTGGGCGGCAAAGGAACTATGTGAAAAGGGGCTAAAGACCTTGGTTTTGGAAAGGGGGAGGAGCGTTGAGCATATCAAGGATTATCCTACCGCTATGATGAATCCGTGGGACTTTAAACATCATGGGAGACTAACCAAGGAATACGTCGATAAGAATCCGCTGATTACCAAATGCTATGCTGTCGATGAAAGTACTACCCAGTTTTTTATTGAGGATGCCGATCACCCCTATGTTCAGGAAAAACCTTTTGATTGGATCCGGGGATACCAGGTGGGGGGCAAGTCCCTCACTTGGGGCCGAGCTTGCCAGCGGTGGAGCGATTACGAATTTAAGGCTCCCCACAAATACGGGTATGGCCTGGAGTGGCCCATTGGTTATGACGATGTGGCCCCTTGGTATTCCCACGTTGAAAAATTTGTTGGGGTATGCGGGAACAAAGATGGGATTGAAGCCATGCCCGATGGTGAATTCCTTCCACCGTTTGACCTGAATTGTGTGGAGGAATATATGAAGGAAAACATAGCGGAAAATTATCCGGACCGGCATATGGTCCATGCCCGATGGGCCCATTTAACCGAGCCTAAGGAAATCCATTTGGAACAAGGTCGTGGAAAATGCCAGGCCCGTAACCTATGTACAAGGGGGTGTCCTTATGGCGGCTATTTTAGTTCTAATTCTTCCACCTTGCCATGGGCCGAAAAAACAGGCAATCTTACCATCAGACCTTTTTCAGTGGTACATTCCATCCTCTATGATGACAAAACAGGGAAAGCCTCCGGGGTAAAGATTATCGACACCAATACCAAGGAGGAAATCGTTTACAACGCTCGGATTATCTTCTTGAACGCATCGACCCTTAACTCCAACCTGATCCTACTCAACTCCAAATCCGAACGGTTTCCCAACGGACTTGGTAACGATAATGGCCTAATGGGCAAATACATCTGTTTTCACATTTATAGGGCACATGCGGGCGGAATAATTTCGGGGTTTGAGGACAAATATGTCTATGGCAGAAACCCTACTGACGCCATATTGGCAAATTATAGAAACCTAAAAGAACAGGATACGGATTACGTAGGCGGATTTACTACCTTTTTGGGCGCCTATAGGAAACGCGCCGATAAGTTGGAAAACAGCGATGTACAGATTGGGGCCGACTATAAGCATGCAATTAGCGAAGCCGGGGACTGGCGCGTGTATATGTATATGCAGGGAGAGACGATCCCCAAGGCGACCAACCGGGTATATTTGAGCCCTGACCAAACCGATCAGTGGGGCATACCACTTATTGTTACCGACGTGGGCTACGATGAAAATGATGACAAAATGGTGGCCGATTTTATAGAGCAAAGTACGGCAATGCTTCAAAAAATGGGGTGCACGGAGATCGGTGCGAGCGATAACCATCAAGCTCCTGGGCTAGATATCCATGAGATGGGCGGAGTACGGATGGGAAAAGATCCCGAAAATTCCCTATTGAACAAATGGAACCAGTTGCACCTTTGCAAAAATGTTTTTGTAACGGACGGTGCCTGTATGACCAGTACCGGAAACCAAAGTCCGTCCGTACTTTATATGGCCCTTACGGCCAGGGCGGCAAACTATGCCGCCGAAGAGTTTAAAAATGGAAGGTTGTAATATTCTTATCCTACAAGGTTTTAAAAACCGATTTGGTAATGGAACGCTGGAATAGTTTTCGGCAATTGAATTCTGAGTAAAAAATAAGATGATTTTAAAAATTTGATGCCATGAATCGAAGAAATGCATTAAAGCTTACTGCAGGTGTTGTAGGGGGGGCAATTATTGGTTCGGAATTTTTTCTTTCCGGTTGTGTCAATAAGGAGAGGAAAGAGGGCTTGTTTTCCGAAGGGGATGTTGCACTCCTGGATGAGGTCGGGGAGACTATTTTGCCCAAAACAGAGCGCTCGCCAGGAGCTAAGGAGGCAAAAATTGGCGAATTTATGAAGGCGATTGTTCTGGATTGTTATAACGAGAAGGAACAGGAAGTTTTTAAGAACGGACTTGCGGAACTTAAGGGTAAGGATTTTATGGGGCTATCCCCAAGGGATCGGTTCAATTACTTGGCCCAGCTGGACAAGAAGACCCGAAATTTGAATTTGGATGAAAATCCCCATTATTTCCCAATGATGAAACAACTGACCCTTTGGGGGTACTTTTCCTCAGAACCTGGGGCTACCAAATCGCTGCGCTACAATCCAATTCCTGGTGAATACATAGGATGCGTACCTTATAAAGCGGGAGATAGGGCCTGGGCTACAAGATGATCGTTCATAACTGCACCGGATATGGGGAAATGAGCCGAAGGGCGGGGGACTCCCTGCTTTCCGAAATTGGGAAGAAACCAAATCTATTGCTCTGTACGGCTACGGGGAATTCACCCATAGGCCTATATGAAAATTTGGTCGAAGCAAAAGGGGAGTCCCCTCAAATTTTCAAGGAACTGCGAATAATCAAGTTGGATGAATGGGGAGGTATTCCCTCAAACGAGCCGGAATCCTGTGAAACTTTTATACAACAAAAAATTCTAGTTCCGTTGAACATAGGAAGCGATAGGTATGTTTCATTTCAGAGCAATCCATCAGATCCGGGGAAGGAATGTATCCGAATCCAGAATGAAATTTTAAAAAAGGGCCCCATAGACGTCTGTATTTTGGGCCTAGGGAAAAACGGGCATATTGGGTTCAACGAACCCGACCAGTCCTTGGAACCCTTTCCCCATATTGCCGAACTTAGCAAAGCATCGCTTCAGCACAACATGACCCGAAACATGGCCCACTTGCCTACGTACGGACTTACCCTTGGTATGTCCAATATCCTTCAGTCCAAAAGAATAATTCTACTGTTAACTGGTTCGGGAAAAATGGAAGTTATTGAAGAACTAATGACGAAAAAGGTGACCCCCCAACTACCTGCATCTTTTTTATGGCTGCATCCATGGGTAGATTGTTATGTGGATACCCGTTCTTTGGGAAAATCACTTTAATAATTGAAGCGGGCATATGTTGTTTATGGGAATTATATGTCCTATTTTTGAATCATACTTGGTCCAGATATAAATTCCAGGGTTTGTATTTGGAAGGAGTGTATATTCCAAACCTTACCAAATAATAATTATCTTGATCAAATGAAGGCCGAAGTACGGCTGAAAAATGGCAAATCGTTTGCACTAACCCCAAAGTAAACCTAGCTATGAACATTTTATTATTTGGAATCACAAAAGACATTGTAGGTAGTTCCTCTTTGTCGTTGCCTCATTCCCAGGCCTCAAAAATTGGGACTGTCCGGGAGTTAAAGGCGTATTTGGGAAAAAACTACCCAAAATTACTGGAATTGACATCACTTGCGGTGGCCGTTAACAACACCTATGCCGAGGATTTGGTAAAAATTGGCAATTTTGATGAAATTGCCCTAATTCCCCCGGTTAGTGGGGGGTAGGAAGTTTAAAAAAGCTCAAGCTCAAAAAGAGTTTATGGGTTTATATTTTCCATCAACCAAGGCTTGGAACCAAGAACCAAGAGACAAGAAGCAAGAACAGAGAAAATAGTTTATTAGTTTATGGGTTTATTAGTTTAGGCGATGACTATTTTAAACTAGAAACTAGAAACTAGAAACTAGAAACTAGAAACCGGAAACTTTAACCCGAGAAATTAGCCGAGCATGTTGATCGATAATCACAACAGAATAATTAATTACTTGCGGCTGGCGGTAACCGATCGTTGTAATCTGAGATGCAATTATTGCATGCCATCGGAAGGGATAGATTTTGCCAATAAGGACAAGCTGTTCACTATTGATGAACTTACAACGGTAAGCCGTATCCTGGTGGAACAAGGGATAGACAAGTTACGGATTACCGGTGGCGAACCTTTTGTTCGAAAGGATTTAATGGTTTTGTTGCGGAGATTATCGAAGATGGAAGGGCTTAAGGATATTTCCATCACTACCAATGCCACCTTGATCGGTCCGCACATTGACGAGTTAAAGCGGATAGGCATTACAAATATCAATGTCAGCCTTGATGCAATCGATAAGGCTACTTTTGAAAGGATCACCCGCCGGGACCAGTACGATACCGTGTATGGTAATCTAATCCGATTGATTTCAGAGGGTTTCAATGTGCGCATTAATTTTATCGTTTTGGAGAACCAAAATATTCAGGACATCCTTCCCATTTTGAAAGTGATGAAAAATTATGATGTCTCTGTACGGTTTTTGGAAGAAATGCCCTTTAATGGAGGAAGCAAAAAATTCAACACCATCAATTGGGACTACAAAAGGATATTGGAGCATATAAGGTCCGAGTATCGGGATATCGAGGAGATTCCCTCGCCAAAGACCTCCACCTCCATCAATTATAAGATTAAGGGGCATGTAGGAACGTTCGGCCTTATCCCTTCCTTTAGCCGTACTTTTTGTGGCAGCTGTAACCGGCTTCGGATTTCTGCAACCGGGGATGTTATTACCTGTTTGTACGCCAAGCCTTGTGCCAATCTAAGGGATATTTTGAGAGGTGAAAATGCAGAGGAAAGGGTGAAGCAACAGATTTTAAAAGCGGTAGGAAGTCGTGCTGCAACTGGATTTGAGGCTCAGGCGAAATATGCCAAAGTCTTCGAAAACTCCATGACATCCATTGGGGGGTGAGTGAAATTAGTTCAAGCTCAAAAAAAGTTTATGGGTTTATATGTTTATTAGTTTTTGAAATTTAGTTTTTTTAACCTTTAACCATCAACAACAAACACCATATGAGTAAAACGATTACGGATACCAATTTTAATTTCCCTGGACAAAAAAGTGTTTACAAGGGTAAAGTAAGGGAAGTTTACCACCTGGGAAATGATATTTTGGTCATGGTCGCTACGGACAGGCTTTCTGCCTTTGATGTGGTCATGCCCAAGGGAATTCCGTACAAGGGGCAGATCTTAAACCAAATCGCTACTAAGATGATGGCCGCCACCGCGGATATTGTGCCCAACTGGCTAATGGCAACGCCGGACCCCAATGTGGCGGTAGGCCACGCCTGTGAACCTTTTAAGGTAGAAATGGTGATCAGGGGCTATTTGTCAGGTCATGCCGCCCGGGAATACAAGTCGGGAAAGCGGGTGCTTTGCGGGGTTGCTATGCCCGACGGTATGAAGGAAAACGATAAGTTTCCCCAGCCCATCATAACCCCAGCCACCAAGGCGGAACACGGGGATCACGATGAGGATATTTCCAGGGAAAACATCCTAAAGCGTGGAATCGTATCTGAGTCCGATTATGTGGTGCTAGAAAAGTATACCAGGGCCCTTTTCCAAAGAGGGACGGAAATCGCTGCAGATCGAGGCCTGATTTTGGTGGATACCAAGTATGAATTTGGAAAGACCAAGGAAGGCAAGATAGTATTGATCGATGAGATCCACACCCCGGATTCTTCAAGGTATTTTTATGCCAAGGGTTATAAGGAACGACAGGATAAGGGCGAGGCCCAGAAACAACTCTCCAAGGAATTTGTCCGTCAATGGCTAATTGCCAACGGATTTCAGGGCTTGGAAGGTCAGGTTGTTCCGGAAATGAGCGATGAGTATGTTACTTCCGTTTCCAACAGATATATAGAACTTTACGAAAATATCACAGGAGAATCCTTTGTCAAGGCCGATATATCCAATATTCAGGACCGTATTGAAGGCAATGTACTGAAATATTTAGGACAATTGTAGGGATTAGCTCTGGCTTAAAACAGGTGTGTTTCCTAAAAGCCATTATTTTCGCAGCCCATGCTACTTTGGTGAAGGAGGCTAGCGGAGGTACAAAGGGAGTAATTAAATTTTCCTTGTTCTTACTTTATTCAGTAAAAGTTGAAACCAACAAATTTTGAAGTGAAATCCGCAATAGGTTTACAATCGATTGTTTTTTGGCAAAATATCCTTAACTTGCTTTTGGAATTCCTCCAATTTATTATGGAAGGTGATTTTGATTCAAAACTTCAATCCTTTGAAATATTATGAAAGTTAAACCGACCCTACTTTTTATTGCCCTAGCTTTTATTATTGGTTGTTCCGAAGCTCCCAAAAAATCGGTACCGGCCGTGACCATTCTCGATATCGCCCAATCCCAATACGATACCTTGAACAAAAACTCCCTACCATACCTGGATACCAAGACCTGTATGCCCAGGACCATTGAGGACGGCAAGCTTCATTTGGTTAACATCTACGATTGGACCAGTGGTTTTTATCCGGGGTCTCTTTGGTATTTATACGGACTGACAAAGGATGATAAGTGGAAATCCAGGGCTGTTACCTATACGGAGAAACTGGACACCATTCAATATTGGGGTGGCAACCACGATGTGGGATTTATGATCGAATGCAGTTATGGCAACGCTTTAAAATATTCGGATTCCAACGCATACGATTCAATTATCGTCCGTACAGCCCAGTCCCTGTCTACAAGGTTTCGCCCAAAAGCCGGAATAATTCAATCCTGGGAAGCGAATCAAAAATGGAAATGCCCAGTGATTATCGACAATATGATGAATTTGGAGCTTATGTTCCACGCTACTAAAATTTCTGGTGACTCTACGTATTACAATATTGCGGTTACACATGCCAATACCACAATTAAGAACCATTTTAGAAAGGATTTCAGTTCCGTCCATGTGGTGGATTACGATCCGGAAATGGGAGAGGTGTTGCAAAAAAATACGCATCAAGGTTATAGCGACGATTCGGCTTGGGCCAGGGGGCAGTCCTGGGGGCTGTACGGCTTTACGGTCTGTTATAGGGAAACCAAGGACCCCAAGTATTTGGAACAGGCCAAACATATTGCCCATTTTATAAAAACCAATCCGAATTTGCCAGAAGACCAAGTGCCGTACTGGGATTATGACGTGCCCAAGGACAAGGATACCCCAAGGGATGCATCGGCTGCAGCCATTATGGCGTCAGCATTGTATGAGTTGAGCACTTACTTGGACCAAAATGAGGGAGGGGAGTATTTGGAATGGGCCAATAAGATTATGGAAAGTCTAAGTTCTCCCAAATATTTGGCGGAAGGGGGAGCCAATGAAGGGTTTTTGCTTAAACATTGTGTGGGTCACCTTCCGGGAAATTCAGAAATTGATGTTCCCCTAAATTATGCGGATTATTATTTCTTGGAGGCCCTGTCCCGAAAAGGCGAATTGGGGTCCAAATAGGGATTTACATGCACCTTTCTGTTTTTTATATTAAGGTTTTGGTTTGATTTGATGGTCGCCATGCGCCTTATGCTGAACATTGTAAACGGGAACCAGAAGTTAGATACTAAATCTTGTCCACTACGGATATCTTTTTTGTCTAACTTCCAGCCTCAAGTTTCCAGCCTCTTAAATCTTTTCCGATTGATGGTGGATTTCTTTTTGGGATTCAATAAATTCCGGATGGGTCTCCTCCAACATTTTATTTCTCAAGGAGTCCATTTGTTGTATCCATTGTTCCATATTTGGAAAACCTTCAAAGTTTCCGTTGTTGAAAAACTGATCCATGGAGAAATTTCTGTTCATGATAGAATCCGCAGGGAAAACATGGTCTAAATCCTGATCTTCCCAAAAGGAACGGAACGACTGCATTATGCTATCTGCATATATTTCTGGAGGAACATTCCCATGATTGGAATACGACCAAGAATAAATGGAATCGTAACCGATGACATTTCCATTTTCATCGTATTTTTTATTTACCTTCCATTGTACCTTGGGCTTAGGATTTAGGGTATCGGCACTTTTTTGCACCTGGGCCAAGTCTTTTTTTGAGTTTTTGTGTAATTCCTGTCCGTTGCAACCGGCAACCAACAAGGCCAAGAATAAGGAGAAAGCTACTTTTTTCATAACTCTTATGTTTATTTATTCAACTTGCTTTAAATACTTTAAGTCAACATGTAAGTCATAATATAAAAGTTGCTGGTACGGATGTAATTCCGCAAATGAAATGCCAAAACCCTGTTTTTGGAAAATTTGTCGGGTTAATTCAATGTTAAACTTGGGGGTAAAGGGAGGTGACCAGGCACATGGCGAAGGAATCCCTGAAAATTTTTGCATTTTAATTCTGGGTTGATTTTTTTTGGTAAGTAAAATCCTTGCAATTGTTATGTCCCGTTAGGGACAAAATGTAGGTAGTTAAAATGTTGGGGTCGTACATGTTTCTGTGCCGTAGGTACAGCATATGATCCTAGCTGCAGAAAGCATAGGGTTTTAATATTCCGTACCTACGGCACGGGGATTCTTCCGCTTGATGATTATGCTACCGATATGTAGTCCCTAACGGGACTACATATCGGTAGCATAATCATCAAGGGAAAAAATCCCCGTACCTACGGCACGGGGATTCTTCCGCTTGATGATTATGCTACCGATATGT
>JBLWZN010000037.1:0-39077 GCA_048266425.1 Sediminicola sp.
TTTTTACTTCATAACCTTCCTCATTTTTCACCCTGCCGTGTTCCACGAACAGGGTGTAGAACCACTTGTCGTTTATCCCCTTTACCCAACCATAAGTATCCCCATTTTTTATGAAATTGTAAGGTCGAGGACTATCAAGTTCCCAACCAAGACGATTTTCCAGTTCGTTTACGAACCATTCCAGTCCCCTATCGTCGATCGTGTGTTTCAATCTTGACAATTTTCGGTTTGATCGGTTCCCATAATCCCTTTGAATTCCAATGACATTTTCGGCTACTTCGATCACTTTTTCCTTGGATACGAAACCAATAACATCCGCCAAGCGGGAATAGGTAGCGTCGTCACCAAACGTACTTCCCAATCCGCCACCTACACAGATATTAAATCCCAATACCCTATTTCCCTCTTCAATAACTATGAGTCCCAGATCATTTGCAAAAACGTCGATGTCGTTGTTGGGGGGAATGGCCAAACCTATTTTAAATTTCCTAGGCAAATAGGTATGATGGTAAAGGGGTTCCATGTCGGGGCTACCCGCTACTTTTTCCTTGTCCAGCCAAATTTCGTGGTATGCTGTTGTTTTGGGAAGAAAATGATTGCTAATTTCCCCGGCAATCTTATAAACTTCCTGATGGACCTTGGATTGGTACGGATTGGGATTGCACATCAAATTCCGGTTAACATCCCCACAAGTGGCCAATGTGGTCAACAATACCTCGTTTACCGACTGGATCATGGGTTTTAGCCCCCGTTTTAATATTCCATGGAACTGAAACGATTGACGGGTGGTCAGTTTCATCGTACCGTTGCCATATAGCTCGGAAAGTTCATCTAGGATAAGCCATTGTTCAGGGGTTGTTACACCCCCTGCGGCCCTAACCCTTACCATAAACTGATAAAAGGGCTCCAATTTTTGCTTCTTGCGTTCACTTTCCAGATCTCTATCGTGCTGTTGATAGGATCCGTGATATTTAATGAGCTTTACATCATCAGGATCCAGAGCTCCTGTCAACGGGTTTTTTAAGCTTTCCCGAATAGTGCCCCTTAGAAAATCACTCTTATCCTTTATATACTCATCCTGGGACAGGTCCGATTGGGCAAATTGTTGGTCCATAATTGTTTTTAGGGGTATTTTTTCAGTTTATTTAAAAAATCAATTTTGGTCGATTTCTTTTGGACGCGGTTTATTGGGGATATTTTATCTTGTAAAACTGGCAGCACCAGCCATTATTTGATCAATATATATCCGCTTGATACCGATTGGTCAACTGAAGGTTCTTTACATATTCTTCCGCTTTTTCCAAGGTCACCCCTCCCTGTTGCTGAATGATTTGCTTTAGGGCCATATCCACGTCCTTTGCCATCTTTGTCGCATCCCCACATACATAGAAGTTGGCGCCCTTTTCTAGCCAGTTGTACAATTCCTTTCCATTTTCCAACATTCTATGCTGCACATAGTCTTTTTGTTTAAGGTCCCGTGAAAAAGCGACATCCGCCTTTGTCAATATCCCCTCCTTAAGGTATTGTTGCCATTCCGTTTGATAAAGGAAATCGGTGGTAAAATTCCGGTCTCCAAAGAAAAGCCAGGCAGGTCCTTTTTTCTCGGACACTTCACGGTGCTGCATAAAGGCGCGGAACGGGGCGACCCCAGTGCCAGGCCCAACCATGATAATCGGGGTATCCGGGTCTTTGGGAAGTTTAAATCGGGTATTTTTGTCTACAAATATCTTCACCTTGTCGTCAACCTCAAGCCGATCGGCCAGGGTAGCCGAACATAGGCCTTCCTTCTCCCTGCCAAAGGCATTGTAGCGCACTACGGATACCAAGAGGTGCACCTCGTCCTCCACTGCTTCCTGGGCAGAGGCAATGGAATACATCCGGGGAGTATTTTTCCTTAAGATGGAAACGAGCTCGTTAGGTGACAGATTATAGGAATCTTCCCTGATCAGATCTAGGATATCACGTCCATGAAGGTACTTGGAAATTGCCTTATTGTCTGCCAAGATATGCCTTAAACCTTGATTATTCGTCAATTCACAATACGCGGACAACGTTGTTCTTGACAAGGGCGTAAGTTCATAGTCGAAAGTCAATGCTTCGGTTAAGGTTTTTTCCCCTTTATGGCTCAGTACCTGTGCTTCGCCCGATAGATTCGTGGCCTCCAGTACGGCTTCTACCAATTTAGGTGAACTGGAGCCATATACCCCCAGGGCATCCCCGGGCTCATAGGTTAAACCAGAATCCCCCAGATCTAGCTCCAAGTGAATGGTTTCTTTGGAAGAGCCCTTTCCGTTAAGGTTTATTTTTTCAAGGATAGTGGCTTCGAAAAGGTTTTGTCGGGAATATTTTACTTCCTTGACCGCAGGAACCTTGTTGTTCGTTTCAACATTGGCCAACACCCCATCAGAGGTATGTGCTATTGCGTTAAGCACCCTTTGCTGCCAGTTTTCCGCATCATCAAAATAATCCACATCACAATCTTGACGGTCAACAAGGCGTTGGGCACCTAATTTTTCGAGGACCGTATCAAAATCCTTACCTGTCTGGCAGAACTCAACATAACTACTATCACCCAATGCCAGGACAGAAAATTTAATATGGGAAAGGTTGGGCGCCTTTTTGCCGTGGAGGTATTCATGTAGATCTTCTGCTTGCACGGGGGGATCTCCTAATCCGTGGGTACTTACAATAACCGCCAGATTTGTAATTTTCTTTAGATCCCGTTGCTTAAAGGAAGCCATATCCGAGACCTCAACTTCCACTCCCCTACCCTTAGCCAGTTCTGCAAGGTTCTTGGCCAAAGCTTCGCTATTTCCCGTATGGGTGCCAAAAAGGATTGTCAATTTTTCAGAAGCACCCTTTGGCTGTACTTGCAAAGAATCATTACTTGGCCGGACTTCCAAGGTAGGTCCTACAGGAGAAGTTTGGATCAGTCCTGAAAAATAGCCACTTAGCCAATACCGCTGTCCCGAATCCAATAGATGCAACGCTTCCTCAAGTTTTTTTGCCTGTTCATCGGTAAACGGCCCTCCTCTTAATCCCTTATATAATTCCACTTGACTTAATTCAGGTTAATAAATTTGTTTGTTCAGGTCTGGCTTGTTGAAAACGAAGCAATAAAAAAGTATCAAGGCATATAATTTATGGCTGATAACGATCTTGTTCTTCGTTTTCTATCTTTTTTATAACAACCTAATCCGGTTGGGGGGTGTAGCGCAAATACGGGTTTACCACACGGTGACCTTTTGGAAATTTAGCTTCCAAATCTTCCTTATTTACCGAGGTAGATATAATTACATCCTGACCCACTTCCCAGTCTACAGGAGTTGCGACATTATATTTGGCGGTGAGTTGGAGGGAATCCAGCACCCGAAGAATTTCTGTAAAATTTCTGCCCGTAGAGGCAGGATAAGTGATTACCGCTAGGATTTTTTTGGAGGGATTGATAAAATACACCGACCTTACCGTTGCTGTTGTTGAGAAATTCGGATGGATCATATCATAAAGGGATGAAACCTTTTTGTCCGGATCCGCTATGATCGGAAATTCCACCTTGGTATTTTGGGTCTCGTTGATATCCTTGATCCAACGACCGTGCGACTCAATGTCGTCCGTACTCACGGCTATGACCTTGGTATCCCTTTTCCGAAATTCCTCCTTTAGCTGTGCGGTACGGCCCAGCTCCGTAGTGCAGACAGGTGTGAAATCTGCGGGATGTGAATAAATTATTCCCCAGCTGTCTCCCAACCATTGATGGAAATCTAGTTTTCCTTCCGTTGTTTGCGCTGTAAAATTTGGTGCATCATCTCCAATTCTTAAACTCATTACTTTTGTATTTTTAGATTTATCTTGAAAGCATAATATCAATTTGATATTACTCTTAAAGAATACAAATGTAATTCAGGTTAATACCAATCGCCAATTGCAAATATTAATGGATAATAACCTCAGGTTATCGATCGAAACTTATTCCAAACAATTTTGTCCTAAAAATGGAGATAAAGTGCATCGAAGTGGCATTTAAAAATACGAAGTTTGAGGATGTGCAATAATTAAAAATTATGATTTCGCGTCAAAAATTGCATCAAAAGGGCGGGTAATCCGCCTTCGGGGCCTTGTGGGGTAATAAAGTAGAAGTTTCTATGAATAGGCATTTTCCTGACCTCGATAATTTTGATCACTCCACTTTTCAGCTCTTTTTCCAGGGCGTAAAGCGAAACGAATGCCATACAGTTGGAATGTTGTAGGTAAGATTTGATGGCTTCCGTGCTACCCAACCGCATTTCAACCTTTAAATCCCCTACCCGAATCCCATTTTGTTTTAACGCATCTGCAATTACCTCCAAGGTCCCTGATCCCGTTTCCCTTAAGAGAATTGGAATATCCATAAGTTCTTCTGGACTTATTTCATTTTTCTTCACCAAAGGATTTTTGCTATCGCATACCAGGACGATCTCGTCCCTTAAGAAAGGGGTATAGTGGATTTCCCTTCGCTTGGACTTGCTTTCAATAACGCCCAGTTCAATACTTTTATCCAATAGGGCATTTTCTATCTGTTCCGAATTGCCACTGAGCAGTTCCACCTTCACATCTTTGTGGATGCCGTGAAACTGCGCGAGCAAGGGCGGCAGGACGTATTGGGTAATTGAGGTGCTGGAACCTACACGAAGTACACCTTTCAGCTCGTGATTGAACTGATTTAGGTCAAATTCTATTTGTCTGTAGATTTCCTGAATATTCTCTGTATGTTTTAGAAGGACTTTCCCGGCCGGGGTAAGACTAACCCTATTGCCCTTTCTATCGAACAGGGCAAGGTCAAACTGGCTTTCCAATTCCTTTATATGCTTGGTGACCGCAGGTTGCGATATGAGCAATTCTTCGGATGCCTTGGTGAAGTTTAACCTTCTGGCAACCGTATAAAAAACTTTGAGGCGAAAATCAAACATATACAATATTACTCATATTTTTGGAATGGGTCGAACCCAAAACCTTTCTTCCATGCTGTGCATTGAACCTAATTCTATTGCGGTATGCTTCTCTTTCTTTATTGATATCTAAGGATGTATATATCCCAAACTACACCGATGGCTCCAGTTTTTTTAAATAGGCGATAAGATCTAAGACTTCTTCGTCGGACAAGTTATTGAGCAAGCCTTCCGGCATCATGGATTTTTCGGATACATCCCTATTCAATATTTGGGATTTATTGATGATGATAGGATCTTGCCCAACGACACGAAGGGTAAGATTTTTGTCGTTTTCGGCAATAATATTTCCACTATAGGTACGCCCGTCCTGGGAGGTAATGACCACTAATTTATAGTCGTCTTGGACATCCCCGCTTGGATTTAGTATATTGCTCAGCAGATATGCTGTATTGGTACGATTTGAACCCGTCAATTCGGGCCCAATTTTGCCTCCCTGTCCGTGCATCATATGACAAACTGCACAGGTTCGTTGAAATATATCTTTGCCTTTCTTTGGGTTTGCGTTCGCAATGGCATCTTCCGTTAGAAGCTGTTGGTATTTTTTGTATTCTACTTGAAGGGTCTGGGAGATATCGTCAACAGGTCCCCATACCTCAACAAAGCCATTGCCTAGTACGGCTCGTAACTGAAGTACGGCATGGGCCGGAATATCACTTTTTGGAATTGTTCCGTCTTTAAGACCATTCAAAACTAACGCACCGTATTGCGGTCGTGCAGCCAATGTCAGGATAGCCTCTTGCTTTTCGACCGTAGTAAGCCCGGAATACATTTGGAACAATAGCATCCCCAGTTGTGGGCTATCATATGCTGCTATTGCCTTGATTGCCTCTATTCTTAAATCTGGATTTTCCAATAATTCCGGTATTATCCCCTCAAATTCCAAGTTCCGTTGTGCAGTAAGTACTCGAATTGCTTTTTTTTGATCTTCGGGTGTGGCCCCTGGATCACTGATTACGGTTAACAATCGTTGTGTTAATTCTGCATTCCCAAATTTCTGGGCAATATCATCTGCCAGTGATGCCAGTTTAGGGTCGGGCTTAATGGATTCATAAACCTTCTCCCAATTTTTAGGCTCCTGCAGATTGATATTTCCTTCCATTCCTGCCAACATTCCCTTTAAAAGATTTAGTTGCCCATCGGATTTTAGACCGATACCATCAACCAAATTTTCTAGCTTGTCCCCATCTACCAGTCGTCTGGCAATTTTTTGTGCAATTGATGGAATTTCGCTTTCCCTTGCCAAAGCCAATGCCATTTCGGGCTGCTCTGAAACGAGCGGTTCAATCCCGAACCACAACATCAACGGAATGTTTGGATCCTTGGCATCTTCCTTAAATCGTACCAAAGATCCGGCAATTTTCCATCGGTCTTCATTATCGATACGTTGCAAAGCTCCAGCAAGATAGCGTCGCACCACCGGTGAATTTTCCTTTTTGGCCATAGCCGTCAGCATCTGCATCCCTTTTACCGACGGTTGTCCATCCTCTACCAAAAATTGGATGGCCCAAGCGCGTATGTATTGATCCTTATCATGCAATAACCCGATCAGACTACTTTCGGTCAGATTGTTGGTTATTTGCAAGGTCCATAAGGCACGAAGTCTTGTGTCCTCGTTTTTATTGTTGACCAACAAATCGTTAAGTCTGGAAATGGAGCCGCTTGTCAAAGCTTTCTTTGAGGCCCTATACTGCAAAATAACCCGGGCCCGCTGTGCATGCCAGTTACTTTTGCTCAATTGCAACTCCACGAGTTCTTCATCGCTTTTAGTATTTAGATCATCAAATCTTCCTGGCCAGTTTTTGGCGTGTGATTTTTCAGGCGCTATTCGGTAAACCCTACCCGTATCCTTGTTAAGCACAGAGGTACCACAAATATCGGCGTCATGCCAGTCCAGTACATAAAGATCGCCGGCCGGACCCACTTCCATACTAAACCCGACAAATTGGGCATTGTTAGCTGCCAGAAATTCATCGCCATGGGAAGCTGTAAAACCTGAGCCGTTAGTCTTTAGAATATCCGAAAGCACCGCGTGGTCATGGATATTCGCCATAAATAATCGTCCCTGTTGATCTTCCGGAAAAGCATCGGATTGGTATATCCTAGCGCCACCATGCGCGGAACGATGACGGTGGTCCACAATGGTCTTTACATCTTCATAAACATAAGGATTCACGTGCTGGCCTCCCTGTCTATGGTAAAAGCCTCCCTGCATAATATGGAACATATGTGGGATTACACAGGCTGTTATAAACAATTCTCCTTTGGAATTATAGTCAATTCCCCAAGGATTGCTAAAGCCATGTGCGACCACCTCAAATCGATCTTTTAATGGGTGGTACCTCCAAACGCCCCCGTCGATAAAAACCCCATCGGCCTCTAGCAAATCCTCCGGAAAGGCGTCCCTATGCCTATAAATACGTCCCTCTCCCTTCGGTTTTCTAATTTTAGAAGGCGTTGCAAAACCTTCTAGACCATATAGCCAACCATCCGGCCCCCAATGGAGACTATTGATCGTCTCATGCCTATCCCTGATTCCCCAACCTGTCAATAGCACTTTGATGTCCTTTTCATCGGCCATGTCATTCTTGTTCGGTATAAATAGCAGGTTGGGAGGCGCGCCAACAAATACTCCTCCATGGCCGACAGCGATAGCCGAAGGAAATGGAATCCCTTCCAAAAAGACCTTCCTTGAATCCGCAATACCATCGTGATCGGTATCCTCCAAAATTAAAATTCGGCTGTCCCCGAAATTGGAAAAACCATCTACCCTGGACTCATAGTCCCGGTTTTCGGCAATCCACATTCTTCCCTTGTCATCCCAACAAAAGGCAATGGGTTGGGTAATCATGGGCTCGGAAGCGAAGGCATTTACCGTATAACCCTCTTGGATCGTCATTGCATCCACCGCTTCCTTAGGGCTCAAAAACTTGGCGTCCAATCCTTCCTTTCTCGCTATATTCCATAGAGAGGCTGTATTGTACATTCCTTTGTCCCCCACATAATCTCCCCATAGATTGTCCATTTTGGCATCATCCAGTTCGCCGGTATATGCCACGACTTGATATTGAAAGACTTTTGACTCCCCCTTTTTAATGTGCCAGTCGCCCAGCTTGGCCAGGGCGGGCCCTACCCCTAGTTGGCCATCTACCCGCCATGGCTGTGGAAACCCCTCGTTTTCCTTATGGTCAAAAATTGCAATATGTCCCCATTCGTCAAGTCCATCGACCTCCATTCCAACATCTACCCACATCGCCCTTTGGCCGTCTGCCTTTTCGTTTTTCTGCCTAGCGGCGTTCATCACTTCGCCCTTTATATTTTCTTTCCAGGGCATCCGTAGAAAGAGGCTTCCGTAATCGAACTCATTTACGGTAATATCTACAAGTGCCTCTCCTTTCCATTCCAGGCTTAATAGAAATTTATTATCTATTTCGGTAAAGGTCCAAGTCTGGGTTTCCTTTAAGATAGGCACTTTTCCTTCATCGAGCATATGGTAGACCGTCTTCCATCTTACCTTGTCCCCATCACTTTTGAGCACTTCGGCAGAAACCCTTTGCCAATGGTACCCATCGGGATAATGATAAAAATCGCGACCTATTTTTTTCTTTATTTCCTCTGGTTTGTCCGGGTTATAAAACCACTTTTTCAGTTCCTCGGGTTCGGCCCCTATACCATTGACCCTTGTGAAACCCCAAAAAAGACCCGTTTGATGCTTGTGATGTCCGGGACTAAACTGCGTTAGTTCCACTTTTGACCCTGGTGCCAGGATGGGATGTATATAGGGACGGAAATCCGCCTTTGCATTCTGGGTTACAAGAGCGGTTGTTCCCTCTTTGTAAAAGACTTGTATTTCATCATCGGTTTGAACCAGGTGAAATTGAGATCTATTTTTATCGGCGGAGGTCGATTCGTTTTCCCTTTTGGATCTACAACCCAAAAGAAACACAAGACCCATTAGTAAAATAAAAATTCTTGCCATGGTTATTTACTTGGTTTTTGGTGACTGAAAATAAAATCAAAATACGTTGCTGGTCTATATTTTTTTTGAAGTTACATTAATTTATAGCACACAATGAAACAAAAACGCTGTCCTGCACCCTATTTGCCACCCCAATTGGCAGGTCCAAACCGATCAATCCTCGGGCCATTCCGTTTCGATTCCCTGGGTCCTTATAAATTCCTGGAATTCACGAATAACTTCTGGATTCCTATACATTTTTTGGGGAACCAATTCTTTATCCATAAGGAACGGCACCAACATTCCCACAGCTTCCCCAATACTCCATTCCACCGGGTGAAGCCTATAACAGCCATTGGTAATATGGGTTGTGCCGATATTCTTATTGGCTGGAAAAAGGTTCTCCATTTTTTGCGGAATCAACGCTCCCAAAGGGATCTGGAAACGCAAGGAATCAAAATCGGTGTAATTATCCCCGGCCGTACTGGGATGCAGGTCGATGTGATAATAGCCGATCCCCACGCTGTCGTCGAAAAATTTGGCTTTAAGCCCTTTACCATTTTCTCCCGTTATTCCCGCTCTTTGGGCTGCCCCTACGTGTTCCTCAAGGACGGTAAACAAAGCCTTGATCCGTCTGGATTCCCTAATATATGGATATTTCGCCAATCCGTCCTCGGTGCCCATGATATCGTTTCGCAGCCGTAGTCCCGGCCAACCCCGGCCACCATCAGGTCTGGGGACTTCGGTCTGGAGCCAATAAAAAAGGGACAGGCTCAATTGCTTCCCCATATTAAAATGATGATCAAAATCCTTTCGGTCCACATCCACGATATTTCCCAAAAAATAGTCGTTCTGGGGCCAGTTCACTATACTGATATCTCCCTGATAAAAACTAGGGGCAAAATTTTCCTTATCTATTATTCTTCTGTAATTCCAGAGGTTCAAGACATCGCCCATTCCAATACCCTCGGGGTGGAAGCCCAACGTTTTCTTTTGTAATGTTTTGGGATTGGAATAGCTAAGATCCAAAAGTTTACCGGACCAGGGAGGGGTCATTTTGGGAACAAAATCCCTCCAAAACCCATACTCCTCGGGTTTCTTTATCACCCAATCCCCCGCTTTTATATAATCCATGGCAAAGCATACCGTAAAAGCCTGATTGTTGACGGCATTCGACCGTGCCGCAGCGTGCAATTCCCCCGTTTCCTCTTTTGATTCGGCTCCGGTAACATAACTTGTTCCGGTCATCGGCAATAGGTCACCTAGTTCTGTGGCATCGACAAAATAACCGCCTTTCAACTGCTTCTTGTTTCCTTCCCTGGACGACACTACAAACAAACTCTTTACCATATTGCCATTGGTGGTTGCATCGACGGCGCGGTATTCCCTTAGGATTACAAGCTTTCTGGCACTTACATAGGGATCGAACATCTGTTCCAAAACCCTAAGTGCCACTTTAGGTTCATGACTAAGTGCCGAAACCATAGCATTTCCAGGGTTTAGAAGCGGTGCTGCCACTGCTTGCTCGCTTAACGGGTAAATATCCCGATAATAATTTCTAACGGCGGTCCTAAATTCCCGGTAAAGGGCAGTTGCCCCGTATTTTTCGATCCATTTATGCTCATCGGGAGGAACGCCTTGTTGGGTCAACTGGCCTCCAATCCAATCCGTTTCTTCGGTCATAATCACCGTTAGTCCGTTGCGTAGTGCCGCATGGGCCGCAGCGCATCCGCCCAAACCTCCCCCAGCGATAACCAAGTCGGCCCTAAGCAGGTCCGGGGAGGAAATCAAATCGATATTTGGTCCGGCCTTCTTACCAGGAATCAAATCGGTCGAAAATGGGTGAACTATGAAGGCACCCCCTCCAGCGGCTATATTTCCTATAAAATTTCTTCGTTTCATTCTATCCTTAATTTATCGGAGAGTGCAAAACATCCCCCAATCCCCCTTCAAAGGGGGAATTGATACGTGCACGTATCAACAATAAACATATAAACTTATAAACCCATAAACCTTAACCATCCTCCCCCAGCCAATATTCCTCAATTTCTTCCAATGATCTACCGGCGGTCTCCGGGATGTATTTCCACATAAGAAAAAGGTATGGCAGACACATAAATGCGAACAGCAGAAATGTACCGGCCGGACTCAAATTTTCCAGCAACCAAGGGGTCAATTGTCCGATAAGGTAGGTCCCTACCCAAAGGGAAAATCCGGCGATGGACATGGCAACACCCCGGATCTGATTGGGGTACATCTCGGACAGCAAGACAAAAATGACCGCGGAGATGCTAATTGCGGTAGCGAAAACATAAAAAAGGAAGATAATCAAAAGAAAAATACTGCCTATACCCAATTCTTCTCCATACAAAAAATAAAAACTGATCAACAACAAGGAGAAGATCATCCCCGATACCCCAAAGTAAACCAATTTCTTTCTCCCCAAGCGATCAATAATGAGCAATGCAAGAACGGTGGTCAATACGTTAACCAGACCGATCCAAACCTGATAGTACAGGGCATCCCCGCCCGATAACCCGGCTTGTTCAAATATACTCGGTCCATAGTACAGCACCGCATTGACCCCCATAAACTGTCCCAGAATGGCAATGGCCACCCCCAGCAGTACCGGTTTTAAGATTTTGCGATTGCCCAGCAATTTCAGGGCCGTGGTATTCGGTCGTTCGCTGGTCAATAATACTTCCCTTACCTTGGCCTTGCCAATTTCCAACGACCGGTAGATCCTCGCAAATATGGCCTCGGCTTCTAATGGTCTATGCCTCACGATGAGCCATCTCGGACTTTCGGGTATTGTTAGAATGATCAACAGAAACAAAAATGCGGGCAGGAATTCCATTCCGAGCATTCCCCTCCACGCCTCGTCCCGGAAAATTAAAATTAAGTAAGCGGAATCGGTTTCAAATCCGGAAGTTGAAAAATTCAACAATTTAAAATTCATCAAATAGGCGCCCAGAAAACCAATGGTAATGGCGAGTTGATAGATAGCAACCAATCCGCCCCTAAAGCGGGCAATGGCCACTTCTGAAATATACATGGGGGATACAATGGAGACCATTCCTATCCCGATTCCGCCAATGATCCTAAACCAGATCAGGGAGGTAAAACTGTAAGACAGGGCGCAACCGAGAGCGGAAATCGAGAAGAGCAGGGCGGACAACATCATCACTTTCTTTCTCCCCAAGAGATCGCTCGACCAACCGGCGACGGCCACCCCAAAAATGGAACCGGTCAGGGCGCAACCTACATACCAGCCTTGTTCCAAGGAATCTAGCCCAAACTGGTCGGTGACTGCTGAAATGGTCCCGGAAATCACCGCGGTATCATAGCCGAACAAGAATCCCCCGATCGCTGCCACAATAGCCAGAAAGAGTACGTACCCTAATCGATTGGTTTCTTGCATACAAATAAATATAAGTTATCCATTTGGTCCGAGTACATGACAAAAAAATAATCAAATAAATGCGTTATTGACCCCTCCGCCTTCGGCACCCCGCCAGAATGGCCATGTCGGGCTGGCGTTCGGACGGGGAATGATTTTGTCGGGCTGGCTCCCCTTGCAAAAAAAGGGGAGGACCCATTCGTTCAGAAATAATGTCCTCCCCTGCCAAGGGGAAATGCCCAGAGGGCAGAGGGGTAGAACCAAGATGAAATAGCGGTAAGAACAGTCTTGTTACTTGTTTCTTGGCTCTTAAATTTAGTTACACTATATCCCAAAATATTCCCTGTATCGATTGTACAAATGTCCTGCTTGGAGATAGGCGGATTGCGGGCTCATAAAATGAGAAAATTCAAAGGTGATGGCCTTATCGTAATTTGCCCTTTTAGCGGCTTCCAGTTTCATACGGAGCTTATCGAATTTAATCGGGAAAAACTTAATGGGCATATCCCTACTGAAGGATTCCGCATTGGTCCAGCATTCCATATTATAGCGATCAGCCAATCTTTTGTTAACCTCAAAAAAGGCGTCCAGCTCATCATAATCAATATGTCCGTCCTGAAAGGCACAGGCGTCTACCACCTCATGGATACCGGAAAAGATCTCGTCCCATTCCTTTTCGTGCTCCTGGACCGACACGGCATCGGCCTTACTCAAATTGCCCGAGGCAGCAGCAACGGCTTTTTTCCCATCTATCCATGGCGACATTAAGGTCGGCAAGCCCCCAGAAACTTCCTTACACTGCTTTCCGAGGGTGTAAAAGGAATCTATGGCCCCTTTGGTCTTCCTGCTTATTTCACCGCTCAGGTACCAGCCCTGAAAACTTTTGTATCGGCTGCCATAATTCTTCCAAACCTCATCGATCACAAACCGGTTGGACTCAATTTCCTTGGACATATCGCCCGTATCCCAGTATTCCCCGGAATCGTAGAGACCAAAATAAAATTTCATGCCATATTTTTCCGCCAGACGGAGAAATAGATCCAACAAATCCAGGGAGGGCATATAGCAACCTTTGGAAAGCAGGTATTTGGAGGGGTAGGTGATAAACTTCCGATAGCCCGATCGGATCATGATGACCGTATCGATACCGATGGCCTTCATGTGCTGAAAGTCGAGTTCCCATTCCCTTTCCCCCCAGTTTTGGTGGGGAATGTCGTGCGAGATTTCATCCAGGAAAGTTCCGGTTATTTTTAAACCCTGCTGTTTAGGGACCAGCAATCCGGAATCTTGATATTCAAATTTTTTCTCAACTTCAGAGGCATGGAGGCTCGAGACAGTAAATGCCGACATCCCTGCCAACGTCGCCTTTTTAATAAATTCCCTGCGCTGTGATTTTTCTTTCTCCATGGACAACCGTTTAGGATGGTAACTGACCAAAGATAACAACAAAAATCATTCTCCCCTAAACAATCTCCCTTCCCATAAATGGGTCGCTCTTGGAAGGTTTACCTGTTTCTACCCGGCCTGCGTATCGTCTTACAAAATTGGGATTTCCATTAACCTCAATTGAAAAATCGTACCAACCATAGCTTTTGTTGGTGTTTACCACCATGGGAACCGAGGTTCCTTTTTTTATGGTTACCTTCTGTTCTGGATTGCCATAGGCATGGTCCACTATGGAAACATTAAAATCCTTGTTTTTTGAACCATTGGAAATTTTGATTTCAACATTGCCGGATGGGATCGTTGCAAACCCTCTCTTTTTTTGATAACCACAAGACAGCTGTAACTCCGGATCGGAGGTGCCACCCAATATTTCCCTAAAGAAGCCATTTGGGCCGTATACCCGCAAATGATAGGCTCCGTCTTTAAAATGGTCCAAGGGCCATTGGTAGGTTAGCGTATCCCCCATTTGCACAGCGATCGGCCATGTTTTTACCGGTTCAAATTTCATTCCTTTACCTTGGGTCTCCTGCAAATAGTCGCCCGGGGCATACACATTAAAGGGGGCTCCCAAGGCCGATTTCCCAAAAAAGTTATCCCCGGCCTTAAAGGTAATCCCAACGGATTTTTTATCGGCATTCAATTGGCCATCCACATACAATTCGTACCCAAGGGCGCAGGAATTCCGGATTCCAGGTTCCTGTTGGGTCATAAAGGGGGTTTTATACAGGTCTTGTTTTGCCAGTGCGATATCCGCTTGGGTAAGCGGACTAATATCCTTGGGCAGTTCCTTAAAACTGGCGTTATACACCTGCTGCATAAACGGATCCCGATCTACAAATTTCGGAAGGTGAACGGCCTCCCCATTATAGGGCCTAAAACTTGAAACAAGATTGCTGCTCACTGCCCTTCGCCAACTGCTGATATTGGTTTCAACAATTGGTTTGCCGGTTTTCTTTTTCAAGAACTCTTCCATGAACATTATGGTAGAGGTAATGTCGCAGACCTCGGAATTTACCCAGCCCCCTTTACTCCATGGCGATGCCACCACCATGGGAACCCGAAATCCCAGTCCGACAGGACTTTCCCTTACATCCTCTGGGTCCATGTCTTCCTTGGCCATTTCTTGTTCCTTGGTCGCATATTCCTCCGAGGTATCCAAATCTTTGGAAAAGGCATTTTTATCCTTGGGATTGGGTGCCACAAAAGGCGGGACATGGTCAAAATAACCATCGTTCTCGTCATAAGTGAGTATAAAGACGGTCTTTTTCCAAACCTCCGGGTTTTTAGTAAGTATGTCCAAGACCTCGGAAACATACCAGGCTCCATACCAAGGGGCACTGGGATGATCCGAAAATTTTTGGGGAGCCGCCAGCCAAGAAACCGTAGGCAGTTTTCCTTGGTCGACATCCTGCCTAAATTGATGCAAAATGTCGCCCTTTGGGACCTTCAAGGTACGCTCTGTTCCGTTATCAAGGTAATTCAGCATTTCAGTTTTGTGGTAATCTGGATCGCCGATATTGGTGGTAAACGCCTTGCTGTGAAGGTTTCTCTGAAACTCGGGGAGCTTTTCAAAATTTGATTCATCCCAACTACCTAGAACTTCCTTAATTTGTTCCAGTTGCTCCTGTTTTTTTGACACTTCCTTCTGCTGTTCCTCGACCTGATCCTTGGGAAGTTTTGCCATCCCGGCTTCCAAATTTTTGATCTCTGAAGGCAGATCGGCAAGCCGCTGCTTTATAAAGCTTTGGAACGCCTTACTATAGCGAACATTGTACTGGGAAAACCACTCCAGGTTATTATCGGTAAAATTGGCCAGTAGGGATTCGTCCTCCACCCCTGTGGGCAAGCTGATTTCATTTTGATAGACCTTCCAGGAAATCCCATTTTCCTCCAAGCGTTCTGGAAAGGTCTTCCAATTTGCTTCACTGTCATAGGTTACCTCATGATTTCGAACACAGGGCTTATTTTTAACGCTATCCCATGATTTTCCGGTCCAAAAGAAGTTTCTGTTCGTAGTAGTTCCCGTCAAGGCAGCGCAAAAATGTTGGTCAAAAACGGTAAAGGCATCCGCAAGGGAATAATAGAAGGGAAGATCTTCACGGGTATAGTGGCCCATTGTAAGTGGCATGTCTCCATATTCCTCATCTGCCGCCTTTGCCACCAACCATTGGTCGTATTTTCCGTTGTTCCTGGCATCTACCTGATTTTCCCAGGAATGGGGAAGTCCGCCCATCCAAGTGGCCTGGGTATCCTTGATATTTAACCGGAAGGGAACATAAGTATCCCCTTTTTTATTGCTTTGCAGCCATACCGGAATCTTGTTTGGCAAGGAAATCGCCCTTGGGTCGTTATAGCCCCGTACACCCTGCAAGCTTCCGAAACAATGGTCAAAGGAGCGATTCTCCTGCATTAGGAGCACCACGTGTTCCGCATCGTAAAAGGTACTTCCCTTTTCCGGATTAATTTCCAGTGCCCGTTGTATGGATGGTGGCATACCTGCCGTGAGTCCCATTCCCCCGGCCAACATACCGGCTTTTTTTAAAAAATCCCTTCTACTTTCCATTGCTTATTTTTATAAATATTGAACTCATTCCTAAAGATGATAAATTTAGCATAAAAAGCAAAGACGATAAAAACTAATCTACCGCCCCTGCTTTTGAAATAAAACAAACCCGTTTAATATTATCTATATCAGATTCCTATCCCAGTAATTCCTGTTTATATCGGTCTTAAATGATACGATTTTGGTTGTACAAAAGCACGAATTCCTTGGGACGACAATGTGGATCCCAAGCCGGAATTTTTCCTGCCGGACCAAGGCACATTGGGACTTACCCGATCGCAACAGTTCCAGTATACCGTTCCCGTGTCCATTTTCTTCAAAATATCCATTGCCCGTTGCTCGCTTGAGGAAAAAACGGAAGCGGTCAGGCCGTATTCGGTATCCTGCATCAGGGCTATGGCTTGGGCATCCGAAGTAACCTTTTGGATCCCTATGATTGGCCCAAAGGATTCATCACGCATTACTTTCATACTGTGGTCGCAATTGACCAGCACCGTCGGCAGATAATAATTCCCATTTCCTTCTATTGGACTTCCACCTGTCATTATAACGGCTCCCTTTTTAACGGCATCGGCCACTTGATCGTTTAGCACGGAAAGCTGTTGTGCCCGTGCCAACGGCCCTATAAAGGTCTCCTGCTTGTTTGGGTCCCCGATGGTATACGAATTGACTTCGGTTGTAAAAGCAGCTACAAAGTCGTCATAAATTTTTTCGGCCACATAAATGCGTTCTACTGCACAACAACTTTGACCGTTGTTGTAGAACGCTCCCTCCGCTGCGTTGACGGCCGCTTGTTTTACATCCTTTACATCTTCGGCAACAAAAAGTGGGTCCTTGCCACCCAATTCCAATTGCAAGGGAACCAATTTGTGGGCTATCTGGGTTGCGATATGTCTGCCCGTATTATACGAACCCGTAAAATAATATCCATCAAAATCCAGTTCCAACAAAGCCTGCCCCAAAGCTCCATCCCCCACAACGCATTGAAAAACGTTTTTGGGCACCCCCGCCAAATGCAAGTATTTCTCCAATTCCTTACCGGTCAATGCAGCGTATTCCGAAGGTTTGTACATTACGGAATTGCCAGCTACCAAAGCGTATAGAAACACATTGTACCCTACGTTATAGGGGAAATTCCAAGCGGAAATATTGGCAATGACCCCAAGGGGTTCGTACCTGATTTTTTCATGGGTCGCACCTGAATCTACAAGCACCTCATCCGCCAGCCATTTCTCGGCGTATTTTTTTAGATGGTCGATCCTATTTTGTGCCCCGTTTATTTCGTTGCGGGATTGCTGTATAGGTTTCCCCGTCTCATTGGTTAAAATAAGGGCAAGCTCATCGATATTCTGGAGAACCAGTTCCCCAAACCGTACAATACAAGCCAACCTTTCCTTGACCGGACTTTCGGCCCACACTTTTTGCCCTTGGCGAAGTGCCTCCAATTTGATCTTGGCTTCCGCTCTGCTATCCGATGCCAATTCCGCTATGATTTTCCCTGTTGCGGGGTTGTTTATTTTCATTTCAACTGTAGTTAGCGCTTTGGTTTTGATTTCACTTTTTCAACCTAATGTTAAATTTAAAGAACAATGATTGTTAGACTTTCATTGCTTTGTTCGACCCGAAAATATTATCAATACAATTTTGAACTAGATCCAGATTATTTTTTCACGTGTTCTAGAAAGGCCGTATACAACACATCCGCATCGATCAATTCCCCCTTTTGGGTATGGGTAAATTCCGGATGCCATTGCACCCCCATGATTTTGCCCGCTGGTTCTTTTTTGTATCCAATTGCCTCAATAAGACCGTCATTGGAAACGGCATAAATTTCCAGATCCCGTCCCAAGGTTTTTATAGCTTGATGGTGAACTGTATTCACCTGTGGATTTTCCCGATTACCATATAGGTTATCCAAAAAAGTGCCTTTTGTAAAGTTTATGCCATGCCTGATGGTATCGTACAATTGAGCGGAACGGTGCCTGTCCGCCTCTGGTTTTTGGGTCTCAATGTCCTGATAAAGGGTGCCCCCAAAATATACGTTCATCAATTGGAAACCCCGACAAATCCCGAATACGGGAACAGAATTGGAAACCGCGAAGTCCAATATTCTTAATTCATATTGATCCCTGTGGGCGTCACCCTTCCACCTTCCTATGGGTTCTTCCCCATAGCTCCCCGGAGCTAGATCGCTGCCCCCCTGTAAAACGAATCCGTCCATCTCGGCAAGTATATCGTTTAGCCGAGATCCATCAACATCGGGAATGAGTACGGGAAGAATTCCCTTGCGCGCTATATAGTTGGCCATATCGTTTTCCATATAGCTAAGGGACTTGGGACCGAAAACGGTCCGGTCCATATCCGGATACATAAAACAGGATGAAATGCCTATTTTTTTCATAATGCCTCCAGGTACAATCTTTTAAAATCTTCCCTGCTCACAGGCTTTGGGTTGTTGGGATGGCAAAAATCGGCTTCCGCCAAAGTGGAGAGCTCTTCGATATGGGATTCCTTCACCCCTATTTCCGAGAGCTTAGTAGGCAATCCCAATTTGCCGTTCAAGTCAAATAGGTAATTCACTACCTGGTTGCCTTTCCCATTTCCTAGGTTTAGCGCCATGGCCATTCGCTCAAATCGATCCTCAAAACCTTTGTAGTTAAATTTCATCCCGTAGGGCAGGTTCACCGCATTGGCCAAGCCATGATGGGTGTCCAGCAAACTAGACAGCGGATGGGCCAAACTATGAACTACCCCCAATCCTTTTTGAAAGGCCACAGCGCCCATAAGCGATGCGAGCAGCATTTTGGCCCTGGAATCCACATCGGGGTCCTTGGTTGCCCTTTCCAAGGATTCTGCTATTAGGGCCATACCTTCCAGGGCGATACCGTCGCACATAGGATGGAAATTTTTGGCTAGATAAGCTTCCATGTTGTGGGTCAGGGCATCCATCCCTGTTGCCGCCGTGATAAAAGAAGGCAGTTCCATGGTCAACAAGGGATCTGCAAATACAATTTTGGCCATCAACTTGGGGCTAAAAAGTATCCTTTTCCTTTTAGAAACGTCTTCAGAAATAATAGCGCTCCGGCCTACTTCACTACCCGTTCCTGCCGTAGTCGGCACGGTAATAAAATGCGGGACTTCCTCGGTAACGTATTTGTCCCCTCCAATGAGATCGTCATAATCAAACAGATCCCTTGTGTGGTTGACCCGCAATACAATTGCCCGGGCAACATCGAGGGCAACGCCTCCGCCGATACCAATAATTGAATCGCATTGTGTTTGATGGTACACGTCCCCTCCTTTGATAACGTCCGATTTTACCGGATTTTTATGCATCTCCGAAAACACCTCGGCACTTAGTCCCGAGCGTTCCAAATTTTTTTTGATTTCCTTAAAAAAAGAAAGTTCGGCCACATTGGGATCGGTTACCAAAAGGGGTTTTTTAAGCCCTTGGCTTTTTAGATAATCGACCAACTCCTTGACCACCCCAGCACCAAACCTGATTGGGGTGGGAAAATTAAAACCATACACTTTATTGATATCCACTACTGTTCGAATTAAATAATTTCAAAATATCTTTTTATCTCCCAATCGGTAACAGCGGCCGAGAATTGTTTCCATTCCCACTCCCGGGTACATGTAAAATGATCCACAAAAGCTTCACCAAAAAGTTCGTTGGCAATATGGGAGGCTTTCATTTTGTTGGACGCATCCAACAAATTGGAAGGCAGCACCCCATTAGTCATATTTCTATAGCCATTGCCTGTCGTAGCAGGAACATCCAGCTTTAAATTATGTTCTATTCCATAAAGGCCGCTTGCCAAACAGGCGGCCATGGCCAGATAGGGATTAACGTCGGAACCCACCACCCGATGCTCAATGCGGGTAGATTTCTGGCCCGGCGTCAGCACCCGAAGCGCACAGGTTCTATTGTCGAAACCCCAGGTAAGCGTGGTCGGGGCCCAGGCACCTTCCACCAGACGCTTATAACTATTAATAGTAGGCGCAAACATGGGAAGAATCTCGGGCAAACAATGAAGTTGTCCAGCCAGGAAGCTCTTCATAACACCACTCATCCTATCTTTTGAAGTACCATCATAAAAAAGGTTCTTCGTCTTTTTCAGATCCCAAAGGCTTTGGTGGATATGTCCGCCGTTTCCGGGGAGTTTGTTGGTTTGCTTGGCCATAAAACTAGCTACGATATTGTGTTTTTTGGCAATCTCCTTAACCCCTGTTTTAAATAAAACGGCCCTGTCCGCTGCTTCCAAAATATCGCTGTATTGGATGGCGGCTTCGGTCACCCCCGGACCAGTCTCGGTATGTAGGCCTTCCAAGGGCACGCCAAAACCTTCCAACTGATCAAAAAGTGCGTGAAAGAAATCCTTGTTTTCGGACATCCTTAAAACGGAATACCCGAACATACCTGGTGTCAATGCCAGTGGCGCCTGATAATTCTTTCCTTCAAGGGAGCTTGAGGTTTCCTTAAAATTGAACCATTCAAACTCTTGGGAAAACATTGGGGAGTATCCCATGTTTTCCGCTTTTGCAATACTATTTTTCAGTAAGCTTCTGGGACAGATCGGCAAATTTTCAACCTTCTCCGAACTAAAATCGGCAAGAAGAAAGGGCGTACCCTCTTCCCAAGGGATGGTCCTAAAGGAACTTAAGTCCAACTGGGCATCAAAATCCCCGTATCCCATGTGCCATCCTACCATTTTGGTATTGTCGTAGGCCAAGTCGCACATATCCCATCCAAAGACCACGGAGCAGAATCCAAATCCGCTTTCCAAGGCGGATATTAGTTTTTCCACATGCATAAATTTCCCGCGTAGCACACCGTCCATATCGGTAACGGCGACCTTTATCTTGCGATGCTTACTCTCTTTTAACCAAGTTATTATTTCCTTTTTGTCCATAAGGATTACATTTTTTTATGTAGGAATATTAAAAAATAGAGATAGGACAATCCAATTATCCCAACAAAAATGAGGGCTATCATTGGGTTGTATATTACCATCGACACCAATGCAATGATGGCAATGATCAATGCGATTGCCGGAAACCAAGGAAATAAAGGAACCTTGAAAGGCCGCACCATATTGGGCTCATTTTTGCGGAGGGCAAAAAAGGCTATCATGGAGACAATGTAAAGGCAAAGTGCGCCAAAGCACGCAATCGTGATAATTTCGCTGGTCTTTCCCGTGAACAAAGCAACGATTCCGACCAACATATTTACGATCAATGCATTGGCCGGGGTTCTGAATTTGGAGTTTACCTTTCCCAAAACCCTAGGTGCGTAACCGACCCGACCAAATTCAAAGGTGCTCCTACCTCCCGCCAAAATTATCCCGTGAAAGGAGGCCACCAATCCCAGCAGGCCTATCCCGACCAACATTTTATACATGATATGGCCACTGTGCACCACATAGGACAAGGCAAGCGGCAACGGGGAATCGGATGCCACGGTACTCCCTACAGGATATACCACAGCTTCCCATCCGGCCACGCCAACAGCAGAAACAAAGGTGAGGATACAAAGCACCACCAAGGTCATAATTGCCGAACCAAATCCTATAAGTACACTGCGTTGCGGATTAACAGCTTCTTCTGCAACATTGGCCACGCCCTCGATGGCCAGAAAAAACCAAATGGCAAAAGGGATGGCCGCAAAGGCACCTGAAAACCCATGGGGCATGGGGTTTGATTGCAGGTTGGAAAATTGAAATTCCGGTAAGGTCACCCCCGCAAATATGAGCAATTCAATAACGGCCAAAATTGTAATGACCAGCTCGAACGATGCAGCGAGCTTTACTCCAAGAATATTGATGATTGTAAAGATAAAATAGGCACCGATGGCAAAAACCATCAAATCTACGGAAGGATATAACAGATTCAGATAGGCCCCAATGGCGGCAGCTATGGCCGGGGGAGCAAAAACAAATTCAATATTCTGGGCGATTCCGGCAATAAAACCCAAATGTTTTCCCAGTCCCCTATTGGCGTATTCAAAAGCACCACCTGCCCTCGGTATGGCGCAAGCCATCTCGGTATAGCTAAAGGTAAAGGTGAAATACATGATGATAATAAAAAAGGTAGCTATGGCCAATCCATACGTACCTCCTTCTGCAAGACCTAAATTCCAGCCAAAATACATTCCGGAGATTACATATCCAACGCCCAGGCCCCATAGCATTAATGGACTAAGCACCTTTTTCAATTCAACTTCAGCCATCTTTTATAGTTAATGGCAACATGATCGAAATCTGAAATCCCAAATGCATACGGTTAAAGTTTGGTTTCAAAAAGTTGCCGGTTGATTATTTAATATTAGGTTAACAATATCGTAAATTACATATAAATAATAATTCCACCCTATAAGATTATAAATAATAGATAAATATCTTTGCTTTTGAATTATAATTAGTACATATTTACTGTTTACTACCCAATATTGATTAAATTTGGCTAAAATGTACTATTAAAATGAAATTAGACAAAAAAGACCTTAAAATATTGAATCTTTTGCAAGAAAATGCCAATATAAGTAATAAGGAGATAGGCGCAGCCACCTATCTTACTTTAACGCCAGTATATGAACGCATCAAAAAATTAAACGCGTTGGGCCTACTTAAAAAAGAAGTGTTCTTGTTGGATAGAAAAAAATTGGGGCTCAATGTAATGGTACTGGTTTCCGTAAGCATTGAAAAACACTCCGGAGAGGGCGCGTTGGCCTTTATGAACGAAATCAAGAAGATACCGGAGGTCGTGGAATGTCTGCACGTAACCGGGGCGTTTGATTTTCAGTTAAAAGTTTACGCAAAGGATATTGACCATTACCACGAATTCAATTTTAAGAAATTGGCCTCGATAAAAAATATAAGACATATGGAAAGTTACTTTGTTATGAACGAAGTAATAAATACTACAAAAATTCCCCTATTTCTGTGATGTAGTAGAAGCAAGAATTCCAAGACAGGGTTATACCCCACAAAATTTAACAACATTAATTCTCTTAAGTGCGATTGCCGGAAGTTGCCGATACATGTCGCTCCAACACCCCGAAAACATCCGTGGCATCTATTGTGCCCGGCAAATCGAGCCCGGTATTGTTGGTGATCAAGATAGGATAGTCCTCCTTGCTCTCGGGGATCCTTCCATGGGATCCTTTTATCAAAGTAGCATCCAAAGGGATAATATCCAAAACCGACCTAAAGCCCAATTTCTTTTTTAACAGTTTCCAGATCACCTTGAGCATCACAAGCTTATCCTTGGGGTCGGTGAGCATTTCCACGGGATCGTAACCAGGCTTTTTATGGATATCGACCATCCGGGCATAATCCGGCGCCTTCTTATCGTCCAACCAAAAGTAATAGGTGAACCAGGAATCCTTGTCTGCCAAAACCACCAAGTCCCCACAACGGTCGTGGTTCAATTTGGCCTTGACGATATCGTTGCCCTCAAGAACCTTTTCAACCCCCTCCACATTTTCCAATAAAGCCTTTACCCTGGGTTTTAATGAGGGATCTTTGATATAGACATGGGCCACTTGATGGTCGGCTACCGCAAATGCATCACTGGCACCGGCATCCAACAACTCAAGTCCACGTTCTATCCTAATATTTATATATCCCTCATTTCTTAAAACCCGATTTAAATGGATGGGATGGTTTACATTGGTTATACCGTATTCGGAAAGTAAAATGATATTGGTGTCCTTTTTCTGCTGATAGTATGTTACCAATTGCTTTACCACTCCATCGATTTCCCCAAGGTCCTTCGCTATTAAATCCAGGTTCTGTCCATGGCGCTGCATGTTGTAATCCAAATGGGGCAGATAGACCAAGGTTAAGGTAGGGTCGTGCAATTTATCTGTCTTGATGGCCGCATCCGCAATCCACTGTGTGGATTTGATAGAAGTCTTCGGGCCCCAAAAATGAAACAGGGGAAACGTACCCAATTCCCCTTGAAGGGTATCCCGTAGCTCCGCCGGATGGGAATACACATCGGGAATCTTTCTGCCATCGGCCAAATAATTTGGTCTTGGGGTTACACTAAAATCAACCCCCGAATACATATTAAACCACCAAAAAAGGTTTGCACAGGTAAAATTTCCATGCTCCCTTTTTAGTTTGTCCCAAATTTTTTCGGCCTGGAGCAAGGTATTGGATTGCCTCCAAAATTTTACTTCATGTTCATCCTTAAAATACCAACCGTTCCCCACAGCTCCATGTTCCCCCGGTGTTTTACCTGTAAGATAGGTGGCATGGGCGGTACAGGTAACCGCAGGAAGTACCGGTGTGATCGTGGCAGCCTTCCCCTTCTCCAAAAACGATTTTATAAACGGCGTGTACTCCCCGATAAGTCCGTTTGTAAGTCCAACCACATCGAGTACTACAGTCTTCTTCATAATCTCCTTTACAACTTATTTTTTAACCACTGGATTTCCCTGATAATGGATTGCTCCAACGGTGCCTTAAGATCGGATGGAAGGACGTCCCAGGTATAGGTCTCAATTTCCAATTGATCGGTTACTTTATGATTTTTTAAATATGCGATTACCTTTAGAATTTGGTCCTGGGTGGATTGCAACAAATCGAATCGATCCAAAAAGATGGGGACATGAAAATGGGCCCTCAATTCGGTGAAATCCTTTTTGTCTTGTAAAACAACGGGGAGGTCGTTATACGTCTTAACCTTGTCCCCTACCTTTTCGGTTACCTGATGCAGATAGGTAGGTTCATTGAACAGGGCCAGCGCTTCCCAAATCTTCTCCTTGTTGTCGGAATCGAAAATAATCTTAAGTGCTGCGCTTACCTGTATTTTGCCGACCTGGATTCCGTGATCGGCAAATTTCCTAAGGGTCATTTCGGGTTCCTCGTACGCCAAGGAAAAATGGCAAACATCATAGCAAACGGTTATGTAACGCAATACCATGGATTTTGCCTTGTTACCGTCGATCCCCAATTCCCTTTCCAAGATTACCTTGGCCATCGGAATCAGATAATTTTCAAAAAAGTGGACCACCTCATCACTGTTTTCCAAAAGTCCGTCCGGCTCGGGCTCAATATCCAAGTGGAGATGCTTCCCAGTATTAACTTCGATTTCCTTCAAATGGACAATAAGCTGCACCAAATGCTCGGCACCCAGGGTAAAAGCCATATCCAAGGCCTCGAACGAATTATGCCAATGTTTATAGCTGATGGGCGAGGTAGAAATTCCACCGGACATGCCATCCGGCAATAAAATTGCAAGTTGGTCGAACAGACGCATGGTATAATGCAACCTTTCCTTGGTAGTCCAATCTGGGGCGTGCACGTCCTCCTTTACCCTTTGGTTGTGAAAATTGCCATAGGGAAACCCGTTCATGGTAAAGACATATAATTCATTATCCTCTAACCATTTCTTAAAATGCTCTAGATGATATCCCTCATTGAGTTCCTCGCTGGCGGTATTGGACAAGCGCAAACCCAATCCAAAAGGCTGGTCGGGGGCAACTTCGGCCTTTATCTTGGGAACATAGGATTTTAGGCTCTTGAAAGTCCGCTCCCAATTCTCCCCGGGATGAATATTGGTACAATAACTTAGATGGTAGGAATTATTGACTAGCATATTTTAGACTGACAAAGTTTGTTCAACAGACGAATGGCTTCCCTCATTTTTTGTAGGTCTATCTCGTGTACGTCGTGTTTGGTTCCAATTTTGGAAATAAGTGTAATGGTCAGTTTACCTCCCAAATGTTCCCTAAATTCCTCTATCCCGGCCAGCAATACATTGACATCGCTTTCCTTCTCGAATGGAATGTGCAGCTCAAAGCCAATGGTTTCCAACGTATTGATAATGCGTTTCAGGGTCGGTTCATCTATAAGTCCTATCAAATGGGCATAGGTAAGATCCAGTGCCATCCCTACGGCAACAGCCTCCCCGTGGCGCATTTTATACGCCGTCATGTACTCCAGCTTATGGGCCGCCCAATGACCAAAATCCAAAGGACGGGAGGATCCACTCTCAAAGGGGTCACCGCCTTGGGCTATATGCTCCATGTGCATTTCGGCGCAACGGTAGATAAGGTATTCCATGGGTTCCATTTCCCGGTCATGGAGGGCAGCCGCGTTCTGCTCCAAAAACCCAAAAAATACGTCGTCCTTGATCAGGGCAACTTTTACGGCCTCTGCCACTCCCGAGATCCAATCCCTATGTTCAAGGGTATGCAAGAAATCGGTGTCATTGATAATGGCGTAAGGGGGTGCAAACGTGCCCAGAAAATTTTTCTTGTTAAAAATATTGACACTGTTTTTTACCCCAACGGCAGAATCGTTTTGGGAGAGCGTAGTAGTTGGGATACGGATCAACTTAACTCCCCTATGGGCAATGGCTGCCGCATATCCCGCCATATCGATTACTGCCCCTCCACCAACGGCGACCACAAAGGAATGCCTGTCTATATGGCTATCATTTACCCCTTGCAGCACCTTCAGCACGTTATTGTGATCGTTTTTGGTCTCCTCCCCCCCAGTGACCTCAAGGATCTGGGTAAGAACTATCCGATCTGCGAATTTTTGACAATAGGCAATAATCTTATCCTTTAAAGTCGGGTGGGCGACAATTACCCCATCATCTACCACAAATAACACCTTTACCGCACCTTTTTTCCGGTAGTTGGAAAAAATATCACGCAACAGCGGATTATCCAAGCCGAACAAGTTCTGGGTAAATTGCAATTGGTAGTTATATTCTACCTTAAAGGATTGCTGAATAGCATTAAATTTTTTCATCTGACAAAATTGTTGTCCGGCGAAAGGCTTCAGACCGCTTCCCTACTGGAAGAAACACAAAAGACTCTACCTGCCAAAGTAAAAATATTACAAACCCATTTAAACTTTTTACATCCATATTTATGTGACCGCAAACAATTTTGACAGCCCCAATGACAAAGGTAACAATAGGATGATCAACACCCCAATCCACCAATGGGAAAAACCAACGGCCAAGGCCGAATCGAGTAAAATTAGTGAAAGAACTCCTGCAACTACCGCTTTTTTGATGTTTTCCGGCGAATTATCCCGATAAGCCTTAAATAAAGGCGAAAATACCGCTAGGGCAAAAATTGTCAGAAAAGGAACTACAAACAGCAAAGACCGCCCACTTGAAGCCATAAGTCCAAGAACCGAAAAAATTACCACGGCATATAATACCCCTGCAAAAATTATGTGCTTTTTATTATTTCCATGGACTTCCCCCCTACTTATCAAGGTAATGGATGCAATGTAGATTATAGGGACAAAAGCAAACCACCAATGGGGCAAAGCACCAAAGATGCTAATTCCCAGCAACAAATTAAGCCCCCTACAAACTCCCATGTTCAATGGCCCAAAAAAACCATGGTGTTTGGCGATCGCATCGTAAAGCAAAATGGACACCGCCAATAGCAGTGCCAAGGTCCCGCTTAGGCCATTGGCCACAAAAGCCAAGATAACCCCGACCAACAATAAGATAGCGCCATAAATGGCAGCGGACCTTAAAGTAACCCAGCCGGAGGGAATCGGTCTTTCGGGTCGCTCAATTTGATCCAGTTTAAAATCGAATACATCGTTGAGAATTACGCCGGCGGCGTAGAGAAATACGGATGAAGCTGCCAACAAAAGAAGGGTTCCAAATGGGAGCTCCACCATTTTTCCTTGGTCATTTAAAATGAAAGCCCCGGCGATGGCCGCCCCGGCCAAAATATCGGCAGCAGCGGTAGGCAGGTTCGCTGGACGGGCAAGTTGGGCGTAGGCTTTAAGGTTCATTGCTGCTTTAACTTGACACTAGAGGATTTTTTCGGAATCCTTCCTTGGTTGTTGGCCCCTAAGGACACTGTTATCGTTAAACAGCTGGGATTGATCGACCCCTTTGGCCTGCAACCAATCAGATTCTTTCATCCTACCGTTTTGGCCAAAGATATCGAGGGCATTTTGGTAACAGGTCTTTACCACGTCTGCCCGGTCAATACCACTTCTGAGCATTAAGGATGCCGTTTTTGGCACCGCTAGGGGATCACTAACGCCCCAATCGGCGGAACTATCCACAATAATGCCGGTACTGCCGTATTTTTCTACCACCTTCACCATCCGTTCGTTTCCCATTTTGGTTTTGGGATATATTGTAAATGCGGCCCAGAATCCACGATCCAGAACATCCTTAACGGTTTCTTCATTGTTGTGGTCAATAACCACCATAGAGGGATCAATGCCGTGTTCCAAACAGACTTCCATACTTTTAATGGTCCCTGCCTTTTTGTCCCTATGGGGCGTATGTACCTGGACCACCATTCCCATTTCCTTGGCCAGCTCCAACTGCATCCTAAAATATTTATCCTCGGCGGGGGTTTGGTCATCATAACCGATTTCCCCAATGGCCACCACATTTTCCTTGTGCAGGTAAAGGGGCAACAATTCTAAGACCTGTTCGGCCAGCGCCTCGTTGTTGGCCTCCTTGGAATTGAGCCCTATGGTACAGTAGTGCTTTATCCCAAATTGGCTGGCCCTAAAAGGCTCCCATCCTACCAGGCTACTGTAATAATCCTGAAAAGAACCCACTTGGGTCCGGGGTTGGCCCAGCCAAAAAGAAGGTTCTATAATCGCAACTATCCCATTAGCGGCCATAGCCTCATAATCGTCCGTAGTCCTGGAGGTCATATGTACGTGCGGATCTATAATCATCATTCTCTCTTCCATAACTATATAATTAAGGCAATAAACTTAATGACTTATTTTCTTATAAAAAACTTAATCTACTTTTTTGAACACCAATAGTACCCCATTGGGATTGGAGAGGGTCAGCCTGTTGTTCCATATGCTGTACGTGGTGGTGGATTTCAACGCCTTCATAAATTGGGCCTCCTCGGTATCCGGGCAGGCCATCAAGGTGGTAGCCGCAGAAAACCGCAACCGTTCCCTTTCGGAGAAAATGGTCCCCGTTATTCGGTTACAACCGCTAAAGCCAAAAAAGGTGTTCTCTTTTGCGTTTATTTCCAAGTTTGGAAATTCAGCGGGAAAATCGGAAGCCGTAATGTTCTCCCCTCCCAATTTTTCCAATACCCAGATGTCGTGCAGCCGATAATCCGTAATATAGTCGCCACAACCTTCAAAGGCTCTAAAATCGGTGTCGATTCCCCGTTTTATCCGAACGGTAACCTTGTACCCATAATTCTTATCGGACATGCCATCGGAACAGTCCCCTTGCGCGATTTGCACAGTTAAGCCCCCTGCTTCGGTGCGGGCCCGGTAGAGCTTAACATTGGCATCTGCGGCCCTAACAGGTTCCACTACCGGTAGGGCGAACGTCTCCAAACCTTCGGACAAGGAAGTGAATTTTATACTTTCCCCAGAAATTTCTACGCCCCAAAAGGGCTCCGTGCCAACACCCTTAAAATAGACAATGTTTGCGTTGGGGCCAAAATCATTGTTTATATTCTGGCTATTTTCCAGTGTTGAACCGCTTTTTGTGGGAACCTCGTTCACCACTTTTTTGGAAGCGCTTCCAGTACATCCAGACAAGGTAAATACTAAGAGTAAAAAGGGGGCAAAGTATAGTTTCATCCGTTTATTTTTATTGCTTTTTATAGGTCAGACCAGCCCGACAGAATCATTCTGGCAGGTGTAATTCGCTAATATTCATTTACTCACTTACTTATTATTTTACACGTTGGTGTTCGTGAATCTTCGATTTCGGTGGGTATCAAAGATGGTTATGGCTCATTTCATAACCATAATAATTGTTTGCTTGGCAAAAGGCTAAAAAATCAAATTTCACAAAATAATTACTCTTGTTGACCCCTCCGCCTTCGGCACCCCGCCAGAATGATTTTGTAGGGCTGGCTCCCCTCGCTAATAAGGGGAGGGCCCATTAAATTATATTATTAGTACAGTTGGGCTATGAATCTATCTACTAACCTCTATAATCGTTTATAGTATACAAAGATGAAACCTTGAACATGGAACTTTGAACAGTTATATTATCGAAAATCATCACTTTACCAGAAATACTTTCTGCAACCTGCCTACCGAAAAGTCCCTTATTGATACACCCGTGTGTCTGAACTAGAAAGTTCGAGAACAAGGCTTGCGAAGTTTTGAAAATCAAGGAGTTTACTTGTGTAAATGACTGTTTTCAAAAACAAGCATAACGCAGTTATCGGACTTTATAGACGGACATCACTTAATCAACCCTTTATCCCGGTAGATTTGGATATAATGATTGCTCAAACTATCCGAGTCCTTGTATTTTTTCCGGATATCGATCAATTTTTGCTTCATTTCCTTAACAACAGGTGCATAGGTGGGGTCATCGTATACATTGTTGATTTCCAGCGTATCCTTTTTCCGGTCGTAAAGTTCCCATTCGTCCACATCAAAATAAAAATGGATGAGCTTATAGTCCTTGGTTGCAATTCCGTAATGCCTTTTTACGGCGTGCTCTGCCGGATATTCGTAATAATGATAGTAGACCGCATCCCGGTCCCACTTGTCCTTTTCACCTTTTAACAAGGGTACCAAACTCTTCCCCTGCATATCGCCGGGAATATTGACCCCTGCAATATCTAGGAAGGTCTCGGCAAAATCCAGGTTTTGGACCAACTCATCCTCTGTTATTCCAGGTTTTATGACGTTAGGCCACCTGATCAATAAGGGAGTCTTAAAGGATTCATTGTACATAAATCGTTTGTCGAACCAACCGTGCTCTCCCAAATAAAAACCTTGATCGGAGGTGTACACTACAAGCGTATTTTTGCTGAGATCATTTTCATCCAAATAATCGAGCAATCGACCCACATTTTCGTCCACGGAGGCTATTGTACCCAAATAATCTTGCATATAACGCTGGTATTTCCAAACGGTAAGCGCAGAATCGTTCATGGTTGGGTATAGCTTTTTAAATTCCTCGTTTATCGGTCCATAAACCGAATCCCATGAGGCTCTTTCCGCAGGGGTCATCCGTCCTAAATGCGGGGCCAGGTCGTTCCAATCCTTTAGCCCCAGTTCATTCATGGTCTCCGGGGTCAATTTATCGTCATAGACCAAGGTCATATGCTTAAGAATACCCATTTCGGCAGTTTTTGCAGCGGTGCCCCGAGTGTTGTAATTGTCAAAAAGTGTCGCCGGCAAGGGAAAGGTCTTCTTGGTGAATTCCTTGTAATATTTTTCCTTGGGCAGCCAGGATCGGTGCGGAGCCTTGTGGAGGTACATCAACAAAAACGGCTTGTCCTTTATTCTTCGGTTCTTTAGCCAATCTAACGTAAGGTCGGTCGTTATATCGGTCACGTAGCCAGCAATGGTCGTGTCGCCCTTTTGCGTTATGAACTCGGGGTTGTAATATTCCCCTTGTCCGGGCAGGATCTTAAATTCATCGAATCCTTTGGGATTGTTGCCAAAGTGCAATTTTCCGAACATAGCGGTCTGGTAGCCAGCCTTCTGAAGCAGCTGCGGAAACGTTACATTGGTGGTATCAAAAGGGGAAAGGTTGTCTATTTTCCCATTGATATGCGAATGCTTTCCCGTAAGGATCACGGCCCGGGAGGGTGCGCAAATGGAGTTGGTTACGCTGGCATGGGTAAACAACATACCTTCCTTTGCAATCCGGTCAATATTGGGGGTCTGGATCAATTTATCGCTATACGCACTGATGGCTTGATACCCGTGGTCATCGGACATGATAAAGACTATGTTGGGCCGGGTATCAGGGCTGGATTTGGGATCCGATTCCTCACAGGAAAAAGCCAGAATCAAAATCGTAGCCATAATGCCATAGGACCTTAGCGTTCTCATATATTTGGCAATTTAAAATTCGGTAGTTTATTGTTGAGCATGTTATGCGTTCATTGCAATCCGTTAACGGTATTCCTCAAGGCCACCAAATTGGTCAACAGTTTTTCAAGATGGTCCAGATGTAACATGTTGGCACCATCACTTTTCGCGTTGGCGGGATCGAAATGGGTCTCCATAAAAATTCCGTCCACCCCGGTAGCGATACCCGCCCGGGCAATTGTCTCGATGAGTTGGGGCCTTCCCCCCGTTACCCCGCTGCTCTGGTTGGGCTGTTGTAGGGAGTGGGTTACGTCCAATACTACAGGGGCGTATTGTTTCATAGTAGGGACACCCCTAAAGTCGACGATCATATCCTGGTAGCCGAACATGGTGCCACGATCGGTGATCACTACCTGCTCGTTACTCGAATCGAGTACTTTTTGTACGGCATGTTTCATGCTCTCCGGACTCATAAACTGTCCTTTTTTAAGGTTGACGACCTTACCTGTTTTGGCTGCGGCGACCACCAAGTCGGTCTGGCGCACCAAAAAAGCAGGAATCTGTAGCACATCCACATATTCTGCCGCCATAGAAGCATCCGAAACCTCATGAATGTCCGTTACGGTAGGCACCTTAAAAGTTTCGGATACCTTCCTCAGGATCCGCAGGGCCTTTTCGTCCCCAATGCCCATAAAGGAATCTACCCTACTGCGATTGGCCTTCTTGAAGCTACCCTTAAATACATAGGGGATTTTCAATTTGTCCGTTATCCCAACAACTTTTTCGGCAATGCGAAGGGCCATTTCCTCTCCTTCGATGGCACAAGGACCACAGAGCAGAAAAAAATTATCGCCTTTAGCGTGTTTTATTTGAGGAATTAGATCTAACTGCATATATATCTTTTTTCAAAGATAAGGCTTCTAACCAAATTTTGGTTCAGGATAGAAATCGAACTCCTCTAGGACTATTCTTTTAACCAATAATTTCACAATTTGCGGTCAAAATTTAGTAATTTTAGAGGGTTTAATTAACGTAAAACGTAGACAATATGGACATTATTCAAGAACTTCAAAAAGAACTGAAATCGGAATATGAAATCACCAAAAAGTTTTTGGAACACTATCCCGAAGACAAAAACGACTGGAAACCACACAAAAAATCCATGAGCATGAAAACTCTTGCGGTTCATATTGTTGAAATATTTGCCTGGCCAGATTTTATCATGAAAACGGAATATTTGGATTTCGCGAAAACTCCTTACAAACAGCCGAACATAAGCACTAGATCGGAGCTGCAAAAAAAGCTGGAGGAGGATTATAAAAAAGGAGCGGAAACGCTAAAAAACTTAACCCCTGAACAATTCGATGGCACTTGGGACATCCGCCAAGGCGATATGGTATTCCAAAAATGGTCCAAATACGGTGCTATCCGGCATGCATTTAAACAAATTACCCACCATAGGGCACAGTTGGGCGTTTATTACAGGCTGAACGATATTTTTGTGCCCGGTAGTTATGGGCCATCCGCAGATGAGCAATAGAGGTCATATACAATCTTGGGCCATATAAAATATGTACTGGTGTCAAAGCTGCTCAATATCAATGCGATAAAAATAACATTCCTTTTTACCCTACTCCAAAAATTAGCAGTATCTTTGCACCCGCCTATCTCAGAAAAGGTATGTATTTAATAGCCTAAGTGCTTAAAAATCAAGTATGTCGACAACAAAAAACATTGCTATCATTGCCCACGTAGACCACGGTAAAACCACCTTGGTAGACAAAATTATGTACCATTGCCACCTGTTCCGTGATAACGAGAACACGGGCGACCTTATCTTGGACAGCAATGACCTTGAAAGGGAAAGAGGTATAACCATTGTCTCCAAAAACGTTTCCGTAATCTATAAGGATACCAAGATCAATATTATCGACACTCCTGGACACGCCGACTTTGGCGGGGAGGTAGAGCGGGTATTGAACATGGCCGATGGCGTACTTTTGTTGGTGGATGCCTTTGAAGGCCCCATGCCACAGACACGATTTGTATTGCAAAAAGCGATCGACCTTGGACTAAAACCTTGCGTGGTGATCAATAAGGTCGACAAAGAAAACTGCACCCCGGAAGAGGTACATGAAAAGGTTTTTGATCTGATGTTTGAATTGGGTGCCGAAGAATGGCAGCTCGATTTTCCAACCGTGTACGGCTCTGCGAAACACAACTGGATGAGCGATGACTGGAAAAATCCAACGGATTCCATTGAACCGCTCTTGGACATGGTAATTGAGCATATCCCTACATTTAAACCGGAAATAGGAAATACGCAAATGCTGATCACTTCCTTGGATTATTCTTCTTTTACCGGTCGTATTGCCATCGGTAGGTTGCTAAGAGGCACGCTCAAGGAGGGACAACAAATTTCCTTGGTGAAACGGGATGGTCGCATAGTAAAAACTAAAATAAAGGAGCTCTACACCTTTGAAGGACTAGGTCGTTCTAAAGTTCGGGAGATCGTCGCTGGCGATATAGGTGCCATAATGGGATTGGAAGGTTTTGAGATCGGTGATACCATTGCCGATTTCGAAAGTCCGGAGCAACTAAAGACCATCGCTATAGACGAACCAACTATGAGCATGTTGTTTACCATAAACGACAGCCCATTTTTTGGAAAGGATGGTAAGTTCGTAACTTCCAGGCACATCAAGGAACGATTGCAAAGGGAACTGGAGAAAAACTTGGCCCTAAGGGTAAACGAGACCGATAGTGCGGACAAATTCTTGGTTTTCGGCCGGGGCGTACTGCATCTTTCCGTATTGATCGAAACTATGAGAAGGGAAGGGTACGAACTTCAGATCGGACAGCCCCAGGTCATAATAAAGGAGATCGACGGGGTAAAATGTGAGCCGGTGGAACAACTTACCATCGATCTGCCCGAAGAAGTTTCTGGCAAGGCCGTCGAAATGGTTTCTATCCGTAAAGGGGAAATGATAAGTATGGAATCCCGCGGGGAAAGGATGATATGTGAATTTCTAATTCCATCAAGGGGTATAATCGGGCTTAGAAACCAATTGTTGACCGCAACGGCCGGAGAAGCAATCATGGCACACCGTTTTTTGGAATACCAACCCATGAAAGGCGATATTCCACAACGGCAAAACGGCTCCCTGGTTTCCATGGAGAACGGGAAGGCCATACCTTATTCCATCGATAAACTACAAGATCGTGGTAAATTTTTCGTAGATCCGGGAGAGGATATTTATGAAGGACAGGTCATTGGGGAAAATTCCCGCGGTGACGACATGACCATCAATATAACCAAGACCAAAAAACTGAGCAACGTACGCTCGTCCGGTGCAGATGACAAGGCCAAGATCGTGCCGGCCATAAAATTTTCCTTGGAAGAAGCTTTGGAATACATTCAAAAGGACGAATATGTAGAGGTTACTCCAAAGCATTTACGTCTTCGAAAAATATATTTGAAGGAAGTAGACCGCAAACGCAACAAAATAGCTTAACCCACGTAAATGAGCATTGAAAGAAACCTGCCGGACATTCCAAATCCGACAGGTTTTTTTATCGGCCCACGGCAGTTGCCGCCCCTATGATTCCCGCATGGTTCAACATTTCCGCAGGCACCACAGGGGTCTCTATCGTTAAATATTTTTCGAATTTATCCAGATCGCTGGAAGTTCCTCCCCCGAGGATGATCAGATCAGGGGAAATGATCAAATCAACAAAATTTAGAAATTTGTTAAAGCGCTTGCCCCATTTTTTATAAGACAGGTTTTCCCGTTCCTTGGCCGATGCAGCTGCCCACAATTCAATTTTATCGAATTTTTTATACGGAATTTGGCCCAATTCAAAATTAGGAATCAATTTTCCGTTAAGAAAAGCCCCACTTCCCAAGCCGGTACCTATAGTAATCATAACGACAAAGCCCTTCCTGCCCTTGCCGGCACCGTACTGGATTTCAGCATAGCCCGCAGCATCCGCATCATTGATTACGGTAAATGGCAACCCTGTGGTTTTGCTAAACAATTCGGTTACATTTACATTGAGCCAGGACTTGTGGAGGTTTCCCGGGGATTTGCAGATCCCATTTTTTATAACCGTTGGAAAACCGCAGCCCACAGGGCCCGAATAATTGAATTCCTTGGCTATCTGAGCCACAACCTTCGCCATTTCCTCGGGTTTTCTGGATTTTGGGGTCGGTATCCGCAGTCTTTCCGTAACCATTTCCCCGGTTTCTATATTTACCAGGGCTCCTTTTGTGCCCGAACCTCCAATATCAATACCAAGAACTTCCATCTAATTATTTTACGTTAAAATTTTGTTTCATCGTCACCTTACGAAGGTAGTCGATGCACCGATAAGTACAAATTATTTTTTTTAAAGGCACGGTTAAAGGCCACCTGTTGTGTATATTTAAGATAATTTTTATTCCTGTGCCTGTGGATTTAGATAAAACCCAATGTTAAAAAACCCGACAACCCCGCTAAGGTATTGATCTTTGGACACCCCAATGGAGATGGGGCCAATAATCGTCTGATAACTACCAGCCGCCATAACGCCAAATCGCTTGGGATGCAGTTCCTTTTCCACATTGCCAACCATATTAAACCAGGCCATTGGGTATTCCAGATCCAGATAGTTTACCCCTAAATTAAAATAGACGTTGTGCAAAGGATTCCATTGGATCTGGCTTGCCGCATAAAAGAAATTGGAAGCACTAAATATTTTATTCTCGGCGCCCCAAAACTGCTGCACGTTTTGCCCCCTTGGCAAAAAACCTCCTATAAAGGTATTTTGGGATAGGTTGTCCACCTCGCTACCGGCATCATTGAGCACAACCCGAAAATTGGTTTGGGAGGAAAAATTTCGAAGAAAAGGAATGGCCACCCCAAATTTGGTGTCCAATTTCCAAATAGGAACAGGTTCGGTACCCGATTTTGTCTTTTCATCGTTTACATATAGTTCCAGCTCGGATTTCCTGTCAAAATAATAATCCAGGCTGGCAGAAAACAAGAACCCTTCCGTTGGAAAATAGACTTTGTCATAGGTATTAAGTTTGTAGAATGCCCTTAGATCCAATTCCTTGAACTTTATCTTATTAAAGGCAATACTTAAGCTATCCGCATTGTACAATTCATCCAAAATCTTTGGGGTAAATTTGTCTTTGGCATATCCGGCAAGTACTCCAAAGGTCTGGTTGGAAGTCAAGGTAGATTGGAACCCCAGATAACTGAAGGAGCTAAATTCCTTGAGCAGTCCGGTTTGCCTAGAGCTTTCTTCCATGGCCCCCGAAAAATCCAAGTTGTCATAAGATGGCGCCTCCGTTTGGATCAAAGTTGTCCCCAGAGTAAACGCCAATCCTTGTTTTTCCCCCAGATATTTATAGAACTTCAGTTGGCCTCCTGGATTTTGGGCCAAATTTACTTCTGAAATCAGTCGCGAATTGGAAACTAAAAAATCTCGGAACGAGGCATTAAGATTAAGACTGGCATAGTTTTCCGTATCATATTGGGCAGCAAACTTTAAATATCCCTTTGGTGCCTCCTTTATTTTTAAAATTAATTTTCCGGCATCATCGATATAGTAGTCTATTTTTTTAAAATACAAGGTTCCATAAAGTGTATTTATTTTTTGCTCAATCTCCGCAACCGACATTTTGGTATCTGGTTTTATTTGCAGTTTGCGCAAAATCAACTTTTTAGAAATATCTTTATTCCCTACGATTTCTACATCGGAAATAGTATAAGTGTCTGGTGCCTTGAGCGGTTCCGGTTTTTTCCGTAGACCCATTGGCCTTAAGGAATCTGCCAATACCTGGAAACGGGGAAATAGCTCCTCCCCCTTTTTTATTCCTTGTTCAATGATTTCCGGGGTACTTTTAAAACTGCCGGTTGAGTAATCATCCAAATCCGGCACGACCAACAAGTCCACATTTTTCATCTGTTCATCGGAATCCCGTGCACTTAAAACAAAAGCCGACTGGGACAAAACGGATATCATGGATTTCAATTTGTCCTTTTTGTAAAGGTCATTGCTTACAAAAACGCCGATAACGATATCGGCACCCATCTCCCGAACCTCCTGAACCGGAAAATTACGTACCAAACCCCCGTCCACATAAAGTCTATCCCCAATCTCAGTCGGTGTAAAAATAGAAGGAATGGACATACTCGCCCGCAAGGCTTCAGGCAAAAATCCAGAGTCAAATATCTCCGGTTCCCCTGTTTCAATATTAGTGCCGACACATTCAAAGGGAGTAGGGAATTTCTTAAAATCGGTTATCCCGTTGGCCGCCCGTGTCAACCTGCAAAGTAACATGGTAAGTTCCTGGCCCTCAATAGCTCCCTGCGGCAGGCCAACCTTTCCGTCCTCAAAAGGAAACTCAGCGATATAGCGCCCATAAAAACCCTTCTCTTCAAATGTGACCTTGTTCAGGTTTATGTTGTTGGAAAGAACGAAGCCCCAATCGATGTCCAACGCAATTTTTTCGATCTCGTCTGGGGTATATCCGATGGCATAAAGTCCAGCGATAATGCTCCCCATGCTGGTTCCTGTGATATAGTCCGGGTAAATACCCGCTTTTTCCATGGCTTTAAGCACCCCGATGTGCGCCATGCCCTTTGCTCCGCCACCACTTAGGACCAGACCTATTTTGGGGCGTTCCTGTGCGCTGAGCATTAACATTTGCATCAAAAATAATAAAGGTAACAAGAGATTTGGCTTCAATATGGATGGTTTCATATTCTTGGTTGGGCTTTAACATTGAAATTTACTTATGAACTGGTTTAAACCTTATGCTTTTAAGCGAAAATTAGACATTTTTTGTCCGTTTGACACCCTTTTACAGTAGCATTACAGCACGGGTGTCACAGAAGCCTTGGCGGAAGACCAGCCAAGGAAAGATAAAAAGACGAAAAATGGGCGAAAAAGA
>JBLWZN010000038.1:0-39014 GCA_048266425.1 Sediminicola sp.
GAAAATATAGTTACATGATTGTATTTCAAATATATATACATTTTATCAGAAGTATTACTCTAAGGTATTTGAAACTAATATTAATAAATAGCCGTATTTTGAATTATGAATTATGATTTTCAAACTTGAAACTTGAAACAATAGAAATCAGAAACCGTATCACGGCATCACCGTATCACGGAAAACCAATTATGAATTCAGAATTATGTAAACAATCAAGTCTATTCTCTATGTTCTCTATTCTAGATTCTTTGTTCTCTATTCTATATTCCATTCTCTAAAGATGAAAAAATACCTCTCCATCCCACTGTTGCTCCTAGGCTTGATAACCCAAGCCCAGACCGGATTGTACAATTCCGGAAACCTGCAGGTGCACGAGGGTGGACAGATGGGGATCCACACCAACCTGATCAATGACGGGGTGTTCGACCAAAATGCGGGACTGGTTGGGTTTTATGGGACTACGGCCATAACCATCTCAGGGGCGTTTATGTCCGTCTTTTACGATACGGAAATCGCCAACGATCGTGGCGTGACCCTAGCGACTCCCGTAAGCGTGGTGAATAACGCCAATTTTATCGTGGGCAACGTGATTACCCCCCGGGACCTGTCCGCCACCTACTTCAACTTCCTGAAGGATGCCTTTGAGGTGGGCGCAAGCGACGCTTCCTATGTGGAAGGCTATGTTGCCGTCACCGAACAAAAGAACTTTACCTTTCCCGTTGGGGATGATGGTCAATTGCGGCCACTGATCCTCAATTCCACCGCAACGAACCCCATGGCCAAATGTGCCTATTTTTTTGACAACCCCTCCCACCCTATTCCCTTCCCTGAAAATTTTAATACGGATACAAAAGTGCGGGACATCGGGTTTGTTAGCGAAACGGAATTTTGGCGCTTGGAAGGCAGCGTTACCTCCTCGGTGACGATCAGCTGGAACGAACGCAGCAACCTTTCCGCCCTTACCGATGATCCAAATTCGATCATCGTGGTGGGTTGGAGCAAGACGGGAAAACAGTGGACGCAGCTAGGTCGTGCCGCCATGGGCGGCGATCTGTCCCAGGGGTTTGTAACCTCGGACAATTTTGTGCCTGATCGATACTCCGCCATCACCTTTGGCGTAAAGGACCAACCGGAAGAACTCCTTACGTTGGACAACTACCTAGTAACCCCCAACGGGGACGGGATCAACGATGTGCTTATAATCCCCGAGATGGCACAGTCGCCCCATAACAGTATCAAAATCTATGACCGCAATGGCCTAAAGGTTTTTGATATGGACAATTATACCGACCAGTTTGGGGGGATTGCCAACGTCGGAGATCTGGTCATCAACCGCAATGCCGGCCTGCCCTCCGGAGTTTATTTTTACCTCGTCTCCCTCGACGACCTGGGACTGAAATTTCAAGGGTTTTTGTATTTACAGCGGTGATTTTGGTTGTTGGTTGATGGTTGTGAAGGTAGTAGGCTGTTGACAGACATCCTATAATACAATTGGGGCTACAATTGACGATTATCAATTTAACATTCTTATTATTGTTATATGCCAAGCTCCTTCTCATTGTCATGATAACTGCCCATAGGTAGTGCGGGTAGGGGGATTAAGGGGATGTTTTTCGTAGATTTTACTTTGGTTTTCAAAAAATGAACCTATGAATATTTTTGGCTCCTCCCTTCTGACGAAGGGAGGTGGTATTCCGCTATCAGCGGAATGACGGAGGAATGGAAAGCCCAAGTTTTGGCGTTTAGGGCCCATTATTGGGTTAAATACAACGGTTCGGGTTTTCAAACTCCCCGTCCCAACGTTACCGTCGGGACACCCCTCTTCGTCTGAAGAGGGGAGCTATAAGGTAGATGGTAGTAAGCAGTGCAGAGTATGTAGTGGGTAGCAGTTGGCAACAGCATCACCGCTTCACGGTATCACGGAAAACCGTATCACGGAAATTGAAATACGAAACTAGAAAAAAGTAGAAGGAAGTAGTTAGGGCTCAGTATGTAGTGTACCATGCTATATTAACCAAAAGTATTGTTTAAGCTTAGACCCGTATCCAACAACCATCAACTATCAACCAACAACCGATTCACGGTATCACGGTATCACGATATCACCCTTTAGTAAAAAACTGGGGGATTTTGGATAAATTTTTAGCGCAGATGGTAAATAGCGGATTGGGCAGGTCGTTGTTTTTCATTGCCCGGTAATCTTCCTTGGTCTTTTGGATCACACTTTTTAGACTGCCATTACTCACTCCCCCTAGCCTCATTTTTGTGACGACTTGGGGCAAATAGGCAAATTTTAGGGTGTCGTCCTTAAAGATCCGCAACATCATGTCGTAGTCGGCGGCAATCTTAAACTCCAGATTAAAGAACCCGTGTTTGTCGTAGACCGACTTTTTCAGGAACAAGGTAGGGTGGGCAGGCATCCATCCCCTACCCAACAAGGCGGGACGGAAGGGTTGGCTTTTCCAGTTTCGGATGACCCGTTCCGTCTCCTGGGAATCTACATAATGAAGGTCGCCATAGACACCGTCTACCTTTTCTGTTTCAAACAATTGCAGCATGCTGGCCAAACAATCGGGACTGGCCAAAAAGTCATCGGAATGTACAAATCCAATCACCTCTCCCGTTGCCATGGCAATTCCCTTGTTCAAGGCATCATAGATCCCCTTGTCCGGTTCCGAAATCACCCGGACCCTTGGGTCCTTACATAGGCCCACTTTGGCCAACGTCCTATCTTTGGAGCCACCATCCAGGATAAGGTACTCCAAATTGGAATAGCCCTGCCCCAATACCGAATACATACAGGCCTCGATAGTAGCTTCGCTGTGGTAAGTGGCGGTGATGATGGAGATTTTCATGCAACGTAATTTGGTGACTTTAAATTGGTTTCAAGAAACAAGACTTGGTTCTGATAGTGAAATTGTTTAGAGATGGCTACTAATTGAACTATTTCTTTATGGATATATATTTCTCTCCTTCTTCTTTTATCACAGTTCGATTTTTTGAGAAGGAAAAAAACAAATCACTACATCCTTCAATAATCCTATCATGAAGCTCAATCATGATAACTGGAATTAATTGTAAATCTTTATAGTCATTTGAAAGTATAGCATGCTCTCCTCCTTCTATATCAAGTTTAAGAATACCAATATTCTCAATATCAACACCCAACGAAGAAAGTCGCATAGCCGGAATCTCTTCAATTTCTTCGGCTTCAGGGCAATCGCCAGGAGTCTTTAAAACAGTAAATCCCCATGTACCCGAGTTTCGATTGTAAAGCGTAATTTTTTTGTCATCAGAAGCTATTAGGGCCCCATGTATCGCCCTAATATTGGGGTATTTAGTTATGTTTTTTTTAAGTACATAAAAATTGTCTGCCGAAGGTTCTATGGTTAGAATCGTTGCGTTTGGGTACATTTCCGAGAAAGCAATTGCAGCCGTGCCTATGTATCCACCAGCATCAACAATCACACCTGAATATTCCTTGGGGAGCAAAGGTTCTAGAATATTAAATTCCCCATTAAAACATGAAGTAGCCACATTCCGATCCATGGTTCCAATACGAATCCATACCTTTTTTCCATTGATGATTTGTTTTACCATATGATTTTTCCTAAATCTATATGACAGGTATCCTTCTAAACCAAGTGATTGAAATAACCGAGTTTGGTGAATAATCTTAGTTTTTAATGATTTCATTGTACTTAATATTTTAACTTGCTATTTCGTAATTGTTAAATTGATGGCAGTCTCATATTTATCTAATAATATTTATGAATTTCAGATTGCGTTCATAATCTTTCGCCCATGCACATTATACGAGAATTAGTTTGGCGAATTTGCTTTAAACTTAAAAAACAACTACCAAAATTAATTTTTGTTCTTGCTGGTAATTACGTTTTTAAAATATTGCAATGCCTTTTGTCTTCCACCCCAAATTAAAGATAACCAGAACTATTTCCAACTCCAGTTTAGGCCTGTAAAACTAAACACCTTAAAACAACTTCTACTCCTTCCTCCTAGTAATCACACAATTCTCCAACACCAGCATATCCATTTGGGTCCGCAGAAAACAATCCAAGGCCTCGGCGGGAGTGTTGACAATGGGTTCGTTTTCGTTGAAGGAGGTGTTTAGCAAGATTGGGGTTCCCGTCTTCTGGCGGAATCTTTCGATCAGGTCGTAATATCGATCCCCTTTTCCAACGGTCTGTAACCTGCCGGTGCCATCTACATGGGTGACAGCGGGAATCTCACTGTGTTTTTCCTTTTTGATCGGAAATACTTTCTCCATAAAGGGAACCCGGTCGGTAACCTCAAAATATTCGGGTACGTATTCCTCCAAAATAGAAGGGGCAAACGGCCTAAAACTTTCCCTCCGCTTAATTTTAGAATTTAGCAGTTCCTTGGCATCCGACCTCCTGGGGTCCACCAAAATGGATCGATGTCCCAACGCCCGTGGTCCGAATTCAGCCCGTCCCTGAAACCATCCTACTACGGCACCGTCTACCAAGGCATCGGATACGGTATCAATCAACTGTGTTTCATCATATCTCTTATAAGTGATTTTCTGCGATTTTAGATAGGCTTCGATTTCCTCGTTGTTGGATTTCAATCCGGTGTACGCATTGTAAATGGCGGATAACCTATCGTTTTCCAAGATATGGTTGTAGAGCCAAAGGGCCGAACCCATTGCGGTTCCGGCATCGTGGCCGGCGGAAGGAATATACACTTCCTCAAAGGCAGTGCGCTGCAATATCTTACCGTTGGCGACGGAGTTTTGTGCCACTCCGCCCGCAATACAAACATTTTTAATTCCGGTGCGCCGTTGCAAATGATTGAGGATATGAAAAATCAGTTCTTCCGTCACTTTTTGTACAGACGTGGCTATATCCTTGTGCTTCTGGGTAAGCTCCTCACCTGCTTGCCTAGCTGGACCCAGAAGGCGCTCCAGCTCTTCCGAAAAAATGGACTCGATATGGGGGTCTCCATTTTCCCAACTCATGCTCACCCCTTCTTTGACATGCTTAAAGTATTTTAGATTCAATTCGAACAAGCCATTGTCCTTCAATCGAATAACTCGTCTTAATTCATCCATATATTTAGGTTCTCCATAGGGTGCCAGACCCATCACCTTGTATTCATCCCCGTAATGAGGGAATCCTAAATACTGGGTAAGGGAGGTATAGAAAATTCCGGCGGAATGGGGATAGATAACCGAATCCAATACTTCGATCTTATTGCCCTTTCCCGTAGCGATCATGGTGGAGGTGAAATCCCCAAATCCGTCGATGGACAGCAGGGCGGCCTCCTCGAAAGGTGAGGCAAAAAAGGCGCTGGCCAAATGGCTACGGTGGTGTTCCACATTGTGGACCTTGCATTTGATTTCTTCTTCTTTTACGTTGAATATTTTGGACAATTCGGCCTTAACGCCTACTACCTTTCTGGTATTGGCCAGACGATCTTTCAATGCTTTGATCGACACTAGATTTTTAGCAGAATGCAAGATCTTCTTGTGCAGGTTGGCGGAGGGATCTCTTGAGATGGTAATATGATCTACCTCCCTAATATCGATTCCCGCTTCCTTGAGGCAAAAAATTATGGCCTCCGAAGGAAAACCGGCCCAATGCTTTATCCTCCTAAACCGCTCCTCCTCCGAAGCTGCAAGAACTTCCCCGTTTTTAAGGATACAAGCGGAGGAATCCCCGTGGTAGGCGTTTATTCCAAGAATAAATTGATCTTTCATTTAATTTAATGGTTGTGTTTTAAAAAATAAATTCTGCTTTTAAGCAATTCCAACGTTCATTTATTACTTTACCCCCTCTCCTCCCTTCGACTCCGCTCAGGATCCGGAGATGGAATTTGATTCTATAAATTATTTAACATTCAGTTCAAATTTTCATTCTAATTTCTGCTCATTTTTGGATACCAAGTTTTATGAACCTCAAATTAAAGGCTCCTCCCTTTGGACAAAGGGAGGTGTCCCTGACGGCACGGAAAGGGACGGAGGGTTTGAAAACGCAAACCTTGCCCCCTAGTTAAGTGGACAGGACCAAACCCAACACTCGGTTGTCAAACTCCCCTTTCTCCCGACTTATTGTCGGGATCCAATCCCAGGTGCTGTCTGAAGAGGGGAGCATTGTTCTCCTACCCAATTCCAATCTGCTCCTTTATAGCAAGGCATAGCTTCCGGTCTGAATTAGGATTTTTATGATTGAAAGATTAGTAGGATTAGATTAAAATATATGCCTTAAGAAAAAGTGTAATCCATAAATCAAGCTAATCTTATAAATCATAATTCAGACAATTTATGATATTACTTAAGCCCACTCACTCAAACAGGGCCAAATTTAAGGCAATTAATTCGGGATTTTGGCAAAAAGTGCGGGCATATTCGTGTGCGTTTTGTGACCATTGCTGGTATTCAGCATCTTGCATTTGGATTGCTTGGGTCAGGGCGTGTTCTATTTCTGCTTTGTTGCTAAGGGATAAATCCCAGCCAACTTGTTGTTTTTCAAGTCCTTTCCAAGGGGTGGCATCGGAGATGAGTACGGGACATCCGGCTGAAAAAGCCTCCAGGATGGCATGGCCGAAATTTTCACCTTCGGACAGCATAATGAAAAAATCGTATTGCCTTAATAGCTCCGGGATCTGATCCCCTTCCACACTGCCCTTGTAATTGACGGATACGTTATTGGGGAGTTGTTCAATGCTGGATTTACATTCCGTCCAATAGCTCTCATCATAAACGGGTCCGTAAAGATCGAGCACTACTTCATTTTTGACCGATTGGAAGGCATTTAACATTTTCAGCGTCCCCTTCTCCTTGGAAATCCGGGCTACATTGGCAAATTTGACTACCTTATTTCTTTTCTTGGAGACAAAACCATCCATCAACACCCTGGGCAAGTTAGGAGCTATTTTTACTTTGGTTTCCTTGCCGATAAAGGATTTTATATGTTCGGCTTCCTGAAGATTGGTAGCGTGAAAAGAAACATTTCTATAAAGTCCCATGGCGTTGGCCAAACGAAGGAATAATTTCTTTTTGGTTCCCTTTACCCCAACTGCATGAGGATTGAGCATACCTCGGGCGGACACTATGGTCTTAATCTTGTTGTGAAAAAGCAATACGGGGAGGATGGAAAAATACCAGCTGTAGATACCGTTTACATACAGGAAATCGCAATTCGCCTTCCCCACCACCTCTTTGATATTCTTTCTGTTTAAATTTTGCTTGGAAAAATAGTAGATCTGGGTATGGGCGTCCCAACGGTTCCAGGCGTCGGAGACCACATTGGGGTAAACTATATCCGAGCAATAATCCGTATCCCGGGTGAGGATATAAAAATCAAAGTACTCCCCCAAGTGGTCGATCAGATTGGCATAGGAGCGCACCGGCCCCCCAGAGCGGGTACCCGGCAAAAACCAGTCGATTGAGATAAGGATTTTTTTTTTGGTCATTTATTTGGTTAGTTCGTGATGCCGTTTTCCGTGATGCCGTTTTCCGTGATGCTGTTTTCCGTGATGCGGTGATACCGTGAAGAAGTTATTAATTAATTTATTTGTTTTGTCATTTTTTGCTGTTTTGTCATTCCACTCCCTTTTGTCATTCCGACAGCGGAGGAATCTGCCAGAATCATCCTTTCTACTCTTCCACATCCATTGGAACCAGAATTAACCATTCCGCCGGATTCCCAGCCCGAAGGATTCATTCTGGCGGGTTCGCTTCGCTCTGAATGACAAATGGAGGGATTTGCCGTTCCAAACCCCTGTTTTTAATACCCTCTGTCCCTATCGTATGGAAATAAGTGTTCCAAAAAATCCATATTCGGATTTATGGTTTTTATAAGTTCTATTTTCTTTTGTCTGCTCCAACCCTTAATTTCCTTCTCTCTTGCAATTGCCTCTTGTATCCATGTATATTTTTCATCTGTTGATTTTTATTTGATTTTTAATGGTCAGACCAGCCCGATAGAGTCGTTCTGGCGGGTGTAATTCACCAATAAACATTTCGGTTGGTATCTAGAATTGTTATGGCTCATTTCATAGTATAACAGATAGGAACAGTTATATCTTGAGGCAAAAGTTTTCTTTTTTAATCGTATATTCTCAGAATGCTGGAACAACCTTTTGGCCAAATAATTGGTAACTCCTGTATAGAGAACCGATTTGTTCTTGTTTGTAATGATATAAACGTAGTATGTATGATATCCTACCTGAAACATCTTTTAAAACTACGAAAAACTTTAATCCGTCCTCCTATCCCTCTCTTGTCATTCCGAGGAACGAGCCCACCTAAATGACGGAGTCGGGCATGGAATCGGCCAAAACCATCCGGTCCACTCCTCTCCACATCCATAGGAACCGGATTTAACCATTCCGCCGGATTCCCAGCCCGAAAGATTCATTCTGGCGGGTTCGCTTCGCTCTTTATGACAAATGGAGGTTTTGCCGTTCCGACGTTAATTTGTTGAGATAGCCCTACCCCCTAAAAACCCTTTTAAACCACTTTTTGGGAGCATTGCTATCGGGGCCATAGCCGTAGCTATACCCATAATTATAGCCGTAGGCCTTCGTTTTACCGGCCCCTACCCCGTTCATCACGAACATCATGTTTTTGAGCTTGTTGTGCTTGTTCAATTCGTGGGCAAATTTTAGGAGTTTTTTCTCCGTATAGTTGGTACGGGTCAGGAAGAGGGTAGCATCGGCGAATTTGGAAATCAGGAGCGTATCCGTCACCAAGATGGTCGGGGCGGTATCTATTACGATATAATCAAAGGATTTTTTGGCCTCTTCCAATAATCTTTTAAACCGTTTGTTCGCCAACAGTTCCGCCGAATTGTGGGGTACCGCACCGGCGATAAGCACCTTGTAATTTGGTGCTTGCAGGGGCCCTTCCATCAAAGATTGTTCCCAATTATCGGATTTCCCGGTTAAATAATCCGCCAGGCCCTCGGTGTTTTTGGTCACCCCCATATACGTATGTAACTGTGGATTTCTTAAATCTGCTCCAATTAGCAATACCTTGTTGTCCAAACTGGCATAGGCCAAGGAAAGGTTTACCGCAGCAAAGGTCTTCCCCTCCCCCTTGATCGTAGACGTAACATAGATTACCCTCCCAGAGGTAAAATCAGTATCCAACAACATATAATTGATGTTGGTTCCTAGGATACGGAAGGATTCCGCCAAAATGGATCGGTCGTGCAGATCTAGGAACTGCCGGGTGGTTCTATCTTTAATATACGGTATCTCCCCAACTATGGGTATTTCAGGTACTATTTTCTCCAAATCCTGCTTATCGCCTAGTTTGGTATTTAAAATAAAACGAGCATATATTATACCAATGGGCAGTAGGAACCCTAACAGTAGAGCGCCTCCCAATATTTTATTTCTGTTGGGATAGATGGGGCCACCACTGGAAAGGGCGTAGTCTACCACCTTGATGGAGGGTGCGGTAATGGCCAGGTTAATGGCCGCTTCTTCCCGTTTTTGCAATAATAAGAGATATAGACTTTCCTTGATGTTTTGTTGCCTTTCGATCGACCGCAATATCTTTTCCTTTTCGGGCATACTTGTAACTAAATTAGTGACTGTTTTATTCTCTTGTTTTAATTGATTTAGGGAAAGCGACAGCCGTTTTTTATACTCTTCAACAGAGTAAGCCACGTTATTGCGTAAATCCTTTAATTGGGACGTAGTAATTTCTAGGGAAGGATTACCCTTCCCAGCACTGGCCATTAATTTTTCTCGTTCCAAGACAAGTGCATTGTACTTTTCAAGCAAAGCATTAATTCCCATACTGTTTATCCCAATATCGGAAGGTATTAATGAATAGGAATCACTCCTATCTAGGCTGCTTTTTATTAATTGGGCCAACTCAATCTGGGTTTCCATTTCGAACACCTGTTGTTCCGAAATGGATTTTTTTTGAACACTTATTTCCGCATCGGATTCTATATAGCTAAGACTATTTTTTTGTTTGTATTCTTCTTTGTTGGTCTCAATAGAATCGAGTTCACTTTCCAAGTATACAAAGCGATCATCAACGAAATCGACGGTACGTTGGGAAACCAATTGGCGGTCTTTGATTCCATCCAAATTAAACTGGTCCACAATTTTATTAAGGATTGCTTCGGACTTAGCTTTATTCTCACCCGTTAAGGAAAGAGCCAATATCTCACTACCTTGACCTACCCCTTGGACCTTTAAACTTCCCGAAAGTCCCCTAACCGTACCCTGAAAATTTTTAAATACCACCAAATAGGACAATCCTATATATTCAATTATATCTTGTTCGTTCGCCGGTAAAATGGTGAAAGGGAAATCTTTGGTTGGTGTATTCCAGATATGATTGTGGGTAGTTATCGATTTTTCCAATCCATTTTCATTGGTAATCTTGTATCCATCTTTTAAAATCTCGATCAAATAAGTCCCACCAATGTTATTGCCTGGTGGAAAAGGCACTGCTTCGATTGGTGGATTCCAGATGGTAGTATTCCTTAAATTTCCCGGCATATAGTAATCCGTTGTCAGTTTCAAGTCCTCAACCACCTGGGCAAGGAGGCGAATGGATTTAAGGACGGCCACCTCATTTTCCAAATTAAAACTGGATCTTCCCACCAAGGCAGGGGCCTCTATACCCAAATCTAATTCTTTGGATTCGTCCAAAATCTTGATTCTGGCTACGGATTGGTAGACATTAGGGGTATACCTCAAATAGATGTAGGCAGTTGATATGAAAATAAATAAGGAGAGTAAAAACCATGGCCAATAGTACAAGTATCTAAATACCTCTTCCTTAATATTAGCCCTTTCCTCAGCATAGATTCTATTTATTTGGGTGTCTGACATGATTATCTGGTTAAAAGGAGTACAGTGGTCAATAATAAGGAAAAAACACCCAAATAGGCACCGAGGTTGGGAATATAGCCAGATGTCATCACTTTCGGGCCGTTTGGGTTTACCACGATTATATCATTTTGCTTTATCTGGTAATAAGGACTGTTAAACCAGTCGGTTCTGGTCATGTCGATATGGCCTACGGTGCGTTTGCCATCTACCTCTCGAAATACCATAATATCGTTGCGGACACCATTGATTGTTAAGTCACCCGCATAGCCCAAGGCTTGGGGTAGGGTAATACTCTGTTCGGAAAAATCGTAGGTACCTGGGGACTTTACCTCTCCCAACACGGTTACCTTAGAATTTACAATACGGACAATTACCACCGGATTTTTTAAGTGCCCTCCTTCCTTCAAAATATTACGGAGGTAGTCTTCCAATTGAGTGGGCGTCTTTTTCGAAACATCTATTTCGCCTAAAATAGGAAACATGATGGTATGGTCCTTCCCTACCAGATATCCCGTCAGTTTCTGGGATTCGGTATTCCCAACATTATTGTTTCCTTGGATTGAGGTACTATTATATGGTTCCGCCGCTTCCAGAACCAAATCGGTTACACGTATACTTAAAATATCGTTTACCTGGATGTCTGATTGGCTGTAAGTTACTTCTGGCGGGACTTGATACGCATCCTGGAAATAGTAGATGTCCTTTTTAGAAGCACAAGATTGGATCGCCAAAATTCCGATCCACAGTAGTAGCAGGCTTTTTTTCATTCAAAATAAGTTAATTAAAGAGAAGTAGTTTCCTATAAATGTAAGGGAACTGCTCCATTTGGGATAAAAATTAATGCCTTTTAATAACAAAGTGCGAATTTACAACATTGAGAGGGTTGGCGCAAATGGAAATGTGGGTTAGGAGTGTTTTGTTGCGTTATTCCGTGATGCCGTGAAACCGTGATGCCGTGAAACCGTGATGCAGTGATGCAGTGATGCAGTGATGCCGTGATGCCGTGATGTAGTGAAACCGTGATGCGGTGATACCGTTATTCCTTGATGCAATTATTCCGTGATGCCGTGATTCAGTTGTTGGTTGAAAGTTGATGGTTTCGGAATCGGAATTATTAATTCCGCTGGATTCCCAGCCCGAAGGATTCATTCTGGCGGGTTCGCTGCGCTCTGAATGATAAATTGGGGACTAAGGTATTTACTCCAGCTCCCTATAAACGGCCAAATACTCCTGGGCTATTTTTTCCACTTGAAAGCGTTTTACGTTGGCTAGGCCCTTTGTAACGAGGTCTTCCCGATAGGGTTTTTCGTTTATTATTTTAAGTGCGCCTTCCCTAATGGATTGGATGTCCATGGGGTTAACAAAACAAGCCCCATCCCCAGCTACTTCGGGCATTACCCCAATATTCGAGGTAATTACAGGTCGCCCAGTTGCCTGGGCCTCGATGATTGGCATGCCAAAGCCCTCATAGGTGGAGGCAAAGCACAAGAGGTCGCACTTTTCATAGCTGGCAAGTACCTCGTCATACGGGATGGCAAATTTATTCTGGTACTCTAGGTCATATACCGTCAATAAATTCCGTTGCGGTTCTGTCAGTTGACCGATGATCAATAGGGTGCAGGGGATTCCATGTAAGGCCTCCAAGGTGCGTGCCAGATTTTTATTGGGTTTTGTTCCAATCAATAGGATAAGTGGTTTATCGGAGCTGAAAATCTTTGGTTTTTCCTTAATGATTGGAGATACCGGATTGTGGACTACCCTGATTTTGTGTTTTGCAAAGGGAATAAGGGCAGACAGTTCCCCCTTGGTGAATTCCGAAATAACGGTAATCCGTTTTACAAAAAGTGCAGGGATCCAAAACCAAAAGGTCTTGATCATCAACCGATGAACAGCGTTGCCATAAAAGGCTGAACCAATGTCGTGTATCGTAAGTACCGTTTTTCTGCCTGTCACAAAAGCCAGGTAGTTAACGTGACCGGTTATATGGTTTATTTTCCCTTTGTGTTTGTGGGAAAACCTTAGGTTCCTTACAATACTCCGCGGTCCTGCCCCATCAAAAGGTACTTCTAACCGTAACGTTTGGGCCACCTTGCCGAGTTCTTTGATCACCCCCTCAAAAACCCCCTCAATACTATGAAACTGGGGCATTTTTTTTCTAAAAAAAAACACGATCCTCATCGTAAACGCCAATTAAAGACCTTGGATGCAAATAGGAGAAACAGGGCGATCAAGATAGAGGATTTAATTAAGTGATTTAAGACCACCACTAACTCGGTTTCTGCCTTGACTACCTGTAGATAGATAATTGGGACAAAAAATAACAATAAGGGGTATCTATGAACAAAGAATACGATCCCTCTCCAATACCACCTTAAAAAAAATCCCCAGACCCCCATAAATAAAATCCCTCCAAAAACTCCAAAATTGGCATAACTTTCGCCCATTACACTCATCCCCATTGAAGTGTTTCTTCCTATTTGCAAACCCGTAAATTTTTCAAAATTCTCCTGACCCCCAGCTCTTTTTTTATTTTTATCCAAAAATCGGGGTAAGATAGATGCGGAGACAGCCTCCGTAATGGTACCACCATCCGAAAACGGTTCCCTAAAGGGAACATTGTACATAATCGCCGAAATGATCCAACCTTGGTTTAGGCGGATGTTCACATTTTGGTCGTCGGTCTCTGTTATTTCCTCATTAACAACCTTATCCTCCAGGATACTTAAAAAAAGAACCAGTTTATTACCACTATAGCCGCTATAGATAATTTCTCGGTAGCTACTCTTTATTAACTGGATTCCCATCGCAAAAAAGATTCCAGCGGTAATAATCGCGATTCTCATTTTAAAGGAAGGCTTATTTTTTAAGGACCAAAACATAAACATAAATACCCCCCAAAGTAAAAGATCGTGGAACATGCCCCTAGCCAAGGCATTCAGAAATAGATAAATTAAAGTCCCATAGAATAAATATTGACTTCTTTTATCTTCTGAAAATAAGAATAGAATGGCCCCAACAAATTTAAACTGTAAGAGTAAAAATAAAAAGAAAAGCAAACCAGGTGGCGCTACACTATATCCAATGTCGGCAATTACACCTATTACAAAAAGGGTCATGGCAAAAGGGGCAAATTTAATAGCTCTATTCAAGGTATTCAAGTCTAATTTTGGCAAACGAAAAAGCACTGCAATCGAAAAAACCATAAACGCCGGTACTACAAAGGACATATAGGTGTTTTCTTCCACGTACATATAATACTTGAAATGGGTATAGTTGTTAAAATAGCTGAGATAGGGACCCAAAATCCATTGCAGGGCCGCAATGAGCAGAAGCATTTCCATTATAGGGACGGAACTGCCCAAGGCCTTAACAAAGCGCCATGTAATAAATAACACAAACAATATTCCTACTAAGGACCAGAAATTCATCAACCTGATTTTTACGATATATTCTTAAATAAATACATTATAAGTTCGCGCAGAATTAAATTCAAAATTACAGTTACCTCTATGAGTCTCTAGTACAATTTTTTCAAATATACAAAGGGTAAATTTGTCAAATTGGTAGGCCTTCATGTCGGTTGGTGAAAAGTCTAAGAACTTAATTCAAAAAAAGTATTTTTTTTGAAGAAAATAAAAACATGCTTTTATAGTGATTCTAAAATGGCATCCACAATTACCTTTAAATCCCAAGGTTTAATACTCTGCTGTGCCGAAACACCCATTCTCCTAGATTTTTCCATGGTTAATTCAATTAGCATTTTTTCCAAAGTTTGTGAATCCCTAAAAATATAACCGTTTTCGTCGGGCCTTATTAAATCAACCCCACAACCGACCTTATCACTTAAAATAACCCCGCGCCCCGAAGCCATGGCCTCATTAACTCCAAGACCCCAGGTTTCATCCGGTCCTTGGGATGGTAGACAATATATATTTCCCACCCTGTAAATAATGGGCATCAAAGTTTGATTTTGAAAGGTTAAAAATTTAATATTGCTATCGTTTACTGATAAAGACTTTAATAAATCCACTTGGGGACCATTGCCTACCAAAAGCAACTTTATGGGATGCTTTCTTACTTTATTTGCAGCCTTTATAATATTGATCAAAAAATGAGGCCGTTTCTTTTTTTCGAATTTTCCCGCAAAAAGTACTACAATGTCATTATCATCATAACCGAGCTCCATACGCCATGTTTGTGCCTTCTTTCCATAATTGTCTTCTGCATCATCAAAAAAGCGATTATTGTCCACGGCATGGGGAGCAAAGACGAGTTGCACTTCCTTTACCCCATGAGCCAAATAATATTTCTTGTTTTCGGACCCCACATAAAAGGCCCGATCTATGTGTCGGTATACATATCGCAAGGATAATCGGCGGAAGTAACGCTTTAACCCCACTTTTTCTCCCAATAAGGTAGAGTCTCCTCGAAACCATACAGGAATCTTGCCCTTAAAATATTTCATCACCTGAAAATGGCTCTTAAAATTCCATCCAAATACCATTACAATGTCCGGTCCAAAGGCCTCAATGGCTGTAATAAGGTCCGGGCAATCTATTCCCCTTTTATGGTGGGAACCTGGATCCTTGGCCACGTTTTTAACAAATTCGTATTTATATCCTTCCAACAAGGGAACATCCCAATGGATAACTTGTCCAAAAGTACGATCTACTACGCCATTGACAGTTTGGGACCAGGTATAAAATACCTTTAGGTCTACCTTTCCGGTGGTGGCCAATAGCCGAAACCAGGGGGCGTGGTACTGGATGGGATGGGTGGTAATTATGGCCAGTTTTTTCACTAAAAAATCTCTTCTTTAGGGTTAATTTGTTCGAGTGTTCGTACTAATTTTAAGGAGGAATGTTTCGCCGAATATTGTTCCAAGGGAGTTAAATTCGGCTGCCATTCAGTTTCCTCAAGCCGTTGCAAAATTACCCTTTTAAATTGGGTTTCCAATTCCAACACCGTATTTCCAGGTGTATATCTAACCGAAAATTTGGAAGCATTACAGGAATCCAAAATGTTCAAAGCACTGCTTTTATTGTGAAAGCAAGTTAGTAACGGTCTTTGGCTTAATAATGCCTGAAACGTCTTGCTGGCTGTATAATGGGATTCGGTACTTCCAAATATCAATACGGTATCGGCACGGGACAACCAATTTAAGACATATAAGTAAGGAAAGCGTTCCCTTCTTTCTTCTACTATATCATACAATCCAAATTCTTCTGCATATTTGGCAATCCGCTTCGACGGATAAGTACCTGTTCCTATAAACCAAAGCCTTACATCTGGGTCCCAACGCCCTTCCTGCCTAAGAATTGCGACAGCTTTAAAAAACGATTGCAAAAATAAATGGCTATTGGGTAAAAAAGCACCAGCATATAACCAGATTTTATGTTTGTTTTCCTTTCCCCAGGGAGGGGTGGCATCTTTAAAGGTTACCGTGTGGTCATTTGGGTCGAATCCGTAAGGCATTCCCACGTGTGCCATTTTGGAGTATGTATATGGATTTATACATTCTGTTTTGAGATTTCCAATTTCGTCAAAGAAACCAGGAAAATTTCGTTTCAGGGCGGGTTGGTAATAGGTGGTATCCACCCCACTTACCAAACTTACCTTTTTTAGGGCAATAGGTTCCAATATCTTGGCAAACCATTGACTAATTACCGCCCGTATATTGCGTTGGTTGGTAATGTCACGAACCCAAGGGTCTATATAATCTATTCCATAATTGATTTTTGTTTTTTCATAAAGCAATCTTCCCAACAGGGCATTGTAAAAAGAGGGAATGGGTAACCATATAAAATCGATACGTTCTTCCCTGATAATCTTGAGAGCCCCTTTGTACAACTGCCAGAAGGCCCTAAGCCCAATATCCCCGATTAACCGAGGTTTCGTAATATTAAACGCGGAAACCCGAGTGACTTCAAAATCAGGCGAAAAAGAATTATGAAAATCGTGATCGGGAACTTCTTCAAAATACTTTTCCTCAACCGTAAGTACACGGGGCTTCCACCCCAATTTCAGGAGGTGGTTACCAATCAACCTAGGCCGTTGTACACCCGCCAAATTAGCCGGATGCCAATGTGGGTAAATGATCAACACGGTTCTATTTACGATTGGGTTTGTCATTTCTTAACTACGTCGTTCCATAGGCTAATTAGTTTGATCGCTTCACGTTCCCAACCCAGTTTCCTACCACTTTTAAATCGGGTTTCCTTTCCTTTAAAAATAGCTTTCTTGTTACTTAACAATATTTCCAAGGCAAGTCGTATTTCCGAAGCAGATTGCCCACATAGCATTCCCCGATCTGGGCATTCCTGTATAAACTGGGATTGTGCTTTCGTATTGGTCGCTAAAACATACAAACCTGCCTGGTTGTAGGTCATTATCTTGTTTGATAAAGCCAATGTATTATTCAAATCCTTTCCAGGTTCCAACGCCAAACCAATATCATAATGGGAAAGATGTACGTGCAATCCAACTTGTGATAATGGTTGTAAAACCTCCACCGAAATTGATGTATCTACGACGGCTTCTTGAAAGGACAAAAATTCATTGGTTTTAAACTTAGCGTCCCATTCCCCGATAAGAGTCAACAAAAATGATCCTGTATCAACGTGAGAAATTTCGATTAGGGCCTGGAACAGCTCTTCCAGTCCCCTTCCAGGTCCAATCTTTTGGCCGAACCAGATAAGCTTTAACGCTTCAACACCTTTGGATTGATGGGTGATGGGAGAATTAAATTCCGACTCTGGAAAACTGTTTAAGATTACCGAATGATTGTGATGTCCACCAACCAGATCCAATGTATATTGCCCGATTAATGGGCTAGCACTGGTAATCGCTTTGGCAATGGGCAATAGTTTCCTTAAAAGAAATTCCCGCCTTTTTCTTTCATTGTCCTTATCGGAAGATGGCATTTCTCCGGGATGGTAGTCTTCCACATCAAAGATAAATGGAACCTTAAATGTTTTACCCAAACAATAGGCCGGGTACAAGGCTCCCATATTATGGGCCAAAATCAAATCCGGTTGAATAGACAATTTTCTCACTTTACTTAGCAGTTGTATAGATCTTCGAGAATTAGCCAAGGCGTTGATAAAAACATTGTCAGTAAAAATAGGATATATTTTTCTTGCCCATTTTTCGGATAGTCCCCAAAATAACCAGTTAACTCTAGTTTCAGAGGTTGCGTCCAATTCAATTAGCTCAAAAGCAACCTTATATCTGTCTCGCAATTCTATACCAATCTTCTTACTTGACAAATTGCTCCAATTTCCCAAGTTAAATGTCAGTACTGTAGCTCTATAACCGCTGCCTAAGGCCAAATTTAATTCCTTTTTTAACCTCGGATTGGTGGCCAAATTATTAGTTGTTAAAAAGAGAATGTGATTCAAAGGAAATTTTAATTATTTTGTTATAGTGTATTCTAATAGAGCCCTTAATTTTGGTCATCAATTGACTAAAAATAATTAGGACATTATTCTATTTAAAACCTTTTTTAAAATCGATTCATAATCATACTTTTCGGTTATCACCTTATTATGTCCTCTTTTGGAAAGGCTTTCCAGCTCATTTGGATATTTAAAGTAATAAACTATTTTACTTATCATATCGTCAATGTCGTTATAGAAAACAACCTCATCGTCATTAAAAAATTTACTCGTTTCCGAATTACGTTCTGATATTAAAGCCGTACCACAGGCGGGAATTTCAAAGGTTCGTGTGGTGTGAAGTTCGGGAAAGCGTTTAGACATTAGTCCAAGACTGAGTTTTGTGAAGGAAATAAACTTGGCATATTCTTGGGAAAACAAGCCGTCTCCATAAAATTCCAAGTAGGGATTATGTTTATTTCTTTTAACAAAACCCTTCCACCCTTTCCCTGCCAAGAGCACTTTAATATTCTTATTTATCAGGTTTTGAATGACTTGTTCCCTATAAGATTCCCATAACCCAACAAAAGAAACCGCATTTTGTCTATCTTTAAATTCAATCATATTGTAATGAATTTTGCTATCAAAGCCCTGGGTTGTCATAATAATTTTATTGGCTTCAATTCGGTTTAAATATAACTCCCGTTCCTTGGATTTAGTGGTAATCAGAAAATCATAAAAAGGGATACTATTAAAGAACAATGAGGATCTGTTTTCATAGAATGCCATATCCGGAGTAAAGTGAACTAGTTTTACCGTCCTATTTTTTAAAGCTGAAATGACCTCTGGTTTTAGAAATACTCCTTTGTCAACCCAGATTAGATCGTAAATAGATTTGTTTTTATTTAGTTTAAATATTGAAAGCACATAGGAATTAATATTTTTAATCAACGGACCCTTCTTAAAGCGAAATCCCAAGGTCCTCCATAAATGGAAAGTATCGAAAAAAGGAATGTTAGTGTCAACAACTTCAAAAACCTCGGGCATCAATATTCTGTTTATTGTATCTGCCCTCATTTTACTGGTGGTTCCTTCCGAATATTGACCTATATACAAAATTCTCATAAAATATAATAGATCTTAATTGTTAGCGATTCATAAAAATCGATTTATTGACTCCCATAGTGGCTTATATAAATTTTCACAAAAATACGGGCTTTTTTTATACTCCAATCCCCTTCGATTGAGAGCAGTCTCCCATTGAAAATTTTCCAGACTTGCATAATTCACCATAAGGATTTTGGGATAATTACGTTCATTTTGGAAATCGTGGGCGGTAACCAACTTATCCGAGCACCAAACATCCAAATCCAAAGCCAAATACTCAAATATCTTGTTTGGGGCACAATATTTTACATTTATGGATGTACCCTTATAAAGGACCAGTCCAACGTCATACATTCCTTTTAATTTTATTATTTCGCCATAATCAATACTTCCTTTAAAGCAAATATTGTTATACTGGGCAAATTCCTCCAAAATTTGAGGATGTGGCGTATGTGAAAAAAAATCGATTTGAAAGTTTTTCTTATTCCCAAAGAACTGTAATACTTCCGTTAGATATAAGGTTTCAGTTGAAAGCACTCCAATATGAAGAATTCTTAAAATTCCATCTTGGGGGAAGCTACTATTGGCCTTTGATTCTATCCATGTTTGTGAAGGATAATTTGGTAATACCTTTAAAATTGCAGGTCTTAAATTCAGATTGTATTGGTTCCTAAAGTAGCATAGGCGCTGTGAATTCGTTTGTGAGATCCAAATTGCTTTTGTATAAAACTTTCGTTCCATTTTATTTAAAAAACTGTTTAGCATCCTTCCCTGGTTCAATTCTTCTAGGGTCACCAGTTCATGATAGTGTATAAACACGTTTACCTTTCTAAACAACTTTTTATAAATAATTACAGGCAGGGAGGAAAGGGTTTCAAAGTAAAGAATAACTGTTGGCCCCAGTCTTATCAAAACCCAGAGTGTATACCAATAAATTCGTAGGTAACGTGTTATTTTATTCACTATAGATTTATTAGGCTCAATCGCTTGGTATCGAATTATTCTAATATTGGGCAAATATATTTTAGCTAAGGATTTCGAGGCTTCAGTAGTAATAATTGTAATATGAACATTGGGATTGGAATTAATTTGTTGTGATAAATAAGTCCCTAAGTTTATCAGAGGAGGATAAAGCTCCATAGGTGCAAAATGAAAAATCACCATTTGTTTCTTATTACTCATAAATATTTTTCAATTTGATTTGCATAACTGTTAAGGCTGAAATTTTGACTTATTTTTTTTTTTGAACTTGCAAAATCATAACTTGCCTTATGGTTCATTACTTCCAAAATCTTTATTTTAAATATATCCGCACTATTTGGCCCCGGTTCAACAGTATTTTTTGAAAAACCTAGAACTCCTGCCAATTCTCCTGTACCGCCGGCTTTATAACATAGAAAAGGAGTCTCATAATCGATCGACTCAAAAATAATTCGACCAAGGGCTTCCACTTTGTTCAGATGAAGAATTAAATCACAAGTGGAATAAATTTCATTTTGGGATTCTTTATAACCCGCAAACTCATATCCAAATCCCTTAATGGAATCCAGTTCTATTTTAAAGTTTATAAACCAATCGGTTGAAAAATCAAAGTCTCCAAAGAAAATAAGGAGGATTTCATCCTTTGCCGCTCCTTCCAATTTTTTTAGAATGTCGATTAAAGCGTTCAATCCCTTTGTTTCCACTATACGACCAACAATACCGATTACAAATTGTCCAGTGGTTGCACATTTCACTTTATATGATGAATTCTCATTGGATAATTTGTATGGATCATATACCACCTTTACCTTACCATTGGTAGATATTTGGTTTTTTAGATAATATGATACGGGAATGAGAGTTATATTCTTTGGAATTTTTTTTAGTTTACAATTGCAATCTTCCAATAATCGTACTGAGACAACAAACTTCCGAAAAGGCAATAGTTTAGCCAATAGTTTAATATATGAAATGTGTCCAGCTTCATTTAAATAAATGCTTTTTTTAGTGAACAAAAGTCTTAAAATCAATTTCAGATATAGCCATTTAAGATTTACAAATCCTTTAGCTTTATATTTATTACTTTTTAATTTTCTATGGAATAATGAATCTTTAGGAGCATATATTTCATATGCTTTATTACTTCCTTCCAGAAAATCTAAGAGTACATTTTCACTCCCATACAATTGTCCAGAAGGACTTATAATGATATTAGTTTTAACCATAATATGATATTCGTTTAGACCATTTCATCGTTGGCCTTTCTACTAATATTTACATAATAGTAGAATGTGGAAATTGTAAAAGTGATGCCAACCAAGCAAACCCAATTTGAAAAGCGACGACCTTCTGAAAACGAAGCGCAATGTTAATTATAGCAAAGGCAGGCAATATATGCACTAAATATAAAGAATAACTGATTTTTTCAATAAATTTAAATACGCTATAATTAATTTTTAATGCAAGGAGGATGGTCAAAAACACTGGGGATCAAAAAAGTAAATAACAATACAATTAACAAATAAAATAATGATTGAAAAAACCATGGCATAGAACTGGTTCAAACTTTTTGCGTTTAAACGAAAATTAGAAATTTTTCGCTCATTTTAAGCCATTTTGAGTTGCATTGCATGGCTACGATAGGAGGAAAAGTCAAAAAATTGGTAAAAAAGAGCAATTTTTTAACAAATGGAAAAAGTTAAACCAATTCTTAAAGAAGAAATTCCTTAACCATCAATTCTTTGTTATAAAAATTGGCTAATGGCTATTTCGGAGTGATGGTGCCACCTGTTTCGGTCAAACAGTGCCACTTTGAAAGATCTTTCAATTATACAAAAAAAAATGTGTTAAGCGTTTTTTAAAATTCCTTTTCTTAAACTTTCCCCTTTTAGGTCCAACCTATGGGAGGAGTTCACGATCCTGTCCAATATGGCGTCCGCAATGGTGCTTTCCCCTATAATATCGTACCATGCGGATACGGGTATCTGGGAGGATATAATGGTGGAGGCCTTATTGTAACGGTCATCGATGATATCCATCAGGGCCTCCCGGGCGTGGTTGTCAAAACTCTGTAGGCCAAAGTCGTCCAGGATCAACAGGTCCGTTTTCAGGATCTTGTCCAGTTCCTTGAGATAGGTACCGTCCACTTTGCAGAGTTTCAGTCTTTTGAGGAGCCTGGCCGTATTGGCGTATATGGCCCTGTGTTCCATCATACATGCCTGGTGCCCCAGCGCCTGTGCCAGATAGCTCTTGCCCGTTCCCGAGGCTCCGGTGAAGATGATGTTTTCCTTCCGGGCCATAAAATCCAAGGTTCCCAGGCGCGCAAACATGTTCTTGTCCAGGTTGCGTTGCTGGGCATAGTTCACCTCGGCCAGGTTGGCGGACTGTGCGAACCCCGCCTGTTTCAACAAACGTTGGATCTTCCGGTTCTGGCGGTCCTCCCACTGGTGGTCCGTGAGCAGGGCCAGGTATTCATCTGCGGTAATGTCGGCCACACCGTTGTCCCTTACGTACTGTAGGTGCAATTGGGCCATGGCCCCCAGGCGCATCTGTTTCAATTTTTCGATTGTCTGTTCATTGTTCATAATGTATTGGATTTAAGTTATTTATTATTGATAAGCGGAGGCGCCCCGTATGTTCCCGTGGTCAGGGATATGGCTCTTGTCCTCTTCGAGGTCCCGGTAGAACAGGGAACTTTTGTCCAGGTTGTTCTTCAGGATGTTCCTGATCCGCATATAGGTGGCGGCATCTGCCTGCAGGGCCCTTTTGCATGCATTGTCCAGGCGTTCCGCACCGTAGGCCTTATGGAGCTGTATGACCCCCATGGCCCGTTTATATCCTATTTCCGGATAGTCCCCCTTGGCGAGTATCGCCTCCACACAGTCCAGTACATGGTCGCCGTGTCGGGCCGCTTTCTTTTTAAAGAACTCCGGGCTCCAGTCACTATAATATTTATGGGTGCTGCTAAGGTGTTCTTTATTGGTATTATATCTGCCTTTTTCCGGATGTCGCCGGTGCAGGGCGATCCGCTTTTGGTGGTAATAGACCTCGACAACGGAACCGGTGTAATGGATGGTGGTCTCTTTTCCGATATAGCGGTAGGGAACGCTATAATAGCTTTTGTCCGCGGAGAAGTAGACATAACCCATCTTCTGCACCTTCGCCCTTCGGTACTCCTTGAGCTCGTACGCACTCTCGGGCAGGGGCTTGAGGTATTCCCTTTCCACGGATTGGAACAGCTCCCTGCGGCTGGCCTCCTTTCGTTTGAACAATAGATCGTTATAGGTTTCCAACAGGCGTTTTATCTCCCGGTTCAGATCTGCCAAAGAGAAGAACACCATTTCCCGCAAGGGGTAGTAGATACGCTGGTAGGCAAGGTGCACGGCGTTCTCCACCAGGGCCTTGTCCTGTTTATGTAAAATCTTACATAATCAGGATTATGTACACAAAAACATTATGTAAACATTAGACCGTAAGCTGTTGGTTCACAGCCTCTATGTGACTTATTTTTTTACATAATATTCTGATGGCCTTACTTACCAAGATGCTCTAGCCAATAAAGGAGCCCGTTGTCTCTTTGCCAGGAAGGAAGTTCATCATTAGCAGGTGCTAGAGAGGTTTGATTAATCGCATCAAGCTTCTGTTGATTGTCTATCCTTGCATATATCTCTGTTGAGCTGACGGATCGGTGACCTAGAAAGTCCCTGATACAGATCAAATTGACTCCGGATTTCATCATAAGCATTGCCTTGGAATGCCTTAATGAGTGTGGTGTGATACCCGTTGGAACAAGTTTCGCATCGATCTTCCGGGCACTGTCAGCATGCTTTTTCACAATAGCCGATATACCCATTCTGGATAATTTCCCATGCCTTCCATTTCCAAAAAGGGGATATTCGTTGGCGTACGGCTCCGATAAATGATATCTCTCCATATATTTCTTCAGTAGCTCGGTAGCCTGATCGGAAAAAGGAACCATACGTGTTTTCTTCCCTTTGCCTGTAATGCAGAGAACGGTCGGATCTCCAAAATGGATCCTGGAAGGGGTGAGGTCCGCGATTTCCTGTACACGTGCGCCGCTCTCGACCATTGTAGATAGCAATACAAGGTCCCTCATTCCTTTTTTAGTGCCCGTATCCGGCCGGGATAAAAAAAGTTTGATTGCTTCCCGTGTCAAATAGACCACCCGTGGTTTTGGGGCTTTCTTGATTTTTATCGCTATAATCCTCTGCCATTCTTCCATCTGTTCCGGGGCCCTGTACTGAAGGAACCTAAAGAAGGCATGTATGGCGGCCAGCCTGGCGTTACGTGTACTTGGACAACAATGCCTCTGTTTCTCGAGCCATTCCAAATAGGACAGGATCCGTTCCATGGTAATGTCCTTCAAAGTCAACTTTTCTGCCGGGATGCCGACTTGCTCTTTGAAGAAAGTAAGTAGCAGTACGATGGCATCTCTGTAGGCAATCACGGTATTGGCGGAGCAGCCTCTCTCCCCGGTCAGGTATACGGTCATAAAATCTGTAAGATATTTAGCAAAATCCCTTGGTTTCATATTTATTGATTTTTAAGTGTAGGATAGATATAGGAGCAAATGCCCTCCATTTTATCGATGAGTTCAGGGTACATTTCCGATGTCATTCTTACGTATCTGTCCGTTGCGGCAATGGATCGATGACCGATATAAGTGGACAATATGGGCAGGAAATAATATATGTCCTTTCCGTCCGTAGACATGTCATGCATGGATTTCACACAGAAAGTGTGTCTGAGATCATGTATTCTGGGACCCGGTATTTTGCCCCGATGTTTGATGTCGGCAGAACTTAAAATTTTATTCCACCAATAAAAATATCCACCGGACCGGCATTCACACCCGTTCGATTTCACGAAGAACCTGTTGCAATGATCGGGAAGTCTGTTCCTATACTTCAGATATTGACGACATCCTTCTGCCAACGACCGGGAAAAAGGAACCATCCTGTCTTTTCCATTCTTTCCTTCTTTTACCACCAGGTAGTTCTCTTCAAGGTTTACATCCTCCACTTTCAAATGGACCGCTTCCCCGATACGGATGCCGGTGGCGTAAAGCACCCTTACCAATAAGGGGATGCCCATGAGCAAGGTGTTCGCGTGCCTGTCGTGCATCCTGAGCCGGTCCGTCGCCTGGAAGATCTTTTTTATCTCCTCGGCGGAATAGATGTACGGGGTGAAGGAGCTATCGTGCCTTGAAGGCGGTCTGACGGGTATATGGGCCTCATATCCCATGTTCGACAGATAGATGGAGAACTGTCTCAGGAAATTGGTCCGGTGCGACCAGGTATCGGTGGCCTCGTCCCTTCTCCTTTCGCACCATTTTCGGGCCAGTTCCCCGGGAACGCCGACCTCCCTCAGCCCTTCCCGATAGGCGAAGGCATCAAAGGCCCTCAGGCTCGATTCCATGCTTTTGGACTTATACCCGAGATTTCGTCTCATTTTTATAAAGTCCCCGATGAACTGCATCAGGACACCTTGTTTTCTTTTGTTATTCATAGAGCGCCCCGTTTTTCTGTTCGTAAAATTCCTCGGGGACCATGGGCACTTCCAGCGCACACTGTCGCAGTTGCCCTATGTCTATCCGTAGGTAGTTCATCGATGTCTGGACATTTTCGTGCCCCAATATCTGGGAGATGATCGGTAGGGACGTTTTCTGCCCGAGCAGGAAATTCGCCAGGCTATGCCGGAGTGCATGGGACCCCTGTTTCCTGTTGCCGACCTCGATGCCAGATCTCTGTATCGCATTTCTTGCTATCCGGGGGACGGCCTTTTCGCCCAATCCGTTATAGGGATAGTTATGTTCCACGAAGACATGGTCGATATCGGAGGCGGGACGGCCGTATTTCAGGTAATCGACCAGGGCCTCCCCGACGTCGTTGGGAAGGGGGAGTGCCAACGGCACCTTGGTCTTTTGCTGGACAAAGGAAATACGGGATTCGGGCCAGTTTACGTTCCCGAGCTGCAGGTTGCGGATATCGGAGGCCCTCAGCCCCAGCCTGACCGCCAGGAGAAGTACCGCATAGTTGCGCTTCCCGGTACAGGTGGAGCGGTCCGCCGTGGCCAGGACGGCCTTTACCTCCTCCTTGCTGTATACGGACGGAAGGCGGGGCTGGTTTTTGTAATTGTCCCGGGGTATGGCAATGGACAGGTCGGTGGCGGTCAGGCCCTTATCATGGAGATACCGGAAAAAGGAACGGGTGATGGACAGGGCGAGGTGTTTTGCCCCCGGCGTTCCGGGCAGGAGGATGGATACGTAGTGGAGCAGGACAAGTGGCGATATACGCGATACTTCGTCGATCCCGTTCTCGTTCAGGTATTTGTTCAACAGATAGAGGTAATACCGATAACCGCGCAGTGTCTTTTCATGGAGTCTCATGGATCGCTTATAGGCTATGAACTCGGCCATCAGCGCTCCTATTTCCCCGTCGAGGACCGCTTGCTCCCTTCGGACGAACTCCATCCGTGCGGGCATTTCCCCCGTTTCCGCGAACTGGACAAGGCAAAGGGCCTGCCGGATGCATGTCTTGTCGTAGTGGCTCAGGCCGTCGGCATTTTTGGAAACGTATTTCTCCTTTATGAATTCCGATACCCCGGCGGATAGGGATTCGTAATGGGACTCGCCCATGAAATTCTCTATCTGTCTCCAGGTCCACCGGTACTTGTCCGGGGAGGAGCCTTTCCTACCGGATTTTTTTAAATAGTCGATTCCCTGGTCGACCAGGTCGTCGAACGATGTGAAATTGTCGTACATAGTAATTCGTTTTGGATTAAAGATTATTAATCCACAGAATTACCAAAAATTATGTAAACTATATGATGGGGACAATGTTGAATATCAACCCCTTCCGACAGGAAGTTTACATAATGTTTTTGTGTACATAATCCTGCGGGGAATACCCCCGGGCGGGGTTTATGGCGCAGTTGTAATGGCGTGCAAAATCCTTAAAGCTCCGGTTGATGTCCGCCTCATATTTACTGGCCCTGGTCACCGCTGATTTCAGGTTGTCCGAGACGATGGCCTTGGGCACGCCCCCGTAAAAGTTCAGGGCATTGGCACAACAGCTGATCAGGTCCTCCCGTTTTTGGCTCCTGCAGGCCTCCACATAGGTATACTGGCTATTGGGTAGGATGGCCACGAACACTTCCATCGGGACCACTTCCCCAGTGTCCCTATCAACAATATGGAGCTTCTTGCCGGCGAAGTCGATGAACATTTCCTTTCCGGGATCGTGCTCGAGTTTCATCGAGCCTTTGGTCTTGGCATATTTGCGCCGGTAATGTTCCATGAACTGGGTGTAGCCATAAGGTTCTTTGGCCTGCTGTACGTACTGCTGATAATGATATAGAAAGGTAAATCCGGGATGGTTCCGGGCCTTGTTGACCCCCTCAAAACACCGCATGAGCTCGTCGTAACGCCTGTTGTCTATGGTCGTGTGCGAGGGAAAGAGGGCTTCCAGGGCCCCATTGTCAAGGTCCAATAATTCTTCAAGGGAGCGGTCACAGGCCCCGTACAGCCGCATATATGTATTTACCGTATTACGGGATATCCCTAAGGCGGCACCTATCTTACGGTTGCTGAACCCATCGAGATGAAGGGAAATAATCTGTTTTAAGTCCATTGGATCAAGTGTGTTGGCCATATCGCTTTTTTTGGCGACAAGGTAATTGTTACTTGATCTTTCAAAGTGGCACAAAACGAAACGTTATAAGTCCCGTTCCCGACAAAGGTGGCACAGATCGAACCGATATCACTGGCACAAAACGAACCGAAATGGATTGCGTTGATAGACAAAAGTGGCACAGATCAAACCGAAATGCCTGGCACTATAACACCGATATCACTGGCACAAAACGAACCGAAGTATCCAGCTAATGGATTTCCAAAAATGAAAAAATATCTAAATATTGTCTTGCATAATTAAAAACTAACAGCTTGAGAAGGGCCAACAATGACAAAAGTGATTAGTATTTTGATATTTAAGAAAACACTCCCACGTGACGTGTTGATGTTGCCCAATTCGCCCTCCAGAAACAGTGTGTAAAAGACATCGAACTTTTCGTTCTGGAAAGAAAATTTAAAGCTGTACCGGAAATCGTTCCAAGATGCTTTGGGGGTCCGTATCTTGGACGTACAGATTGAGATTAAAATCCCGTTTTTGAGCTAAGGCCTAGTTTTTGGAGTTTTAATATATCTGAATATGTAATTTATTTATTTGATATATAGGTGACTACTATATTTATGAATATGCTTTGTTATAGTGTGCACACGTATTATTTTAGAACTTCAATAAGTCTCTTTTCCGCTTTCAATTTATTATTCATTGCAGTTATACCCTTTATGTTTAAATGATTTGAGTTATAGAAATTTTTAATGTCTGTTCTAATAGAAACATAATTGGCGTCAATAAATACTATGCCTAAGTCGGTACAAATCGTTTTTGGAATCTCGAACGATTTGACATTGAAAATCGATTTATAAACGGGTGTTTGTATACAAATTAGTTTTATTCCATTATTAGAACATAATTTGTTTAAAAGACTTAAAGCTTCCTTAACTTCATTTGTTTGTTTATCAATTATGTATTCTTGCTTCATTCGGTCAACAATAGGATTTTTCAGAGTGTCCCATTGTGCATCATGTCTCTCGTAACCATATTTCACATAGGTTGAAATATTGTTTTGAAAAAGACAATTTGCAAGTTGTTTATATTTAAAAATTGAATATAGTGGAAAGTATTTCTCCCATTTATTAAATCCAAAGTATCTTACAATTTCCCAATTATTATTTAATGGTACAAAAGCATACCTGGCAAAGTTATCTTTATGAATTTTATTGCCTGGTTTACTAATGTCGCCGCCACTCATAAAGGGATCAAAACTTAAAATTGCATATTTTGGTGGAACATTGACCTTTAAATAATCTAATAGCCTTATATAAGCCATTGAAATTTCGGAGTGACCATCTACTCCAATATTTGTGCTTTTTAAGCCAAATTCGTTTTCGAAAAAAAAAGGATCAAAATGAGCCCAGCACCTTGAACTCCCAAGAAAAACGAGTTCGGAATTAACATTTGATGTAATATCCAGATTATCATGCCCTGTAGTGGATTTATGATTAATCCTAAGAAATATCACTATCTGAAGTAACAATATAAAAGAAAAGATGAATAGAGAAAACAGAAAAGTTCTTATTACAAATTGTTTCATTTTTTAAAACTGAAAATAAATAAATTGAGTAGTATTGATACTTACAGAGTAGTAATAAATGACTAAAATCAATGAAATATAGCTAGCATATCTTAACACAGGCACATTTACCGATATAGGTAATGACTCTATAGCATATTTATTATTTCTTCCGATCCATTCAATAATTATAAAAATAAATACTAAAAGAAATACAAAGCTTTTAAGTCCAATTCCTGGATAATATGGAATCTCAAATAATGACATAGAAAATAGTTTTGAAGCATAACTAAATGCATAATGAATATTTTCTGCTCTAAAAAATATCCAGGCAAAAGCAGTTAATCCAAAAGTAATTATAATTTGAAAGGATTCTTTTAAGGATGGCAACACCTTTCCTTGTGCAACGATGTTTAAATTATTACGATTTTTACCTGAAATTAATAAAGGAATAAAATACAATGCGTTTAACATTCCCCAAAATATAAAAGTCCAATTTGCACCATGCCAAAAACCACTCACTACAAATATTACAAAAATGTTTCGTACCTTTATCCGAGTACTGCCTCGGCTACCTCCCAAGGGTATATAAAGGTAATCCCGAAACCAGGTAGAAAGTGAGATGTGCCATCTTCTCCAAAATTCGGCTATATCTCTTGAAAAATAAGGAGTTGCAAAATTTTGCATTAGGTTAAATCCAAAAAGCCTAGATGTTCCAATTGCAATATCGGAGTAGCCGGAAAAATCTCCGTAAATTTGAATTGAGAAAAATACAGCTCCTAATAAAAGTGTGCTTCCAGAATAATTAGAGTAATTATTAAATATTTCATTTGCAATTTCAGCCGCATTATCTGCAATTACAATTTTCTTAAATAATCCCCATAATATCTGATGCATTCCGTCCACAGCATTGGCGTAGTCAAAATTTCTTTTTTTATAAAACTGAGGCAATAAATGTGTCGCTCGTTCAATTGGACCCGCAACTAATTGAGGAAAAAAACTTACAAAGGCAGCAAAAGCAATAAAGTCTTTTGTCGGTTCAAGTTTTCGTTTGTAAACATCAATACTGTAACTCAAGGTTTGAAAGGTATAAAAGCTAATACCTACAGGTAAAATAATATTTAAAGAATTTGCTTTAATTTCCAATCCAAAGAAAGAAAAGGCCGTTATAAAATTATCTACAAAAAAATCATAGTACTTAAAGAACCCCAGAAATCCAAGGTTCACCACAATACTTGTCCAAAGTAATACTTTTCTCTTTGTGATATTATCTTCATTTGCAAGACCTCGGCCAATGGAATAATCTAGGAGAGTACTAAAGAATATCAACGACAAAAAACGCCAGTCCCACCAACCATAAAACACATAACTGGCTCCGACAATCAAGAGGTTTTGTAGTTGTAGATTTTTATTGGTGGCAAACCAATACAGTATAAAAACAACTGGTAAAAAAATAGCGAAATCTAGGGAGTTAAAAAGCATGTTTAATCCAAGTTACATTAGTAATCGTGGAATCACCGAAAAAATCGAATTTTTCACATAACGGTTTTGGATGTAAAGATCTAATCAGCATAATAAAATTGCTTTTAGCAAAAGCCTTATTTTCATAGCGTTCCTGAATTTTACAAAATCAAAAAGTAATAGATTTATCTATTGAAATTAAACATAGATTATCTATTTAATAATTGACAGAATCAATTCAACCTTATCTTCATACTTGTTAGATAAAGCAAATTTCCTTCTTTTATTGTAAGTTTCCTTAGTATTGATAGCGTACCAATTCTGAAGCTGTTCTCTAAAAAATTTGGGGAATTCACTATTATCGAAAGTGTCGAACATTGGAAACAGGTTCAAATTATCGTACATACTAATTCGAGTCGAAATGATGGGCTTACCCATAGCCAAGTACTCCAAAATCTTATGGGCGTTGGAGCATTTGTTTTTATCGAATCTATAGTCATAGCAAATCAAAAAAGCATCCATTTGGATCAATTCCTTTGCCAAGATTTCCGATGCCACCATTCCATGAAGCAAACAATTTTCGCTTCTTTTTAAAAATTCTATAAATTCCATGGTTTCTTTGGAGGTATCGCTCCCTAAATTATTGTCTTTTGAGTCAAAGGCTCCATAAAAATGAAATTCATATTCTGGGTTTTGATCTACAATGGTTCTTAGTACCGGCTTATCTAATATGGGGCCAATAAGAAGATTGCCAACATAAGCAATTTTCTTTGCTGTTCTTTTAGAATCAAAATTACCTTTTCGATTTGCTGCCTCTACAAAATTTGGGCTCAGTCCATGATTAAAGAGTATCTTATTTTTTACACTGGGAAAGGATTCCAAAATAATAGGAGATATTGAAATAAGGTGATCAAATCCTCGATATTCATTTATGAATCTTTCGATTACTTTGTCTGCAGGAAAAAAAATGGTGTTTTTAGTATAAAAGTTGGATAAATTGGTAAATACTCCGTTCCTATCAAAAGAAAGAAGGAGTTCCATGGGAGGATTGTGTTTTGCCCAGCTACGTATTTTTCTACCAATAATCTCATTGTATCCCCACCTCCAATGAAATCGCAACCTATTCAGAAGTGTTGTAATTGTAAAACTTACCAGATGAATATTCTTGTGATCTGGACAAATCTCAACTTCTTCTACCTTCTTCCCAATCTTAAGAGTTAAAAAATAAACCTGATACCCTTTGTTTGCAAAGGCAATAGCGTAATGGTGCTTGGATATTTTGGAAATACCCCAAGGTTCGGGGGAAACAATAAGAACGTTCTTAACCTTTCCCATCATTTTTTAAATGCCTTTCTAATTGGCTTTGTAAAGTCCAATACCGTTTTGTACATTTTTTTATTGTGGGCATGGGTGCCATAAAATTCATGAGGGACAGGCTTTGTTTCCATTATAGATTCGAACTCGGCCGGGGAGAGATTCAATTTTTTCAAAACATATTCGGTATCATTAATCAACTCCTCCTTGTCATATATCGGTTTCTCCAATTCTTTCAATGCAATCTCTCGAGTCATTTGTCCAGAACAGATCAGGGTACTTAAATGTGCCTTTCGTTTATCAACCCCGAATTTAGCCGGCAAAATATAGTTTTGGTAAAATTTGGTCCACAGGGATTCACAATGTTTCCCTCCATAATTACGCCATCCCAATTTGGTTTCTAAAATAGGCAACACCTCTTTTTTGTTATAATCCACATAATCCAGAATTGAAAAAGGCTTCAATTTTTGAAATCCAGTATAACGTACGTACTTATAAAAAGGTACATGAGGATATGTTTTTAACTTGTATGAACCAAATTTCTTGTGTATAGATTTAAGATTGGTAAAATCCAGTTTTGGGAATATCCAGGAACTTGGAAGAATATATTCTGTAACTATATTGGCGCCACTTATAATGTAGTCGATGTCAAATTTACTCGCCAACTGAAACATGGTTGCCTGAATAGCATGATCGGAGACCACCTCAATATCGATTACAGAAGCCTTGAGGTAAGAAAGTTGTAGGTCTCTAAATTCTTCCCACCTTACCACAATGGTATGCAGGTCGAATCCGAGCCTTTCAATTATATTATTTACGTTGTGTACGGCAAGTTCTGAGTTCCAACCATTGTCCAAGTGGACCGCCAACGGTTTAAGTCCATATTGTTTTACCAATAGAGCCACGTACGAGCTGTCTACTCCTCCGCTCAATCCTATTAAACAATCGTATTTTTTTCCTTTGCCATTTATCTTGATCCGGTCAAGAATCTCATTCAGGGCTTTAGTTCGTTCAGGTTCCTTTAACAATTGGATTTCCACCTCTTTTTTATATTCATAATAGTGGTTGGAAACCCCGTTTTTGTCAAAGTAAATATTTATATCGGTAGTGTCCATAACAGTCTTTGTACACATTTGATACGGCCTGTTCGAAAATAAATTGGGATGATATTTACTTGTTTTTATAATCATATTTTAGTGAAAAAATCATTGATCAATATGTCTTGTTTGGGATAATTTATCATAACCCCTCTCCGTTCGGAAGCGTAGACAAACATACTCCCCGCTGCAACTGCCGAGGCATGCCCTTCAATTACTGCTTTTTTAAAATCCGTAATGTTTGTCGCTCCGCCACTAGCAATAACAGGAATCCCGACAGCATTGGCAACCTCATTTATAAGTTCTATATCATAACCTTTATACGTGCCATCCCGATCTATGGATGTTAGCATAATCTCGCCTGCCCCAGCTGCTTCCAATTGTTTTGCAAAATCTACAGGGACTAGGCTCGTCTTTTTGCTGCCGTTATTCCTATATACTTTATAACCACCCAACCAATCTTTATTTACATCTATGGACACTACTACACTCTGACTCCCGAACTGTTCGGAAATTTCTGTAATCAGTTCCATGCGATCCAAGGCACATGTGTTGAGGATTACCTTTTCCGCACCGTTGTACAAAAGTTCCTTAACTTCTTCCAAGGTTGTTATACCTCCACCATAAGACAATGGCATAAAGGCTTCCCCAGCAATATCTTTGAACTGCGCCAAATTGGGGCCTCTTTTTTCTTTAGTGGCCGATATATCCAGAATAGCAATCTCATCTACCTCCTTTTCATTAAAAATCTTTACCGCATTAATGGGATCTCCAATATAGTTGTGATTTCTAAATTTAATAGTCTTTACCAAGCCACCATTTTGGATCAATAATACAGGTATTACCCGAATACGTCTCATTAATAGTTGTTTATAAAGTTTTGTAATAGCTGCATCCCAAATTTGTGGCTTTTTTCGGGATGGAACTGCATACCCATAATATTATCCTTGATTATGCCTGCGGTAAATTCATATCCGTGTTGTGCGGTCACAGCCACTTCCTCCGAACAGTGACAAACTATGTGGAAGCTATGCACAAAATAAAACCGGGAATCTGTTGGCAAATCAGAAAAGAGAGGAGCCTTTTTCTTAAATGTGACATTGGACCATCCCATATGTGGGATCTTTAATTCTTGATTTAACTTCGTTTTATCAAATTTTACCGTATCTGCATCGATCCAACCCAAGCCCTTTTGGAAACCTTCCTCGCTGCCATGGGTCATTAATTGAGCTCCCAAACATATCCCCAGAATTGGTGTTTTATCAACCAGTACCTTTTTGTTGAGCACTTCAATGAGGCCCGATTCCCGCAACTTAGCCATCCCGTAATCAAAATGCCCCACCCCTGGCAATATCAATTTGGTGGCTTTTTCAATATCCTTAAGGTTACCTGAGATTAGGGCTTCCCTAACCCCAGCCATTTTCAACATTTTCTGAATGGAAGTGAGATTGCCAGCCTTATAATCGATTATAACCACTATTTCTAAACATTCAGGTTTAATTTTCTGTAATTTTCAAACTGGTCGCGTTCTATATATCCGTGATATTTATTCTGATAGTCGAAATGCACAAATTTTTCCTCATCCAATTGTTTTATTAATTTTGCTGGCACCCCACCAATTATACAATTACCTTCAGGAAAAGATTTAGTAACTACGGCGCCAGATGCCACAATGGTATTATCTCCAATCTCCACGCCTGCCATAATTGTCACATTCATACCTATCCAACAATAACTACCAATTTTCGTAACATTCTTTGTGAGAATCCTGTGATCATAAATATCATGACTTCCACTTAAAATTCCAGTATTTTGACCAACGGTCGTATAATCCCCAAAGTACAACTTTCCTGTACCTTGTATATAAACACCTGGATTGTAACCCGGATTTGTTCCTACCCCGACATATATATTTTTAGCACCAACTATTTTACTGGTAAAGTTGGTTGGCCAATATGCTCCTTTATTATATCCTAATATTTTTTGCTTATACCAAATCGAAAAGGTAATTGGGTCGTTATGTGTTTGAGTTTCTCTAATAAAATTAAAATAAGGTAGCCTTGTTACTAACCAAATTAAAATCCTAAATGGATTTTTTAAAATGTGTATTAGTTTTTGCTTTGTAGGTTTCATGTCAAACAAAATAAATATGCATACTCGGATTGGTCTTATAAACTTCTATATTTTATCGTATTACATCTCTTTTCATTCCAAGTACCTACTTCTTATAATCTCAATTAAACTCATTTTAGACATCTCGTGCATTTCCATTCCTTTTTTCCAACCATTCCTTTTAAATGAGGAAAGTACCACCGAAGCTATTTGTTTATTGTAATATTTTAAAACAGCTTCCTTCTCTTTTCCTTTTAATGGACAATCGTTACTTTTTATATGACTTTTAGCGGACTGCAATGTTTTTAATGCATTTGCAGGATTATTAGAACGTATCGCTGCTTCTTGGCCATCTGCAACTCTAGACCATACTATTCCTTTGGGCATTAAAACAACTATATGTTTTTTAGCTAGGCGGTGCCAAAGTTCTGAATCCCCATAATGCCTTACCTCTTTAAATCCACCTTCCTGTTCAAAAACCACCCTTAAAAGCACACTCGATAGAGGAGCCTTATGAAAGACTGATATCCCTTCAATATAATGTCTTCTGTATGTTTCTAAAGGTGATAATGTAAACGGGAATATACCGTATTTATCCTGATCTAGAGAACACAATCCATAGCCTGCTTCTGGAAACCGTTCCATATAAAACACCAATTGTTCCAGACCATAAGGATAAATCAAATCATCTGAATCAACATATTTTAAATATTTGCCCTTTGCGTAACTGGCAGCTCGATTACGGTTGGGATAATCACCTAAATTTTTCTTATTTATGTGCACTTGAATTCTGGAATCTTTTTGAGCGTAGGACCGGGCTATTGCTTCTGATTCATCCTTGCTATGATCGTCTACAATGATGAGTTCCCAATTTTGATAAGTAGAGGCTATGACGCTCTCGATGGCCTCGGCTATATATTTTTCACGATTATAGACGGTCATTAGCACCGAAACCAATGGGTTATTTGTTAAACTTTTCATTATTATTTATGGTTTTGTTTCCCGATAGGAACATTCAATGCCAATTCTTCCACTAACATCTCTATGCTATTGTTTCTAATAGCCTTAAAAAGTTTCCTAGTCGCTTTTCTTTGATGATAGATAATCCCAAAATTATGAAATATCCATTTAGGTGCGCAACTCCATTTAAAATTACGATAGACCACTAAGAGATAATCCTTTATGGTATAAGGATCAGGACGTGCATAACCAAAACATTTATAGGTAAACAGTTTTGATATCAAAGCTCTATGATATGCGTATTCAGGATGTTGAAAATGATAGTGGGCTACACGAGCCGCAGAATCATACACCAACTTATATCCCTGTTCCAAAGCCTGTTTAGCCCAAAGCATGTCTTCTCCATACGCTAGCGGCTGAAAAGGTATATTTTCCAGAACTTTTCTTCTGTACATGGCATTAACGTCATCCCAACCACATAAAGCATGTTGCTCTTTAGGTAAAAGTGAATCAAATTTTATTCTATCCCTAAATTGAACGTATTTAGCTTTGGGAGCAGATTGAGGCCTAAACCATTCATGGGGGTTCTTATCCGGATCGTGTGGTACGATCTGTTGCCCACATACACCAGCAACTTCGGGGTCCTTAAAATGAGCCAACATGGTTTCCAACCAAATGTCGTTTGTCGCAATGGCATCTTGTACCGTCATCGCCACAAATTCCCCTAGGGCATGTTGTACTCCAAGATTACGGGTTGCCCCATGATTAAAGCTTTGGGGGTCTATTTGAATAATTTTCACATCATAATTTTCCAAAACCTCCAATGTACCATCCGTGCTTCCACTGTCTATGATTATAACCTCAGTTTGATCATAAATATTTTGATCCATGATAGCATCCAAACATCTCGCAATGGTTGCACTACCATTTTTTACCGGAATTACAACGGATATGAGGGGTTTAGTCTTCAATTTTAATTAGAATTTCATTAACTATTTTTTTCCAAGCCATTTTTCTTAGAAAGGATGTTATCTCCTTGTTCTTTGGAGCCAAATATTCATCATTATTAACATATTCCTGAAATTTATCATAGGAATCCGCACAATATATCAAGCTTTCATAATCTTGTAAGAGGTGTGGATGAAATTTATTGGTCACCACCTTTTTCCCCATTTTAAGATAATCAAATATTTTCATGCTGCTGCCGTCTATATGGGCATCCTTTTCATATAAGGCAATGGCTACGTCTGCTTTTTCAATAATGGCTTCGGCCTTTTCCCTAGGTAAATAACCATATAAAACAACATTTTTGAAAACACTCAATTCCTTGGATAAATCGCATAAATAATCACGACCAACGATGTGAAAGATCCATTTTGGATGTTCCATGATTAATTTAATTAACCAATCCTTTTTTATCCATTTGGATAGAGTGCCACAATATACAATTTCCTTGTGCACAGGATTTATTAAGATTTTGGGGTTGCTTACCTTGGCATCCATTACTCCGTTCATTGCCAAAACCCCTTGAACACCTGGAAATTGGGAAAACCATTTTAGCATAGTCCTTGAGGCCGATAGAACGAAATTTGCCTTGGAGCCAATTTCCACCAACAAACGTTCCCTTTCGTTTTGATCTTCCATAGGTGTGTTTAGATCATTCAGAATGTTATGATCACTATCAAATAGCAATTTACCTTTGGTTTGTATATATTTCCAGTCCAAATAGCCCTTAGGCCAATAACACCAATTTATAGCCTTATTCCCTACATTTTTCAAATTAAAATGCTTCCGATAAATGATTCTTAGAAGCCAAATATTAATGGGCCGTAAAAATTGAAGAAATCCCCTTTCTGGCAGTAATGGAGCATAAAATAAATCAAAAACCTTTCCTGAACTACTGCTTTTGCTGAATAGTTGTGACAAGACCGTCCATCTCGTGGTCCTATGGACACAAACTATTTTATGAATGCTAGGGGATTGCGAAAGGGCAAAGAGATAGGCCATATTCCTCCTATTTACATTCTCCGGGATTATTTGTGAAAATGGCCGATCCGCACCATAGTAAAATACCTTCACCTATTATTATGTTTATTAAAATAATTTAAATTGGGAACTCTTTTAACCTTTTAAATTGATTTCAATCTATTAAGAGGTTTGAGTAGATTTATTGGTTGCCTTCCTTACGTTCCATTGTAAAATTGGGTGAATTACCCCTTGGGGTTTTCCTGAAAGCGAAACACCTAACTGATTTTGCTGCAAATCTACGATTTCAAATGATATGCTTTCGTCAACAAAATAAGCCTTAACCTTAGGTATATCGATACTTATACTGATGCGATAATTTCCAAGATTTAAAAGTTTAGCCGGAATTTGGCATTCGCTTAAATATCTTCCAGCAACTCTCTTTCTATCTATACTATAGCTTTCAAAATCACTTGTAGAAAAAATAAGTATCCCGTCTTCTGTAAAAAAGTTAATAATTACCCTCAGATTAAGGAGGGTATCGTACAAAGTATAATCTATAATTATCTTAAGG
>JBLWZN010000039.1:0-33807 GCA_048266425.1 Sediminicola sp.
GTTGTAGCTATAAGGCTCGCCTTTTGCCGGACTGCCTATTGTACCCCTTAAAATTCCTTTTTTGTTCTTTTTAATTTGAATATCGACCTTTGAGAACTGACCTTTTTCAAAGTCGAAGCTTACGCCATCGTCATCATATAGGACAAAATCCCCTTCCTTGGTGCCGTAATATCGAATAATCAAATTTGATTTTTCCCCATTTTTGGGAGTCTGGCGTTGGGCGGGTATCATAGGAATTATCCCTCCATCCCTGACATACAATGGGATTTTTTCCAAACCCGGGGTTATGGTAATCACCTCGTTTTCCCCAACGAATTCACCGTTGTAGAAATCGAACCATTTCCCTTTGGGAAGGATAACCTTTCTTTCCTTTTCTCCCGCGAACATAGGGGCCACCAAAATGTTGTCGCCCATCATATATTGATCTTTTATTTCACTTTTAATGGCCACCTTATAAGGATTGTCGGTGGAGTTCAGTTCACCTTCAGCTACATCTGGGTCGTAGGTAAAACCATTTACCAAATTCACAGATCTAAAGGGAGGTATACCTTGAAAATGGTATTGGGCAAAAGTGGAATAAATATAGGGCAATAACTGCATTCTTAAATTGGCCACCTCCCTAACGGCCCTTTCCACCTCGGGAAAAGACCAAGGTTTGGTACCATCGGCCCAGGCGTTCAGCATGGCCATAGGTGAGAAACAAACGGTTTGCATCCTTCGCAACCACTCCTCAGCCGTTTTTGAGGCACGGACTTCCGGGGTCCATAAAACCCCTATAAAACTGCTGTTAACAAGGGCCGTTATAAAATCCTTATGGCTGTAATAATCATTGTAAATTACATAAGGCAAGGCACTTGCCCCTGCATTGGATGCCCTTACCAAACCATAGGTTCTCTGATTTAATTCCTTAAACCATTTTGCGGTCATGTCTTGGACCATCAATCCGTAGACCTGTCGCATTTGTTCACCACTATAGCCGGAAGGAAAGGTGGCCACATCGGGCCATAACCAAAAGTCATACCCATCAACCTCATCAATTTTATATCCACTTACCCCGATTTCCAAATGATTATGCATAAAGTGTTTCTTGAACAATTCCCGTGTTTCGCCGAGGGTAAAATCGGGTACAAGCCCGTTCCAAACCGTGTGGGAAGCAGTAAGGCCTTTCAATTTCGGATATAGGGAACCTACAGGGGACACATAGGGATTCATCCACAAATTGGAACGTACACCCATCTCGGATAGGTCTCCAATAAACCCTTTGGGGTCGGGAAATCTGGTCTCGTCCCACTCAAAGGTACAGGGATAGGACATACTCTGCCATCCCGGCTCCACACCAATAAAATCTAATGGAAAATCGCGATCTTCAAATTCTTGGGCTTCCCTGATAATATCGTCCTGGGTATAAAGGGTAGGAACTCTCTGGGTGAATCCCAAGCCCCATTTTGGCGGAAGATATCCCCCTCCATTAAATAGGTTGTAACGCTGGACGGCTTCCATTGGGGAAGAGCCTCCATAAACATAAATATCCGTTCCTTTGGCGGGGACCAAAATCTCCATTGCATCCGAATAGGGTTGTGGATCCCATTGTTTATCGGTATTCCTATCCCGTACAACAGGTGGATCATCAGCAGCCACACGAACCCCTGTACCCACGTAAACCGTGATGTAACGGGCCGCATCTATCAGAACCCCATACCCCTTAGATGATACATAGAACGGTACGGGAGCGTGGGTTCTGCCATTGTCCTCACCTCCGTAATGGTCCACATGCAACCGCATTATCCTTGCTCTTTGATGTACCGTTTTAAAATTGAGTCCCAACCCAAAAATTTGCTCCTCCCTGGATAAGGGAAATTGCAAATAGGTCTCTCCATCGACTATTTTGGTCTTGATCTTATCTTTTAAAAAAGGGAATACGGCTGCAGGCAATTTGTTGAGTGCCCCAACCTGGGGATGGATATCAGCAGCTTTTAGCAAACTTATAGCCTCTGGCTCACCGACGCTGGCTTTCCAGATTCCATTCTGGATCTCGGTCCACGCCATCTCCTGCGCGATTGCAGCACCGCAAAAAAGAAGCGACAAGAATAGGATGGGGAAGGTTGGTCGTCTAGTGTTCAATTCTTTATTTTATCAAATTACTTATAGCCCTTTGCAACTTGTCTTGAAACCCCCAAGCCTTCGATTCCAAGTTCTACCACATCCCCAGGTTTTAAATAGGAAGGCGGGGTCAGTCCCAATCCGACCCCCGAAGGCGTTCCAGTGGAAATGATATCCCCTGGCAACAAGGTCATAAACTGGCTGATGTAGCTCACCACTTCCTGTATATTGAATATAAAATCCGAGGTATTGCTGTTTTGCAGGGTCTTTCCGTTGAGTTTTAGCCATAGGTTCAGATTATTAGGGTCTTTTATTTCATCCGCCGTTGCCATAAATGGCCCTATAGGCGCAAAAGTATCGCAACCCTTGCCCTTACACCACTGCCCTTCCCGTTCAATTTGAAAGGCACGTTCGCTATAATCGTTATGCAGTACATACCCGGCCACGTGTTCCATGGCGTTGGCTTCGGATACATAGGAGGCCCTTTTTCCGATGACCACCGCCAATTCCACCTCCCAGTCCGTTTTTTGGCTATTTTTGGGAATGATCACGTCGTCGTTAGGACCAACAATGGCGGAAGTCGCCTTAAAGAACAAAACAGGCTCCTTCGGGATGGCCATCCCACTTTCGGCGGCATGCTTGGCATAGTTGAGCCCAACACAGACCAATTTTGAAGGCCTTACGGTTGGCGGGCCCAACCTGGCGTCATCCCCAACCTTTGGACAAGATGATGCATTTGACTTTAGCCACTCCTTTAATCTTGTTATTCCGTCGCCTCCAAAGAATTCCTCATTATAATCCGTTCCAAATTTGGAAACGTCGATACGTGTTCCATCCTCCAATTGAATTCCCGGTTTTTCCTTTCCTGCTGTACCAAATCTTATTAGTTTCATGTTTTATATGTTTATTGTTATTGTTCGGTGTTCGGTGTTCGGTGTTCGGTGTTTAAATAATAATCAAGGCAAAAATGGAATCAGTTTACCCATTCACTTTTTCACTCCATTGCTTTTTTACTAAATATAGCGACCTGTTCCCATTCCTTGTCCCCAAGGGGCGGATCATTTTTTTGAATTTTTCCGGGTGTGCTTCTTCCATTATGGATAAGGGAAACCATCATATTCTTCATTTCTTCTGCAATATCGGGGTTATCTACATACAGATTGTTCTCTTCGGACGGATCTTTGGATAAATCGTACAGTTGATATTCCGGCAATCCCACCACCTCCTTGGAATCGGGTTTGGGATCGCTCCAACCCCCAGAACCGGGACAGAAAATCATTTTCCACCTACCTTTCCTAAGAGCAAAGCTGCCATTAATGGAATGATGGACCGTGGTTTCCCTTTGATAGTCTGCTGAATTTGGGTCCATAAATAACGGGAGCATGGAATAACTATCCTCCCCTTCATTATCCGCCAACTGTATATTTATGATATCGGCGCAAGTAGCCATCAGGTCTGTAGTGCATATGGTTTTGTCCGAGGTAGTACCCGGTTTTATTTTACCGGGCCATCGCACAATAAAAGGTTCCCTATGGCCACCTTCAAAAATATCGGCCTTATGGCCCCGATAGATGGAGCTTGGATTGTGCCCTTTCTCCCCCAAAACCTTGTAATCCGCCTGTGGGGAGCAACCGTTATCACTGGTGAAAATTACGATGGTGTTGTCTTCTATCCCCGTTTCTGCCAAAGTTTTCTGCAATTGTCCCATATATCCATCGATCTCCATAACAAAATCCCCATAAGGATTCAGGTCGCTTTTCCCCTGCCACTCCGGGGTTGGTAGGATCGGCGTATGGGGTGAAGGCAGAGCCAAATAAAGGAAGAATGGGGCATTATCTTGGGATTTCTCCTTTATATACTCCATCGCCTTCCCGAAAAGATGGGGCGTTACCTGCTCATGAACAAAATCGGAAGCCGTGGGACCTTCGCGCCACCATCCGTATTTATCGGTACTTCCGGTAACCGAATCCGGTACCATGGTGGGCAACCCATTCTCTACATACACATAAGGCGCCATATCCAAAGAGCCCGAAAATCCATAAGAATAATCAAATCCGAGATCATTGGGTCCGTTCGTAATAGGTTTGGCAAAATCCAAATTGACATAATCGGTAGGATTCCAACCGGTACCCCCTACACTGTCTCCTTGTATTAAGGCCCAATCCCATCCAAGATGCCATTTTCCGACAAAGGCCGTGGTGTAGTTCGCCTTTTTCAACAACGAGGCAACGGTAGTTCTGGAACTGGGTATTAGGGCCTTGGAAACCCCAGTGAGCACCCCGCTTTTAAGCGGGCTCCGCCAATTGTACCTGCCCGTTAGGATGCCATATCGAGTAGGGGAACAAACGGCAGATGAGGTATGGGCATCCGTAAATGTCATCCCCTCTTGGGCCAATCTATCAATATTGGGCGTATTTATTTTTCCATCGGCATTAAAGGAATGGATGTCACCTATTCCCAGGTCGTCCGCCAAAACGTAGACGATATTGGGCAGCTTTTCCGCCTTTACCATCTCTTTTTCCTTATCTCCACAGCTACCAATGATAAGGGCGATGAACGCAAGCCAAGAAATATTCTTAAAAGCTAATACTTTTCCCATTCCTTTATTTTGTAATTAGCGTAACCTTCATTTCATTTTGGTTCCTATGGATTGTCAAATTCATCTGCCCTTTCCAGTTATTGGCTTGATAAAATTTCATCAGGTCGGGGACCGAATTTAGTTCCTCTCCTTCACTAGCAATGATCACATCGCCTTCCTGCAGGCCTGATTCGCCCAAAACACTGTTTTCTTCGACCTTAACGACCATAACTCCGGCCGTTTTATTAAGGCCTGATGCGGAACGTTCCGCCATCGTTGTTATATTCCTTATTTTACCCCCCAGCCAGTTAAAGCAAGCCGATTTATCACTTGCCTCCCCAAAGAACAGGGCAGGAATCTCGGGTGTCTTGGCCAGAGCTTTCAATTTAGGGGTTTTTACTCCAAAATCATCGGTTTCAAAAGGATTAAATCCGATTTTATACGCCGGTGATCCTTCTTTTATTTGATAATTTCCCTCGCCCGCATCTATGAACAAAGGATCGCCAAAGACACTATTTTCGTCCACGCCATTTTTTTGGGCATTTTCCAAAGATTCCTTTTCGGGAAATAGGTTGTAATCCACTTCCTTCCCCCATCCCTCAAGCCTTATATCCCTGTGTTCAGTAGACACAATGTTGTGTCGAAAAATATCTCCACTTTCCCTGAACCACACATGGGGATGAAAACCATTGTTGAGCATAATATTGTTCTCCACGGTACGATGAAATCCCTCCCGTAATTTTATCCCCCCATTTAAACATACGTTGTTATAAATTCCGTAATTGGAGGATCCATCATCTAGATCGATGTCCCAGCCATGATCGCACCTGAACCTATTATGGCGGATGATGGTCATATGAATGGCATCCCATAGGGGCATTTCTGGATTATCGGCAACCATCTGATCCATTTTGGACCTATTGGGATGCCAGAATCGATCCCGGCCCCAAGAGTTGAATGCCCCGTGATCCCCAGATTCCAATACCGTACTGAACACGTCGTTTCCTTCAATAATGTGACCGCCCCAAGTGCCGTCCCCAATGTTGATCCCAGCCCGTGGCACCTCATAAATACTGTTGTTGCTTACGGTGATGTTCATAGCAATGGCAATTTCTACCCCAGCAGTCTGTTTTTCCACACGGCCTATTCTATAAATTAGGTTGTTGTCCGCTGTACCGTCACTCGGATAGGCTTCGGTTTTTGGACCTCGTATTGTATCCATCCCAGTTAATGGGACAAACTCGTTATACTGGAAGGAAGGCGAACGGACAGCATTGGGATCGCCCACAAAACAGATACCCGTGGCTCCGATTTCGTGGATATGGTTGCCTTGGATCAGGGTCCCTCTGTTGTATTTGCTGACAAAAACAGCATTGCCGCCTAGATTGGTGAATTCACAATCCGTGATCGATACGTTTTGAGTATTTTCCAAAAAAACCGCCCCACCCCGATATATGGTCCAATCGCTGCGCAATAGGGGTTCGTAATTCTCCATATAGGTGCGTTGGGCGTGCTCAAAGCGAATACCCTGGACAGAGAGGTTTTTTACGGGATTTTCCAAGGCACCTACAATTTCCATCAAATGTTTTTGCATTACACCCTCTGCCTTGGCATTATTCAAATCGACTCCCACTTGCGGCCAGAAGTACAGCTTGTTGTCCTCGCTCAGATACCATTCCCCGGGACTATCCAGTTCTTCAAAAACGTTTTCGACCATGCGATATTTTTCGTGCATTTTGGACGGACGATTGTTTTGTTGGCCTCCCTCCAAAATGGCCTCCCCGTGATCATCGACCCCCGTCACCACATAATGAAAGTCGCCCCATTCCCCACTGTGCATCACATTAACGATAGCCCCATTGGGATGTTTCCAAGTTTTTATCCTTGCAGGGGAAATGGCATCTTCCGCTGAACCCTGCCAATGTCCTCCATTTTCATCATAATTGGGATAACGGGCCAAAATCTGTTGTTGACCATTGATAAATAATTGATCAAAACGTTCGTTCTTGGCAACTTTGGCTACATAAATGCTGTCCTTGTATTTTGTCCATATCAAATTTAAAAGCATGGAACCTTTGATAATTGTTTTTTCTGGACCTTCTCCGATAATACCAATCGGTCCCGATTCGGGACCTAATCTTATGGTTTCCGTTAATCTAAATTCCCCCTCTCCCAGATGGATATTGATCAGCCCTTTTTGATTGTCATTTCTTAATCTGCCGACCTCTTCCATGGCTTCCATAATAGAAGTGAAACCTTGTTTCCCACTTCTGTCATCGTTGGCAATAACATAGATATCGATACTTTTTGACGTACAGCCTGCCAAGAGCCACAAAAACATGGAAACAATAAAGGCCGAATTTAGTAGGGTTTTAAATTTTGGTAAAGCTGTAATCATCTTTTATCCAATATATTGGGACTGAAATCCATGGCTATCCATAAATACATAGCTAAAAGGCAAATCCATCCACATTACTCCGGCAATATCCCCAATTCTGCAATTGCAGCAGTTTTACCCCCACCAGCAATATTGGTCGCTTCGATTCTTATATATCTTGTGCTGACCGGATTTTTAAAATAGTGCGTCCTTTTTACGGGGTCGTTGATCAGGTTGCCAAAAGTAAAGGATTCCAAAACCTGCCATGACTCGCCGTCCTTGCTGGTTTTTATCATCCCATTTTCTATCATTCCTTCCGAATGATCATGTTGGGGGGTATAGGTAAAGCCCTTGATCTTATACTCTTTTCCCAGATCGAGGTTTAAATAATGCGGCTTCCCTTTTGGACCGGATTGCCAATAAGTAGAGGGGTTTGCATCAAAAGACAGCTCCTCACGGTTCTCCCCGCTAAAACTATCTGCCTTTATACTCTTCCAATCCTTTTTCACAATTCCAAATTCATTGGATACTGTACTTCCCAGTTCACCGTTGACAACGGCAACGGCTTTTACTTCGCCCGAAGCCAAGGAAAAAGGTTGCTCGTACAATTGGGAAGTTGCATTAGGCTCCGTTCCATCCGTGGTATAATGTATTTGTAGGCCGGAATCCAAATTTGCAAGCGGATTTTCGCCATGGGGTTTCCATCCAAAATCGTGCATTTTTGGAGCTATGGTCACCATCCCTTGAAGATTTCTTGAAACGTCCAATTGGGGCGGCCTGGTCTTATAGTAATGGGCCGTTATATTTGAGATGGCAGGATTTAATCGATATTCCAAAACCCTGATCCTAAATTTACTCGAGGTTACTTCGGGGAAACGCAAAATCCGTTTATAACCCACGTTGGAAGCGGTGGCTATTTGCTTCCATTCATTATTGATCCACGCATCCACCGCATGCTTTTCAATCCGTTCACTATGGGTCGCAATAGCTTCTTGAAGTACCACCCGGTTAATTGTTATCGGCTGTTTGGTTTCAATAACAATACTATTGTGAAGGCTATCGAGCATTACATAGGACCCCGGATCCGCATCCAAAACATTGTTTGGACCTTCTGCCCCTCCAAACAGATTGGTCCCGTACGTTGAACGGATTCGGTTTCCGACATCTTCCAACACCCAGACATCCTCTGGGGAAAACTTTCCTTCCCGATTGGGTGGAATATTCAGTAGAAAAGTGGAATTGCCGCCCACCGATCGTTCATAGATATCGAAAACATCATCGGCACTGCGGACTTTCTGTTTATCATCATCCCGGTAAAACCAGCCTTCCCGGATAGAGGTATTGGTCTCCGCCTGCTGATAATGAAGGTACTTGGCCTTGTAAAGATCTTCTCTTGCTCCCAAAGACTCGGCGGTAAGATCACCGAACATGTTCATGGCATCCGGATCTTCCTGATAAGGGATAACGTTCCATTCGGTATCCCGGGTCCTGCCCGATTCATTGCCACACCACCTAATGTCTTCCTTGCCGAAAATAACGGCCTTGGGGGCCAAGGTCCGTATCACCTTTTTCCAAGCCAGATAATCATAGGTCTGCCCCCCTTTTGTTTTTGGGGTGGCCCCATCGAACCAAACCTCGTCAACTGGTCCGTATTCCGTTAGCAGCTCGAACAATTGATTTAAGAAATACTCGTTGTAATCATCTACCTTAAAGGTAAAAGTGGTCTTGTTTTCAAATGGTCGGCCCTCCACCGGCCTAGGGATGGTGCGTTCGGTTGCCCTACTAAGGTTACCATAGAGTCCGTCCTTGCTTTCAATTTGAAAGAGATCGGCCGGAGAAAGGTAGATCCCCAATTTTAGCCCGTATTTTTTACAAGATTCGGACAGATCCCCCAAGATATCGCCCTTGCCGTTTTGAAACGGGGACGACATGATGCCATGTTCGGTATAACGGCTCTGCCAAAGTACAAATCCGTCGTGGTGCTTTACGGTAAGGATCACCATTTTCATTCCCGCATCGTGCATTGATTTACACCACTGATCGGTATCCAAATTCTTTAGATCGAATATCTTCGAGTCTTCCATGCCATTGCCCCACTCCATCCGGGTAAAGGTATTGGGACCAAAATGGATAAAAGCGATAAACTCATTCTGCAAGGCATCGTATTGGTTAGCGGTGGGCACAACATGGGCAGCTTTGGCGATTATGGAATCCTTGGTATCATCCGCATCTATCTTTATGGTGTTCGCTACCGGCATCAAGATTTGGTCCGACACTTTCTTTTCGGTGCAGCAGATCAGGGTGATATAAAATAGTAGGAATGGGATGAATTTTTTCACGTGATTAGAGTTAAGTTGACATTAATATAAATATTATACATGATGGGTTTTTAAAGAGCCAAGCATTAAGAGCCAAGACAGGATATATTCAGGATTCCAACTTAATTCTTGTTTCTTGGTCACTGCATTTATCGACTTTTATTTACTCCCTGAAATTTTAAAAACATAAGCATATCTGTCTTCTGGTATCATTGTATTCGGGCTAAATTCGGGTATTGTCAATATCATATCCGGTCCGGATTGTTTCCAGGATACATTCTCACCAGTGGCCAAAAGGGTAACCTTTGTGCCGCTTTTGGGTTTAAAGTCCTTAATGGCCAAATTCTTGCCCGGCCATTTAGGTGCAATTGCAAAATAATCTTTTCCATTTTGGGTAAAGAACAGCTCTTTGACGGCATAGCCAGGTTCGGGATCTACGGTTTGTTTAAGGATAAAATCACCTCCCAAATAGTGCTGTTCCGGTTTAAAATTCCTTTCGCCTTCGGACCATTGAAACGATCCTTTCCACGGGGAGGTGCCGTAAATGGCCTCGCCGTTGATCTTTAACCATTTGCCAATCTGATGTAGCCGCTCCTGCATGATCACAGGGATTTTCCCCCTTGCGTCGGGTCCTATATCGAGCAACAGGTTACCGCCTGTACTAACGATGTTTACCAGCATTAAAACAAGGGCTTTCGGCGAGTTGTAATCTTCAATGTCCTCATTTCGGTTGTATCCGAAGGAAAAGCCCATCCCTCTACATTCTTCCCAAGGACGGTTAAACTCGGTTGCCTCGGATTCGTATTCGGTTGTATAGTATCCTCCATGATTATTGCGGACGCCCTTGCCCCAACGATCGTTGATGACCACGGAGTTATTAACGGGGGAGTCGTTGAACAACCAAGCCAGGAACTCCTTGGACTTCCATTGATCGGCTTCCATTTCCCACTCCCCATCGGCCCATAGGATATCGGGTTTATATCTTGTAACCAAATCCTTCACCTGGGGTAGAAAATGCTCGTTCACAAAGCGTTGCCTATCGTTTTGCCACAATGGGTGGTACCATTCGTATAACGAATAGTAGAGTCCCATTTTGAGACCGCTTGCTTTAACCGCCATGGACAAGTCGCCTACCAGATCTCTATGGGCACCAACTTCCATACTGTTCCATGGAAAGCCTCGGTCATCCGCTTCCTTGCTTGGCCAGAGCGCAAAACCATCATGGTGTTTGGAAGTAAGTACTACATACTTAGCTCCGGAATCTTTGATAAGTGCCGCCCAGTCGTCGGGCTTAAACAGGTCTGCCGTGAACATATCCCCAAACTGGTAGTAGGTAAAATCCTTTCCATAGGTTTTATTGTGATAGTTGACTACCTCATCCCCCTTAAAATCGCCATTGCCGAAAAGCGTTTTGCTCTGCAACCAATATTGGTACCACTCTGAGTAAGTGCCCTTGGGCGACCATGCCGGGACGGAATAGGGTCCCCAATGGATAAATATCCCAAACTTGGCATCATCGAACCATTGGGCTACAGGCCTGGAATCCAAGGATTCCCATGTAGGTTCATAGTGTTTTTGGCCCCAAAGTCCGTTAAACATCGTTACCGAGATAATTAATAAAAAGGCCGTCTTTTTCACTCCACCTGTTATATTTGATTATTTTCTTTTCTCAACAAGATTGACCAAAGTGCCAATGCCATCAATTGAGATACGGACTTCATCCCCTTCCAGGAGCGTGAAATCGTCCGAGGGCACCAGACAGGTCCCGGTCATCAAAAACACCCCAGTGGGGAATTCACATTCCCTAAATAGGTATTCCACCAGTTCCGTATGGGTTCTTTTCATCATCTTAATGGCTACCTTGTCTTTAAACATAGAGGTCCGTTTCCTGTTAATTTCAATGGAAATGACCGTTTCCGGTGAAATTGGCCCTTCCTGCAAATACAGGCAGGGACCCATGGCGGCACAGCGTTCATATACCTTTGCCTGGGGCAAATACAACGGATTCTCCCCTTCGATATCACGGGAACTCATATCGTTCCCTATGGTGTAGCCTTGGATATTTCCCTTGGAATTTACAAACAAAGTAAGTTCCGGCTCCGGAACGTTCCAATTGGAATCCCGTCGGATGTAAACCGCTTCCCCATCACCTACCGTGCGTTGGGCGGTGGCCTTGAAGAAAAGTTCGGGACGGTCCGCATCATAGACCTTATCATAAAATACATGTCCGCCAGAATCCTTGGCTTCCTCCATCCGGGCCTCCTTGCTCCTCTGATAGGTTACCCCTGCCGCCCAGATCTCTTGACTGCCCATAGGGACTTGCACACCTTGTTTCAGCACCTCATCGGAGACTGTTTTCGCAGAAAGTAGTTCCGATTTTACAGAAGCGTATAGGTTGTCCCTATTGATAAAGGCATCCCAATCCCTAACTTGGAGTTCAAAATATTTTCCTCCGTTTTCAATAATTGCCCTTTGGGCCTGCTTGTATATTTTCATTCGATATTAATTAAATGGTTGATCATCAATGCTCCAAACTCTTATCTCGACTTAAATTCACGCCCTTAAAATATTTTTTTAACGTGTATTCCGGTTGATGTCGGTCAGGAATCTGTTTTAATTTGGTATAATCGTATTCCAAGGGCAAAATAGTTTTGGGGTTCATGGTTGCGGTATCATTGGTCACCGTGTACCATTCTTGCAGCAAGCCCATCATTTCGTCGACCTTGGGCTTTTCCCCCGGATTGCTCGCTAAATTATTTAACTCCAATGGGTCTAATTTCAGATTGAACAATTGGGTATAGTTCCGCTGCGGATACCGTATCAGCTTCCATTCATCCGTCCTAACGGCCCGTACCGTGTTCCTGTACACGGTGTACAGTGAATTCCGAACCCCATTTTCGTCACCCAAAAGAACCGGTAATAAATCCTTCCCATCAATATCTTCGGGGACGGGAAGCCCGCACAGATCGGCCAAGGTTGGGAAAACGTCATACAAGTAGACCAGTGCGTCCCTTGTTTCCTGTTTGGGAACACCCGATCCGCTGATAATCAGGGGCACTTTCATACTGTGCTCGTACAGGTCCTGCTTGCCCAAAAGTCCATGACTGCCAATGGCCAGACCGTTATCTGCGGCGTATACTATGATCGTATTGTCATAAAGCCCTTGTTTTTTCAAGGTTTCAACAATATCCCCTACCCGCTTGTCCAAATGGCTGATCAGGGCATAGTAATCGGCCAACGACTCTTGGATAATCTCAGGGGTCCGTGGCCATGGTGCTAGGGTTTCATCCCTCACATTAAAATCGTCGAATATAAATGGATGAAGCGCCATAAAATTCCCGGGGACCGGGATCGTTTCCGGTGGGTACATCCCAATATAATCCGTCCGTGGCGAACGCGGGTCGTGGGGTGCGGTAAAGGCAACGTAGCAAAAAAACGGGTTTTCCTTATTCCCTTCGGCGTAATCATTAATGTATCCAATGGCTGCGTCCGCAAACAAATCGGTGGAATATCCTTTTTTCACCTTTTCACCAAGTTTTCCATCCGGCCCCAGATCTTGGGAGGGTACGTTAAAATGGTCGGACATACCCCCTATAAATACATTTTTTCCCTGTTGAAAGCTGGCCTCGAAGGCCTCTGGCTCATTGTGCCATTTGCCCGTACCAAAGGTTTTATACCCAAATTTGTTGAAATACATCGGCATGGTGGTCACCCCCTTCAATCGATCATATACATGAAAAAGACTCTTGCCGCTCATCAACATGGCGCGGCTAGGGGCGCAAATGGCCCCATGGTGCCCTCCCATAACGTAGTTATTTGTAAATCGGACACCCCTTGTGGCCAAGGAGTCTATATTTGGCGTTCGAATATAGGTATTGCCCGAGGCTCCCAGCGCATCTGCACGTTGATCATCGGCAAAAATGAAAAGCACATTCGGTTTCTTCTTCGATTCTTTTGCTTGATGCTCCTGCCCCCGATTACAACCTAATGTTAGGAGCAGCGTAAAAATAAATGCTAAATACTTCATACCAATTATTTGATCGTTCCATCCAAATCTGAAAAAATTAAGAACAAAGAAAAACGACTTTTCTTTTTAAACATCCTAAATTAGATATGGATTTTATCTTTCGTCCGTCGTCTATTTTATTTATTCCTCTCTACCGTGAAAAAACACGGTTGCCGGCATTTTTTCCTTTTCCAAGCCCGGGCCGCTCCATTCCAATTCCAACATTGGATTTCCTTTTTGAGGCGATGTCAAATACAAACGGAACGGATGTAGGCCTGCCTTTAGGCTAATGGTCCCCGTTTTCACCGTATTTGAAAAATATTCATAGTCGGCATCTATTACTGTTGCGTTATGAATTTTGAGGAGGGCCGTGGTATTTGTTTTTATAAAGAAACTGTACTCCCCTTCCCGTGGGATGCGCATATACCCCTCAAAATATAATGCCCCGCCAGATTTTGCTTTTCCAACATTTCCATTGGGATAATCCACCATTCCAATTTCCGTTGGGGTTAGGGTAGATACTTCGGGGACCCAGGGAAACTCGCCCACATAACCTTTCCATAGCACACCATTTTTTGTTGTAACCCCATCAACCGCAGGAACCGGTACATTATCATAAGGTCTAGGGGCCGTAGCATTAGGCATCCTTGACCGGAGGACCTTGTCCTTCATTTTTTGCTGTAGTGAAATCATCGTTGATGTTCCTGCCAAATTTTTAAGCTGTTGTGGATCTTTCACCACATCATAAATCTCAAAATTATCGTTTTGCGATTTAATGTCGTAGCGAACCCCAACAAAATCACCCAAACGAACCAACTGCATCTGATTGCGGCGACGTCCCCTGTGATCGGCTGCAAAATCTTCAAATTCAGGGGTTGAACCCGATTCAAAGTATTCCACGTAAATTTGGCTCTCGGGTTGATTACCCTTTTTGAGAAGTGAAGGTAAAAGGGATACGCCGTCCGATACCGCTGGTGCAGGAAGTCCGGCCATATTGGTAAATGTAGGCATCCAATCATAGAAAATACTCGGGGTTTCCACAACGTTACCTGCCGGGATATGTTTTGGCCATCTGGCGATAGAGGGCATACGAAGCCCCCCTTCCCAACAGTCGCGCTTAATTCCGTCAAAAGGGCCAAAACTCTTAAAAAATGTAGGAACAATGGGTTCGTCATCTATATACGATTCTATGGATGGTCCGTTATCCGAGGTAAAGACGACCATGGTATTTTCATCCAGATCCAGATCCTTGAGCAGCTGTAAAATATCCCCCACGGCATCGTCTATCCTTCGCGTATCCGTAGCGTAGCGCTTATAGATGTCTGGCCATGGTTTTTGGGGTGTTGCTGCAATCTTATCATCATCGTAGGTGGCGGTTGCATAATCGGGGTGCATCCAAGAATCTACCTCTCCAGAAGCGGTATTGATCATTTGTCCAGGCTTTCCCAACCATTGGAGGCCGCCCTTCAATCCGCCCCCTTCTGGATAGGCTTGGGTGGGAAGCTCCAACACGGCATGGGGGGTGTCATAGGCCAAATACATAAAAAATGGATTCTGTCCATGATTACTTTTCTGGTAATCAATAATCCATCGCTTTGCGGCTGCCGTCCACAAATCGGTGGTGTAGCATTTATCGAGATCTTGGGCAATATTCGTCCGGTTTTCGTAAACCTCTTTGGAACCCCTATAAACGCCCTCTTTAGGGTAATGCTCATGACCATCCCTATGGCGTATATAGCCCAGAAAATAGTCGAATCCGCGATTGAGGGGATGTGCCGTCCAGTTGGGACCCTTATCATCCTTTCCCTGCAAGCCCCATTTACCGATGGCCGCGGTAGTATATCCGGCCTTTTGCAGGACAGAACCCAAGGTATGGTTATTGTCCAGCGCCTTATCGAATTGATTATCCCTGACGTTTGAGTGACCCTGACTTCTGCCGAGCAACAACGAGGCCCTAGACGGGGCACATACCGGAGCTGGGGAATATTGTTGTGGAAGTAGCGCACCTTCCGCGGCCATACGGTCCAGATTGGGGGTAAATTCCATGGGATGTCCGGTTCCTTTGCTTATGGCCAATTGGTTCTGGAAAAAAACGCCAAGGTCGCCATAGCCCAGATCGTCCGTTAGGATAAAAATGATATTTGGTTGCTGGCCTTCTTGGTTCGGAACGGTGTTATTTTTAACTTGGGAATATAAATTCAATATACTACTAAAAAAAAGTAGGGCGGTCAGGCTTGATAATTTTACACTTGCTTGTAATGACATTATATATTTTTGTTTGATTTGAATTACCAAGTACCTAATTAGAAACAATAGATCATTTAAAACACCCCTCTGCCATAACCCCTCCGGCTTCGGCTTCTCCCCATGAAAAAAGGGGAGGACCTGTCAGGTTCGAATTTTCAACAATCTAAATTTCATAATGTCCTGCATACGTAGCGTTCCTTCAACCGTAATTATTTCCGTCAACTGAAGACTGTCCACCGTCTACTGTATTTTCCTCCTCCCTTGAAACACCGAGGTTGACTCCATTCACCTAACCATTCAACTTTATAAATCCGCCATCCAGGGGAAAATCGGTTCCCGTGGCAAACGATGCCTCATCCGAACACAGATAAAGGGCAAGATTTGCTACTTCTTCAGGTATTCCCATCCGACCGATAGGTTGCGTCTTCGAAAGCTTTTCGAACATTTCCTTTTCCCTTCCGGGATAATTTCTGGCCAAATATCCATCGACGAAAGGCGTATGGATCCTTCCTGGGGAAATGCTATTGCACCGAATACCAAAATCGAGATAATCCTTGGCTACGGAATAAGTCATGGTTAGCACGGCCCCTTTGGTCATGGAATAGGCAAACCGATCTGATATCCCAACGCTGGACGCCACCGAGGCCATGTTTAGGATTACACCTCCCTTTTCTTTCATAAAGGGTATTACTGCCCTCATCCCATTATAAACCCCTTTGATGTTCACTTGGAACAGCCGATCCATATCTGCTTCCTCGGTACCCTCTATATTCCCTATGTGGGCCACACCGGCGTTGTTAACCAGGATATTGATTTGGGAGTCCTTGGCTATTCCAGAAACAATCTTCTGTACCTGTTGTTGATCGGATACGTCGCAGGCATGAAATTTGGCCTTACCTCCATCACTCACTATTTCCTCGACCACTTTTTGTCCGTTTTCTGCATTGAACTCCAAGATATGGACTTCCGCGCCCCGACTGGCGAATTTTTGAGCTATGGCCTTGCCAATTCCGCTGGCAGCACCAGTAACCAGGGCTGTTTTTCCTTTTAAACTAAATAATGACATCCTATCTTCTATTAATTTGAAATAAATTGTTTTAACTGATGGATTCCACTTTCCAAACCTTGCCGTCAGGAAAACTATAATCGATCAATGATTGTGCCTTCATCGTTATGCTGTAACCTGGGAGTTCGGGTGGCATATAGGCTCCCTCCTTTATAACTACGGGATCGTAAAAGTGTTCGTGCAAATGATCTACATATTCAATGATTCGATCTTCCATGGTTCCACTGATAGAAATATAGTCCAACATGGACAGGTGCTGCACGTATTCGCAAAGACCTACTCCACCGGCATGCGGACAGACCGGAATATTGAACTTGGCCGCCATCAGCAGAATGGCCAAAATTTCGTTTACCCCCCCTACCCTGCAGCTATCTATCTGGCAGATTCCGATGGCATCGGCCTGCATCAATTGTTTAAACATCACCCGGTTTTGGCAATGCTCCCCTGTGGCCACTTTTATTGGGGCCACTGCCCTCGCGATCTTGGCATGGCCCAGAATATCATCAGGGCTAGTTGGCTCCTCGATCCACCATGGGTTGAATTTTTTGAGTTCTGCCATATTGGAAATGGCCTCATCTACATCCCATTTTTGGTTGGCATCCATCATCAGTTTTAAATCGTCGCCTATCTCCTCCCGGATAATACTCGCCCTGCGGATATCGTCTTTCAGGTCGGCCCCTACCTTGATCTTCATATGCATAAATCCGGCTGCCTTCGCCTCCCTGCACAACCTGCGCATCTTGTCGTCCGAATAGCCCAACCAGCCTGCAGACGTGGTGTAGGCGGGATACCCATTGTCCATCAACCTTTTTATGCGATCCTGTTTGGTACTTTCCTGTTTTCTCAAGATTTCCAAGGCCTCCTTGGGGGTAAGTGCATCCGTGATATAGGTAAAATCGATACAGGATACCAGTTGCTCTGGATCCATGTCGGCCAATAACTTCCAAAGTGGCTTGCCCTCCATTTTGGCAAATAGATCCCAAACGGCATTGACCACTGCCCCGGTAGCCAAATGGATGACTCCCTTTTCTGGACCTAACCATCGCAATTGACTGTCCCCGGTTATCATCTTCCAAAAGGCCCCCATATTCCAGGTAAAACTTTCCAAAGTCTTGCCTTTAACCAATGGAGCCAAAGCATGCACCGCGGCCACACAGAGTTCATTCCCCCTACCAATTGTAAAGGTAAGTCCATGCCCTTCCAATCCGTCGGGATGATCGGTCTTTAAGATTACATATGCCGCCGAATAATCCGGGTCTGGGTTCATGGCATCCGATCCATCCAAATACCTACTGGTAGGAAAACGAATGTCCTTGACCACCACATCGACTATTAATGTTTCTGTATTCTCCATCGCACAATAATAAAGTTGTCTCAAAATTAAATCTTGACCCTCCCAATATCAACCACTAAAAACACTAATACCGATACTTTTTTTGCCCATAATGATAATATCTATTACGATTTGGTATGATACTTAACGTAATCCGAAGGGCTCATTCCAGTCAATTGCTTAAACTGCCTATTAAAATTGGATATGTTGTTAAAGCCGGATTCATAGCAAACAGCCGTTACATTATTTTTCTCCTCCATCAATAGCTTGCAGGCGTAGCCAATCCTTATCTCATTGATATATTTTGTAAAGGTTTTTCTGTGGATACGTTTAAAATAGCGGCTAAAGGCAGAAGGGTTCATCTTTAGGACCTTGGCTACATCCTTGGAGCCAATGGGGGTATTGAAGTTTTTGAATATATAGGCATTGGCCTTATCCATATTTTTGTTCTCGCCTTCCCCAAAGGAGTTAACAAATCCTTTGCTGGACAACAATTTATATTCTTTGTGCATGGCCAACAAATGCAGAATTTCAATTAAACCTATTGTTCTCTCAAAATTCTCCATGTCAGGAAGCCCATTGATCCGTGCAATGATATTTGGTTCAACGTCTTCAAATTTAATTCCCAGGGAGGCACGTTCGAACAATGCACCAATGTGCTTCATTTCCAAAACCGAGAAAATCTTGGGCCCCAAAAAATCATCCTTAAAATGAATAGCGATCGCCTCGGCCATCAAATCCGACCGGTCTTGAAAATAAATGTCATCATTGAGCCACATATGTGGCAGATCCTTCCCTATCAGGACAATATCCCCAGGTCCAAATTTCTCTATACTGTCCCCTATAAAACGAGTGCCAGTGCTTTGGGAAACCAAAACGAGTTCCAATTCAGGATGATGATGCCAAACCCGGAGAAAATTAGGGTACTTGTTACTGGTCACCGTAAACGAATGGTTCTGGGCACTACTTCGGTTCAGAAAATGTAGTTTCATGAGCGGAAATCTGGACGGCAGACCCAACGAGGATTCTGCAATCCTAAATATACTCAAAATATCCGGATAAGACCAGAAAGGCAAAAAAAGTATGGGAAAGAAAAGATGTTCAAGTAGTGTTGGTGGAAAAGGCAATAGTTGTCAAACGAGTAAGGATTCAGCTACTTCTCTATTTGCCCAAAGCGGCCATTTTTATGGCTGCGATGGCGGCCTCGGCACCTTTGTTGCCGTGTTTGCCACCACTTCGGTCTATAGCCTGCTGCATGGTATTGTCCGTGAGCACACAGAATATAACAGGAATGGCATTGTGTAAATTGAGTTCCATTATACCATGGGCGGTAGCATTACAGACAAAATCAAAATGTTTGGTCTCGCCTTGTATCACACTACCAATAGCCACAACAGCATCCAACTGTTGGGTCTCGATCATTCTTTTACAGCCAAAGGGAAGTTCAAAGCTCCCAGGGACGTCCCATCTAAGAATATTCCCCTCCGGAACGCCACAATCCAAAAAAGCATCGAAAGCCCCTTGGTAAAGACCTTCGGTAATTTTTGAATTCCATTCAGCAACAACGATCCCAAACCGAAATTTCTTCGCATTTGGGATCGTAGCCTTATCGTAAACCGAAAGATTTTTATTTGCCGTAGCCATTATTTCTTTATTCGCCTCCTTTGGCCATTCCTATAAAAGCATCCACGGATCGGGCCTCATCAGAATTAGGAAATTCATCCTTAATTCTTTGAAAATGCTTAAGGGCCTTATCATTTTGCTTTAATTCCAAGGCAGTCACCCCTGCCTTATATAGAAAACGGGGAGTTGTATAGTCGTTGGTGCTATGGGAAATCGCTTTTTCATAATATCCCAATGCGTCCTCAGGTTGGTTGAGCTGCATAAATGCATCCCCGATACCTCCTTTTGCCAAGGCCCCTAAAATAGGGTCGTCTGAAGAGAATTTCTCCAAATAAGTGATGGCATCCTGATATTTTTGCATATTCAAATAAGCCATTCCCGCGGAATAATTTGCCAGGTTTGCGGCTTTGGTCCCCTTGTATTCATCTATAATATCCAAAAAACCATATTTCCCTTCAGCTCCATTAAGGGCAAGGTTAAATAGGGAATCCTTTTCCGTAGCACTGTTAAGGGCTTGATCAAAATACTGTCTTGGATAGTACATTTCGTTGTCCGCACTTACCTCCTTGGGTTTTTGCACAAATTGGTGATACCCTAAATATCCCAAAACGGCAACCGCGATCACCCCAATAACACCAATAATAAAATTCTGGTTTTTGGATACCCATTCCTCAGATTTGGAAGCGCTCTGGTCCAATGTACTAAAAACCTCGGCAGTGGTACTATGAAGCTCATCATGAGCCATTTCTTCCTCTTTGGTCTTTGGTTTAAAACCCCGCTTCTTATATGTAGCCATAGTTTATTTAATTGTGGCGCAAAATTAAAGTTTTTATTGAATTTTGAAAGAGTATTTATTCCTTATTTTTGGATATTCGGCAGGTTTATACTCCCGTATCTTACAAACAGGAGTTTTTATGTCTTTATTTTTGTCCTAGGAACTAGCTAGGAACATCCTATTAATACTAATATTTTTAAAATTTTGCATGTATCTACAGAAATTATCGCTCCTCAACTATAAAAACTTCGGTGATCAAAATTTTCAATTTGATACTAAAATAAATTGTTTTGTCGGCAACAACGGAATTGGTAAAACCAACATTTTGGATGCCATTTACCACTTGTCCTTCGGCAAAAGCTATTTCAACCCGGTTTCCAGCCAAAACATAAAGCACGGGGAGGATTTTTTTATGATAGAAGGGCAGTTTCTTAAAGAGGGAAGGGAAGAAAAAATAGTCTGTAGTCTAAAACGGGGGCTAAAAAAGCTCATTAAACGGAACGGAAAGGCGTATGACAAGTTCTCGGACCATATAGGCCTCTTGCCCTTGGTTATCATCTCCCCAGCCGATAGGGACCTAATCGTTGAAGGTAGCGATACGCGCCGTAAATTTATGGACGGGGTTATCTCCCAATCGGACAAACTCTATTTGGAAACCCTGATCAAATACAACAGGGTGTTGGCACAACGCAATTCCCTCCTCAAATACTTTGCCGCCAACCATACCTTTGATCGGACAACGTTAGGGGTGTACAACGATCAGTTGCACGCTTACGGGACAGAGATTTTCAATAAGCGGGTGAGGTTTCTCGAAGTGTTCGTCCCAATTTTTATCGAGGAGTATGTGTCCATTTCCGGAGGTAAGGAGGAAGTTAACCTAATATACGACAGTAAACTTGTGGAAAACGGACTTCTTTCCCTTTTGGAAATCTCGATAGATAAAGATCGCGCGTTACAATATACAAGCGTAGGTGTACATAAGGATGATCTTAATTTTGAAATAGCGGGATATCCCATCAAAAAGTTCGGGAGCCAAGGGCAACAAAAATCATTTCTTATCGCCCTGAAGCTAGCCCAATTTTACTTTTTGAAAAACCAGGCCAAAACAACCCCTATTTTGCTATTGGACGACATTTTCGACAAACTTGATGAGAACAGGGTATCCCAAATCATGAGCTTGGTAGACCAGGACCAGTTTGGTCAGATTTTTCTAAGTGATACCCACGCGGATAGAACTGAAAATGTGGTAAAGACCGTGCATCAGTCCTACAAAATTTTTAAATTGTAAGTCGATTTCGAGGTGAAAGGTGAAAGGTGAAAGGTACAAGGTACGAGGGGCGAGGTTAGAGGGATGAAGGGTGAAAGACAAAGGGCGAAGGGCGAAGGATAAGATTAAAAATATAAAAATTGAATTGCGATTTATGAGAACTATATTTGTTTTTATTGTCTTTCTAGCTCTTATGGACTGTTCACAAAAGAAATACTAACACAGAATACCCCTGTTGAACGGATATTGGGAAATAAAAGAAGTGAGATTTCCCGATGGGACCAAAAAGGAATATAAAGTTAGCGCCATAGTGGACTACATAGAAATAAATGGGATGAAGGGTTTCCGAAAAAAGGTCCAGCCCAGGTTTGATGGCACCTATTTCGCGTCTGAAGATTTCGAAAATTTTACCTTGGGAAAAAAGGGCGATGGTTTTGAGATATATTATAAAAATGCGATGAGCGACTGGACGGAGAAGCTGACCGCTCTTTCCAAGGAAGGCTTTACGGTCATTAATGCGGACAACATCTCCTATACCTACCAAAGGTTTCACAATATTAATGTAAAGGAAAATGGCGAAACGAAAAAATGAAAACCTGCCTTTGGGCGATGCCCTACAGGAATTCATAAGGGAAAACAGATTGCAAAAGGGAATGGACAAGGTGAATGCCAGGGAAGCATGGGCCAAACTTATGGGTAACGGAGTGAATAATTACACCACCGCCATAGAACTGCGCAACGAGACCTTATTTGTTTCCCTGTCCTCTTCGGTATTACGTGAGGAACTGAGCCACGGTAAATCCAAGATCGTCAATTTGCTCAACGAGGAACTGGGCAGGGAGCTGATAAAAAAATTGGTGCTAAGGTAAAAATCGGATAAAGTTATCAAAGTGGTCCGATCTGGTCGTAAATACAAAAACCTGCAAGACCCAAAGACCCTGCAGGTTTAGTTTGATTATACGTTTTGCATTAGTAAATTTCCCTACCGGAAAAATGAAATGCCCCTTCAATTGCAGCATTTTCATCGCTATCCGAACCGTGGACCGCATTTTCGGCAATATTGGTAGCAAATAATTTTCGGATGGTACCATCCGCTGCTTCCGCCGGGTTAGTAGCTCCGATCAAGGCCCTAAAATCCTCTACGGCATTTTCCTTTTCCAAAATAGCCGATACAATGGGACCACTTGTCATAAAATCTACCAGTTCCCCGAAGAACGGTCTTTCTTTATGTATCGCATAGAATTCCTGAGCATCCCTTTTGCTCAATTGGGTGTATTTCATGGCCACAATCTTGAATCCCGCTGAAGTGATTTTTCCCAAAATGGCACCAATATGTCCATTTTTTACCGCATCGGGCTTAATCATGGTAAAAGTTCTGTTCGTTGTCATATTTGAAATTTTGGTGCAAAAATAGGTTTTATCCTTTAAATTACAATTTTGGGGCGAGATAATAAGGTTGTAGCTTTCCTTATTGCCGATATTTCTTTTAAAATGACTGGATTAATACAGGAATCGGGAACAATAGTGAATTGTGCCCTAAAGTTCCATGCTTCGTGTTGCCCAAAGCGGACCCGGAAGTCAAAAAAGGAGGGTACTATTTTCGATCAGTTACGAACCTTTTTTTACCATTTAACTGGAAGGGTAAAATCATAAAATATTGCTAATAGTCTTTATTTTATTATTGTATCTTTGCCCCCATGAATTTAGAGGATGTAAAAGTTGTCAAAGAACTCCTTTCAACCCCACAGCACATCGTTATTGTGCCCCACAAAAATCCGGATGGAGATGCTATTGGGTCCACTCTGGCACTTTACCACTATCTTAAGGAAATAGGATTGGAAGCCGTTATAATTTCCCCGAATGATTATCCAAAGTTTCTAAAATGGATGCCAGGTAGTGAAACCATTGTAAATTTTGAATGGGATATGACTACGGCTAGAACCCTACTTCAAGAAGCTACCCTCATTTTTACTTTGGATTTCAACCATCTTTCCAGGGTAGATAAGATGCAACCCTATCTGGAAGAGGCATCGGCCACTTTTGTCATGATCGATCACCATCAGGCACCCTCGGACTACGCCAAGGTCACGTATTCCGACAGCAGTATGGGTTCTACCTGCGAAATGGTTTATAATTTAATCGAGGCAATGGGAAATTTGGACAAAATTTCCAACGACATTGCAAACTGTCTGTATACGGGAATTATGACGGATACCGGCTCTTTTAAATTTCCGTCTACAACAAGCAGAACACACCGGGTCGTGGCCGACTTAATCGATAAGGGGGCGAAAAACACGGAGATCCATAATAAGGTTTACGATACCAACACACCGGATAGGTTGCATCTTCTAGGTTGCGCCTTAAAGAACATGGTCATCTTGGAAGAATACCGAACCGCATACATCACCTTGAGCCAAGAAGAATTGGATACCTACAACTTTAAAAAAGGGGATACCGAAGGATTTGTCAATTACGGACTTACCTTGGAAGGCATACGTTTTGCCGTTATCTTCATTGAAAACAAGGAAGAAAACATTATCAAGATTTCACTTCGCTCCGAAGGTGATTTTTCCGTGAACGAGTTTGCACGCAGGCATTTTCAGGGGGGAGGACACACCAATGCGGCGGGTGGGAAAAGCGATCTGTCACTAAGTGAAACCACCGCCTATTTTGAATCGACATTAAGTGAATACAAGGAAGTACTAAACCCGAGCAGTAAACAATAAAAGGTCTAAGATTATAGATTTGAAAAGTGGAACAGATTTTAATTAAAACAACTGTAGGTTTTAAAATTTATGCCAAGATAGCACCACCATTAACGATCACAAACCGTATTATAACCTAGGAACCGAAGAACCTTTAACCCAATCAATACATTCATGAAGTCCGTAAATTATCTTTTACTTGTACTATTGTTCGTTGGTCTGGCGAGCTGCGGCGGTCCCGAGCCCCGTAAGCCAATAAAGGTAAGGACCGGAAGTTTTATGAAGGAATCCGTGGAGCGCAATAAAGCACTCTTGGCACAGGAAGAAGCCGACATTAAACAAATTATGGCAAAGGATTCTACCAAGACCTATCATGCCAGTGCCAGTGGATCGTGGTTTTACTACGATGTTCAAAACGATAAAACAGATTATTTTCCAAAACCGGATGATCTGGTCACCTTCACCTACAATATAGTTAGTTTTGATAACGACACCATTTATTCCAGGGAAGATTTGGGCGTTCAAAAATACAAGGTAGACAAACAGGAGCTATTTCCAGGTCTGCGAAACAGTATCAAACTTTTAAAGGAAAACGAAACGGCCACCTTTTTCTTTCCCTCATCTTTAGCCTATGGGTACCATGGGGACGATAATAAAATTGGGCACAACATCCCCCTTAAATCAACCATTACTATATTGCAAATTGAAAAACAAATAGACAGCATCCAAAAATAAATCCAATAAGGATCATGGGCCAGAAATCACGGATCAAGACTTTGATTTAGATTAAATTCTTAAACTTATAAACACATAAACTTAAAATACTAATAATCAAAACCTAAATATAATCGAATGAAAAGAAAACATGCCTTATTAATCGCCATCACTATAGTCCTGGCCAGTTGTAAATCCAGTCAACATGCCGATTTGGGCGATGGTATCTTTGCGGATATACAAACCTCCAAAGGTGACATCGTGGTAAAGTTGGAAGACCAAAAAACTCCGGTAACCGTGGCGAATTTTATTTCCTTGGCAGAAGGTAAGAGTCCATTTGTTTCCGATAGCCTTAAAGGAAAAAAATACTTTGACGGATTGATTTTCCATAGGGTCATCAAGGACTTTATGATCCAGGGAGGCGACCCCACAGGCACCGGCGGGGGAAATCCTGGTTATAAATTTAAAAATGAGATTGTAGATTCCCTCCACTTTAACAAACCCGGCATTTTGGCTATGGCCAATGCAGGTCCCAACACCAACGGAAGCCAATTTTTCATTACACACAAACCTACGCCTTTCTTGGAAGGAAAGTACACCGCCTTTGGAAATGTGGTGGAAGGAATGAATGTGGTAGACTCCATTGCGAGCGTAAACACTTCCCAGGACCCCAATGCCAAGGACCGTCCCATTGTTGACGTGGTAATGAACAAGGTAGAAATTATCCGCAATGGCAAGGAGGCAAAGAAATTTGATGCCGTAAAAGTCATGACCGATTATTTTGCAGAGGAAAAGGCAAAAGAAAAGGAACAGGAAAAGCAAAAAGCCGAATTTGTGGCCGAACTGACCAAGCAAAAGGTCGAAGCCGAAACCCTGCCATCCGGATTGAAAATTTACACCCTAAAAAAAGGGGTTGGGGAAAAGCCCAAGGTGGGGCAGAAAGTACTGGTATATTATGCCGGCTACTTAGAGAACGGGGATTTGTTCGACAGCAATATGGAAGCTGTAGCACAAAAATACGGACGCTTTAACCCAGACCGAAAACAGGGTGGCGGATATGAGCCTATCCCAATGGATTATGGTCCCGATGCGCAATTGATAGCAGGTTTCCGGGAAGGGCTAATGACCATGAAAGTCGGGGACAAGGTTAGACTATTCATCCCGTCACACCTAGGATACGGCACATCTGGAGCCGGAAATGTGATACCCCCAAATTCCGACCTCATCTTTGACCTGGAGATTACGGGAATTGCCAAATAAACTATTGAAGGTTGATATACAAAGCCCCGACATCGTTCGGGGCTTTTCATTTTATAATGGCACCCAAATAGTTAACATGAAAAATCCCCAACAATCTTCCATTCCCCTTCTATCCGCCTAAAAACGACCATAAACTTTCCACTGGCATCCCCGGATACACGCGCTAAATGGTAAGTACCCATTACCCAATACGCATCCTTTTCAATTTCATGTATATCTTCCAATGTAAAGGTCAGTGTTCCTGTATCTGCCTTGGTAGGGTAGCTTCTTTTGTAATGCTCGAGCATGTTTTTCCAACCATAGGTTACGCCCGCACTTCCAAAATAAGTTATGGAATCGGATTTGAGATAGCCTTCCATAAAACCTTCCAGATCGTGGTTGGACCACGCTTTTTCCTGCAACTGGAAAACCTTTTTTATCTCTTTGATAGCTTCAGATTGCGCAGAGGGGGCACTACAGGATACTCCCATCAGAATGATTGCTGATATAAGAATAGTCTTCATATTACTCGTTTCATGGGAATCCACTTATTCATAGGAATCCACTTGTTTGGCAGTACGTAAAATACAAAAAAACTTTAGGATTGGTTATAGCGCCAATAGTTCCAGGATGACGATATCGGAATGTTGATCAATTATTTAAAAAATGAGGAATTCGTTTAGAGAACTCCAAGGGAGTTCTAAGGGATGGTTTACCAATTTTGGGATTTCAATTTAATGGTGGCCTTAAGAATATCCATTTGTGAAATTTGTCCGGCCAACAGGCCATTCTCCACAATTGGAAACCGCCTGCGCTTGGCGTTGAGAAATTTGTTGGCGGCATCAAAAATATTCATATTGCCATCAATGGTCTCCACGTTGGAAATCATTCTATCCTTAACCCGAATATCCTGCATAGGAGTGTTGTGATACCGGCTTTCACTGATGTGCTTAACACAATCCCCCTCGGAAATCATGCCGATCAGCTCATATTTGTCGTTTACTACGGGGCCACCCGAAATACGATGCTTTATCAGCACTGAAATCACATCTTCGATTGTCTGTTCCGGATCGAAGGTAATTAGTTTCTTTGCCATATAATCGGAAACTCGAAGCGGAATTTCCTCAACAGGCTGCTGCTGCCTGGGTCCTTGAAAGCTTTTAATTCCCATAACAAAGATTTTTAGAAGGTCTCTAAATATACTGAATACTAATGATTTAACCAAAATATATGATACAAAAAAAGAGGGTATATTTACAAGGGGCAATTCGGATCACGAGACCAGATAATAGAATAAAGAGGATGGAACAATGAGGAAAGATCGAATCTGCCTCGTTTTAATTTTGTATTTCAAATAATCCTTTGATTTTGTTCTTATGTCCTTTCCCCATATTCTGAGGTAAGCAAAATTATTCGACCATTAAAAACAACATTAACCTAAACCCATATTTATGAAAGTACTATTCATAGGTGGTACCGGGAACATAAGTACAGCCGTAAGCCGTCTAGCCTTGGAAAAAGGAATAGATTTATATCACCTTAACCGGGGATCGACCAAGGTACGGGACCTGAAGGTCAAGACAATCCTGGGAGATATCAATGTTCCCGATCAATTGGTCGAACTACAAAATCACAATTGGGATGTGGTCGTAAATTGGATTGCCATGACCCCAGCAGATATGGAGCGGGATATTGCCTTGTTCCGGGGAAAGACCCGTCAATATATCTTTATAAGCTCGGCTTCCTGCTATCAGACCCCTTTACGTTATCCCATTATTACGGAATCTACTCCCCTAAAAAATTCGCTCTGGGATTATTCCAACAATAAAATTCAATGCGAAGACCGGTTGCTAAGGGCATATCGGGAGGAAGATTTCCCGATTACTATTGTACGCCCTTCCCTTACCTACGATACGGTTATCCCGATCGCAATGGGAGGGTTCAAGGAATACACCACGGCCAATCGCATCCTTCAGGGAAAGGAAATTATTGTACACGGTGACGGCACCTCGCTTTGGACGGTAACACATGCCACTGATTTTGCCAAGGGTTTTGTCGGCTTGTTGGGACTTACAACGGCCATCGGACATGCTTTTCATATTAACTCCGATGAAGTTCTTAGTTGGAATACGATTTACAAGATCCTAGCCGATAGCTTGGGAAGGGAAGCCAAAATGGTACATATTGCATCCGATTTTATCTGTGCCGTGGAACCTTCCTTTACCGGCACCTTATTGGCGGATAAAGGCGAAAGCGTCCTTTTTGACAACACCAAGATAAAAACATTTGTTCCGGGATTCAAGGCCACTATTCCCTTTGAGGAAGGTATTAAAACAACCCTTGCCTGGCTGGATGAAAATCCGGAAAGGAAATTTATCAATCCAATAACCGATCAAAAAATTGATAATATTTTAAACAAATACAAGTCGATTGACCTAGGCAAACAGAAGTAAAAGTTTGGCCAACCTTACGTAACATACAGACAATAGGGAATGTTGCTGTTTAAACATTCCCTGTGCTGTAAAACCGATTTTTTCTTTCAATTATTTGGACACCGCACTGCTCTTGTAAGCATCCAATGCAAGTTGTTGCATTTTGATGGCCTGTTTTAAATAATACTGGCGGGTCTGTTCAAGGGATTCGTTGTTCAAGGCATCATCCGAACGTTTATAATCGACTTTTAAGGAACGTATTGCCTGTTCGTATCCCAAGTCGACCGCAATCTCCTTAAGGTTATTTTCCAATTCGGATAATGAAGCCTCTGCGATTCGTTTCAAATTCATTTGCTGCTCCAGTTCCTGCTGCCTATTATATCGAATTTGTTCCGCCAACTGCTGTTGCTGTTGAATTTTAAGGTCAAGTTGCCTTTGCTCCTCAATTAGCTTTTGTTGCTCGGCAGCCAACTGCTCTTGTTTTTCCAATAGGCTATTTTTCTGTTCAGAAATTGCTGTACTGGAAACACCCGATCCTGAAGCCGAGGAAGTGGAGACACTGTAATCCATCACTGGGGCCGCACCTCTGGCAGTGCATATATCTAGGGTGCTTATTAGTTCGTGTGCATTTTCCAGGGCCTTTTGTGTATAATATCTACCCTCTTCCCAATCCTTGGGATCTACGGCCTTGTATAAATTGTCGAGACCTTTTTCTATTTGAACAAGGGATTCTTCACATCCACAAGCCTTTACCAAATCCCTATCCTTTTCAAAGGATTCGATCGCTCGCTCCGCATAGAGTTTTTGGTGATCGAAATTGTCAGAACTTAAGGATTTCTTGGTATGGGCCAGCGCGTAGGTCGCCATAGAATAGGCACTGGTACACTGGGCCTGTACCGATCCGGCGACTGAAAAGAGAAGCAATAGAAAAAAAGAGGTTTTGTTCATAACGTAAATGTAGGTTTGTATATCAATTTTGGTGGATCAATAATACAATTAGTGTGGGGTTCATAAAAATAAATGTGGTAAACCCATTGAAGTTTGTGGTATAGGTTGATTTTTTGATCAAAAAAGTTAAATATGGGAACAATTGCTTCCCATTTAACCCAGGTCAAGCAGTCTTTAGATACTGGTATTCCATTTGTGGAAAAAAGAAAATGCGGCCTCTAAAAAAACGCCAGGGCTTCATTGTCATTTACTAGGATTCAGGCAATCGCTTCCTTTATGGATGACAATAAAAAAGTGTTTGCCTTTCTGTGGGTATCGGGAATGGATATGGATCATCCCAAGCAAAATGGCATACGGTTTTAAAGCGCCGATCGGCACTCAAAAATAATTATTGCCATACTTTAAAAATCCCTAGAACACCTACTCCAACAATACTCATAACACTGATCCATAAGGTAATGTCATATAATAAACTGGGGGTGAAAAATGGAGAGTTTCTCTTATACCTAAAATGCAGCGCAGCAAAGACCACAAGAAAAAGGAGGATTGAACCCACGATACCACCAGTTATCACCATAAGTACGGGGAGCCGGATAAACACGAACAACAAGGCCCATAACAACGGGAATACCCATGCCGCTATGGCGATTGTTTTTTTTCTAATCTTAAGATTTCTGAAATCGATCCATCCAAGTTCTCCAAAAATATCGGAAATCTGTCTTGTCCACGCTGCAAGCGCTGCGAAAAGGGTAGAAAATAGGGTTATAAATGCTCCAATCAGAAAAGCTGTTTTAGCGTAAGGCCCTAAAGATTCCGTGTACATCAAGGATAGGGACTCCACCATGGCATACCCTTCATGGACTCCACCCTGCATATGCAGAACGGCAGCCCCCAACAAGTAAAATGCAGCCGTAACGGAGGTATAGACGACCATAGCGATAACGGCATCCAATTTCATCACCTTGATCCATCCGGCCGCCCTCTTCCTCCACGCCACAGATCCGTCGTCAACTCCGGTGTAGGAGGCATAGCCTTTTTCAAGGCACCAGTAATTGTAATGCAGGATTTCATCGCCCCCTACCCCTGTTATCCCAAAGGCACCAAAAGCTATGGCCACAGCCTCTTTTGGCAAACGAAACTGCAGTCCGCTCCAAATATTGTCGAATGTGATTTGATATGGGGTAAAATTTAGAAAATAGAGTGCTGCGAAAGTAAACAGGGTAAATAAACCGATCATTCCCAAGGAAATATTTTCGATAAACCTATAATATCCCCTATAAACCATGGTGGCGACAACAACCACTATAATAAAGCAATATACCGGTACACTGAGCCAGTCCCCGGTCATGTTCAGTATTATGGCGACTCCCCCAATAATCCCTCCTACTTGCAATAATTTGATGACCATTACCGAAAAAACCATCCATACGGTCCATTTTGCCCTACCAAATCTTGGGCCGGGCAATTTATTAAAAGCCTGCATTGCGGTCTCTCCGGTAAGGATGGTGTGTTTTCCGAATTCCAATTGAACCGCCACCTTGACCATACAGCTCACGATGATCACCCAAAACGTAATAAATCCCGCATGGGCCCCCAACGTAGTCGTAGCTATCAATTCCCCGGACCCCACGATAGATGCCGAAAGAACAAATCCAGGCCCGAGGAACTTCAGTTTTCCCCTCAAGGTCGATGGGGGTTGCCTTATTTTATCCGGGGACAATACGTATGGATCCAGGTTTTCGGACATTTTTCTTCTTTATTTCCGGGGAGGTTCGATATTAACGGAAAGCCTTCAAATTCTTTTTAAATACGCAATGTTTTCCTTCATACTATCCCATGGGTTATTCGTGTATTCCTCCTGCTCGACAAAATAATACTTAAGTCCGGATTCCTTTTGATGGTTCAATATGTCGACGATATCCAGTCCCCCTTTTCCAAATTCGGTACTTTCCAGCTTTTTTAGGTCCATATCCTTTAAATGCCATAACGGAAATCGACCTGGATACTTTGCAAAATAGGCCATTGGATCATTACCACTTGCTACCACCCAACCAAGATCTAGTTCCATATGGACCAGATCGGCTTGGGTATTGTCCATCAAAACATCGTAAAGCACCTCTCCATTGTCCGATTCAAACTCATAATCGTGGTTGTGATAGCCGAACTTGATGCCGCGTTTGTTACTTTCCTCCCCTGCCTTGTTAAATGATTCGGCCACTTTTTTGTAGTTGCCAACCGTCTGCCCCTTGGAAGGCATGAATGAGCAGATCAAATACTCCTGACCGGCCTCGGCGGCATCGTCCAAGGTCTGTTCCCACTTGGCATCCAATGCAATATGGCCGCTTCTAAGGGTCATCCCAAAATCCTTGCATACCTTTTGCATTTCCTTGGGCTTTAGGCCATAGTAATAGCCTTTGTTGCTCCCTGCGCTTTCAATTTCCTTGATTCCAAGCGCAGCTATTTTCTTTAAGGTACCTGTGGCATCCTCTAGCATGGCTTTCCGAAAGGTATAAAGTTGAACCCCGATATCCTTAATTTCCCTTATATCGTTTCCACCTGCAAACGTAAAGGATGGCATTATTGCCGCGCCAACGGCAAACGCTCCCGATTGGAGCAAGAAATCTCTTCTTGAATTCATTTTGATTTTTTTTAGTTGTAATTCTTGATTCTTTATTTGTTTGATTACGTATTCCCGGCCTATCCTTCCACTGCAGGTCATACGCCATACATTGCAATCCTAGACCAAGGTCGACTAAAAATACACTAAAATTCCCGTACTTTTGCTAAAATCGCTTTCCATGAATTCCAGAGAATCCCAGTTACAAGCTTTTGATCGGCTACTTACCATTATGGACGAACTTAGGGCACAGTGTCCTTGGGACAAGAAACAGACCCTTCAATCCTTGCGACACCTTACCATAGAGGAAACCTATGAATTGGGGGATGCCATACTTGAAAACGATCTGGAGGAAGTGAAAAAAGAATTGGGCGATCTGTTGCTTCACATTGTTTTCTATGCCAAAATTGGAAGCGAGACCAACGATTTTGACATGGCAGATGTTGCCAACGAGATATGCGAAAAGCTGATCCATCGACACCCACATATCTATGGGGACGTAAAGGTGGAAAACGAGGAGGAAGTAAAGCAAAACTGGGAAAACCTAAAGTTGAAAGAGGGCAAAAAGAGCGTGTTGGAAGGCGTGCCCAGTGGATTGCCGGCCCTGGTCAAAGCAAGCCGAATCCAGGATAAGGTGGCCGGGGTGGGGTTCGATTGGGAACGCCCGGAACAGGTGTGGGAAAAAGTTCAGGAAGAACTGGCCGAACTGCATTCCGAAGTGGAAGCTGCCAATAGGGATTCCATGGAAGCCGAATTTGGAGATGTACTTTTCTCCATGGTAAACTACGCCCGGTTTTTGGGCATCAATCCTGAAGATGCCCTGGAACGCACCAATAAGAAGTTCATTCAACGTTTTCAATACCTGGAAAATAAGGCCAAGGAAATTGAAAGACCCTTAAAGGACATGAGCCTGACGGAGATGGATGTTTTTTGGGAAGAAGCCAAGAAAGTAGGCAGTAGGTAGCAGGCAGTGTTCAGTGTTTAAAATTTTTTTCTAAACTCATAAGCCCCTACCCTCCTAGACTTTTTTTTGATCTGGAAATTGTGAACAACTAAGTAGAAAAATCCAGAACTACCGAGGTGAATAGGATGGAAACTCTATCTTTGCCCCTTTAAAAATCCACAATTTTGTTACAAAAGTATACCAAAGAGTTCCGGTATAACCTAAAGCTTTCCTTTCCGGTAATCCTCGGTATGTTAGGCCATACCTTTGTGGCATTTGCTGATAACATTATGGTAGGTCAGCTAGGAACGGCTGAACTGGCAGCCGTATCCTTGGGCAATAGTTTTGTTTTTATCGCCATGTCGCTCGGGATCGGATTTTCCACGGCCATCACCCCTTTGGTCGCCGAAGCGGATGGTGCGGGCAACAAGGCTAATGGCAAAAATGCACTTAAACACGGATTGGTGCTGTGTACGGTATTAGGACTCTCCTTATTTGGACTTATCCTCTTGTCCAAGC
>JBLWZN010000040.1:0-32919 GCA_048266425.1 Sediminicola sp.
GCCGCCGCCTTCCTTGAGGGCCCCGATCATTTATTTGGTCGGGGCCTTTTTTTTTGCCCTTCGCCCTTTACCTTTTTTCAGGCAAAGAAAAAACAGTCCCCTCCCCGGAGCACTATATAATTTTGGCCAATTTTTTCGGCTTCCCTAACGAAATCCTGTACGTTGGCCGTATTAAAAGTGAACATATCGTAATGACAGGGAATCACGTAGCGGGCATCAATAGCTTTGGCTAGGTTCGCACTTTCCTTGCAATCCAAGTTACCGGCCACGTTTCTACTTGGGTCGTTGCCATTGATGGGTAGCAGAGCAATGTCGACATGAAAGGGTTTTAATAATACTTCCATCCCATCAAACCAAAGTGTGTCTCCGCTGTGATATATACTATAGGATCCAAATTGGATAACATAGCCCATAAACTTGCAATTGCCGTTTTTATCCCGGGCCAGATCGTTGTGTTTGGCGGGAATTCCGATAAATGTAAAATCATCCACACTGACCCTTGACCCATCATTCATGCCGATTGGAAAATTGGAATCGTACTGTACCCGGTTGCTGACGAATTCCCTATTTGCTTCTGGAATAATAAATTTAATATTGGGGTTGTTATCCAGAATTGGAATCAGTGTTTCCGCATCCAAATGATCTGTATGATTATGGCTAGAGGTTACAACCGAAATATTCCTTAATAATTCTGGGTCGACGACCAATTCACTCATACGAATATGGGGTTTTTCCGTGGCTGCATATTTTTTGGTCAGGGAATCGGAAAGATAAGGGTCAATTAATATCCGCTTGCCTTTCCATTGTAGGAGATAGCCGCTTTGTCCCAACCACCACAACCGGAAGCCTTCCCTTTCGGAAATAAAACGATCCATTTCCTCGATAAGATCTTGGTCCTTTTTGAACGCTGGAATTAGGATATTCATAATGACTCCCTTACTTTTTTTGCCCCGGTAACCATATTGACAAGTTTTTGCCTGGAAGCCCATCGTGCGGTTTGGCTAAGGCCACAATCGGGGGCAACGGACAGTTTTTCTGCGGGAACATATTTAAGACATCTATTGATTCGCTCCACAACATCGTCAATGGTTTCTATGTAATAGTTTTTAACGTCGATAATACCTACGGCCACGTTCATGTGCTCGGCGAAAGGCGCCAATAATTCTATTTCCGAAAACTCCCTGTTCGCCATCTCGATGTGAATTTCATCCACATCCATTTCCAGAAAATCTGGTAGCATGGGTTTAATACTCCGGTAGCCAACAGGTCTGCCCTTGAAATTTCCAAAACAAAGATGGGTGCTTAAGTTGCATTTGCCGCGAACGGATTTAACGGTCCTGTTGAAAATATCTACAAAACGCTTGGTGTCCGACTTATAGGCATAGCAGCTCATCGAAGGTTCGTCTATGGTGATTTCCCTGCAACCGGCGGCTACCAGGGCCTCCAGTTCGTTACTTATAATTGGCAAGAGGGCTTCGGTGATATCATACCGATCCTTATAGGTTTTGTTGGGCAGGAGCCTGCCAGACAGGGTATAAGGTCCTGGGATACTGGCCTTGAGAATTGGCCCTTCCGGGGCTATTCTTTTTAAGCGTTCAAATTCCTTTACGGTGCCAAGGCCCTCAGGTGCGGCAAGCTCACCAACGATATCGTTCTTTCCTCGTTGATCGTGGGCTGCGGGTCCAAATTTTCGGGTAGTGGAAGCATTGTTTTGTATGCCTTTGATAAATCCGTAAAAGGATAGGTTAAAATCTAACCGGGTCTGTTCGCCGTCCGTAATAACGTCCAAACCAGCTGTGGTCTGGTCATGGATAGCGGCTATAACAGCATCCTCAATGGCTTCCTCTATGTCGGCAGGTCCGAATTTATCCAAATTTTGGGATACAAATTCCAGCCAGCCTGGAAAGGGATAACTTCCTATAACAGTGGTTCTAATCGGTGTTTGGTTCATAGTTTTATTTTTGTTGACCATTACTTTTTTGCCCGGGCACGCCTAGGGAACTTGGGAGTTAATTTTTGGGAATATCGGTATTTTTTATTGGGGTATCGTCACATTTAAGATCGCCTACAACATATTGCATTCCATCCAACAAGAACTGAAGAAATTCAGGATTGTCCATACATTGCGCATTGTGGGAAGGAGAACTATAAAATACACGTCCCTTGCCATATCTTTTGATCCATGAAACATAGACAATATTACTGTCAACCACTTGTTTGACATCTTCCAGCTTATCGACCTCCATATATAGCAGGGGCCTAAAATTATAATCAAAATAGGCATTCTTGAAAAAATAGGGTTCATCCACCTGGGTTAAACCGTTGCCCTTGAATGCAGCTACCAATGGATGGCTAGCGTTTACTTCCTTAAGATGTATCGACTGCAGTTTGGGATGATAGTCAAAACTGCCCCCTGTCATTTTACTGAATTCAGGAGAGTTGTTCTGGACCGTGATCGCGCCATGGAGCATCATAAGTCCCCCACCTTTGGCTACATAATCCAAAAGATTCTGTTCGTATTTTGGGGCTTTTGTATCTATTTCTTGTTCGGTCATCGAGGTATTTGCCTTGAGCAGATCCCAGAATAGATCTCTTTTTGGCCCTTTGGGATTGGAGTTGTTGAGAATGACGGCATCGTATTTTTCAAGATTTTTTAGATCAAAATTTTCAATATCGTATCCGATATAAATTTCGAAAACGCCCGATTTTCTGGCAAGGATTTTCAACATTTCATTATTATGTGGAATGGTCCAATGGTCATAGCCAGTAGCCTTGGAGAAGACCAGAATCTTTTTTTTGGTTACGTTTTTAATGGTAGGTCCATTAGGGGCTAGTTGCTCTATCTTGGTTAGCCATGCTTCCGTAATTTCAAATGGTTCCAGACTTTGTGAGGAAATATGGTTTAGAAAAAGAAGAACAAATGCAGTAAAAATGGTTTTCGTCATAATTCACAATTTGATAATATAGGTTAAAGAGGGTCAATTTCTATTGGCTAGTAACCAACCACCTAAAAATATTATAATATTATTTAGTGGGCACCATTAAGATAAGTAATTTGTACTGGATGGGTATGGATTGAAAGGATTAAACATTTATATAACAATTTTTATGCGATTTGAATGGTTTAAAAACCAAATTATTATATATCCAGTTGCGCATTTGATTTCGAATGGATAGCTTTAGGGATTCATGATAAATAAAGTATGTTAAAGAAATGCGGGACCGTTTTGGCGTTAGTATTTTGTTTGGTGCTATGCGCCTGCAATCGTCCAAAAGAACCGGGGGCGTCGCTGGAAAAATTGGATGGAAACCTAGTGATGAATCTCAATGGGAAACCAGTCCTTACCTACCGATATAAAATGCATTTTCCTCCCGTGGGAGTGGATTCCATCTTCAGAAAATCGGGGTATATCCATCCCTTGCTTGCACCCAATGGGGATACATTGACCCGTATCAATCCACCAGACCATTTTCACCATTACGGAATTTGGGGACCATGGACACATACGCAGGTCGATGGCAAACGAGTTGATTTTTGGAATTTGGGAGAAGGGCAGGGGACCGTACTTTTTAAGGAATTTACAGAATTGACCACCGGGCCGGACTTTGTGAAATTTAACGCTGCCCAAGAGCATATCGATTTTATCACCCAAGATGAACCCTTGGTTGCACTGAACGAAAACCTTGAAATCCAGCTATGGGACTTGGGTAGGCCCGATCGTTATATGTTCGACTATACATCGACCTTTGACACTCCCCGTGAAAACGGAATTCTCTTTGAGGCCTATCGCTACGGCGGCGGGATTGGAATGCGGTTTACCGAAAGATGGAACAAGGATAATTGCAAAGTTCTCACCTCGGAGGGGAAGGACAGGGCCACTGCTGATGGCACAAGCGCACGTTGGGTTATGGTGAGTGGCGAATCGGCAGATGGGAAGGACACGGAAGGCATTTTGTTTATGAGCCATCCCGAAAACCGAGCCTATCCGGAGCCTATGAGAATTTGGCCTTTGGATGCCAACGGGGGTAGGGGGGATATGTTCTTTGAGTTCTGTCCCATTCGGCATGAGGAATGGAAGATCGAACCCAATACCGATTATCAGCTAAAATATCGGATGGTCGTTTTTAATGGGGAATTGAGTCCCGAGGAGGCCGAAGGCTATTGGCAGGCCTTTGCAAATCCGCCGATAGCAGAAACAAGCAAGAAATAAAATCAGTATAATTATGCAGCGAAGGAAGTTTATAAACAAAACGGCAGTAGGAACGGTAGCCATGGTGGGATTCCCATCCATTGTCCCCGCCCATGTATTGGGTAAGGACGCCCCGAGCAACAAGATCAATATAGGACAGATTGGGTGTGGGCGAATCGCAAGGGACCATGACATTCATGATACCATACGGTTTGATGATGCCCGTTATATGGCCGTTTGCGACTTGGATGCGAAACGTTTGGCCGATGCAAAAACCTTAGTAAACGACTACTATAAGACAAAAACAGGAAAGGATAATTATGTAGATGTAAAGACCTATGGAGACTATCGGGAACTGCTACTCAATAAGGATATCGACGCAGTGGTGATAAGTACGCCCGATCATTGGCATTCCCAGCCCGCGATGGAGGCCGCACTTGCGGGGAAAGATATCTATTTGCAAAAGCCTACTTCGCTGACCGTTAAAGAAGGGCAGCAGTTGCAACAGGTGGTAGAACAGACCGGTGTTATCCTCCAGGTCGGGACCCAACAAAGGGCCATGGCCCAGTTTCGGTATGCTGCCGAACTGGTGCGCAATGGTCGTATAGGCAAGCTCCATACCGTAAAAATAGGTTTGCCGGGAGATCCTTCGGGACCTGAGGCCGCTCCCATGCCCGTGCCTTCCAATTTAAATTTTGATATGTGGTTGGGCTCTACCCCCGAAGTGCCCTATACCGAAATTGGGGTACATCCACAAAACGACTATAGCAGGCCAGGTTGGCTAAGGATTCGAAATTACGGGGCGGGTATGATTACCGGATGGGGCCAGCACCATTATGATTCCGCCGCTTGGGGCATGAATACGGAACTGACAGGTCCTATTTCTGTCGAGGCCTTGGCCGAATTTCCCAAATCGGGGCTATGGAACGTTCACGAGGATTTTTTCGTTAAGCATGAATACGCGAACGGCATAACCGTGTATACCAGTCAAGGGTACACGAATGGAATTAAATATGAAGGTGACGATGGCTGGATCTTCGTGTCCCGAGGCGATTACCAGGCTTCGGCCTCGGATCCGGTGGACAAGGAAAAAAGTAGTTTGGCGCTAAATGCTTCCGATCCTAAAATTTTGGAGTCGGAAATAGGTCCAAACGAAACGCATTTGTACAAAATCGATGATCAACACGGCAACTGGTTGGACTGTATCAAGACCCGAAAGGCACCGATCTCACCGATCCAAAAGGGCCATAAGGCCTGCACAATTTGTTTGATCAGCGATATCGCCATGCAATATCCACGAAAATTCCAATGGGATCCGGATAAGGAAATATTTATCAATGACGATGAGGCAAACGCCCTGTTGCAAAGAACGCAACGCAAGCCCTATGGAACAAATTATGTTGCCCGCTAGCCCCCATGGGAATACCTATAAAAAATTAAATGAAAAATGAAATACAAAATAACCCTTCCTATACTTTGTCTCTGCCTTGCTTGCGGGGAGAAAAAACAGGCCGAAAAAACCGCTTCCCAAGAAGCCCATCAAAATGTGAGGTTGATGACCTTGGACCCGGGGCATTTTCATGCCGCATTGGTGCATAAGACCATGTACCCACAGGTGGATTCCACAATTTATGTGTTTGCTCCCAAAGGCCCGGAGGTAACGGATTTTTTAAGTAAAATTGAACAATACAATACACGGACGGATTCGCCCACAGGTTGGAAGGTTAAAACCTATTTGGGAGATGATTATTTGCAGAAAATGATATCCGAAAAGCCAGGAAACGTTATGATCGTTGCCGGTAAAAATTCCAAAAAGATAGATTACATCCTTGCTGCGGTAAAGGCAGGTCTCAATGTTTATGCCGATAAACCCTTGGTGATAAATGCGGAAGGATTTGATAAATTAAAGCAAGCCTTTGCGATAGCCAAGGAGAATAGGGTATTGATTTACGATATAATGACGGAGCGCTTCGAGTCTACTTCGGCCATGCAAAAGCTCTTTTCCACCCTGCCCCAAGTTTTCGGGGAATTGACGGTGGGAACGCCAACTGAACCGGCTATAAGCAAAGAAAGCGTACATCATTTTTTCAAATATGTTTCCGGCAGCCCTTTGGTAAGGCCCGCATGGTTTTTTGATGTAGAGGAGGAAGGGGAAGGGATCGTGGATGTCACTACACATTTGGTGGATCTTGTACAATGGGAGGCTTTTCCTGAGCAAATAATAGACTCGACAGATATTGAAATAATTTCGGCCAAGAAATGGCCGACCGTCCTTTCACCGGAGGAATTTGGGAAAGTAACGGGACTGTCCACTTTCCCCGAATATCTTAACAAGGATTTGGAAAACGGAAAATTGAAGGTGTACAGCAATGGCGAAATGGTCTACAAAATTCGGGGTAAACATGCCAAGGTTTCCGTGATATGGAATTTTCAGGCCCCGGAAGGTACGGGGGATACCCATTACAGCATTATGCGCGGCACCAAATGCGATTTAATCATCAAGCAGGGAAAGAATGAAAATTACAAACCCATATTGTACATAGAATCCAAGGGTGGCAAGGGATTTGAAATCGGTTTGCAAAAGGCCATGGAAACCGAAATATCCCAAAAATTTCCAGGTACCACGGCCGAAAAATTGTCGGATACCTCATGGAGAATCAATATCCCTGAAAAATTTAAGGTAGGCCATGAGGCCCATTTTGGCCAAGTGACGCAAAATTATCTTAAGTATTTGGAGGAAAGACAATTACCTACATGGGAAGTGTCCAACATGATAACCAAATACTATACGACCACCATGGCCCAGAAAATGGCGACAAAAGAAAATTAAGCTATTGGGCCCCTCTTTCTTACTTTGGTTTGATAACTGTTTCCAAGTAATGGACTTATGGATTATTTAAAGAAAACTTTTCGTTGGTTCGGTCCATCGTTTGGAGTGTCCCTGGCAGATATAAAGCAGCTGGGGGTAGATGGCATCGTAACGGCCTGTCATGATGTACCCACCGGCGAGGCCTGGTCCTCCCATAAAATTGCCCAACTTAAATCCGTAATTGAAAAAGAGGGACTGGAATGGTCCGTTGTGGAGAGTGTCAACATTCACCCAGCCATAAAATACGGAAGTCCGGAACGCGATCTTTATATTCAAAATTATATTGGGACCCTTGAGAATTTGGCAAAACACCAAATCTTTACCATCTGCTATAATTTTATGCCTTTGTTGGATTGGACAAGAACGGACCTGCATTATGTCTTGCCCAATGGTGCGATTGGCTTAAATTTCGACCCATTGGAGGCTGTGGTATTCGATCTTTATATTGCCAACCGAGCCGGGGCAGGGGAATACTATGACAGACCGACAAAGGACCGAGCCAAGGCCCATATGTTGACTTTAGGCATAGCGGGACTCAATCGATTGGAGAACGCTATATTGGCTGGTTTCCCGGGATCCAAGGAAAGTGTTCCCTTGGAATTTCTGAAAGGAAACATGGAAGTGGCGAGCAAGCTGGGCAAGGAAAAATTAAGGGAAAACTTGGCCTATTTTCTAAAAGCAGTTATTCCAGTGGCCGAAAACTTGGGTATACAAATGGCATTGCACCCGGACGATCCCCCGTTTCCAGTATTTGGGATACCTAGGATCGCTTCCACTTACGAAGATTTGAAATATGTTTTAGAGTGTTGCCCTTCCCCGAACAACGGCCTTACCTTTTGCTCTGGATCCTTGGGGGCCAATCGGGAGAACGACTTGCCAAAAATGATAAAGGATTTCGGGGACAGAATTCATTTTGTGCACCTAAGGAATATTGTGGTAAGGGACGATGGCAGTTTTTATGAATCTACCCATCTGCAGGGTTCGGTGCCTATGAAGCAGGTCATGAAGGCTTTGTTCCATGAACAAAGGAAAAGGCTTGCTGTTGGTAGAAATGACGTGGCGATTCCCTTAAGGCCAGACCATGGCCATGTACTATTGAATGATAAAGCGAAGGAAAATGAGTTCTATCCAGGTTATTCCCTTATCGGTCGCGCCCTGGGTTTGGCGGAACTTTCGGGCTTGGAACATGGGGTTCGTGATTTTTAGGTTTGTCGGGTGTGGATTTACCGCTATATTTAGTCCCTTAAAACAATGATTTAAATGAGTTGCCCCAATTCCTTGATAAAATTATTTTTCTCTCTTTCCTTTTTTATCCTTTTAATTAGCTGCAGCCCCGATTATAAAGAGCATAAAGTCTCATTGGAAAGCTATCAAATAGAAGATGGATTTTCCATGGATGTAGTGGCTTCAGAACCTCTGTTGAAAGCTCCCGTGGCCATGGATTTTGATAACAAGGGTAGAATTTGGGTCGTGGAAATGACCGATTTTATGAAAAATGTGGATGGAACGGGGGAAAATGATGCGACAGGTTCCATAAAAATTTTGGAAGATTTGGATAAGGATGGCGTGGTTGATCATGCGAAAACCTTTCTGGATAGTTTAACAATGCCCAGGGCCTTGGCCCTGGTCTATGGGGGATTGCTCTATGTGGAATCTCCCAATCTGTGGTTTGTAGAGATCAGGGATGACCGTCCAGGAAAGCGGATATTGGTAGATTCGCTCTATGCGATCAGCGGAAATCCCGAACATCAACCCAACGGACTTAGGATGAACTTGGACAACTGGATATACAATGCCAATTCCAATTTTAGATATCGATTGAAAGATGGGAAGTGGCTAAAGGAGCCAACCACCTTTAGGGGGCAATGGGGCATATCCCATGATAATTTTGGGCGTCTTTACTTCAATAACAATTCCAGGCAGTTGTTGGGCGATTATGTGCTGCCCAATAGGTTGGTCCGAAACCATTACTATGTTCCGAAAACAGGGGTCAATCAGCGTTTAACAAATGATGAACGGGTCTATCCGTTGCAGCCCGTACCAGTGAACCGTGGCTATGAAAAGGGAATATTGGACCAGGACAGTATACAATTGGAGGTTACAGCGGCTTGTGGTCCAATGGTTTATAGGGGAGGAGCGTTCCCTACCGGTTATGATCAAAATGTTTTTGTTTGCGTTCCGGAGGCCAATTTGGTAAAAAGAAACATTCTTACGTTTTACGGGGATAGTACTTCGGCAAAACAGGCCTGGCTAGGTAAGGAGTTTCTCATTTCGAAGGACGAGGGGTTCCGGCCTGTAAGCCTGTACAATGGACCGGATGGCAGCATGTATATTGTGGATATGCACCGGGGGGTTATTCAGCATTATGCCTTTCTAAGTCCCTACCTCAAGAAAAAATCGACGGAAATGCAATTGGACACGATCATAAATTTCGGAAGGATACTCAAGGTGTCCCACGGGAATGCCAAAGTTGAAAAAGGTCCAGATTTCGACCGACTTTCTGGCGACAAACTAGTAAGGTTATTGAACGATAAAAACGGATGGATCAGGGATAGGGCACAGCAGCTTATCATTCAGAACGAGCTAACGAAGACCATCCCAAACCTAAAGACGATGGCCTTGGACCCTACATCGACCTTGGCCCAATTGCATGCACTTTATGCATTGGAAGGATTAAATGCCCTAAGCCCGGACCTGCTTATGGATGTGGCGAGGAAAAGTGGGAACGATGTGGCGGCCCATGCCGTAGTTTTATTGGAGAAATTTGTATCCGAAGATAATGCATCCCAAGTACAGAAGCTCTTTTTGGAGTTGGAAAAGAGGAACGACATAGCTTTAGACCTTTATCTAAGCACAACGGTTGGCACATGGGCCAAGGTTTCCCATGACCTATTTTTTCCCTTTATTCACAGGTTTTACAATACGTATGGCGATCGTCAAATATTTGTCGAAGCCCTTCTAAGTGGGATGGGAGATACGGAAGATTCGTTGTTGAGTGACCTGTTGCAAAACTCGGTTATTGAAGGTGATCCGCTTATCACTGGGCTGAATGATATTTTAAAAAGAAAATCGGAAGGAAAACCAAATAATATCTATGCCCCTCAAATCGCAAAGGATGACGGAAGGACGGCGGGAGCCAAGCTTTTCCGCCAAATTTGCGCAGCATGTCATGGCCCTAGCGGGAACGGAACAGAAGGTTTGGCGCCACCACTTGTACATTCAAAATACATGTCCAAACCCATGGAAAGATTAGGGCTCATCATTCTACATGGTCTTAAGGGACCAATGATTGCGGATGGAAAGGAGATTGACAACAACTGGGTTATGCCTGCCCTAGGAAACAACAAATCCCTATCCAATGCAGATATTGCAAACATTATGGCCTATGTCTCCAATGCGTTTTCCACCTCGCCAAAGGGAATTTCGCCGAACAAGATTGAGGAACTTAGGAGTCAGGAACCCAAAGGCGGGGGGGAATATACCCGGACTATGTTAGACTCTATATATCCTAGCCTGCACTAGGCAGTGTAAAAATAACGCGTAGTACGAAATACAAAGTACGAGGTTCCAAATAGGATCAAGGACAAAAGTGGTACTGCCAGTGAAAAAGACGAAGGGAGCAGGGTAGAAGTCGAAAACAGTTTTAATTTTTGAGCTTGACCTGAAGCTTGATCTTTATTTTTGGCGAACTTCGTAAATTTGCCCATAAAAACTAGGTGCCATGCATGATAGGGAAGAGAAATTGAATGCGCTCAGCCACGGCATCGGGGTGGTGTTGGGGTTAATTGGTTTGGTTCTTTTGCTCGTCAACAACTCCAATAAAAGCCCGTATGACAGGATAAGTATTATTATCTATAGCCTATCTATTATTCTTCTTTTTGCTGCTTCCACAGTGTACCATTATGTCTCCAATCCAAAATTGAAGGAAAAACTGCGGATCCTTGATCATGTTTGTATTTATCTCTTGATTGCGGGAACCTATACCCCTGTTGCCTTGATCACATTGGTGCACGGTAACGGTTGGACTATTTTTTATACGGTTTGGGGAATTGCCGCCGTGGGGATGTTTCTTAAACTTTTTTTTACCGGTAAATACGAAATGGTTTCCCTTTTGCTTTATCTGGCCATGGGCTGGCTTATAGTGCTCGATTTTCAAAATTTGATGGGGCAAACCTCTTTGTTGGGACTCTCTTTCTTAATGGCGGGGGGACTCTTCTATACGCTGGGAATTGTATTTTACGCCGTTCAGCGCATTCCGTACAATCATCTAATTTGGCATTTTTTTGTTCTGGGCGGCTGCATTAGCCATTGGCTGTTTATCTATTTGGATGTGGTATGAGCAAAGGTTAGACTTTGATTGCACGTCGAAAATTTATCGATGATATCACCTTAACCCAATCCGCCATATCTTATCCTTTCAGGATGTCTTCGTATTCTTCAAAAAAGTCTTCAAACTGGATCATATGCTCTTTTAGAAATACCATGGTTTCCTGCCATGTATTTTTATTGTGGATGGATACGTCTGCCTTTTCAACGTAGATCCGGGATATTTCCTTTTGGTTGTCCAGCACAAAATAATCCTCGAATACGGCATCCGGCAAATAGTCGCCCAATAAAATGGACTTTAAGGAAATCAATTTTTCCCAGAGTTCAATGCGATTTTCCAATTCCTGGGGCTCCACGTCCAAAGTGACCATGGCTTTTTTGGTATCAAAATAGAACTTAAATGTGAAGTCCTTGATTTTGGTGTCGTACAGAATCCATTTTCTTGGAAAGGATTTGCCGAAAGCGATCCAGAATTCCTCCCTTAGTTTTTTAGATTCCTCCTTACTGAACATTGCGATGTTTTTTTACACGAAATAAGCTATGACCACTCCCAAAATGATGACCAAAAGCTTGCGAAGGTTAAACTTGTGCCCTTCGGTGCTTTCGAATAAAATCACGGTAGAAATATGCAAGAACACCCCAATGACCAAGGCCATGGCAGCTGCATGGTATTTTTCGGCCATAACAAAATTATTGGAAAAATAGGTTCCAATTGGGGTCATAAACGAAAATAGTAGAATAAAGAAAACGGCTTTGCCCAATTTGATTTTGGAGTGCAGTAAAAATATGCTCAGAATGATGGCGATAGGTATTTTGTGCACCAAAATGCCATAAATGATAACGTTATTGTTGGCTATGGGCAAACCTTCCAAGAATGAATGTATACAAAGACTGATGAACAAGGCCCATGGAAAATTGGCTTTTTCACTGTCAAAATGTACATGGCCATGCTCCGCCCCCTTGGAAAAAAACTCAAGGAAAATCTGCAATAAAATACCGGACATGATGAAGACGCCCACGGTCTTTGTATCGGTGCCTACATAGGCTTCAGGGAATAGCTCAAAGATTGTCAGGGCCAGTAGGAATGCTCCGCTAAAGGCTAATAAGAGCTTAAAGCCTTCCTTGTTTTTAGGCTTGGCGTAAAAAACAAAAACAAAGCTCAACAGAACCGCAAGGATGGGAAGTATATAGATCATTGGTGGTTTGTTCGGTATGTTATTGTTGGATATAGAAAAACAAAACTCAGGGTTTAACCTTAATCATTAATTTAAATGGCAACCCGAAATGCATTAAAGCATTCATTCTGGCAACCATGGTGGGTTTAAGGGCTAAAATTAACGTATTTTTGCGGTATTGTTTGGGTAGGTTATGGAGAAAAATTTTAAAATGGTCGCCAAAACCCTCTTTGGGTTCGAAGAAATTTTGGCAAAGGAGTTACGGGTTCTTGGAGCCAGTGGCATTGAGGAAGGGATAAGGAACGTGAGCTTTGAGGGCGATACCGGATTTATGTACAAGGCCAATCTGTGCCTGCGTACCGCTATCAAAATCGTAAAGCCAATTCATTCCTTTCAGGTTAGGAACGAGAACGAGCTGTACAAAAAGATATACGCGATGGATTGGAGCGAGTATCTTTCCGCGGATACTACCTTTGCGATAGATACGACCGTTAATTCGGAAAACTTTTCCCATTCGCTCTATGTTTCCCAAAAGACCAAGGACGCCATAGTGGACAAGTTTAGGGATATGGATGGCCGTCGGCCCAACGTGGATATTAAATTTCCCGATGTTCGCCTCAATATCCATATCCAGAAAGATGTATGTAATGTGGCTTTGGATACCTCCGGGCGTTCCCTGCACCATAGGGGATATCGTACGGCGACGAATATAGCCCCTATCAACGAGGTGTTGGCGGCTGGCCTGCTACTGTTAAGTGGATGGGACGGTCAAAGCGATTTCCTAGATCCCATGTGCGGGAGCGGTACTTTGTTGACCGAAGCTGCGATGATCGCCTGCAATATCCCGGCCAACATTAACCGAAAAGAATTTGCCTTTGAAAAGTGGGACGATTTTGACAAGGCCTTGTTTGATAAAATTGTAGAGGTAAGCTTAAACAAAACCCGGGAATTCCCTTTTAAAATAGTAGGTTACGACAAAGCCCCCTCAGCGGTTAGAAAGGCCCAGGAAAACATTAAGAATGCCAATCTCAGCGATTATATTACCGTGGAGCAGAAGAATTTTTTTGATTCCGAAAAGTATACTGAAAAACATTTGCACATGGTATTCAATCCGCCTTATGGGGAACGATTGGATATTGAAATGGAAAGTTTCTATGCGGACATCGGAAATACCCTAAAGCGACAGTATCCCGGAACCGAAGCTTGGTTTATAACCTCCAATTTGGATGCTTTAAAGCATGTTGGACTAAGACCTTCTAGAAAAATCAAGGTATTTAATAGCCATTTGGAGTCCCGCTTGGTGAAATATGTGATGTATGAAGGTAGTAAAAAGGCTTCTAAAATGTCCGCTAACCCGTAATCGAAATCATTCTGCCGTTTCCTCCTTTTTGGTCTTCTTTGGTTTTTTCGCCTTTTTGTAAAGCGGTATAAAATAGGTGAGGGTATAATTGTAACCTACCCCAAATTTGGTGCCATCCGTAACCTTATTAAATCCTGGAATCCATAGGTTGGAGAAATTATCCGGCTCTTTATTGGTGACCAAAAATTGCAATCGCGCACTAATACCAAGAAAAAAGTTGGCGAAAAGTTCTGCCTTGGCACCAATAATAAACTCCAGCCATGAGGCCGACAATCCTTTGTATTCCATTTTTCCAGGGATACCGGGAGCAAAGTCGTCCGGGAACCAATAGCGGTTGTTGTCGTATATTTTATGGTCGTTCACCGTCTGGCTAAAGGTGCTTACCGAATATCGCCCTCCTATAAAAACGGAATTGTTCATCCCGTACCAGTTTTCGTAGGTATTATAGTCCACCCCCAATTTTATGTAACTGCCGGAAGTAGTGAAATTGTATAGATCTTCCTGTTGCGTATATTTTTCATTCCCCAGTTCGGAAGCCAAATATATTTTTTGGGTAAGCCTATAGTCCCCTACAAACTCAAGTCCGGAATATCCGTCCTTGACCATGGTTAGGATAATCCTGCTAAGATCGACCCCTACCCGAAGTCCGTAGCGTTCACTATATACCACGGTGTCCTTGGGCTGCAGGTCAATAGGTTTATTTTGACATTGTCCGGAAAAATAACCCAACAAAAGGCAAAGGCTAATGATATATTTTAACATGGGCAGTTGCTTGGTTAGTGACCGTAGAATCTACAATGGAAATGGTTTTTATCCAGTTTGAGGTGTCCGGGACAAAACTCCCTTTCATTTCTTCGTAATTTGCGATATAACCGCAGGCACGGGAAATAAACACCTCTTTGGTCTTATAATCGAAAGTTACCGTATCGATATTCCCTATTTCAAAACCGTTCCCATCATCGGCCGAGTTTTCAATGAACAAAAAGCTGGTAGGATTTTCGTTAATTTTAAGGGGTAAGGCTATGGAGTCCAAGGAAGATCTGTCAACAAGGGTATTTACTGTTGTATTCTGTCCCAACCCAACAATACGAAGGCTAGGGACCTTTTTTGTGACCTGGGTGGCCACGGCGCCGTAAAAGCGGATGACCAGCAACGGTGTGTTTCCATCTACACAGATGTCGTCTTTTTCACAGGAACCAAAGGAGATAAAGGCCAGCAATATGAGGGCTGGCACAATAGCTTTTAATACTAAAGATCGATGGCGAGTGTTCAAGGTTTTGGGGCTATCCGATTTATCGTTTTTCCAAAAGTACAACATTTTCTACATGATAGGTTTGTGGGAACATATCTACGGACTGCACTTTGGTAATTTTGTACGTATCCTTCATTAAGGCCAGGTCGCGGGCCTGGGTAGCACTGTTGCAGCTGACATAAACGATCCTTTTTGGTGAGATTTTTAAAAGCTGTTCAACTACCGCTGCATGCATCCCGTCCCTTGGAGGGTCGGTCACTATGACATCCGGGGTTCCGTGGGTGTTAATGAATTCCTGGTTCAACACGTTTTTCATATCCCCAACAAAAAAGTCCACATTGTCCAACTGGTTTAGGATTGCGTTGGACTTGGCATCTTTAATAGCCTCTGGGACCGATTCTATTCCGACTACCTTTCGCGCCTTTTTGGCGATAAATTGGGCAATGGTCCCTGTCCCGGTGTAGAGGTCATAAACGAGTTCCTTTCCGGTGAGCCCTGCGAAATCCCTAGCTATTTTATACAGTTCGTAAGCTTGATCCGAATTGGTTTGGTAAAAGGATTTTGCGGTTATCTTGAACCGGAGACCTTCCATTTCCTCAAAAATATGGTCGCGGCCGGAGTGGCAATTGATTTCTTGGTCGTATAGGGTATCGTTCTGTTTTTGGTTGATGACGTAAAGCAACGAAGTGATTTCGGGAAAGGTGGCGGCCAAATGATCTAACAACAGGGTCCGTTTGGTTTGGTCGTCTTCAAAAAACTGGATAAGGACCATTACCTCCCCGGTAGACGAGGTTCTGATCATCAAGGTGCGCAACTGTCCTTGTTGATGTCTGGGATTAAAGAAGGAAAGGTCGTTTTTGATCGCAAATTTCTTTGTTTCCAGTCGTATCGCATTGGAAGGGTCCGCTTGCAGATGACATTTTTTAATATCCAAAATCTTGTCCCACATACCAGGTATGTGGAATCCCAGTGCATTTTTATTCTCTATCTCCTTGTCGGAACGAATCTCTTCCAAGGTGAGCCAGCGACTGTCCGAAAAAGAGAATTCCATTTTGTTGCGATAAAAGTATTCTTTCCTGGACCCAAGAATGGGGGTAACTTCTGGCAACTCCAAATGCCCGATACGCACCAAATTATTGAGCACTTCCTTTTGCTTGTACTGCAATTGGTGTTCGTAGCCCATATTTTGCCATTTGCAGCCCCCGCACGTTCCGAAATGTTCGCAAACGGGTTCCGTGCGTTTATCCGATAAGGTGTGGAAATGAATGGCACTACCTTCAAAATAGGACTTTCGTTTTTTCGTGGTCTGCACATCGACGACATCCCCGGGAACGGTGTTGTTCATAAAAATCACCCTTCCATCAGGAGCCTTGCCTACGGTCTTTCCCTTGGCGGCCGCATCGGTTACCACCACATTCTCGAAAACCTGTCTTATGTTGTTTTTTCGCATGGCGCAAAAATAAACATGTTTATGGGTTTTAGGTTTATAGGATACGTGTTTTTTTAGGGGTTCGGGTTGGCAGATTAATTGTCTTGGAGAAGCAAGCATTGCGTCTCTACAGCGTAGTTTGACCTTGCACTTTCCTATTTCGATTGAAAAACATTAAAGGGTTTGGCCGTTCCCTTTATGCGCAAAGTGATGACGCCGTGGGCAGGAACATCAAAGCTTTGGGCTGTGCCTTTGGATGATGAATAATCTTTTTTTGCCCAGAGATCTCGCATGGTATAGCCTTTTTCTGCAATTAGGCCCAAACTATCCAAGGAGAATTCCATCCTACTTTTTTTATTTGACCGGTTGAGCAGCACCACGGCCACATCCCCGCTCATGGTAGACACCATGGGTTTGGCCCATACCTCCAGATCGCCATCATCCTTTAAACGCCTGGCTTGGTATACCAATGGGTCCTGGTTTAGGGCTATCACTTCCTTGTTCGTCAGGATATCCAAGGTTTGTTTGTCCATATTTCTAAGGTCATTGCCCGCCAAAAGTGGGGATACCATGATACACCACATGGTAAAATGCGATTTGTCTTCCTCGTAGCTCATTCCCCTCCCGACCTGGAGCATATCCATATCGTTTACATGACCGGGACCGCTGTATCTCCAAAGGTCCGCATTGAGGTCAATGATGTGAAGAATGGATTCGAACTTTTCCGAAATATCCCCAGAAATCCTCCATGAATCCGCTACGGGGACTACCCATTTTCCCGGGAACTCCCATCGGCATACATTGTAGACTACTTCTGGATTTATTTCCCGAACAATGTTCCCGATTTCCGTATAACGTATTTGTTCGTCCAATTCGAGTTCCTGTCCCCCGCACCAATCGACTTTGATAAAATCATACTTCCATTCACTTAGCATTTGGGTAAGATCGCCTCTGTCGTGCCCATAGAGCCCCATTCCCGATCCAATGGTATCATTGTCCCATCTGGAAGCGCAAGTATTGATACCTGCATCGGAATAGATTCCTGCTTTTAATCCTTTGGAGTGAATATAGTCCGCCAAGCTCTTCATGCCGCTAGGGAAGCGTTCGGGATGGTTTATTATCTTTCCGGCCTTGTCCCTTCCGCCAAAATAGCCGTCGTCAATATTGACATACGAATATCCGGCATCCTTCATCCCCGAGCTCACCATGGCATCGGCCTCTGCCTTAATGATGTCCTCATCAATAGCTACATGAAAGTTGTTCCAGCTCGCCCATCCCATAATTGGGGTTTGCGGCCGTAGGGTTGAATTTTGTTGGGAAAATGACTGAACGGGTATGCTGAACAGGAAAATCCAAAGGAGGAAATTTTTCATGATTATGGGTGTTATTTATCTAAGCCTTGTAAATGTAATTTTTTTTGGGTTTAATAATTGGTAATTGGACATTCAATTGAACAAATTAGCTAGCTGCAAAATGTAGCCGGAATATTAAGAACGTTCAAATACATTTCAAATATTCGTTACCACTTGAACTTGGGTTCTAACTTAAGTTTTAACCCTTAACCTTACCAAATCCCCGCTCTTTTTCTTAATTTTGCATACTTCCTCCAAATAGAATTTCGAGTTTCCATTTGGAGTGAGGATATCACTACAATGGATGATTTCTCTCCTGCAAGAAGGAATGGACTAAGTATTATTTAGATCATCAAATCATGTCAGTTTTAACAACAAATTTATCGGAAAGAGCAATTGGATTGGAATCGGAGTACGGTGCCCATAATTATCACCCATTGCCAGTAGTACTTACAAAGGGAGAAGGTGTGCATGTTTGGGATGTGGAAGGAAAAAAGTACTACGATTTTCTTTCTGCCTATTCTGCCGTAAACCAAGGTCATTGCCATCCCAAAATAATTGGTGCCATGATGGACCAAGCCCAACGCTTAACCTTGACTTCCAGGGCATTCTATAACGATGTGTTGGGGAAGTTCGAGAAATACGCGACGGAAACTTTTGGCTTTGACAAATTGCTCCCTATGAACACGGGGGCCGAGGCCGTTGAGACGGCCATAAAAATATGCAGGAAATGGGGTTATGAGAAAAAGGGAATCCCTGAAAACGAGGCGCAGATCATCGTTTGTGAGAACAATTTCCACGGAAGGACCACAACGATCATTTCCTTTTCCAACGATCCTATTGCAAGGGACAATTTTGGGCCGTTTACGCAAGGATTTATAAAGATTGGGTACAATAGCATAAAGGCCTTGGAGCACGCCTTGTTGGAGCATAAAAACATAGCCGGATTTTTAGTAGAGCCTATTCAGGGCGAGGCCGGTGTCTATGTGCCTTCAGAAGGATATTTGTCCCAAGCAAAGGCCCTTTGTGAAAAACACAACGTGCTTTTTATAGCCGATGAGGTACAGACGGGAATTGCACGTACGGGAAAAATGTTGGCTGTGGACCATGAAAATGTCACCCCGGATATTTTAATCTTGGGAAAGGCTTTAAGTGGCGGTGCTTATCCGGTTTCCGCAGTATTGGCCAATGATTCAATTATGGGAGTCCTGCATCCCGGAAACCATGGTAGCACTTTTGGGGGGAATCCGGTTGCCGCCGCTGTTGGAATCGCTGCCCTTCAAGTAATCAAAGAGGAAAATTTGGCCGAAAATGCGATGCGCTTGGGTCAATTGTTCCGGGATGAGCTTAACAAATTTATACCCAATTGCGACCTAGTAACCCAAGTTCGGGGAAAAGGACTGCTCAATGCCATTCTTATCAATGATACAGAGGATAGTTCAACGGCATGGGATATTTGTATGGCTCTAAAGGAGAATGGACTTTTGGCCAAACCTACCCATGGGAATATCATTCGGTTTGCACCTCCTTTGGTGATCACCGAAGAACAGTTGTTGGATTGTGTCTCGATTATTACCCAAACGCTGAAGGAGTTTAGAAAATAATATTTAAACTCTATCAAAATTTGTTTTGCCCATTTTTACGAAGATTAATTTTGACTTAAAATTTTAAGATTCTAAAGTAAATATTTTGAGAAGGTCCTCCCCTTATTCAAGGGGAGCCAGCCCGACAATTATTCCCGTCCGAATGGCACGGGCGGACTGGCGAGGTGTCGAAGGCGGAGGGGTTAAAATGTAATTCAAGTCTCATTTACCAATCGAATTACCTAAGTTTTGGACTGTGCACGTACATTACAAAACTGCCTTACCCTGAAGTTGGATCGTCATTTTTTCGGTATCCAAGGAAGCGTCCAGTCCAATTGGGAAGGTGAAATTGTTTTCTATGTGGCCAAAGCTCATCCCGTAAACGGCAGGGATTCCCATAGGTTTTATACGATCCATGATCACTTCCTTTAAGGTAAAGGAATCCGGATTTGTAGAGGCATTGCATCCAGCACAGACCCCAAAGGCCACTCCTGCCGCCTTTTTAAAGGTCTTGCCTTCCAGGAGTTGGGTAAGCATCCGATCTATTCTATAAGGTTGTTCCTCTATATCCTCCAAACAGACGATGGTATCGGTAAAGTCTATTTCCCACGGTGTGCCGATCAGGGCATTCACCAGGGTAAGGCTACCCCCTGCCAATTTGCCTGTAGCAATTCCAGGGGATATTTCATAACGGTCATATTCGACATTTTTCCTTAGGTTTTCGTCGGTTAGTATCGCATTTTCAATGACCAATTCGTTCTTGGGGTGCATTACCACCTGTTGTAATTGCCCAATCGTATAAGGGTCATTAAGGGTGCTGCCAACAGGGCCGTGAAAGGTAACTAGTCCCGTTTCCTGGTGAATGCCGTTCAATAAGGCGGTTATGTCACTAAAACCAATAAAGGCCTTGGGATGTTTTTTGATGTTTTCATAGTCGATCATTCCCATGATCCGGGTACAGCCGTAGCCTCCCCTGGCACAAAGAATTCCGTCAATTTCGGGGTTGGCAAACATTTCGTCCAGGTCATCCGCCCGTTCTTTGTCCGTAGCGCTAAAATACCCGTATTTCCCTAGGATGCGTTCCGTATGGTAAGGGACAAATCCCATGCTAACGAGGGTATTTTTGGCATCCTCAAGGGTCTCCTTTTTTACGGCATACCCTGGCGCGATCAACCCAATAGTATCTCCCTTTTTAAGTCTTTTGGGCAGAATAGTTGTCGAAGGACGAACTGATGGGGTTTGGGCATAAATCGTAATCGGAAATAAACCCAATGCCGTAAAGCCGAGGGCAGAATTAAGAAACTGTCTCCGCTTAAACATTCTCAAGATTTTTTCAAATGCCGTTGGATCTTTTTGATCGCCGACTCAATTGATTTTTCGGGTTCTATAATATTGTATTCCCCCCAAAAGTCCGGATCGGCGAACCCGCTGGCCTCATCGGCAAGGATTACCGAAGAGCTGAGTTGATTTCTGGATTTTGGCAGATCCCCATCGACAAACTTTTCCCAGTCCGTTATGGCCATTTCCGCCGTCATACTATATTTGGAATTAAAGAACTTTTTCTTCCAATCTATCTTAAACTCCATTAGAACATTGCTGTAACTATAATACCACTTTCCGTTTTTTTCCCGATAATCTACCCTATAGGCGACATCGGTAGGCCATACATCGGCATTTATGGGCTTTCTCCTAACAAATAGCTGGGATGCTTTTTCGCGGTTCGTAATGTTCAGGGAGAAAACCGCACTGGTAAGGACCTTGTTATTGGCATCGATAAAGAGTTGACCGTTGTATAATGGGTTATCAATATCTGGCCGCTGTTTAAAATTGATAACATAAATAAGTTTATTGTTTATTGTGGTGGATCGGTCGAAGGTAAAAACGTAATCGGACAGGGACTCATTCGCAAAAATATACTGGGGGTATTTCATGATATCCACGTAAAGCGCATTATAAGGCCCTCCCTGTAACTTTAACGCCAAGGTGTCCAATTTGCTGTAGTCCGTGCTCTTCCGTGCCTTGTACAATTGTACCAAGTCTTTTCTTGCAGTGTTGTAAGGCATCTTATAAATGTTGACTACAGCCTCGGACAGGGAAACATTTTTCCTCCCTTTTTTAATGGTTTCCCGGTAAAAGGCGGTCATTTGGGTGGGAACTACAAAATAATTGTCACCTTTCTTTTTTAACGCTTCCCGAACAAATGCCGATGCATCTTTTGGGATGCTGATATCTACCTCGGGAAGTTCAGTAACCGAAACCTCCATGGGAATACGGTTTTGATCTTCGCTGAATTGAAGTAGCGGAATGGACTTGGACCTGTAACCTAAAAAGGTAATAAGTATATGATCGCCTTGTACATCATCGGGCACTTTTAACGAAAATTGGCCTTCGGCATTGGTTACGGTGCTTATATTGGTTCCCCCTAAAGAGATTGTGGCAAATACCAAAGGTTTTTTGGTGTTGCTGTCAATTACTTCACCTTTGTATTGATGATAACCTTGTTCGGTATCCTGGGCATAGGCGACCATAGTCCCTAGGTACCCTATCCATAACAGAATTAAGGCTGCAAAAAGTGATTTTCTTTGATATATAATGGGGCGTATCATGATTTCAGATTTATTGGAACCTCTCTTAACGAGAGCGAACTGTAACCTAAGATAATGAATTTAAATGAGATCTTTGTTTAGTTAACTTAATATTATAAAATGGTTGGCCGCTACTATAAGAATTGGGTTCAGGAAAAAAAACAAATGACTTCTTGCCAGTCCAAAATTTATTCAATTGGGGAGTAAGCGGTCCTTAGATCTTACGCGCTGGGCAGGTAACCGGATTTAGTCGAGTAAAAAAGAAAATTCGTTATAGGAGTCCCTTTGCCAAGCCAGGTGCCTTGTACTTGGTGAAATGGCAAAGTAGGGTGAAAAGGTGTGGACTTTCACGGTTTTTCCATCCGGTAAAAATTCCAATATGCGCAACCATCCGTCCCCTCCATTTCCTTGCCAGCCACCACCCATGGCCTGGGCGTTAAATGTGATCTGATTAACCTTTTTCCCTGCTGCATTTTTATCGGTTCGGAAGGCCACGTGTTCCTTAAAAATATTGGGTGCACCTATGTGCCCCGAAAAAACCAACTGAATATTTTGCGAAGGCTCGATCAATTTTTCCCATATAGCTTGCCCGTAATTGGTATCGGTTAAGGGGTAGTTTTCCTTTTGGATATGCTCGTTTTTCGAATTTAGATAAGAATGGGTAAGCACGGCAACTGTATAATCAGTGTATTTTTTTTGTCCTGATACCTCTTTGGCCCAATGGATTATGGTATCCCGTGGAGCAAATTCCAAGTTCATAAACAGAAATTTACGGCCCATGGGGGAAACAAACTCAAAAGCAGCGTTCTCCAAGGTGGGTTTGCCGTCTATGTTTTTTGCCGCTGCGCGCAGCAAAGCGGCATTCGACGGGTTTTTATGGGCAGGAAAGTATAGGTCGTAATTGGACTTCCGATTTTCAGCGCTCTTGTACCCAAAGTCATGATTGCCGGCAGCCAATATATAGGGTACTTTGCCATCCAATCTGCCGAATGCTTGGGATACTGCCAGCCATTGGTCACGGCTCGTCTGGTTGCCATTCTTATGATCTGGAACCAGCATTTCATTTTGTTCGACCAAATCCCCCGTGCATAAGACCATTTTTATATTTAGTGAATCAAGTTGTTCGCTGATCCATCCCGTCATAAGGTCGAGCGTTCCCTGATTTCTTCCAAACTTCACATAGGTCTGTGTATCCGGGACCAAGATCATGGTCCATGAATTTGGATCGGAAAGTTTTGGGACTACAAATTTTTCTTGGGCAGCCAATTGCGAACCGACAAGGAAAAGTGCTATCAATATTCCCGTAAAACGCTGTAATCTAGACATAATATATTTTTTGGTTTTAATGTACCACTCGCTTTGGCTAAGGCTTTAAATTTCCGGACACCACTGCATTAAGCCATTTTTCGGCAAGCAGGGGCCAGGTTTCGGCCGCTTCGCTACCTTTTCGAAGCCCATAACCATGTCCGCCATAAGGCAATAGATGTAACTCTACCGGTACTTGGGCATCCCGTAGCGTTGTGGCCATTACCAGGGCGCTGTTTGCATAGGGATCGTCCGCGGTGGCAAAAATAAACATGGGGGGAGTGCTTTTTTCGATCTTCAGTTCGGGGGTTAAACTTCGGTTTTCCCCTTGATCCAAGTAAGCGGGGTAAATTAATAAGGTGTAATCTGGCCGACACGAAACTTCGTCCAACCCATCTACCCGCTCATAGGTCTTTTTGTCAAAATTGGTGCTCGCCCTGGCAGAAAGGCTGCCCCCTGCCGAAAAGCCCATAACACCTATTTTGTCGGGTGCCAAATTCCATTTATCGGCCTGACTTCGAACCGATCGTATCGCTCTTTGGACGTCCATCAAGGCACCTTCCCGTTTTTCTGGCACCCTGTATTCCAGTACAAAAGCCGTAAATCCGAGCTGATTTAACCATTGGGCAATTTCATAGCCTTCCTTGTCCAAGGCTAGGATTTGGTAGCCCCCACCGGGACAAATAATGATTCCTGCGCCATTCTTGTTGGAGGGTTTGGGTTCGAATACGGTTAGTGTGGGGTCGGTTACCTCGGTAACCCTCAGGACTTTATCCCGCGGATCATTGTCCATTTTTGATGGATTCTTGGGAAGGGATTCCCCCGGGACCTCGTTTGGCCAAAGATGGAATATTTCATTTGTTTGGGAATAGGTAGCCATAGTGAACAGGAAAATTGCCGCTAGCGTAAGGTTTAATTTCATGTGGTCGATTTATTTTTGATCGTGTTGATCGGAATTCGGTATCCTGACTATCTGCTTATTTTTTTCAGTTCAAAAATATCCTTACGGCGATCTCTTAAATTTCGGACCGCACCAAACTGGTTCAATTGCCGCAAGAGGTCTATGTCTACATCGGCGATCAAGATCATCTCGGTATTCGGGGTAGCTTCGGCCTTTATTCCGTTGGCGGGAAAAGCAAAGTCGCAAGGGGTAAACACCATGGACTGGGCAAATTGGATATCCATATTGTGGACCTTTGGCAAATTCCCGACACTGCCAGCGATGGCCACATAGCACTCGTTTTCTATGGCACGTGCCTGGGCACAATGCCGTACCCGGGAATAACCATTTTGGGTATCGGTTAAGAAAGGGATAAAGAGTATATCCATTCCCTCCTCTGCCAACAATCGGCTGAGTTCTGGGAATTCGGAGTCGTAACAGATCAATATCCCTATTTTGCCACAGTCGGTATCAAAGGCTTTCAGTTCTGACCCTCCCTGCATGCCCCATACCTTGGCCTCGTCCGGGGTAACATGTAGTTTTTCGTAACGTTCCACATTGCCGTCCCGTTTGCACAAATGACCCACGTTGTACAATTTGCCATCGTGGACCTCAGGCATGCTCCCGGTTATGATATTGATGTTGTAGGAAATGGCCAATTTTGAAAACTGGCGAACAATTTCCGCCGTGTGCTTGGCCAGTTCACGAATGGCTTCCGACTCCGACAGATGGTTGTTTTCGGCCATCAAAGGGGCATTGAAAAACTCGGGGAACAGGGCGAAGTCCGACCGGTACCCCGAAACGGCATCAACAAAATATTCGGCCTGTTGCAGGAGCTCGTCCAAGTTCTTATAGGGTCTCATTTGCCACTGTATCAACCCTAAACGGACCACTTTTTTGGTGGTGGCTGCTTGGTGGACTTCTTTTTCATAGTAGATATTGTCCCATTCCAAAAGCACGGCGTAATCATGCGATGCATCATCCCCTTCCAAATAGTTTTTTAGAATCTTTGAAGGATGGAAATCATTGGATATCTGAAAATTGAGTACGGGATCATGGATTTCCTTTTTGCGGACCTTCCCTATGTATTCCTTGGGAGAGAGCTTGTCGGCGTATTTGTGGTAGTTAGGAATTCGACCTCCAAAGGCCACCCCCTTTAGATTAAGGCGCTCACAGAGTTCCTTTCGATAATCATAAAGCCTTCTGCCCAGCCTTAGTCCCCGAAATTCCGGTTTTATAAAGACATCGATACCATAGAGCGTATCCCCTTCCATGGTATGGGTACTAAAGGTGAAGTTACCGGTTATTTGCCTATAGGTATGAAAGCCATCAAAAGTGCTATGATCCACGATGATGGATAGGGCACAGCCTGCAATCTGGTCATTGATCTTTATCACGACCTGGCCTTCCGGAAATTTATCTATCAGGGAATCTATCTGCATCTTGCTCCAAAAGGCGTCCGGCATGGTGGTGTACGACTCGATCATTGCCGATTTTAGCTCTTGATAGTCATCGAGGCCCAAAAATGCCAGTTCTATATTTTCTATTTTTTTTGATTTCATTTTAAGGTATTTCGTTTTGTAAAACTAGGAGTAATAAATAACTTCTATGGATTTTTATTTGGAATGGTAGAAAGGGAAGGTGCCGATCGGAATCGATTATATCCTAGGTGAAAGCATGATTTTGCGGATAGTTTTTTCAAAATGAACACAACGCGGTTATCGGACCAAATAGCCGGGCAAGGCTTACCAAAGTAAAGGGCCTTCCCCCAGATATTTTTTGGCAATCGGCTGGTAATAGTCCTTTATGTCTTGCAAATCGTAGGTCTTCGTGCTTTTTGTGTACAGGTCGTATTTATTAAAATCGCGGACCCATTCCAAGTATTGCCGGTCTTTTTCGTTCAGTAGTTTTGTATAACTGCCGCCAGTGTGCCAAGGATAAAAGGAATGGTAACGAATCATGGCCATTCCGGCTTCTGGAATGGTATTTCCTTTGTGATGGGAGAGCACTTGGAACAAATACTCGTCATGGCCCCACGCCAACAGAAGGTTGTCCATCCCACACCGCTCTTTATATACACCAATATCCGTGTTGTATCGATCGTCGTGCATATCGGGATTCAAGGTGTTGAACTCTGGGTAAACACAGGTATCCGGTAAGGCGCAGCCCACTACAAAAACGTCCCCGACCATTCCCCATTGTTCCGCTTGGCTGGTTCCGTCTTCATCACATCCCCATAGAAACATGGCCTTGCCCAAATCGTGGATCAATCCCACCAACTGCATCCAATCTGGACGATTGTCTGCCCTAATGGCTTCTGCACTCTGGATAAGGTGCTGAACGTTGGGCAGGTCGAGATCTGGGTCGCTCACATCGACCAGGATGTTGAGTTGCTCCATGGCGTCCCAAAGCGCCAAAGGCTTGTCATAAGTGAGATATTTTTGCCGCATCCGTTGTACATATTCATAAGTCTGATACTTGCGCATCTTCCTGTAATGTTCACGAACGGCTGTTTTTACATCGGGGGCATTATAGTTTCTGAATACTTTTTCCATGATCATACATTTCCAAGGAAAAGATACAAAATAATGGTGAATGCTACCAAAAAGATACTAAAGGGTTTGGCATATTTCCATGGTTTTAGATCCAATACTCCAGCATCTTTCATTTCAAAGCGGGGCTCTTTTGGGAGCAACCAGGAGGCCAGATGCATAATGATGAGGTTTAGAACAAATTCAATGCCCCAGATGTGGACGAAATGCAGGTTTATCTTTAACACAAAATAGGTGAGGATATAAAAAAACAGTCCAAACACAAGTCCGATCTTGGCTCCGGAAGCGGACACTTTTGGAAAGAGAAAACCGGCAATAATAACGCTGGCGATGGGAATAAAGAAGATGCCGTTCAGTTGCTGTAAAAGTTGATAAAGCCCTTCCGGGGCATTGGCAACATATGGCGCGATGCCAATGGCAAAAACGGCTAGCAGGGCAGACGTCCATTTGCCCATAGCCACCAATTTTTTATCGCTGGCGTTTTTCTGAACGTATTTTTTAAATATATCAAGGCTAAAAACCGTGGCGGCCGAGTTAAGGGCGCTATTAAAAGTGGTAAGGATGGCACCCATCATTACAGCGACAAAAAATCCCGTAAGCCACTGGGGGAGTACCATTTTTACCAATTTGGGATATACCGTGTCCGGATTTCCATATAGGGCTTCCCCAAAATAATAGAAGCCAATAAGTCCGGGCAGTACAATAATAAGGGGAACTAAAATTTTAAGTGCCCCGGTATACAGCAATCCTTTCTGGGCCTCTTTTAAATTAACGGCACCAAATACGCGTTGAATGATGGATTGGTGCATACACCAAAAATAGATCTGGTTTACCATCAGCCCGGTGAACAATACCTCAAAAGGAAGAATGGCCGACCGTGCACCAGGACCTATCCCGGATTCCCGACTTATTATATTGAATTTTTCCGGGGCATTGTCAAAGACTTTTCCGAGGCCTAGCAACATATTTCCATCCCCAACATTTATTAAAGCAAGAATGGGTACCATCAAGCCGGCCACCAACAGTCCAAACCCATTGATGGTATCGGTATAGGCCACCATTTTGAGTCCGCCAAAAATGGCATAAACGGCTCCAATGGTACCGACGATTAGAATGGTGACCCATATACCTTCCCGCTGGCTTATGTTCAGCATTTCTGAAATCCCGAATATGGCCTCAATGTTCAAAGCGCCGGTATACAGGACTATGGGCAGTAGGGTGGCAACAAAGGAAATGATAAGGAGTAGGGCCACCAGGGTGCGGGTAAGGCCATCAAATCTCTTTTGCAGGAATTCGGGAATGGTGGTAAGCCCCATTTTTAGGTAGCGGGGGGCAAAATAAAGGGCAGCGACCACGAGGGCCAAAGCTGAAGTTACTTCCCATGCAATGATGATCGCCCCATTTTTATAGGACGACCCGTTCATCCCCACCAAGTGTTCCGTAGATATGTTGGTCAATAATAAGGAGCCAGCAATGATGACACCCGTTAAGGACCTTCCGCCTAGGAAGTATCCGTCCCGGGTATTTAATTGGTCACGGCGTAGTTTCCAGGTGGCATAGAATGCTACAAAACCGGTAAATAGTAAGAAGGTGATAAAGGTCATTGACCTGTGGTGTGGTTAGTGGTTATTTTTTAAAAGTTAGTATTGGTGAAAGGCATCCGAAACAAACTCCAGCACCTTGGGCAAAGATTCCCGCCAGTACGTCCAGCTATGATGACCATCCCTCACCCGATATTCATGGGGCACTTCTTTTTTTCGCAGGGCGATATGCACCAAACTGTTGCCTTCGTATAAAAAATCGTCGTCCCCGCAGTCGATGTACCAACGGACCGACTTCAGTTGGTCCTGGGTCATTTTATCGATCAGGGAAAGGGCGTTGTGCTGTTCGTAGTAGGGTTGTAGGTCCTTACTGGAATAACTATCCTTATTCCTGTCCAACCTTTTTTTGAGGTCGTCCACGGAAAGGGGCCCTACATAGGCGCTTAGCGGACAGGCGGATGAAAACAGTTCGGGATGGTGCAGGGCGTACATAAAGGAACCGCCACCGCCCATGGAAAGTCCGGCCACTGCCCTATACCGTTTATCGCTCTTTATGCGATAGGTTTTTTCCACGTAGGGCATTAGCTCCTTAAAAAAGAAATCCTCGTAGTTCCAGTCCCCTTTTATGCTGTTAAAATAGCCGCGTTGTCCCGTGTCGGCATCGGGCATTACAATGATCATAGGGGTGGCCGTACCGTCTTTTATGGCGATATCCGTTATGCGCAGTACCTCCCCAAATTGTACCCATCCGGTCTGGTCGTCCCCAGATCCGTGCAACAAATAAAGTACTGGATAGCTGCGTTCGGAGGTATCATGGTCCGGAGGTAGGTAAACGGCATACTTCCGTTCACTTTTTAGAATATCGCTCTTTAGGGTAAGGTTGTCGAAGACCTTTCCGGTTTGGGCTTTAGAGGTGAAGGTCAAAAAAATGGAAAAGCTTACGAGCAGGAGAAGGTTTTTCATGGTATGGATTATTTTGTAAAGGGTTTGGTTTGGAACCTGATTGGGTTTAGTTGTAAATAGCGAATGGTACAATTTATGAAAATAATCTGAATTTTGTTTAGATTGAATTTCCTTCGCCAAAGACCGTCAAAAAGTGGAAAATTAACACCTATCGATTCAAAAATCCCAACTCCTGTTGTTGCAGATAATTCAGCGCATTGGGCCCTTCGTTGAACAGCAAGTCCAAAATGCTGGTATTTTTTATAAAACCGTGCCTAACGCCAAAGACTTGGATGTAGTTTTCCTGTACTGCGGTAATATCTTTTTTCGCGTTGACCAAGAATCGGGTATCCTTTAGGTCTTTTGGCTCTTTTTCGAAGGTTGAGGTCCTTGCTTCTGGCATTTCGATTTGAAGCAATTCGCAGATTGTGGATATGGTCTGAAGGTTGAAATCCAATAGAAATTTATGCGGTTTTTCGTAAAGCGGGGCCAGATCATCCTCGTAGAATTCAAAAAACGGAGAGGTACGATATGCCGTCTGTAGGGTTCGCCAATGATCGCGCTGCCAATGGTATTCGTTATCTATAAGTACCTCCTTGAATTTTTGTCGGCCTTGGTCGCCGCCTACATGTTTAATGGGAATATTCAGAAGATGCCTTCCTTTGTCCGTACAGATGTAGCAGCGGTTGCGGTAGGTCTGTTTTTGATAGTTGTCCTCCATCTCCCAGCAGACTTCGTTTTGGGCAATGACCGCAAATGTTTCGATATTGGGGAAGTAGGTAGGGTGGAGGAGGAACCTCATGGGCGTGAAGTTTATAGTTTGTGGGTTTATATGTTTATAAGTTTATAAGTTTATTTTTTTCTATCAACCATCAACCATCAACCATCGACAAAATCTGCCAACTGCCACTGCCAACTCCTCACTGCCTACTGCCCACTACCTTTCCTCTTCCTTTTCCTAAAATAATCAAAGGCGAACCATGCTGCAAGTGCTATCAAAAAGTATTTAAAGTACGACCGTGGTTCCCCATCCCCACCAACGGTGGTAAAGACCCGATCCCAGCGTACTTTCCAGTTGCTGAGGCCTTCCGTAAAATGATCCACGCTCATCCAGATAAAAATGGGTTTTCCGACTATGTGATCTTCCGGGACATAGCCCCAAAAACGACTGTCTTCGGAGTTGTCACGGTTATCTCCCATCATCCAGTAATAATCCTGCTTAAAGGTGTACGTGTTCGCTGGTTTGCCGTTGATGCTGATTTGATTGCCCGTAACGCCCAAGGTATTCCCTTCGTATTCCTTGATGATTTTTTTGTAGTATGGCAAAACGTCCAGATTTAGGGCAACGGTCTGCCCCGCCTTTGGAATATAGATAGGTCCAAAGTTATCCGGTGTTCCAGGATGGTCGGCACTCTGGGGGAATACCCTAGTTTCTGGTCTGGTATAACTAAATTTCTCTATGGAAACGATGTCATCCTTACCAGTGAATCGTTTGGCCTCTTGTTCCGTCATGTTAAAAAGTGCCATGCTATCCACTGGGGAGGCATTGAGGTAATCCGATATCCTTTTGTCTCCAATGCTACCGGTATAGTACACGTAGTTGGAATCTTCCTTAATTTTTTCCAAGTCGGTCCCCTTGGCTATTAATTCCTCGGCCTTATCCTTTTTTAAGGATTCTTGGGGTACACGCAGCACATAGCCTGAGAAATTCTTGGTGCCCAATAGTTGAAGCGCCGGGGAATTTCTAATATTCCCCCTGGTAGCGACCGTATGGTGCCATTCGGGGCGTGCCCGGTCTGGCAATACATTTTTCTTGCCGTTGATATGGACGTAGCCATCTACAATGGAAAGGGAATCCCCAGGGAGCCCCACACAGCGTTTAACGTAATTGGACTTTTTGTCGATAGGCTTTCGGACTCCATCTTCCCGAACAAAGAATTGCCTTACCGTATCTGCAGGCCAGCTAAAGACCACGATATCGTTTCGTTTGATCTTTTGGAAGCCCGGAAGCCTTAAATAAGGGAGTTGGGGTTTGTCCAAGTAGGATTTTACATTTAACAAGGGCAAGGTGTCGTGTACCATAGGGGCCGCTATGGTGGTCATTGGTATCCTGGCCCCATAGTTGAACTTGCTCACAAAAAGAAAATCCCCGATCATCAATGTTTTCTCCAGGGATCCCGTAGGTATCACATAAGGTTGAATAAAATAGGTATGCACCAAAGTTGCGGCGACCACCGCAAAAACGATGGAACTTACCCATTCCCCTAAAACCGTTGTTGGATGGGTGCTCCGGTCTTTAATGTAGGTTACGTCCTGGGTGTAGTTGATGTAGTAGATATAAAAACCCAAGGTTAGGATAACCAGCCATGTATCCACCAAGGTGTTCTTTCCAAAACTGCGGATAGTCTCCACCCAAATAACGGGAAACATCAGTAGGTTGATGATGGGAATAAAAAGCAGAATGACCCACCATTTGGGTCGGTTGATGATCTGCATTAAAACCACGGCATTATAGACGGGAATTGCGGCTTCCCATGCTTTCTTGCCCGCTTTTACGTATAATTTCCAAGTTCCCAAAAAATGGATGACCTGTATTGCCAAAATAAATAAGATCCACTGCGTGCCGTTCATTGTTTGTTTTTTTGTTCCCCTAAAAACGGGAATTTGGTTTGGTTTTGTGCTTTTTGAAGTTTATGGTTAATGTAGGAACGCAATGCTTTAGGTCCCTACAACGATTATTAACTATCGCTTATAGAGCTGCAAATAAGTGCATTTATGTCAAAAATACGGTGTTCCTTAACCAAGGTTTAACACATCTTTCATTGTAAAGACCCCTTTTTTCCCAATTATCCATTCGGCTGCCACCACTGCCCCAAGAGCAAAACCTTCCCTGCTATGGGCGGTATGTTTAATTTCGATTTCGTCCACTTTACTCGTATATGTAATGGCATGGGTGCCCGGTACATCATCGATTCGCTTGGCCATAATAGGAATTTCACCTTCCTCGGCGGCATCCAATTTCCAACCCTGGTATCCCGTATTTTTGATAATCCCCTCCGCCAGTGTGATTGCGGTTCCACTGGGGGCATCCAATTTTTGGGTATGGTGGATTTCTTCCATCGAAACACGATACTGATTAAGATTTTGCATCATTTTGGCCAGATAGGCGTTGAGCTCAAAAAAAACGTTTACCCCTAAACTATAATTGGAAGCATAGATAAAAGCTCCATTCTTTTCCTTGCAAAGTGCAACCGCCTTGTCATAATCCTTCAACCAACCCGTGGTTCCACAGATAATGGGGACATTGTGGTCCAAGCATTGTTTAATATTTTCATATGCCGACGAGGGCTGACTAAAATCTATGGCTACGTCCATTTGGGAGAAGTCGATTTTATTGGTGTCGATATCTATTTTGGCCACTATGGTGTGGTTGCGTCCCAAAGCGATCTGCTCGATCATCTTCCCCATTTTTCCGTATCCGAACAAGGCAATTTTCATATTCAATATATTTTTATTCC
>JBLWZN010000041.1:0-31872 GCA_048266425.1 Sediminicola sp.
TGATAGTACAAAGTTCAAGGTTGGAGGAAAGAAATGTGAAGGACTTGGGATGAAGGACAAAGGATGGAAGGACAAAGGACAATTTTGAGTGAGGTCCTAATTTTTTGAGGGAAAGGAAGAAAGACGGAAGGACGAAGGACAATTCTTAAATATAAATTTATCAGACCTGAAACCTGAAGCAACAATAAAAAATTGAGTGTGGAAAATAAAGCGGTTAGGCTATATTTTGTCGATGCCATGCGGGCATGGGCCATTCTTATGATGCTACAAGGGCATTTTGTGGATGGTTTGTTGGACAATGCCTTTAGGGATACCGGTAATCTGGGCTTTAATATTTGGAAATACTTCCGAGGAGTGACCGCTCCCGTGTTTTTTACCGTCTCCGGCTTTATCTTTACCTATCTGCTCGTTAGGGGCGATAAAAAGGGTTTTGAGAACCCAAGGGTGCAAAAAGGTATAAAAAGGGGGCTTCAACTCTTGTTTATCGGGTATTTACTTCGCACTAATTTCTTTGGCCTTTTAAATGGACAGATCTATCCATCCTTTTATTTGGTGGACGTGCTCCACTGTATTGGGTTTTCGCTTATAGGAATTGTGGGGATCTATCTGCTTACTTACAACAAAAAGAATTACTGGTTTCCGTTGGCCCTCGTGCTGGTCACCTTCGTCCTGTTTCTCTTTGAACCTTATTACAAACAGTGGACCTATACCTATCTGCCCCAACTTATGGCCAACTATCTGACCAAGGCGAACGGGTCGGTGTTTACCATAATCCCTTGGTTCGGTTATGCCACCGTCGGTGCCTTTATTTCCCTTGTTTTTACTAAATACAAAAATGCCAAGCATCTGTATCCCATTGCGATCAGTGTTTCCATAATCACGGGGCTTTCCCTTATTTTCCTGTCTTCGGGTCTATTTTGGAATCTATACGAACTTACCGGCCTGCAATTGTTCGCCTCTGTGTATGGCAATAATTATCTTTTTATTCGTTTGGGGGATGTCTTTCTGGTGTTTGCCATTTTTATGATCTTTAGACGATTTATGACCAATCGCACCGTATTGGGCATTGGCCAAAGTACGTTGACCATTTACATTGTACATTATATCATTCTGTATGGCAGTTTTACGGGCTTGGGGCTTTACTATTTCCTAAACCACTCCCTCTCCCCTGCAATTGTTATTCCCGGGGCGATCCTGTTTATGGTGGCCTCCACCTATCTTTCCCTACAATACGAAAAGAACAAGGTTGCCATAAAGGAAAACGTCATTACCGGTCTTCAGTTTGTATGGGATCAAGCCGAACCGTGGGTATTCTTTACCCTGAAACTTTTTAGGTCCTATCTTCAAAGAGCACGACTTGCTATACTGCGGTTGATCGGACTGGAGGGGAACTAGCGCCGCTGTTCGCTTTGCGCTGTTCGCCTTTTGCCTTTCGCCTTTACGCTTTAAAGAGCCAAGAAACTAGAAGCTAGAAGCTAGAGACTAGACTAAAGGTTGATGGTTTTGAACTACCACTTATTCACTACTTCAATAACCGTAAATTCAATGGGAGTACGACAAAAATCCATTAGGCCGATCTCCCCCAGCCCCTCCCAAGGAGGGGGGCAGATCTTACAGGGAAATTGACGGTTTCATTGCAGCGAGTACAAGTTCCCTAACCTTGGGAAAGGGTTAGGGAGGGGTCGGTCATAAAGGCCTATTTTTATCTAATTTCCGAAATTTGCCGTGTATCTATTAAATAAACCTATAAACCTATAAACCTTAGCTTAAACTTTAAACCTTTAACCTTGTACCTTGTACCCTACACCTTAAACCAAAATTTCCTTACCTTGTACTCCAATTGATTTCTGGTATCCCCGCCCCATGATCATAAAAAAGCAAGTCTACAAGGCAGACAAGAAGGCAAATCCCTTTATTGGGGTCCTACTTTTTTTTATTTCCATTGTACTCCTCCTCCTTACAGGCCCGATCGGATTTATTTACGGTGTTTTTTACAAATTTGTCCAAAAAGGCATTGCCGGCCTGGGTGAATATACCCTAAAAGTCGCCGTATCCATAGATCAATTGGGCAATGTGATTATGCAGCACCTGCTCGATCAACTTTGGATCAAAAAAGATGGATATCGATTTGGGAACCGGGACGAAACCATATCCAGTGCCATAGGACGCAATAAAAAGATGGGTACGTTAACGGGATTTGGAAAAGCCATCGACCATTTTCTGGATCGGATAGACCCAAACCATTCCCTCAATTCCATCGACTACTATATTCAACCGACTACCCAAATAATCGACAAGGTGGCCTGGATCAACTTGGTGGATAAGCGCATTCTAAGTACCCGTAGCAAAGGCAAATCAAAATATTATATCCCAGGGGGTAAAAGGATATTGGGTGAAACGGATTCACAAACCCTTATCCGGGAAATTAAGGAGGAGCTTACGGTGGACATAGATCCTATGACGATGGAATTTATTGGGATTTTCGAGGCCCATGCAGATGGTCATAAGCCCGAAGTCCTCGTTAGGATGACCTGCTACAGCGCTACATATGTCGGGAAATTGACACCGGCAGCCGAAATTTCCGAACTGGTCTGGCTCAACTACAAGGACCGGGAGATGGTATCTGAAGTAGATAAATTGATCTTTGATTTTTTGAAAGGGAAGGACGTGTTGGGTTAGAGGTTAGAATTTAGACGTCAGATTTTAGATGTTGAAGGGAACATCTACTTCTCTAAGGTTGTCATAACACTGTCCTTAATCTTTAGTCCTTTCGTCATTTGTCCTGTTTAATCTGGAAGGAATTGATAGGGCATAAATTACGTGGCAACTTAATTTATTACTCTTTTAATAGACTTTACGGTGCCAATATTTTAAATTTGAGGGAAAGATTACTTATTCTATTTTTATGGATACTTCTAAAAAGGGAAATATGGGAACAATCGCCACCAATAAAAGAGAAAACATACTGTATTACCACTCCGGGACCACTCTGGGAAAACAAACCCTGGCCTATGTGGAGGCGTCGGACAACAAGGTACTGGATGTCGATATTTCCAAGACCAAAGTGACCGGTACCCAATGGGCCGAAATTGCAGACGGACTTCACCTACATATTTCCGACCTTGTGGAAAAGGAACACCCGGATTTTGTTAAAAATTATGGGGAAAAGAAAATCGACCTAAATGATGAGGATTGGATAAAGGTCCTGGAAAAACATCCGGAGGTCGTCACCTATCCCATAGTGATCAAGGGAGGGACCTATCTTCAAATCAAAAACCCATCCGATTTTGCTAAATTCCTGGGCTCGGTGGTGTAGGAAGCGTTTTTGGAAGTACGAAATGCGAGGTACGAGGATTGATGTTGAAGGTTCAAAGTTGATAGAAAATTAAACATATAAACTTATAAACTTTCTTGTCTTTTGTCAATTTTCTATGGTCTTTGGTCCTTGGCTCCTTGAAATAGTTGATGGGAGGCTAGGAAGAAGTTGGCAGTCTTCAGTTACAGTTGGCATTCGCCCTATAATACTACAGGATCTACCGATAACGATAAACGGTTTCAACTCGCGCTTGTCCAGATAGGTATGGTAATCGGATTTGCACTTATTCCGATAGCTTTCGGGGTTGCCCCGGAGCTTGGGAAATCTTCGCGCCACTTTTTGGTCAGCTCAAATACATGTGTCATTATTCGGGCTTCCTTGTCATCGAACTCCACATTTCGCCGGGCCATCATGACCTTAAAAGTTTCAAAGGCCTTATCCAACTTATAGGTAGTAAATCCTTCCGATCCACCCCAACTGTTGCTGGGTATGAATTTTGGAGGGAAGCCCGTCCCGAAAATATTGGCATTTACCCCTATTACGGTTCCTGTGTTGAACATGGTATTGATACTGCACATGCTGTGATCGCCCATCATTATCCCGCAAAACTGGAGTCCCGTAGGCACGTAACTTTCCGTTTTGTAGTCCCATATCTTTACCAAGCTATAATTGTTCTTAAGGTTGGAATTACTGGTATCGGCTCCCAAATTGCACCATTCCCCCAAAACGGAGTTTCCTAAATAGCCATCATGTCCCTTACTGGTATTCCCAAAAATTACGGAATTGCTGATCTCCCCGCAAACCTTTCCGGCCGGACCTATGGTCGTTGGTCCGTAGATTTTGGCTCCCATCTTCACAAAACCCCTTTCGCAGAGCGCAAATCCACCTCTTATCATATTTCCTTCCAATACCTGGGCATTCTTTCCAATGTAGATAGGACCTTCCGTCGCATTCAATATACTGCACTCCACCGAAGCTCCCTCCTCCAAAAATATGTTTTTTGGGTTTATCAAGGTATTCGTCTTGGAAATTGGTGCACTTTTGCGTCCCTTGGTAACCATTTCGAAATCGGCCTGCAGCGCTTCCCCGTTTTTTGAGAAAATATCCCAGGTGTGCTCGATCCTCAAAACGCTGCAATCGAACTCAATGGCCTTGTAAGTAGAAAAATCGATTTCTTCCTGCGTATTCACGGCGTGGAACGCTATAACCTCCTCTCCGGAAAAAATGGCTTCTCGGGGACCCAGACCCTGAACAAGGTCGACCAGCTTAGCATTGGGCAAAAAAGAGGCATTGATCAGTACATTTTCCTCCATTTCCACCAAAGGAAACTTTTCAGAGAGATAATCTTCGGTTATGGTCGTTGTAGTACTGCCCAGATACATTTCCCATTTTTCGCGAATGGTCAATATTCCAATTCTTATTTCCGCCACTGGCCTGGTAAAGGTAAAGGGTAAAAGGGAATCCCTTACCGGACCGTCAAAGAGGATATAGTTCATAATCTTTTCTTTATAGCAAAATACGTTTTGAAATCAATTCAGGTTTTCCAAACAAAAATAAAAAAAGTTGATGGTACCCCCTTGCAATTTCGATAAACTGTTGTTTCAAGCTGACAATTGGAGTTAAAATCAATAAAATCGTAAGGGATTGGGTTATTGGTTTATGAGTTTATTGGTTTATAAGTTTATAAGGATTAATCTATTGAGCATCATATAATTAAAACGATTATTGGCTCCGTTCTGGATTGATGTTGATTTTTTAAACCTGATAAATATTTAAATGTCCATCGACTATTTTCATATAGTTCATTGTTTTCTATTTTTTTTAAAGGAATTCATGAACCTCCTTCGTCGGTTTCTTTTGCTCGCCAAAAAGAAACGCAACAGGGCCGAGAAACCAAGGCCAACGCACCGACTGGAAAAACCCTAAACAACAAAAAAAGCCCCTGACACTAATCAGAGGCTTCTGTATTCCCAAAAAAGGGAAAATATTATTTGCTGAACTTTTGATATTTGTTCTTGAACTTGTCAATACGTCCTGCCGTATCCACAAGCTTGGCTTTGCCAGTGTAAAATGGATGGGAGGTCCTTGAAATTTCCAATTTTACCAAGGGATATTCAACACCTTCCACTTCCAACGTTTCCTTTGTTTCTGCGGTAGATTTGGTCAAGAAAACTTCATCATTGGACATGTCCTTAAATGCTACCAATCTATAATTTTCGGGGTGGATGCCTTTTCTCATCGTATTGTTATTTTAAAACTATTCTATTTTTCGAGGTGCAAATTTAAGTATTTTTCTCATAACAACAATACATCTGGTAAAAAAAGAAAAATATACTCGTGCCATTTTAAAATTCGGGGATTCTGAATACATGAGGGATATTAAACTGGAGGCCCTGACGGCAGCGTTAGGGTCAATTCGACCATCGAATTTCAATTCGTCCGTGCTTTTAGAAATTCGGGTCTCACTAATAAAAAATTTGTACTTTTAATGTAACAAAATTATGGACTAATTGACATATTATTAAATAACCAAAAATCAAACTAAATTATGGAAGAAAATAAAGTTAGTACCGGAAAATTAGCATGGACCTACGGGGCCTTGGGTGGTGGTGTAGGAATCATATTTACCTTGATGCTATTGTCCATGGATATGCTTTACGACCAAGGTTGGGGCAAATCCGTTGTAAGCACCCTTATCCTGGTAGCGGCCATATATTTGGCTATTTCCAGCTTCAAAAAACAGAACGAAGGATTTCTAACCCTTGGTCAGGCCTTGAAAATAGGTATTGGAACGGCGCTTGTGGCAGCGATCATTGCGCTTGTTTTTACCTACTTCCTAACCAATTTCTTTGTGCCGGATTTTATGGAAAAAACCGCCGAACTGTCCAGGGTAACCATCAAGGAAAAAAATCCGCAAATAACACCCGAACAATTGGACAACGCCATTGAGATGCAGAATAAATTCTTTTGGATCATGTACCCGATGATATTGCTGTTCAACCTTTTTATCGGGTTTATTGTCTCCTTGATCACCGGGCTGATCTTGAAAAAGGAGCGAATGGCTTAAAATTGTCGAATTATATCTTTGATGACCATTGGCCACAAATAGGTTATAAACCATTAACAGCGAAGAATTTCGACCCAAAATTCCCGGATTATAATCTGGGACGAGTATAATTTGTATTTTTGGGCAGATTATCAGCCGTACCGAATGAACCTATCCATAGTAATCCCATTACTCAACGAAGAGGAATCACTTATAGAACTTCATGATTGGATTGTAAAAGTTATGCAATCCAATCATTTTTTATATGAAATCATATTTATCGATGACGGGAGTACCGATAAGTCCTGGCAAATAATTACAGGACTTTCCCATAAAAACCCCAATGTTAAAGCGATCCGATTTCCCAAGAATTTTGGTAAGTCCCAAGCCCTCCATGCCGGCTTTAAAACCGCACAGGGCGACGTAGTTATAACGATGGATGCCGATCTACAGGACAATCCGGAAGAGATTCCAGAGCTGTACAACATGATCGTTAAGGAAAATTTTGATTTGATCTCCGGTTGGAAGAAGAAAAGATACGATTCGGTCCTAGCAAAGAATATTCCCTCGAAACTCTTTAATTGGGCAGCGAAAAAAACCTCTGGGGTACAACTGCACGATTTTAATTGTGGATTGAAGGCATACCGGAAGGATGTGATAAAAAATATCGAGGTGTCCGGGGAAATGCACCGATATATTCCAGTTCTGGCTAAGAATGCGGGATTTTCCCGGATCGACGAAAAAGTTGTACAACATCAGGCCCGTAAATACGGAAAAACAAAATTTGGGATGGAACGATTTATCAACGGTTTTTTGGATCTGATTACCATCTGGTTTGTATCCAAGTTTGGCAGGCGGCCCATGCATTTGTTTGGTGCCATGGGGGTGGTTATGTTTATCATCGGTTTTGGGTTTGCCTTATTTTTGGGCCTGGACAAATTGTTCCTTAATCCCCACGGTCGCTTGATTGCCGACCAACCCCAATTTTATATCTCCTTGACTGCCATGATAATAGGAACCCAACTTTTCCTCGCTGGTTTTCTGGGCGAGATCATGGTACGCTCCCGAAAAAATGAAACCAGGTATACCATTTCAGAAGAAATAAACCTAACTCGGACTTCGGTGTAATTTTTTTGTATTTTTAAAAATAAAACTGAATTTTATGGAAACGATTCTAACTACTGCCAAAACATGGCTGACCGATTTTTTCGATACCCATACCAAGAAGGAAATCGAAACCCTGATACAACAAAATAACACCGAAGAGCTCAAGGACCGTTTTTATAAGAACATGGAGTTCGGGACGGGCGGTATGCGCGGCGTCATGGGGGTAGGTACCAACCGCATCAACAAATACACCTTGGGAAAAAGCACCCAAGGACTTAGCGACTATTTAAATAAGGTACATCCAAATAAAAAAAACAAGGTGGTCATCGCCTATGATTGCCGGAACAATAGCGACACCCTGGCCCGCACCGTGGCCGAGGTCTTTTCTGCCAACGGTATAAAAGTATTTCTCTTTTCCGAGCTTAGGACCACGCCCGAACTTTCCTTTGCCGTCCGATATTTGGAATGCCAAGCGGGGATCGTCCTAACCGCCTCCCATAATCCGCCAGAATACAACGGGTACAAAGTTTATTGGAGCGATGGCGGTCAAATAGTGCCTCCCCAAGATGAGGCTATCATTGCGGCGATCGATCGACTTTCCTTTGAGGATATCAAGTTCGGGGCCGATGAAACCCTGATCGAATTGATCGATAGGCAGGTTGATGAGGCTTTTATTAAGGCCTCGTTGGAAAACGGGAATTTCCATGTCAAGGGAAAAGACAATTTTAAGATCGTATTCACCTCCCTTCACGGCACCTCGATCACCGCCATTCCGGATGTGTTGGAGCGGGCCGGTTACCACAACGTCACCATCATAAAGGAACAGGCCAAGCCAAACGGAAATTTTCCAACGGTAAAATCCCCGAATCCAGAAGAACCCGAAGCCCTTTCCATGGCCGTTAAAAAAGCGGAGGAAATCGGTGCCGATATGGTAGTGGGCACAGATCCCGACGGAGACCGCCTAGGAATCGCCGTGCGCAATCTTGAAGGAAAAATGCAAATCGTCAATGGCAACCAGGCGATGATTTTAATGACCAAATTCCTTTTGGAAAAACAAAAGGAAAAAGGCTTTAAAGGCAACGAATTTGTCGCCACTACCATCGTTTCCACCCCGATGATGGAGGTTATGGCCAAAGCCTATGGAGTGGAATTCAAGACCGCATTGACGGGCTTTAAATGGATCGGGAAAATGATCAAGGATTTCCCGGAATCCAAATTCTTGGGGGGGGGCGAGGAAAGCTTTGGCTACATGGTAGGCGATTTTGTGCGGGACAAGGATGCGGTAACCGCTACCCTACTGGCCTGCGAGATCGGAGCCAATGCCAAGGCCAACGGTAGTTCCTTTTACAAAGAACTCATCGATTGCTATGTGGATTATGGCTTTTACAAGGAACATTTGGTATCCCTTACCAAAAAAGGAATAAGCGGTGCGGAGGAAATCAAACAAATGCTCAAGGATTTTAAGGAAAATCCGGTAGTTTCCGTCGCCGGTTCCAAAGTAAAATGGATCGAAGACTACAATACTTCCAAAGCCAAGAACGTAATTACGGGAGAAGAAAAAAACATCGATATTCCCAAAAGTAATGTGTTGATCTACGAAACCGAGGATGGTACACGGATTGCGGCGAGACCCAGTGGAACGGAGCCCAAGGTGAAGTTTTATATTAGCACCAATGCCAAATTGGACAAGGCGGAAAACTTTAAGCAGGTGGGTAAGGAACTGGATGCCAAGATCGCAAGAATCCTAAATGAGCTGAAGCTGGAATAAAAATTCCCCAGCGGACAAATCCTGGAGATGCCCAATTGTTTTATAGTTGCCAATCAATTAAAGTATACCTAATTTTGCGCGTTACTTATTATTTATTTTACCTCACCAGGAACGGCCGAATAAGCGGTTCCGACCTCTCCGATGCCAGCCTGAATTAATTTGGGCAAAGAGAGGTAAATCGGAAACTCCGGGGCAGGACCTCGGTGAACTTTAATTGAATGGAGTATTTCAAGAAAATTCTTCGCTTTGCGAAACCCTATAGCAGATTTGGATATCTCAACATTTTTTTCAATATCCTCTATGCCCTTTTCAGTGCGCTTTCCTTTGCCGCATTGATACCCATGCTGAACGTGCTCTTCGACAAGACCAAAAAAGTCTACGAAGCACCCATTTATAGCGGTTTGGGACACCTTAAGGACTACCTCCAGGATTATCTAAACTACAGGGTTACCCTCTATGCGGCCGATGATGAAATGAAGGCCCTAGTGCTTGTCATCGGTCTGGTATTGGTGCTTTTTCTCCTAAAGAACCTGTTCAATTACCTTGCCATGTACTTTATCACCTTTCTCAGGAACGGGGTGCTCAAGGACGTGCGGAACAGTATGTACAAAAAGATAGTGGATCTACCGATCTCGTATTTTTCCGAAAAAAGAAAAGGGGACGTTATTGCGAGGATAACATCGGATGTATTGGAGATTCAGCACTCCTTTCTTTCCATATTGGAGCTTATCGTCAGGGAACCGCTCACCATTTTGTTCACGATCATCGTCATGTTTTTTATAAGCGTTAAGCTGACTTTGTTCGTCTTTATCTTTATTCCCATCGCGGGGATGATCATTTCACGGATCGGGAAATCGTTAAAAAAACAATCCGATCAGGTGCAGAAGGAACAGGGGGAATTTTTGTCCATTGTTGAGGAAACGCTGGGCGGACTTAGGGTGATAAAGGCATTTAATGCGGAATCCAAGTTTTTCCTAACCTTTAAAATCTCTACTTTTAGGTTCTTTGCCTATTCCAACAAATTGCTCAACCGCCAGAACCTGGCGTCGCCCATAGGAGAGTTTTTGGGAATTATGGTTATTGGTGTCCTGCTTTGGTTTGGCGGAAAAATGGTGTTGGTCGATGGAACCTTGGACGCTTCCTCCTTTATCGCCTATATGGGACTGGCCTACAACATACTGACCCCTGCAAAATCTATCAGCAAGGCCTCCTACGGGGTTAAGAAAGGAAATGCGGCCGCCGAAAGGGTATTGGAAATCCTGGAAACCGATAATCCCATAGTAGACAAGGAAAATGCCGTTGTAAAATCTACCTTCGAAAAGGATATTGTCCTTAAAAAGGTGTCGTTTAAGTACGAGGATGAAAATGTGCTCAGTAATTTTGATCTGATAGTGCCCAAGGGGCATACCGTAGCGCTCGTTGGACAATCGGGAAGCGGTAAAAGTACCATTGCCAATCTGGTGACCCGTTTTTATGACGTAAACGAAGGCTCCATTTTGATCGATGGAACCGACATTGTCGATATTACCAAGAAGTCCCTTCGCGACCTGATGGGTCTTGTTACCCAAGATTCCATTCTCTTTAATGACACCGTTAGGAACAACATCGGACTGGGCAAACACAATGCAACCGAGGATGAAATAATTGAAGCCGCAAAAATTGCCAACGCCCACGAATTTATATCAGAACTGCCCCATGGCTACGATACCAATATCGGCGACAGCGGCAACAAGTTGAGCGGCGGACAAAAACAGCGTTTGTCCATCGCCAGGGCAGTGCTCAAAAATCCGCCCATCATGATCCTGGACGAGGCTACCTCGGCCCTGGATACGGAAAGTGAACGGTTGGTACAGGACGCACTGGAAAAAATGATGCGCAACCGGACCTCCATCGTGATTGCCCACCGCCTATCGACGATCCAAAATGCCAACACCATAGTCGTCCTACAGAAAGGGGAAATTGTGGAAAAGGGATCCCATACCGAACTGATGGCCGCCGATGGGGTGTACCGTAAACTGGTAGAGATGCAGTCCCTCGCTCCTTAAACCAAAATTTCCGACCACCTAGTTAAAAACTGCTAACTACACTCCCTAAGTCTTACGAAATTAGTACCTTGTTGTTCCTTTTTAAATTTTATGACCATGGGCACTTCAAAAAGATTGGAACAAGCTATCGAAAAATTATATATCGCCTTTCACAACGGAACCTTACATCCCGAGTGCTGCAAGAGCTGTGCGGTAGGGAATATATTGGACAATAAGGACAGTTGGAAAAACCTTTCGGACCACCACGGTTCGCTCCAACTGAATTACGTGGGATTGGTAAACCAAAATTTTGGACGAAAGTTCAATGGCTATTCCCCTGTGGAACTTTTACAAATTGAAGCAGAATTCCTTAAGGGATGTGGTTATGAATTACCCCTAAACCGAAGCAACCGTAAACCTAAAAATCCCACGGACAAAGAAGTATTGTTCCAAGGACTTTCCAACGCTATTGCCCTCTTATGCACGTTGGATGGGGTTGAAAATGTAATGGATTATTCCAAGCTGTTCGAATTTCGGGAAATTAGACCAACTTATGTGGTTTCCGAGCGGATAGGGTTTTGAAGTTTACTGTTCGCTTTACGCTAAACGCCATGCGCCGTACGGATTAAATAAACAACGTTTAGTACTTGATTTGGTTCCAGGTAGTAGAATAGAAAGGTGCAATCTTATTTAGGGTCTCCTTGAGCTCAACAATGTCGATTTTTGGACCGTCTGAAAAGATATTCTGGATCTCCTCGGACTTGGCATCAAAAAAAGCCTGGATCAAAAAAGCATTGGGACGTCGCTTTACCAAAGTCTCCAACAATCGCAAGCTTCCAGCGACCACCTGTTTTCCCGTACTGTTGTTATCCGCCATAATATCGAGCCCTTTCCGGTGGTAATTGTACATGGCCACCCGGTATTCCCGGTACGTATTGGAGAGTAGGTTATCTACCAATTCAAATCGTGTGCGTTCGCTATTGGATTGATTCCATCCGACAAAACCGCTTCCCTGTGCCTGGGCAACTATTTTCTGCGCCTGCTTGTAATAGGGCGTACCACCGTCCAAGGCAAAGGTATCCGCATCCAACCCCAACATAATGTACACATAATAGGAGATGACCCCGACAAGATTGGATTCAAACGTATTATCATTATAGGTCAAGGGTTCAAATTCCAAATATCGAAAATTGAACTGATTGTCCTTGTAATTAAAAATGGGGCTGTCGTACGAAGTATTGTATACCGGTCTGTTGGATTGAAGCTGGACCGTAGCCTTAAAGAGATCATTGTCATAGTTTGTGACGGTAATAAACATCCTGGCGTTCACCCTTTCGTTCTCTTGATATACCCTGTTGGTCCATTGGGTCTTGTTGACAAAATCGGTAAGGGAACGCTCCAAGGTCTTAAAAATCTTCTTGTTGGTCTGGGAAACTTGGTCTGCGTTTACCGTAACAATGCAATTCATCTCCTGTGCCCCGAGTGCAATTGAAAAGAATACAGAAAGAAATAAAACAAACCGGTTACGCATGGATCCTACCAATGATTTCGTTCCAAATATCCAAGGCTACTTCAGCCTTGGTCTTTAGCTCAAACGTTTTTATCTTAAGATTCTTATCCAAAAACGATATTTTATTGGTAGTCTTTCCAAAACCCGCACCGGAATCGTTTAAGGAGTTGAGAACTATGGCATCCAAGTTCTTATTTTTTAGTTTACCAAAGGCGTTTTCTTCCTCGTTTTCGGTCTCCAGGGCAAATCCGACCAAAAATTGATCTCCCTTCCGTTCCCCCAAGGATTTTAGTATGTCCCTGTTCTTTACCAGTTCCAGGGTTAGCTCCGTTTCCTGTTTCTTAATCTTCTGGCCTGCAACGGACTTTGGCCTATAATCGGCCACCGCTGCCGCGCAGATAACGATATCCATGGCAGGATAATGTTGGTGCACCGCATGGTACATTTCCTCCGCTGAAACGACCGAGATCAACTCAACGGAACTGTGTGAAATGGTCAAATGTGAGGGTCCAGAAACCAAAATAACATCGGCTCCCAAATTGGCCGCCACTTTTGCCAACTCATATCCCATCAACCCAGAGGAATGGTTGCCAATAAACCGAACCGGGTCTATGGCCTCATAGGTAGGTCCGGCCGTAATCAACACTTTTTTACCGCTTAAGGGCAACCCCTCGGAAAGATGCTTATTGAGAAGCGCAACTATGTCTTCAGGTTCGGCCATTCGCCCCTCCCCTTCCAGACCGCTGGCCAGCTCGCCGGACGTAGCCGGTATCATAATATTCCCGAAGGATGTGAGCTTATCAAAAGAAGCCTTGGTAGAAGGATGCTTATACATGTCCAAATCCATGGCCGGTGCAAAAAAAACAGGGCATTTTGCCGATAGATAAACTGCCAAAAGCAAGCTGTCGCATGTGCCATTGGCCATTTTGGAAAGCGTGTTGGCGGTAGCGGGAGCAATAAGCATCAAATCTGCCCAAAGACCCAATTCCACGTGATTGTTCCAAGAAATACTGTCGTCGGTTTTAGCAATAAATGATGAAAGTACCGGATTCCTGGAAAGGGTGGACAAGGTAAGGGGGGAAACAAAAGAGCTGGCGCTTTCCGTTAAAACTACCTTAACGTTTGCGCCAGCCTTAATAAGTAATCGAACCAGAAAAGTAGTCTTGTAGGCGGCTATTCCTCCTGTAATTCCCAAAAGGATGTTCTTGCCGGCCAACATAATACTACGCGTCCTTTTCCGTGTTCCTATAGTAAATTTTGTCCTCTAGCCACTCTTGGACGGCCAAAGCATGTGGTTTTGGCAATTTCTCGTAGAATTTGGAAACTTCTATTTGTTCCTTGTTCTCGAAAACTTCATCCAAACTGTCGCTGTAGGTGGCAAATTCTTCGAGTTTTTCCAACAACTCCTTCTTTATTTCGGAATTGATCTGTACGGCTCTTTTTGCCACTATGGCAATAGCCTCGTAAATATTTTCGGTCTTGGCATCGAACTCGTTCTTGTTCAGGGTTACCGTAGAAACGGGTGCTTTTGAATTTTTCAAGTCGCTCATATATATTTTATTTGGAAAGATTCTGTGTTGCGTTGTTTATTTTTTGCAAAAGGTCGTCCGCTTTTGCTTTGTATTTTGTTTCGGGAAAGTACTTAAACAGGGCATCATAGGCTGCTTTTGCCTCGTTCAACCGTTCCATTTTTCTATTTTCATAGCTGTTCAAGGCAATGTTGGTGGTTGCTTCGATCTTGTAATAGAGGGCATCTTCCCTAAATATGGAACCCGGAAAATCCGTCATAAAATTGTCCAAAGCGGCAATCGCCGAAGGCAGAATAGAATAATCAAACTCTCCCAACGAATTATATTGCTTGGCAATCTCAAAGGCCTTTTTCTCCTTCTTTGTGGTAAGTTCTTTGGCCATTTTATTGGCGTCATCCAAATAGGTTGATTCCGGATAGGTATTTATAAATAGCTGCAATTTCTGCAAGGCCTTATCGGTATCCGTTTGATCCAGTGAATATCTAGGGGACAGTTCATAGTAACTTTTCGCCCCCATAAAGGCCGCCTCAATGGCCTTTTCACTCTTGGGATACGATTTTAGAAAACGTTCAAACTGATAGCCCGACATATTGTAGTCCCCTACCTTAAAATAAGAGTCTGCAAAAAAGAACAATACCCGTTCCCCTTGGGGCTTGCCAATGTATTTGGGCGCAATTTGTTCAAACAATCGATTGGCCCTATCGTACTCGCCCTCATTATAGTATTTTTCGGCCAAATCGTATTTAGCCTTAACATCCGTGCCTTTAAGCACTTTCTGATACTCACTGCAAGAGCCCAAAAGGATGATAAACAAAAGAAATGGGAATATTCGCCTCATTTTAAAAAACATCTGGCAAAATTAGGTATTATAAATGAATATCAAAAACATTTTTAACAAGCTAAAATTGATATCCTAATGTAACACAGCAATTCTTTTGATAAGGGAGTTACCTTAACCCTCCCAATTGGCCATAAAGATGAAAAAACCGTCGGATAAACCCCGGAATTATCCAAGAATTGCATTTAACCCGTCACTTTGGTTCGGGCCATTGGGCCAGGTCAATTTGGACCGGTCTGTGTGTATAGACGCGCGTTCGGCATAATAAAGGAAGGTTTAGGGGCGCGAACGTTGATATAAAGCCCTATGCGGTTCAATTTTTAGATTGAACGGTTGGGCCGATTTTTTCAATAAATCCGAAGTGCTAGGCGTGAATTCCTGCAAAACTCCCCATAAAGGCCCGTATTTTTTGCTTTAGACCAGCAGATGCCTCTACCAAGGGAAGACGGACAACGGCCGTGGAAAGTCCCAAGGTTTCAAAAATAGCCTTGATGCCCGCCGGATTCCCTTCCTGAAAGATAAGCGACATCCCATCCTGCTGCTTAAAGTGCAGCTTATAGGCATCCTTTTCATTGCCTTGCAATCCCAATCGGATCATTTTTGAAAATTCGGAGGGAAGTCCCTGTCCCAAAACCGAAATAACACCAAATCCTCCCGCTAAAACAGTGGGAAGGGCGGTCATATCATCCCCCGATATCACATGGAAACCGGCTGGTTTTTCCTTTATCAATTGCATAATCTGGACAAGATCTCCACAGGCTTCCTTAACAGCTACAATATTCGGGAAATCCTTGGCCAAGCGCACTACCGTCTGTGGCAACATGTTGCTACCGGTCCTTCCAGGGACATTGTACAATACGATAGGTTTTGGAGAAGCTTGGGCAATCGCCTTAAAGTGCTGATAAATTCCTTCCTGGGTCGGCCTGTTGTAGTATGGGGATACCGAAAGGACCGCGTCAAAGGCAGTTAGATCGGTTTCCTGCAACTCCTGAACCACTAAAGCCGTATTGTTGCCCCCGATACCCAAGACCAAAGGCAGCCTTCCATTATTCGCAGCTATAACCGTATCGATGACCAATTGTTTTTCGGACTTGGTCAAGGTAACAGATTCCCCCGTTGTTCCCAAAACAACCAGGTAGTCCACTCCCCCATCGATATTGAAATGTACGATCCGCTCCAAGGCTTCCGTATCTACCGAAAAATCGTTTTTAAATGGGGTAATCAAAGCTACACCCGTACCACGCAACTGCTCCATTATTTAATTTCGTTAAGAATAACCAGATATTTCTTCAATTCGGCCTTAAAGGTCTTAAAGTCCCCTAAGGAAGTTTTAATAATTAGATCGTTCAACTTTTCATCAACTCCCCCAAACCCTACATTAATACGGGACTGTGCCTTTAGCGTCATCAACTGCAACAACAACTTTTCCTCCGTATAATAATTGATCAATAAATCGTACTCCCTGCTCAAAAATTCCAAGGCATAGCCATTTTCTATTTTTCCGTTCCAACCCAAGTCCTTATCGGAAAACACTGGGGTGGAATAAGGGGAATTCTTATCGTAGTAATTTTTATACCCGATAATCTTTACAGAATTTGGCCGCAAAGAAAATTCATCCACAAAATCATAAAACACATTGGAATCATCAAATTGATCCAAATCCACAATACAACCTATAGACGCAATTCCCTTGGTACGAGCTGACTTGACACTAGGTCGCTTCAATTCCTGTTTTAAGAATTTTTCCCCAGATTTGTACTTAAGTTTTTCTTGTAGTCCCTTTAAAATCATGTAATTTTGTATTTAGAACCCATCGCATACAAAGGTAAATAATCTAAGGGCATTTACGGGACAAATATAGTTGGAACTATGAATTTAAAAATGACACATTTTGTTATATTTATAACAACTATATTATTTGTTTCTTGTAAACAACCGAAGGAAAAACTTGTTGAGCTAACCGGAAAACAAATTAAAATTAACGATTCCATTCAGGGAGTAGATTCAATTTTAGCCTTTGTTGCGCCCTATGGAAAGCACATTGACGAAGTATTGGACGGCCAGTTGGCCTACGCCCCCAAGGATATTACAAAAGAGGATGGCCGGTACAATACTTCTGAGGGAAACCTGATGGCGGATATTGTTTTGGAACAGGCAAATCCCATTTTTGAATCCAGAACGGGCAAACAAATAGATTTTGTCCTTTTAAATTTTGGAGGTATCCGTTCCTCGATCTCGAAAGGCAGCGTATCTACCCGTACCGCCTACGAAGTAATGCCTTTTGAAAATCATATTATGGTAGTGGAACTCAGTGGCCAATCGGTCCGCAAGCTTATTGGCTTTTTGGTAAAAAAGCAAACCGCCCACCCCATCTCGGGCCTGCAAATTGTTTTGGACAAGAATGACAGTTTACAGTCCGTTGATATTAAGGGCAAACCCTTTGATGAAAATCGTCACTATTATGTTGCCACCTCCAATTACCTATTGGGTGGTGGGGATAATATGGTTTTTTTTAAGGAAGCATTCCAAGTTACGGATCTCGATTATTTTATCCGCAAGGCCATGATCGATTATTTTATTAAAAAGGACACAATTACCGCAGCGGTCGATGAACGGTTTATAAAGGTGAACTGAGTGGTTTAGTATTTAGTACAAAGTATTGAGTACAAAGTATTAAGTAGGCAGTTTTCAGTTGCAGTTAGCAGATAGAGTTGAAAGTTCAAGGTCTTTGGGTGATGGTTGTTGGTTGTTGGAATGTATTAAACCCGTAAATAGTAGGCAGTTTTCAGTTGCAAGACGGTAAACCAGGTTTTGTACTATATGAACTTTTATTAACCAATAACTGATACCCCGTTCAGGTTATCTTAGAAAAAGCAGTATGAAGTTAATGGGACAAAAGACAAAAGACGAAAGATGAAAGACAAAAGACGAAGGACAATCCTGAACCCTGAACCCTGAACCCTGAACTTAAAAAAATAGCTAACGGTATCACGGCATTACGGCATAACTGCATCACGGAAAACGAAGTACAACATTAAAGGTACAAATGACGGAAGGACGAAGTACAATTCTGAACCCTGAACTTAAAAAAATAACTAATGGTATTACGGAAAACCCACTAATCCACTATCCATGAACCGAAGAAAATTCATATCCAATACAACCGCAACATCAGCACTGATGGGGTTGGGCGGTCTGTCGTTGAGTTCTTGTTTTAGGGGAAGTAAAAAACATATCACCATACTGCATACCAATGACGTTCACAGCCATATTGATCCCTTTCCCATGGACCATGCACAATATCCAAACTTGGGCGGGGTTGCGAGGAGGGCCACTTTGGTGGAACAAATAAGAAGCCAAAATCCAAATACCCTCCTTTTTGATGCGGGCGATATCTTCCAGGGTACCCCCTATTTTAATTTTTATGGTGGGGAACTGGAATTTAAATTGATGAGTATGCTGCGCTACGATGCCGCGACCATCGGCAACCATGACTTTGACAATGGTTTGGACGGACTGTACGCCCAATTGCCCCATGCCAAGTTCGATTTAATTTCTGCCAATTACGACTTTAGCAATACCCTTATGGATGGTCACGTAAAACCGTATAAAATTTTTCTGGTGGATGGAATTAAAATCGGGGTTTTTGGTTTGGGGGTTGTCTTGGACGGGTTGGTGATGAAAAAGCTTTACCAGGAAACCAAGTATTTGGACCCCATAGAAATTGCCCAGACCATGAGCCAGACCCTGAAAATTGGGGAGAAATGTGATTTGGTGGTCTGTTTGTCCCATATAGGGTATGACTATAATGACAAGCACCGCCCTAGCGATCTTGTATTGGCCGCGAACACGGAAAATATAGATTTGATCATCGGTGGCCATACCCATACTTTTTTGGACAGGCCTACCATAGCAGTAAACAGAAAAGGACAAAATATGTTGATAAACCAAGTGGGATGCTATGGTATAAACCTTGGCAGGATCGATTTTTATTTTGACGAACAGAACAACGGCAGCGCTAACGGGGTTTCCATTGTCGTTTGATGGAAAATACGAAACTTGGTGGAAGTTGGCAGTTGCAGTTGGCAGTTTGCAGTAGGTGGATTTGGTTGATAGTTGATGGAATCAAAAAATAAACCCATAAACTTATAAACTTTTTAGTCTATTCCCTACCCACTAATTCTCATTTTATTAAGTCAACATTTACTTTTTTAAGGTCATTCTTAATTTAGGTTATATGGTACCTTTCCGAATCAACTTATAGCCCATGAAAACCTTACAGGATTTGTTCGAGTATCAACTTCGGGATCTATATAGTGCCGAAGAACAACTGTTGGAATTGCTGGATATTTTTGCCCAAAAGGTAACAGATGACCAATTAAAGAAAATCCTGGAGGATCATTTCAATGAAACCAAGTTACACCTTACCCGCTTGGAAATCATCTGCGATGAACTTGAAATTTCTACCTTGGGCAATACTTGCCATGCCATGGATGGCCTTGTAATGACGGTGCATCAATTCTTAAACGACAGCATGGAGGGTGATGTTCTCAATGCCGGCCTAATGTCGCTCGCCCAGCGTTTGGGACATTATGAGATTTCGGGTTACAGCAGTGCTATTCGCTTTGCAAAGGAATTGGGGTTAAGGGAAATCTCAAAGAAGCTCCAACTTACTTTAAACGAAGAGTATGAGACCGATGACCGACTGAGCGATATGGCAGAGGATCGCCTTAGCCGAAAAGCAATGGAGAATATCTGAATCCTCCCTCTTCCAATACTATTTCCCATGCAACTCCTAAAATAATCTTACTTTTGGAACGGAAACCAAATCCGTAATTTCTTTGAGGCATTTATTTTTACTCATCTTTATGTTGGTGTTTTTTTCTTGTAAACAGGAAGGAAAGCAAGCATCAACCCTACCTACCACGGCGCAAAAAATACCCGTTTCCAATGCCACTGGATTTCGCATTGAAAAATTGAATGGAGACGTTACAATTATTAGGATTACCTCTCCCTGGCCCAATTCCAAATCAGCTTTTACTTACGCACTTGTTCCCAAAGAAAAAATAAACGCTACATTATTGGACAAAAGTGCCTATGATGCCATTGTTCCGGTGCCCGTTGAGCGATACGTGGCGACCTCTACGACCCACATCCCCGCTCTGGAAGCCCTTGGAGTGTCCGATGGCCTGATCGGCTTTACCAATACGCAGTATATCTCTTCCGAAGCCACGAGAAAACGCATCGATGCCGGCGATGTCCAGGAACTGGGTAATAACGAGGCCATTAATACGGAAATGTTATTGGCCTTGAAACCCGATATCGTGTTCGGTTTCGGCATAGACGGTCAAAACAAGGCCTACGAGACCATTAAGCGTTCCGGTATTCCAGTGGTATATAACGGTGACTGGACAGAGGGGAGCCCGTTGGGAAAGGCGGAATGGATCAAGTTTTTCGCCCCATTTTTTGGCAAGGAAAAGGAAGCCGATAGTATCTTTACCAGGATAAAATCCGATTATCTAATGGTCAAATCCTTGGCCAAAAAAGCGCAAAACAAACCCACGGTACTAAGTGGTGCCCTGTATAAGGATGTATGGTATTTGCCAGCCGGGGATAGCTGGGCCGCCCAATTTTTGGAAGATGCCAATGCCGATTATCCGTGGAAGGATACGGAAGGAACGGGTAGCCTATCCCTAAGTTTGGAAAACGTTTTGGTAAAGGGTGGGGCCACCGATTTTTGGGTCTCCCCTTCAGAATATACCTCGTACAATGGTTTAAAGGAAGACAACCCACATTACACCCAATTTGACGCATTCAAGAATAAAAAAATATTTACGTTCGCCAATACCAAGGGAGCTACAGGGGGGCTACTGTATTATGAACTGGGGCCCGCCCGCCCCGATTTGATCTTAAAGGATCTGGTGCATATTTTTCACCCGGAATTGCTCCCCGACTATCAGCCCTATTTTTTTAAGCCCTTGGAATAAGCAAACCCATGGATGGTATCCGAAGCCCCGAAACATAAGGTGTAAAAGCAATGAAAACGTCCCCGAGGGATCGGGGAATACAGGATTTTTAAGTTGTTCCGGGATACTGTCAAAATAACCTTATAATTTAAAACCGAATAATTTCATTGACAAGTTTACTGTAGGTTTTGTATTTAGATGTAATTTTCCAACTAATAATTGTGGCCAATGAATTCCACAAAGAAATATAGCATTCCCTTCCTTCTGCTAATATTGGCTCTGCTGCTATGCTTCGGGGTCAATATAGCCTTGGGGTCGGTTTCCATTCCGATCGGGGATATTTTCGCCTCTATTTTTGGAGGCAATACCGGGCAAAGTTCATGGGACTATATTATCTGGGACTACCGGATTCCAAAAGCCTTAACTGCTATTTTGGTGGGAGGTGGATTATCGGTAAGCGGTCTGCTCATGCAAACGCTCTTCAGAAACCCCTTGGCCGGCCCCTTTGTGCTGGGTATTAGTTCCGGTGCCAGTTTGGGAGCGGCCCTTGTAATTATGGGAATATCAATTTTCCCCGGTTTGGCAGCCTTGGGCCTGTTGAACGACGTTTCTTTGGCAATCGCATCCAGTTTGGGCAGCTTTGTGGTGCTACTCGTGGTCTTAACGGTCGCCTCTAGGGTCAAGGATACCATGGCCCTTTTAATTATCGGACTCATGTTTGGGAGTATTACCACAGCTATTGTCAGTGTGCTTTCCTATTTCACCAATTCGGACAAATTACAGCAGTATATATTTTGGTCCTTCGGTAGTGTAGGAAACCTTTCCTGGTATCAATTGGGCCTTCTTTTTCTTGTGGTATTGATCGGAAGTATTTTGGGGGTTCGCTCCATAAAATCCCTGAACGCCCTGCTATTGGGAGAAAACTATGCCAGAAGTTTAGGAGTAGACCTCAACAAGTCGCGCTTCATCCTAATTTTGTCGACCGGATTATTGGCGGGCGGGGTTACCGCTTTTGCCGGACCTATAGCCTTTATCGGTTTGGCCGTGCCCCATTTGACCAGACAGATTTTTGATACCACCGATCACCGGGTTTTGGTGCCCGCCGTATTGGTGTATGGAGCCATTTTAATGCTTGTTTGTGATACCATTGCCCAACTACCGACCTCTGCCCAAGTATTGCCCATTAACGCTATAACCTCCTTAATAGGCGCCCCTGTGGTAATTTGGCTCTTGGTACGTAAAAGGAAAATGGTTTTTTGAAATTGGAGGTTGGACTATAGAGGTTGGATGTTGGACGCTGGATGTTGGTCTTTTGGAGCCGATAAAAAAATCGACACCAAGAGATTAGGTGTAGCTGAAATCCAATAAGTCGAAATTGTAAAATGTCTACCGGATAAATATTGATTTGAAGATTTACGGTTTTCGAATTAAGGATTACAATCAACCTTTAACCAACATTGCTACCAAACCTATAAACCTTCCCCTTCAATAGAATAAAAACAAACCCATAACAGAAGTCAATAAACCGTTCTATACCCTTACGATACGGGCTCCTATGGCACGTAGCCTGGTATCGATATCCTCGTATCCCCGATCTATTTGTTCTATGTTGTGGATCGTAGAAGTCCCTTTGGCGGATAGTGCCGCGATCAACAGGGAAACCCCTGCCCTGATATCCGGGGAGACCATGGTGGTCGCCTTGAGGGTCGATTTAAAATCATGTCCGATTACCGTAGCCCTATGGGGATCGCACAGAATGATTTTTGCCCCCATATCGATTAGCTTATCGACAAAGAACAATCGGCTTTCGAACATTTTTTGATGAATAAGGACCTCTCCCTGGGCCTGTGTGGCAACGACAAGGATAATGCTCAACAGATCCGGTGTAAGTCCGGGCCAAGGTGCATCCGCAACGGTCAGGATAGACCCATCGATGTAATTCTGGATTTTGTAGCCGTCCTTGTGTTCCGGGATGACTATATCGTCCCCTTTTCTTTCCAATGTGATTCCCAGTTTCCGGAAGACATTGGGAATTTGCCCCAGGTTTTCCCAACTCACATTTTTAATGGTGAGCTGACTGCGGGTCATGGCGGCCAAACCGATCCAACTGCCAATTTCTATCATATCGGGGAGCATGGTGTGTTCCGTACCTCCCAATTTATCGACCCCCTCAATACTTAAAAGATTGGAGCCGACACCGGAGATTTTAGCTCCCATCCTATTCAGCATATTACATAATTGCTGTAGATAGGGTTCACAAGCGGCGTTGTAAATGGTAGTCTTTCCTTCGGCCAATACAGCGGCCATTACAATATTCGCGGTTCCAGTTACCGAGGCCTCGTCCAAGAGCATATAGGTGCCCTTGAGTTTCTTGGCCTCTACCCCATAAAAATGTTCCTCCTTATTATATCTAAATTTGGCCCCAAGGCTGATAAATCCTTCGAAATGGGTATCCAACCTGCGTCTTCCAATTTTATCACCTCCGGGTTTGGGTATGTAGCCCTTGCCAAAGCGGGCCAATAGGGGCCCGACCAACATTATAGATCCACGCAATCCCCGTCCGTCATGCTTAAATTGGTCGGACTGCAAGTATTCCAGGTTTACGTCATCGGCTTTAAAGGAATAGGAGCCCTTTCCCTTTTTTTGAATCTTAACACCAAGGTCCTCCAGGAGGGAAATCAATTTATTTACGTCCACAATGTCAGGAATATTGTTGATCGTAATTGTTTCCGAGGTTAAAAGTACAGCGCAAAGTATTTGAAGTGCCTCATTTTTAGCACCTTGTGGCGTAATCTCACCATGAAGTTGGTGGCCACCCTCAATTGTAAACGTTCCCATTGAGCGTAATAAAGTTTAGTATCGCTTTTTTCCGCGACTATTTGTATTTCTTGGATTTTTTTTCCCGCTAACGGTCCTAGCAGGTTTTGCGGGCCTCGATTTTAGAAACTGATCGCTTTCCGTGAGGTTTTCACCTTCCGATGCCATGTCTATCTGTCCATCGCTCAATTCGTAAAGGTGCTTAAAAATTGCCTTATCATCCACCATATCCTTGTTCCAATTAAGGTAACTTTTCTTCATGTGGTTGGCGATTACGTATTCCAATCCTTCCCTCATAGCGCCCTTTTCCCAACTTACCGCTACGTCTATCATTCGCTTTATGTTGTTGCCATAAAAACGATATTTAGGGAAATTTTGGGGATATTTCAAAGGTTCCGGCCTCTGTTGAAGGGTTTCCTTGGGTGTGATGGGAAAAGGGGATTCCACGTCCAATTTAAAGTCGGACATGATAAACAATTGGTCCCACAATTTATGTTGAAAATCCGGCACATCCCTCAAATGGGGCTGTATGTTGCCCATAACACTGATTATGGCCTTGGCTACCCGATTGCGTTCCGCATCGTCTTTAATGGAAACGGCATGATCTACCATTTTTTGAAAATGGCGGCCATATTCTGGAATAATAAGTTTGGATCGCTCGGTATTGTATTCTAAGTTTTCTACTAAATTCAATTTGAAAGATTTATCTAATGTTAGGTTAAGCCAAAGGTGCCGCAAAATCCACGATTGTATTACACGTCATTTCAACTTGGGCTTAACAAAATGGTGAAGTGTAGATTGATAACGGCTGCAAAGTAACAAAATTATACAACAAATGCTATTTTAACAGCTATTTTGAAGTTTAAATCAGGTTCTGGTAATATTAAAATATTACTGTTGTACATTAAAAAGACAAAAGACCGCTTTGCCAAAAGATAAAGGACGTAGGAATTTCTCAACCCATTGATGAAAAACACGTTACAAATGTCCAAAAAGTGTACATTTTAATTTTTCCATTAAATAGGAAATATTAAATTAAAATCGACAGGGTCCTAAATTCGGCCCAACAGGATTGAACTTTTCATTTGTTCTTTGCCTTATGTCTTTGGTCCATCCTAAATATGGTTCGAACGAAAAATATATACAAAAGCCTACTGGGGATTAAATTTTGTACTTACAGCGATATTACCCCTTCAATGAGCCCTACCTCCTTATATTTTTGAATTACCTCATCCGGATCCTTAAGGTTTACGGTAATCGAAACACTGGTATATTTTCCTTTGCTCGATTGCTTGGACTCTATTACCGCCCCTGTATTGTCAAATACCTTATTGATCTGATCTATTTTATCCTTATCGGTAGGCACAATAAATTTATATAGGAAGTCGGTAGGCCAAGCGCTTGTTTCGGACAATTGTTCCTTGAGCCGGGCATAAAATTCATCTTCTTTTTGGGAATCCATTGTTTTCTTTTTGCAAAGATAATGGTTCAATATAAAATGACAAAGGAGGAAAGAACAAGGAGCAAAGTAAACGAAGAATAGCAGGTCCCGCTTTTTAAATTAATAATCGTTCTGACCTCCCCCTAACCCCCTCCAAAGGAGGGGGAGCGGATTCTACAAATAAAAACGTTCCCTCCCTTCCGGGGATGGTTAGGGAGGGAATGTTCCTAGACGGAAGGATGTTACTTGTTGGGGTTTATGGAAATTTACTATACCTCCTGTAACTGGGAAAATAACCGAATTTGGGAAAGTTTTGAAATGTACCTATTTTTTAGTATTGCCGTTAATTCATTACTTTGCGTACTCTATTTAGATCAAAACATTATTTGTGGAGCCAAAAAAAATTGTGATTACGGGAGGGCCAGGATCTGGTAAGACTTCGGTAGTCCAACAATTACAAAAAGACGGATTTACCTGTATCCACGAGATTTCCAGGAGCATTACCCTAGAAGCCAGATCCCAGGGGATTCCCCAACTATTTGTATCGGACCCCTTACTGTTCAGCCACCGGATTTTGGAGGGCAGAATCTCACAATTTAAAAATGTTGCCAAGACTGACGGCCCATATGTTTTTTTTGACCGTGGAATCCCGGATGTCATAGCCTATATGGATCGGGTGGGCCAACCTTACGACAGAATTTTCACGGAGGCCTGTAAAAATTTCACCTATGATCAGGTGTTTCTGTTACCTCCTTGGGAAGATATCTATACGGCTGACAATGAACGCTATGAAAATTTTAGGGAAGCCTTGGTTTTATACGATTTCTTAAAGCATACTTATGAAAAATACGGTTACAAAATAGAACACGTTCCCATAGGTACCGTTGAGGAAAGGGTATCCTATATAGTAAACCAGATAAAAAAACAATAATGTCTAGCACCTCCGTAGCGATACTTCAAAAGTATTGGGGATATCCGGAATTTAAAGGGTCCCAGGAAAAAATCATTGATGCCGTTTTGGACGGTTATGATGTGTTGGCCTTATTGCCGACTGGAGGAGGCAAATCGCTTTGCTATCAAGTTCCCGCGCTGGCCAAGGCCGGTATTTGTATTGTAATCTCACCCTTGATAGCACTTATCCAAGATCAGGTTAATTCCTTAAAAAGGAGGGAAATAAAGGCCATTGCCTTGGTCGGTGGCATTTCATTTGATGAAATGAACGACTTGCTGGACAACTGTCTATATGGCAATTACAAATTTTTATACCTGTCCCCCGAACGCCTCCAACAAGAAATCGTCCGGGAAAGAATACAGCAGATGGACGTAAACCTCTTGGCCGTGGATGAAGCCCACTGTATTTCCCAATGGGGGAACGATTTTCGTCCCGCCTATCTCGACTGTTCCATTTTAAGGGAATTGGCCCCGGATGCCCCAATGATAGCGCTTACCGCTACCGCGACCCAGAAGGTGGCCCATGATATCGTGGACAACCTGCAAATGAGGGAAGCCTTGGTGGTGAAGGATTCGTTTTCCAGGGAAAATATCGCCTATAAAGTATTATGGGTAGAGGACAAACGCTACCGATTAAGGGAACTGTGTCTCCAAAATTCAAAAAGTGCCATTATTTACGTTCGTTCTCGGAGGTTAGCAGAAGAAACGGCACAATTTTTAAACCAGAATGGATGTGATTCCACCTTTTTCCACGGAGGCATTCCACAAAAGGAAAAAAAGAAAAGGTTGGCAGAATGGATGGATAATGAGGTCAAGACCATGGTGGCAACGAATGCGTTCGGGATGGGAGTGGACAAACCAGATGTTGGATTGGTGGTCCATTACCAAATTCCGGACAGTTTGGAGAATTACTTCCAGGAAAGTGGTAGGGCCGGACGGGACGGGAATCCTGCTGAAGCCGTATTGATCACCAATAAGACGGATGAAGGTCAAGTGAAAAATCAGTTTTTAAGTGTCTTACCGGAGATTGCATTTATTAAAATGCTGTACCAAAAACTGAATAACTATTTTCAAATAGCCTTTGGCGAAGGGACCGACGAAATTTTTCAATTTAATTTCAACGCTTTTTGCGAGGCCTATAAATTGAACCAAATCCTTGCCTATAACACATTGCATATACTGGACCAAAATTCGGTCATCGCCCTTTCGGAAACGTTTTCCAAAAAGACGACCGTTAGGTTCATCGCATCAAAGGATCAACTTTTTAATTACTTGGATAAAAATCGGAATATTGCAGAACCTACCCAGGTAATCTTAAGGACTTACGGTGGAATTTTTGATTACGATACCAAAATAAATACACTTTTGGTCTCAAAAAAAGCAAGCGTCCCCGAAAAAAAGGTCCTTTCAATATTGGAACAACTTCAGGTAGATGGGATTATTGACTATAAGGCACAACACAGCGATCTGGAAATTGTATTTTTAGTACCTCGGGAAGACGATAGGACCATAAATGCTTTCGCCAATAAGATAAAGGCGCAACAACAGGTAAAGATCAACAATGTGGAAAGCATGTTGACCTACATAAAGAACAATAAAATATGCAGAAACAGGCAATTGTTGTCTTATTTCGGTGAAAAGCGGATAACCAATTGTGGGATATGTGATGTCTGTACCTCAGGCACGGTGGTGGACAAGGACGTTTTAAAATTGATCCAGCAAGATATTCTCACCCAGTTAAAACAAAAGGAACAATCTTCCCGGGAAATAATTAAAAAACTTCCTTACAAGGAAGATGCTATCCTAGCTACAATCCAAAGTCTATTGGAGGATGGGGAAATAAATATCAATACAAAAAACGAATATGAAATCAGCTGATATGGAACCATTGCGGATCGTTTTTATGGGAACCCCCGAGTTTGCCGTTGCAATATTGGACCACCTTGTAAACAATAACTACAATGTGGTCGGGGTGGTCACAGCACCCGACAAGCCCGCCGGCCGTGGTAGAAAACTACAGGAATCCGCTGTCAAGGAATATGCCCTGTCCCACGGACTTACAGTGCTGCAGCCCAACAATCTCAAGGACAGTACTTTTTTGGAGGGCTTAAAGTCATTGCAAGCAAACCTCCAGGTAGTGGTCGCCTTTAGGATGTTGCCACAGGTGGTATGGCAAATGCCCAAATACGGCACCTTTAACCTGCATGCCTCCCTCCTGCCCAACTACCGTGGAGCGGCACCCATCAATTGGGCCATTATAAACGGGGAAACAGAGACCGGGGTCACCACTTTTTATATTGACGATAAGATAGACACAGGGGAAATAATACTGCAGGAAAAGACAAAAATTTTACCCGATGAAACCGCAGGGTCCCTACATGATAAACTAATGGAACTGGGAGCGGGTTTGGTCCTAAGAACAATACAACAGATTGAAAAGGGCGCGGTAGAAAGAAAAAAGCAAGGTGACGTTCAAGAATTAAAGAGCGCCAACAAAATATATAAGGAAACCTGCATGATAGATTGGGACCTCCCTATGGATAAGATCTACAATCACATCCGAGGCCTTAGCCCATATCCCACCGCATGGACCACACTTCATGATTCGGGTGAAACCAGCATCCTGAAAATATATTCGGTCGTTAAGGCAAGGGAAGCACACTCCCTTAAAAACGGAAGTTTGATGCACGACAAAAAGAGCATAAAGGTTGCCGTACAAGGAGGATTTCTGGAATTATTGGAAGTTCAGCTTCCAGGAAAACGAAAAATGAAAGTCCATGAACTTCTCAATGGCACCACGTTCTCCGAAACCGCCCATGTTCATTGACTTACCATTAACTGGTCAAGTACACGTAAAAAAAGCCCTACGTTATCAACAAACGTTTCAAGTTATCAACAAAAATGGCTATTTCCCTTGATTTTACTTGCGTTAACCGCAAATCCATATAAATTTGTTTGAGTATTAATTATTTAATAACAATAAATTTAATCGTATTATGAACAAAACAGAATTAATCGATGCTATGGCAGCAGACGCTGGAATTACAAAAGCAGCGGCAAAAAAAGCTTTAGAATCCTTTTTGGGCAACGTAGAAGGATCTCTTAAGAAAGGTGGACGTGTATCATTGGTAGGTTTCGGATCTTGGTCCGTTTCTAGAAGAAATGCCAGAGAAGGAAGAAATCCCCAAACTGGTAAAACTATCAAAATTGCAGCTAAAAATGTTGTAAAGTTTAAGGCTGGCGCTGAATTGAGCAATTCAGTAAACTAGTCCAAATTTTTTGGAAAATAATAAAAGCACCTCTGAAAAGAGGTGCTTTTTTGTTTAAAAGTGTTTTGCAGTTACCATTTTTTGTCATATTTTTAATTTTAACAATTAAACCGTCATGTTGGCGATAAAACCAAAAAAAGGGGAACTTTTGATAGCGGAGCCTACGCTCACCGGGGATGTTTCCTTTAGCCGGTCTATCGTACTATTGGCGGAATACAACGATGAAGGCTCTGTCGGGTTTATCCTCAATAAACCTTTGGATTATAACATCAGTGAACTTATTTCGGAAATCAATGTTCCATTTCCAGTATATAACGGAGGTCCGGTAGAGCAGGATAACCTCTATTTTCTGCATAAAGTCCCCCATTTGATAGAAAACAGTATAGAAATTTCCAACGGAATTTTCTGGGGCGGGGATTTTGATAATATTATAGACCTGGTCAACAAGAAAATAATTACAAGTTCGGATATCCGATTTTTTCTTGGCTATTCCGGTTGGGCCTCCCTGCAATTGGATCAGGAGCTTTCCTCCAAATCCTGGGTGATTGTGAAAAATGAATATAAAAGCGATATTCTTAAAAAATCGGCAGATGCCTTTTGGCGGGAAAAAATGATGGAATTGGGAGGGGATTATCTTATTTGGTCCAACGCACCGGAAAATCCTAACCTAAACTAGTGCCGTGCGATACCAGGGTTCCCTGATCGACTTAAGTATTACGTCCTTTCGGCAATCGCCTTTGCGTTTAACTTGCCCAATATGTCCATTGCAACGGTATTTTTATATTCTTTCTTCCGGAATTTGGTAATTGGCCGTATCCCCGTTATTGCATTGGTAAGAAAAAGTTCATCTGCCTTTTGCAATTCGAACGGGGAAATTGAGGATTCCTCAAAAGCATAATTTCCAAGGCTGGCAAAAATTTCCAATATTTTCTTTCGGATTATTCCATTCAGGCATCCATCCGACAAGGGAGGCGTTTTCACGGTATTACCGACAACAAGAAAAATATTGGCATTTAGGGCCTCCACAACAGATTTGTTCTGGTTGAGCAGCAAACAATTGTCATAATTGTTTTCATTTGAGAAAATACTACCCAGCACATGGATCAACTTATTGTTGGTCTTTAAAGTGCTCAACTTATTGGCATTCACGTAAAAATCCTTGTATAACTCAACCTCATAGGCTGAAGTGTCCAATGTATAAAACGGATTTTTTAAGGCGTTGCCCTCAATTATAAAAGAAACATCGTTGCTCGTTGGCAAGTATAGTCCGCCATTGTTCCTAAATACCGTAAGCCTTACCCTGGCGGGGCCATTCCCCAAACCGTTGGCGGGAATTACGTTTAAGAGTTGCTCCTGTAGAAATTCCATAGTGAAATTCATAGGAATCTCCATGCGCAGGATCCGCATAGATGCCATAAGTCGAAGGTAATGGTCTTCCCAAAAGACAATCCTGCCATTAATTATCCTTATGGTCTCGAACAGGGCATCACCATAGCGCAGTCCACGGTTTTCATGATTAAGAAAATTTGTGTCCGCTTGAAGGATTTCACCATTGAAGTTTACCATCGAAGTCATAAAAAAAGCCTTGAAAAATTCAAGGCCAAATATACCTATAAATGAACAATAACTAGGACGAACCCAAAACCTGTTTTAAGCTGGATACTTGGTTTTGCCACAACATCTTAGCCTCTTCCACTTCATCCTCTTCGGCAAAATCGGTAATAAACAAGGACACATCCGAGGTAATATCGTCTACGATTATCTTCAATTCAAAATAGCTGTTGTCTTCTTCCTCTGCCCAGGCAAAACGTACAAATTCGTCATTCTTGCGTTTTAACAGTTTGGCCTCTTCTTCGGCACCGTCCCAAATAAAACGAAAAATTTCTCCTCTGGAATTTACATTGTCGGCAAACCATTCCGACAATCCGGATGGGGTAGATATATATTGATATAGTAGTTTTGGAGATGATTGTATTACAAACTCTATCTCAAACTTAACCTTGTCATTCATTCTTTGTTTTATTTAACGGACAATATATATATTTCTACATGATAAAAAAATAATTGCCCAATATTATTTTAGCGATTCTTATTTGGCAAGTGAAGAAATTAAACTTTATATTTGCAGCCGCTTAAAAAACCTTTGGCGAGGTAGCCCCACCCGAATAATTCGGGCAGATCAGGTGGTTACCCGCCCGTACCGAACGGCAAGTTCGGGCAGGGAGCGCAGGATTCATAACCCTAGGGTCTCTAAACAAGGAAAATAGCAATTGGCGAGGTAGCTCAGGTG
>JBLWZN010000042.1:0-31325 GCA_048266425.1 Sediminicola sp.
TTTTGTCTGTTATCTACATCCTTTTTGTTTACCTTGGAGATAAGGTCGTCAAAAGTACTGATCGCACTTTCAATTAAAGCATTCCCTTCTTTGGAGTTTTGCTTGTTGGTAGCAACTTCCCACAGATAGACCGCTTCAATAATATCGCCCAACACAAAATTGATATCCTTTTTTAAATCCCTAATACTTGCCATTTTATTCTATTTTTTTGCAAAAGTAACCTTTTTATGTATATCCGCCTATATATAGCAATACCTATATCATAACTTCCAATAATTTGGCCCCTTCGGTCCTCAGCTCGATGTTTTTGGACATGGCTGGGACCAATACGGTTTCCCCTTGGACAATTTGGGCCCCGCCATACTCGTTCACCACTTCAACGGAGCCCCCAACACACATATAGATAGTAAATGAGGTACGATCTGTTGTGCTTACTGATTGATTTTTGGTCAAATGAAGAAAGTTTGTCTTAAAATAAGGACAATCAACCATGGTATTTACCTTATCCTTTTCCTTTGAATAAGCAACCTTAAAATCATCCTTTTTCTTATAATCGATGGCGTCCAGGGCCAATTCGGTATGTAGTTCCCGAAGGTTCCCATTTTTATCCCTTCTGTTAAAATCGAATACCCTATAGGTGATATCCGAGGTCTGCTGAATCTCCGCCAACAATACCCCTGCCCCAATGGCATGCATTTTTCCGGTGTTGATAAAAAAAGTGTCCCCCTCCTTGACCGTCTCGTAATTCAGCAAATCCAAAAGTGTATTATTGTCCAGGCTTTCCACATATTCTTCCTTGGTCACCTCCTTATTGAACCCCACAATTAGTTGGGCCTTGGGGTCGGCGGCCATAATATACCACATCTCGGTTTTGCCAAAGGAATTGTGTCTCTTTTTGGCCAGTTCGTCATTGGGGTGCAGCTGTATGGAAAGGTCTTGCTTGGCATCTATAAATTTGATAAGTATAGGAAACTCCTTGCCAAACCTATCCACTACGCCCTTTCCAAGAAGATCGTTTGGATGTTCTTCTATCAATTGTTGTAGGCTTGACCCTGCCAGTTCTCCATTGGAAACGACGGAGACATCGCCCTCGACGGCAGAAAGCTCCCAACTTTCCCCAGTAATTTCACTGGTCGTAGGCTTGCCCAAAACCTCATTCAACTTGGACCCTCCCCACAGGCGTTCTTTTAAAATGGGATGAAATTTTAATGGATACATGGATCAGTGAATTAGTGAGCTAATGAAATTGCGGGTTGGTAAGATAGTGGGTGCAAAGTAAAGAATGGAGTTTTTATTGTTCGGGTTTGGGTTTGAATTTGAACTTAAACTTGAACTTTATCCCCCAGAATAGGTTACGAAATTTCTGGGCGTTTCAAAAAGGATTACTTCGAGTTCCTTGTCCCCACCGATATGGGGCCTAAGTTTGTTCCAGATTACAATGGCAATATTTTCGGCCGTGGGGTTAAGATTTTTAAAATCCGGCACCTCCACGTTCAGGTTCTTATGGTCCAGCGCTTCCTCTACCTCATCTGCAATTAGCTCCCTAAGCAATTTCATATCCATTACAAAGCCGGTTTCCTTGTCAATTTCCCCGGTTACGCTTACAATGAGTTCATAATTATGCCCGTGATAATTGGGGTTGCTGCATTTACCAAAAATGGCCTCATTTTTCGCATCATCCCAATCCTGTCGATGCAAACGATGGGCGGCGTTGAAATGCGCCTTACGGCTTACCGTTACCTTCATATTTCATCTTCCTTTTGAACCAAATGATTATAAAATTTGTCGAAAATAATCTTGGACCAAGCTGTATAATTCTCCGGATTTTCTTGCATATCCGCCTTTACGGCTTCGGGGTGCATCCATCTATAGTCGGAAACTTCCTCTGGATTAATATTGGGTTTTCCATTAAAAATGCCGACCATTACATGGTCTAATTCGTGCTCCGTCAACCCATTATCAAAGGGGGCCTTATAAATAAACGAAAAAAGATCTTCCAACTCGGTGCTAAATCCCATTTCCTCCAGCAGTCTTCTTTCGCCAGCCTCCCTATTGGTCTCCCCTTCCCGTTGATGGCTGCAGCAGGTGTTGGTCCACAACCCCGGGGAGTGGTATTTCTGAGCCGCACGTTGCTGCAGAAGGGTTTCGCCCTTATCGTTCATGATAAAAACCGAAAAGGCCCTATGTAACAGCGCCTTTTCATGGGCTTCCATCTTAGCCATAGTACCTATTTGTTCATCGTTTTGGTTGACCAAAATGACCATTTCTTCCTTCATCCCGTAAAAATAGTATGTTTACTCTATTTAATGGTTAAACCCCTCTTAAAAAACCTACTTTTCCATAGCATCTTGTTTAATTTCATCCTTTTGATACGAATAATGGTAAAATTGTAATCGGGTTCTCCCCAGAATGGATATCTAGAATACAGACCCCAACATAATTTCTTGTAATTTTGTTCCACAAAACATTAATTATGGAAGACGTCCAACCCACCCGAATCAACAAGTACCTAAGCGAGGTCGGTTTTTGCTCCCGAAGGGCCGCGGACAAACTTATTGCCGACGGGAGGGTGACCATAAATGGGTCCGTACCCGAAATGGGAACCAAAGTTGTTCCAGGTGACCAAGTTAGGGTAGACGGACAACTTATATCCGAAGTCCATGAAAAGCCAATCTATATCGCATTCAATAAACCTATGGGCATTGTATGTACTACGGATACGAGGGTGGAAAAGGACAATATCATCGATTTTATAAATTTTCCGAAACGTATTTTTCCAATCGGTCGACTCGATAAACCAAGCGAAGGATTAATTTTTTTGACCGATGACGGGGATATTGTCAACAAGATCCTAAGGGCCCGCAACAACCATGAAAAGGAATATTTGGTCACCGTTAACCGTCCTATCACAAATGAATTTATTGAAAAAATGCAGGAAGGGGTCCCGATTCTGGATACGGTAACCCGCAAATGTAAAGTGGAGCGCATTGGCAAGTTTGAATTCAGGATAATCCTAACCCAAGGCCTAAATCGGCAAATACGCAGAATGTGCGAATATCTGGATTACGAAGTAAGGCACCTAAAACGCATTCGGATTATGAACATTTTATTGGATGTTCCAGTGGGAAAATGGAGGTATCTTACTGATCAGGAACTGGTGGGTATCAATGATTTGATTTCCGATTCTTCAAAGACCGCCAAAAATCCATAACCAACTTCTTGATACCATCTTTCGCTGTTGGCACATGCCCAAGCACACCTGAACAGGATTCTCTCCCCACTAGCAAGGAGTTTCCACCTATGGGAATCTATTATAAGGGTAGGTCAATCTTGAATTTCAATAAGTTCACTAAATATACCAGGATGTTTCCTATAGGTTTAATCGATAGTTTTATAATTTTATAGCCTTAAATTATAGTCTATGACCATTACCCAATTACAATATGTTTTGGCCGTTGCCGAACACCAAAACTTTACCTTGGCCGCTGAAAAAAGTTTTGTTACCCAGCCCACCTTGAGCATGCAAGTCCAAAAGTTGGAAGATGAGCTGGACATACTGATCTTCGACCGTGGGAAAAAACCGATCATGGTCACCGAAGTAGGGAAAAAGATTGTGGCCCAAGCGAAAAGTATCGTAAATGAAGCCGAACGGATGCAGGACATCGTGGATCAAGAAAAGGGGTTTATTGGCGGGGAATTTATCTTGGGTATTATCCCCACGGTTATGCCAACCCTCCTTCCCATGTTCCTTAAAACTTTTATAAACAAGTACCCCAAGGTAAATCTTGTCATCAAAGAGCAAAACACCGAAAATCTGATTCGAAATCTTCAGGATGGCCATTTGGATGCCGGTATTGCCGCTACCCCGTTGGAAATTGAGTTTATCAGGGAACGACCACTTTACTATGAACCGTTTGTAGGTTATGTTCCACAAAGCCATAGATTGGGCCAGGTATCCGAACTAAGTACGGACGATCTGGAAATAAACGATGTGTTGTTGTTAAAGGACGGACATTGCTTTAGGGACGGGGTCATCAACTTATGCCAAACCTCACGAAATCATGGAAATGATCATTTTCAACTACAAAGTGGTAGTTTTGAAACCTTGGTAAATTTGGCGAATGAAGGTCTGGGCATGACCTTATTGCCCTATCTGAACACCCTGGAACTGGATGGTGTAAAGAAACAGAACTTAAAATATTTCCAAAGCCCATCCCCGGCTCGGGAAGTAAGCCTTATCTATCATAAAAGTGAATTGAAAATACAGATCACTGAGGCGTTAAAAGAAGTCATCGCAGGGGTAATAAGGGGAGCTATCGCCTTTCAGGACGTAAAGATAATCAGCCCGCTCAACAAAAAGAACAAGTAGCACATTTGAATAATCAATAAGTGCGATATCGAACTGTGCGCAAGGGTCGAATATTTCAAAAACCTAGCTTGGAAGCAATAAAAACAAAGGCGATTACTCCTGTAAATGAAAACTTCTGTGTGCCCGCTGGATTGAAATAATCAGGTTGGAAATTAACGGGACTATTTTCAAAACGGGCGAAACCCAAACATCGACCTAATAAACGAAAAAAAAAAGCCACGATATCTACGTGGCTTTTGAATTATGGATTTAGATAAATTAGGCTTTGTTGTAGTTCCGGTTTGTCGGTGATAAACTGTTGTAACCAGAGTTTTAATTCTTCGATCTCCTTCGGCAATAAATTTACAATTGCTTTTTTAAGTTCCTTACAAAAGAGAGTCGCATCAAAACTAACTTTTTGCAGTACAGTTTTGGTGTACTCTAGCATTGCTCTAGCCATGTTTTTAGTTTGTTAAATTATTCATCGACCAATTTAACAATAAAAAGCACAAAATTATTGTACGAAGTCCGTTAAAAATTAGCTAAATTCATGTTAATCTTGAATACAAGCATTTTCAAAACTCCCAAAAAAAGTTGGCTTTATGGGCAAACCGATTCTCATTCTTATCATTCTATTTATTGTAACTAGCTGTGCATCCATTAAATACAAAAAAAACAACAAACAGATAAAGGCTACTTTTGATTCAGAATTTTACCACAACCAATTTGTGGGATTTATGGTCTATGATCCACAAACCTCGGGTACTTTGATAAATTATAATGCAGGGAAATATTTTACCCCGGCGAGCAATACTAAAATTTTCACCCTGTATACCGGCCTAAAATTATTGCCGAAAAAGATTCCCGCCATACAATATAAGATACATAATGATACCTTATTTCTGGAAGGTACCGGTGACCCTTCCATGCTGCACCCCTATTTCAGGGATAGTACCGTAGTGCAATTCGCAAAAGGCTTTTCCAATATTGCGCTGTACCTAAATAATTTTCAAGAAGCCAAATTTGGCCCAGGATGGGCATGGGACGATTATGGTTACTACTACTCCCCGGAAAGGAGCGGCATGCCCCTCTATGGCAACGTGGTCCAGTTGCAAAACGGCTCTCCCCTTTACATATCACCATCCCTATTTTCGGATAGTGTGGTATCCGTTCACTACAATAAATATCGGGAGGAGAACAGGAATATATTCTATTTGGATCCTGCAATCAAGGATACCTTGGAGGTTCCCTTTAAAATTGACAGTTCACTCATTAGGCAATTATGGACGAAGGCATTGGGGAAGAAGGTAACTATACAAAAGCAAATGCCCAAAGGTGAAAAGTCGACCTTGTACAGCGTTGTGTCAGATTCACTTTATAAAAGAATGATGTACGTTAGCGACAACTTTATTGCGGAACAGTTATTGATCTTGGCCTCCTCTACCCTGACCGACACCCTGGATGGCAGCCGGGCCCAAAAGTACATGTTGGAACACGACCTTGCGGATTTAAAGCAGCCCCCAAGATGGGTAGATGGTTCCGGACTTTCCAGATACAATTTGTTTACCCCGGAGTCCATGGTTCAGGTCCTTAATAAGATGTACCTTGAATTTCCAAAAGAGCGCCTGTTCAAACTTTTTCCTGCAGGTGGGGTGTCGGGTACGTTGGAAAATTGGTATCCAGGAAATCCAAAACCCTATATATACGCCAAATCAGGAAGTCTAAGCAATAATTATAACCTAAGTGGTTACCTTATAACCAAATCGGGGAAGACCTTGATATTTAGTTTTATGAACAATCATTATTTAGAACCTACCGCAGAATTAAAAAACCATATGCAGCAGATTTTTGAATGGATCAGGGATGAATATTGAAAAATGTCTGAATTAGGATTTTTAGGATGAATGGATCAACGGATTTTATAGTTGAACTAAAATGAAATATCAAGACATTACACATCGGATTATCGGTTGTGCCATGAAAGTCCATACAACGCTTGGCAACGGCTTCCAAGAAGTAATCTATCAACGTGCGCTGGCCATAGGGTTTAAACTGCAAGGATTAACTTTTCTTAGGGAGATGGAAATGGACATACGATATGAAGGCCAACACATCGGTACAAGAAGGGTAGATTTTTTTGTCGAACATGAGATAATGGTAGAGCTAAAAGCATTGATACAATTAGAAGATCTGCATTTGGCGCAAGCCATAAATTATTGACAAGCCTATAACCTTCCTGTCGGACTGCTAATAAACTTCGGGTCAAAAAGTCTTCAATTTAAGAGAGTTTACAAAGTAAACCACCCAGAAAACAATTAGCACAATCCTAAAATCAAATAATCCTAAAAATCCTAGTTCAGACTATATTGTGAATTTTTGCATATTGCAACAACAGTATGGTTTTGGCATCCCGTATTTCCCCGGTTGCAATCATCGCCATTGCCTTTTCAAAAGAAAATTCCAGTACCTCTATATTTTCGGTCTCGTCCTCGGCACCACCACCTTCTCCCACCTTCATTCTATTTTCATACGCACCGATAAAGAAATGCAAGATTTCCGTGACCGAACCGGGCGACATGTAGGATTCGAATACTTTCTGCACCTTGTCTATTTTAAATCCGGTTTCCTCCTCCACTTCCTTTTTAATACATTCCTCGGGACTGTCACCATCCAGCAACCCGGCACATACCTCTATCATCATCCCTGTTGTGTTCCCGTTGATAAAGGTCGGCATTCGAAATTGACGGGTAAGCACCACCGATCCTTTAGATTTGTTATAGAGCAGGATAGCGGCCCCATTTCCCCGGTCATACGCTTCACGGGACTGGGTTTCCCAGGATCCGTCCTCCCGTTGGTATTCAAATGTGATCTTATTTAATGTATACCAGTTATCGGAAAGTATCTCCCTTTTGATGTTTCTTACGTGGCCGTATTTCATACCCCTTTAATGTGAATAAATTTATTGGGCTGTCTTCTATCGTACTCTTATAATTCGGTTTTTCAAAATGCGCAAAGATATCGGCCCCTTGTAGAGCCACTAAGAAATCTTCATTGAAATACTTTTCAATTTACCACCGAATAACGGCACTTCCCCATGTAAATCCACTGCCAAAGGCGGCAAGGACCACTAAATCGCCTTCTTTTACCTTTCCCTGTTCCCAGGCCTCGGTCAGGGCAATGGGAATGGAAGCGGCAGTTGTGTTGCCGTACTTCATTATATTGTTGTAAACCTGATCGTCTGTCAGCCCAAATTTGTGCTGTATAAATTGGGAGATCCGCAAATTGGCTTGATGCGGGACCAATAGATCGATATCGGTAGTTTTCAAATTATTTTTCTCCAGGCCTTCCGATATCACCTCGCTAAATCTAACAACGGCATTTTTAAAGACAAACTGTCCGTTCATATAAGGAAAATAGGAATCGTCCTCAGAATTGTTATCCGCTATAATATCATTAACCCAGCGTTTGCCCATTCCGGGAGCAATTACCGCAAGTTCTTCCGCATACTGACCTTCCGAATGTAAATGGGTAGAAAGGATCCCTTTGTTCCGGTCTTCCTCCCTGCTCATAACCGCTGCACCTGCCCCATCACCAAAAATTACCGAAACTCCCCTTCCACGGGTGGTCATATCCAGACCATGGGACTGCAGTTCCGATCCAATTACCAAGACATTTTTGTACATGCCGCTCTTTATATATTGATCGGCAACCGAAATCGCGTAAACAAATCCAGAACACTGGTTGCGTACATCCAAGGCACCCACAGTTTTGATTCCCAAATCCCGTTGTACCAGTACCCCGGGCCCGGGGAAATAATAATCGGGACTCAAGGTGGCGAAGATTATAAAATCTATGTCATCCTTATCCAAACCGGCCCTTTCCAAGGCAATCTTTGCTGCCTTTACTCCCATTGTGGTCGTGGTTTCCCCATCGCCTTGCACCACGTGCCGACGTTCCTTTATCCCGGTTCGCTCCTGGATCCAAGCATCGTTGGTATCCATTATCTTTGAGAGATCATCGTTGGTCACCACGTTCTCAGGAACATAGAAACCCAAGCCTGTTATTTTTGAATTGTACATAGACCAATTTTTTAGAATCGAGGCAGTGCCAACCCTTTTCAACCGGGACAAAGCAGTACCTTATACTTAAGCGCTGCAATATATGAAGATTGTCAACCTTTTTCTATATTTTATTCAAAGTAGTTAAAAAAGCTGGGGCAACAAACAAAATGTGTCAGTTTGTCACCTAAATTGCTTCTGGTATTTTTTTTGACAAGGGAATAGTCATGTGAAATTTGGAAATCCAATTTCTTAGCAGGGAGTAAAAATATAAAGGGCAACCATTTGCTAAGATGGATTTATAAAAATTAATGGAATTCCCTCTTGCGAGGGAATAAAAAAACTTTTATTTATTATGGCTACAGGTAAAATAAATGTATCGGTGGAAAACATTTTTCCCCTAATCAAAAAATTCCTTTACAGTGATCATGAAATATTTTTAAGGGAGCTTATATCCAACTCAACCGATGCAACCTTAAAACTAAAACATTTGGCTTCCATAGGGGAGGCAAAAGTGGAATATGGAAACCCATTTATCGAGGTGAAAATCGATAAAAAAGGAAAAAAGCTTCACATCATCGATCAGGGTATCGGAATGACTGAAGAAGAGGTCAAAAAATATATTAACGAAGTTGCTTTTTCCGGGGCAGAGGAATTTTTGGACAAGTATAAGGATGCCGCTAAGGATTCTGGTATAATTGGACACTTTGGACTTGGTTTCTATTCCGCTTTTATGGTTGCCAGCAAGGTAGAGATCATCACCAAAAGCTATAAGGACGAACCTGCGGTACATTGGACCTGCGATGGATCTCCAAATTTTGAAATTGCGGAATCCAAAAAGAAAGATCGGGGAACTGAAATAATCTTGCACATCGCTAAAGATTCCACAGAGTTCTTGGAAGAGAATCGAATTCGTGAACTTCTAGGCAAGTACAACAAATTTATGCCCATCCCAATAAAATTTGGGACGCGTACGGAGACCTTGCCAAAACCGGAAGGAGCAAAAGAGGAAGAACCCGCACCCACAAAGGAGGTCGACAATATTATCAACAATCCAAATCCGGCTTGGACCAAACAGCCTACCGATCTTAAGGATGAGGATTACACCAAATTCTATCGGGAACTTTATCCCATGCAGTTTGAAGAACCTTTGTTCCACATACATCTAAATGTAGATTATCCGTTCAACTTGACCGGGATCCTGTATTTCCCCAAGTTGACCAACGATATGAACATACAAAAGGATCGGATCCAGTTGTATCAAAACCAGGTATATGTAACGGATAACGTGGAAGGAATTGTTCCGGAATTTCTAACCATGCTTAGGGGTGTCATCGATTCGCCCGACATTCCATTGAACGTATCCCGTTCCTATCTGCAGGCCGATGGTGCCGTAAAAAAGATTTCGTCCTATATCACTAGAAAAGTGGCCGACAAACTGACATCGCTTTTCAAAAATAATCGGGAGGAATTTGAAAATAAATGGAACGATATAAAAATGGTCATCGAATACGGAATGCTTTCCGAGGAGAAATTCTTTGAAAAGGCCGATGCGTTCGCACTGTATCCTACCGTAGACAACAAATATTTTACGTTCGCGGAGCTGCAAGAAAAAATCAAGGGAAATCAGACCGATAAGGATGACAAACTGGTAATCCTATACGCATCGGACACCCAAGCTCAACACAGCTATATTGAAGCTGCCAAAGCCAAAGGCTATGAGGTGTTGCTATTGGACTCCCCAATCATTTCGCACTTGATGCAAAAATTGGAGACATCCAAAGAGAAAATTTCATTTGCCAGGGTAGATGCCGATCATCTGGACAACCTGATCAAAAAAGAGGAAACCCAAATATCCAAACTTTCGGATGAGGAAAAGGACAGACTTAAGAAAGAATTGGAAGAAACGATCCAGAATAAGAGCTACACCGTTCAATTGGAAGCTATGGACAGCGATGCCTCTCCCTTCATTATTACCGAGCCCGAATTTTTAAGGCGGATGAAGGAAATGCAACAGACCGGCGGTGGGGGTATGTTCGGGATGGGGAATATGCCCGAGATGTACAATTTGATCGTGAACACCAACCACGAACTCGTCTCCGAGATCCTGAATACCAAAACGGCCAAGAAGAAAGAAAGGTTGATAAACCAAGCTTTGGATCTGGCCCGGCTTTCCAAAGAGTTGCTCAAAGGTGAGGAATTGACGAACTTTATAAAGAGAAGTTACGAGATGGTCAAGTAATGTCCGTCCAAGAAGTTCGAGAACTGTTTTAGAGCAAAAAAAAATACATTAGAGGGGCGAAAAGAGACTGCTGTATCCTACATTTGGGTGGGGGTTTTTCTTATGGTCACGACTTAAAAAGGAGCGGGATTCCCGGATGACCAGCGTCCTTCGATGATCAGGCTTTGTCCGGTGATGTGTTTGGCTTCATCGGAAACCAAAAATAGGGCTGCAGCAGCAATATCCGAAACCGAGGCCGGCCTTCCCATTGGGGTCAATCTTTGCCAAACTTTGACATAATCCGGGTCCTGGAGTGTCCTTTCGGTCAAGGTTGCCCCTGGCGCAATGGTATTGATGTTGATCTTTAGGGGCGACAGTTCCAAGACCAAGTTCTTGGCCATCATTTCCAAGGCTGCCTTGCTCATTGCGTAAGCGGCCAAATTCTTATGGGCCTGATGACCGGTAACGGATGACATCAATAGAATACTACCTCCTTTGCCCTGTTCCTTCATTTGATTCGCAGCTGCCTGAGCCAGAAAGAAACTGCCCCCAAGATTGATTTCCATCACCTTAAAAAAGGATTCCTTGGAATAGGTAAGAAAATCACCGAACAAGGTAATTCCCGCATTGGCGATTACAATATCGAGTTGTCCATATTCGGATACGGCTTTTTTCACCATATTCCGTATCACCTCCAAATCACTGGAATCGCCTGGAAAGTCGATACATTTGCCCACCTTCGATTTTAAACCTATAGCTGCATCGGCTGCCAATTGGGGGTCGATATCGTTGAGAACCACATTGGCTCCGGAATCTATCAGTCGACGACAGACCTCCAACCCAATGCCCTGTCCGGCACCCGTTACGATTGCTGTTTTTCCTTTTAAATCCATACTTTTTAAGTATCTAGTATTAAGTACTGAGCACAAAGTAGTTAGTGTTCTTTAATAGACACAAAATATTAGTCCAAAAATTTATATCCCAACACCCCTAATTGGGAAAACCTTTGATTCGAAATTTAATTCGGCTACTTGGCTACTTGGTTATTTAATGATTTGACAGTGACGTCCTAAACGCTCCAAAATTATACCCAGTACTTAATACTCCTTACTCTGTACTTTGTACTAATTACTTTGTACTACTTAATGCGAATCCCGCGTAACCTTATCCCCCGATTTCCCAACTAGAAAATCCATGTCGGCACCCAAGTGGGCCTGTTGTACGTGATTGCAATACAAAGATACGTAGCCACGATCAGTAATCGTCGGCTGTGCCTTCCGCTCGCGCTTCCGCCTATCCATCTCTTCCTGGGTTAGATCTACCATCAGCGTCCGGCTGGGAACGTCCAAGGTAATAAGGTCTCCGTCCTGGATGACCGAGAAATTACCTCCCATAGCCGCTTCGGGAGAGGCATGTAACACAACGGTCCCAAATCCTGTACCGCTCATCCGGCCATCAGAGATCCGAACCATATCCTTGACCCCTTGGGCCAAAAGTTTTTTGGGGAGTCCCATATTGCCTACTTCGGGCATGCCCGGATACCCTTTGGGCCCCACATGTTTTAAAACAAGCACGCTGTTTTCATCAACTTCCAAGTCCGCCGAATCGATCCTAGATTTATAGTCCTCAATGTTTTCGAAAACTACCGCCTTGCCGGTGTGCTTCATTAGATGGGCACTAGCTGCCGAAGGTTTGATGACGGCGCCATTTTCGCATACGTTGCCGCTAAGAATGGCGAGCCCGGTAGCAGTATTGAACGGAGCCTCCACGGTAGCTATGATATCCAGGTCGTATTTTTGCGCATTTTCAATATTTTCACCAACCGTCCGACCGTTGACCGTAATGCATTCCCTGTGCAATATTCCCTTCAATTCCTTTTGTACCGCGGGCAAGCCGCCTGCATAAAACAGATCCTCCATAAAATATTTCCCGGCAGGCTGCAAATTGGTAATCAAGGGAATATTGGCGGACAATTGATTGAAGTCCTCCAAAGTGAGCGGTACCCCGATACGTCCGGCAATGGCCAAAAGATGGATGACAAAATTGGTGGAGCCCCCTATGGCGGCATTGACCTTGATCGCATTTTCAAAAGCCTTTCGGGTAAGTATATCGGATAACCGCAAGTTTTCCTTTACCATTTCCACGATCCTCAAACCGGACAGTTGTGCCAAGACCTTTCTCCGGGAGTCGGCGGCGGGAATGGCTGCATTTTCTGGCAAGGATAGCCCCAAGGACTCCACCATACAGGCCATGGTGGAGGCGGTTCCCATAACGGCACAATGTCCGTCGCTACGGCACATGGCGGCCTCAATATTGCGCAATTCCCTATCCTCCAGCTTGCCTTCGCGCACGTCGTCGTGATACCGCCAAACATCACTGGTCCCGATGCTCTTGCCTTTGTACTGACCAGTTAACATAGGTCCACCTGAAACAACGATCGTTGGAATGTCCACACTACAGGCTCCCATGACCAAGGAAGGCGTGGTCTTATCGCAACCGCATAAAAGCACTACCCCATCTACAGGATTTGCCCTTATACTTTCCTCCACATCCATGCTCGCGAGATTTCGGTACAACATGGCCGTTGGTTTCATCAGGGTCTCCCCCAAGGACATGACAGGAAATTCGACCGGAAAACCTCCGGCCTCCAGGATACCCCGCTTTACAGACTGGGCAAGTTCCCGAAAATGTCCATTACAAGGTGTAAGTTCGGACCAAGTGTTGCAGATACCGATAATTGGTTTGTTATTGAACTCATAATCCGGAATTCCCTGGTTCTTCATCCAGGCACGGTAAATAAAACCGTCCTTTCCGGTACGGCCAAACCATTGGCTACTGCGTAAATTTTTCTCGTGTTCGTCCTTCATGATACAAAATGGATTTAAAGTAATCTTTTTCGATTACGGAAGATATGAAAAATCGACGTTTTTGTCTAGGCAGAAATCATTTCTATTTTCCACGTTAAAATTACTTGCAGAAGAACATGGTTTCTGGTGAAACCCAACCACGTCTTACCCTGCATGATGCCGTTGAATGGACCTATAACTATACAAGGCTACCAACAAGAGACATGCCAAGGGCAAGATAAACGAGAAATTGACTTCCGGGATATACCCAAAAATCTTAAGGTCGTTTAATCCTGTCCCGCCCATATCGATCAGCCTTCCCTGTAATGGTGGCATCAAAGCTCCGCCCACTATGGCCAAAATCAATCCGGCGGATCCCAGCTTTGCTTCATCCCCCATCCCGCTTAAGGCTATGCCATAAATGGTTGGAAACATTAACGACATGGCAAAGGATACACCGACCAAGCAATAGAGTCCGACCATTCCGGTAATCAAGATAGCCCCGGTACAGAAAACAGCCCCCATGATGGCAAAAATCAACATTAGTTTAGCTGGTCTTATATACCGGATCAAGAAGGTACAGATCCACCGAGCCGCCAAAAACAAGAGCGTGGAAGCAGCCACATAAACCATTGCGTTTAATTGGTCATCGGCCGCCCGGCCTGCATTTATATTGGTAACATATTGATAGATAAACGTCCACACCATAATCTGACAGGCGATGTAGAAAAATTGGGCCAAGACGCCCTCGTAATAGTTTTTATTGGAGAAGAGTTTTGCGAATGTTGTTTTAAGGGAAAGCTTTTCAGGGGCCATTCTCGTCCTCTCGATCTTCAGAAAAATAAATACCAACATTAGGCCTAGGGACACCACCCCCAATATAATATAGGGAATACTGACAATATTAAAATCGTGTTCAATGATCTGCTGCTTTTGTTCGGGTGCCAGACTGGCCGAAAAGCTACTGGAATCTGCCCCGATCTTAGTATCCAGACGTTCTACTACATACAATCTGGCCACCACTTGTCCCAACAAAGCACCCATAGGATTAAACGCTTGGGACAAATTTAAGCGCTGGGTAGCGGTTTCCGGGGCTCCCAATCCTAAAATCATGGGATTTGCCGTGGTTTCCAAAAAAGCCAAGCCGAAAGTAAGCAGGTATAAGGAAATTAAGAACATTGGATAGCTTACCAACTTGGCCGATGGATACATCAACAACGAGCCGCAGGTAAGCAAAAAGAGCCCTACAATAATACTCGATTTATAACTATACCGTCTGATGAAGAGGGCAGCGGGAATGGCCATGGTTCCGTAACCGCCATAAAAGGCGAGCTGAACATAAGAAGCTTCCACGTTGGAGATATTCAGAACATTTTTAAACACCTCGACCATGGGATTGGTAAGATCATTGGGAAATCCCCATAAAAAAAAGAGGGCTGTTACTAAAATGAAGGGGATTAGGAGTTCTTTGGATACTACTGGGGCATTTTGCGGGTTGGTCATTGATTGAAAGATAATTGTTGCTGGTTGGTAAAAAAAAGTTTATGGATTTATAGGTTTTGTTGTTTATGATTTTTAAATAAAAGTAATTTGCATTGCACAGATTTTAATTATTTGATTTTCAATAAATTGATTTTTGTATAAACTCAAAACAAATAACCCAGTATACTTCTGTCTTTTTTGCTATTCCCAATTGTCTAGGCTCTTGTTTCTAGTTTCCTGGTCCTAATTAAAATATGGCGTTCAAGTTATTGAATTTACCGATCTGTTCAATAGGATGGTCCATATTATTCACAAAATTTTCCTTTTCTGTGCTTCATTTACAATTAGGCCGGTTCTTCCTGTTTCTTGGATTTATCGTAACTTGGACCTTCTTTATTAAGAAATTTATGTTATACCGTTCCTACATCAAACCCTTCTTCCCTTTTCCCGTAATCCTGATATTTTTGATAAACTCATCCTGCAATGATATGAAAGGTCAACAGCCGGAATACAAATACACCAATGAACTGATCCACGAAACCAGCCCTTATTTGCTGCAGCATGCCCACAACCCCGTAAATTGGCAACCCTGGAGCCAGCAAGCCTTGGACAAGGCCAAAAAGGAAAATAAATTGGTCTTGGTGAGCATCGGATATTCTTCCTGTCACTGGTGCCATGTAATGGAAGAGGAGACCTTTGAGGACGAGGCAACGGCCAAGATGATGAATGAAAATTTTATCAATATAAAAGTGGACCGCGAGGAGCGACCCGATGTGGATCAAGTTTATATGACCGCGGTCCAACTGATCAACGGCAATGGAGGCTGGCCCCTGAACGTGATCCTCCTACCCAACGGCAAGCCCATCTATGGGGGTACCTACCACACCAAATCCCAATGGAACGAAGTACTCACCAAAATCAGTAATCTATACCACAAAGACCCGAAAAAGGCCGAAGAATATGCAGACCGGGTGGCCGAAGGCATACAACAGACAAACCTGATACAACCCTCAACTGATCTCAAGGGCCTTACCAAAGATGCCCTTAAGTCAAGTGTTGACAATTGGTCTACCTTTTGGGATAAAAAATGGGGTGGTGATCAGGGTCGTCAAAAATTTATGCTCCCGGGCAATCTCAGTTTTCTTTTGGACTTTGCCCAACTTTCTAGTAACGAAGAGGCCGAGACCCATGTTAAGACAACGTTGGACCAAATGTCCATGGGCGGGGTTTATGATCAAATCGGGGGTGGATTCTTTAGATATAGTACGGATTCGCATTGGAAAGTGCCCCATTTTGAAAAAATGCTTTATGATAATGCCCAACTGATCGGGCTTTATGCGCGCGCCTATAAACTTTTTGAAAATCCGGTTTATAAAGAAATTGTTATAAATACCATTGAGTTTTTGGAGCGGGAAATGAAAGATCCAGAGGGAGGGTATTATGCAGCATTGGACGCGGATAGCGAAGGGGAAGAAGGCAAGTACTATGTTTGGACAGAGGTAGGGCTAAAGAAAATTATCCAAGAAGATTATGCACTTTTTTCGAGTTATTTCAATATCAGTCCCAAAAATGCATGGGAGCAGGGCAAATACGTCCTCTATAAATCGATGACAGATTCGGAATTTGAACATCAGCACGGAATTTCGGAAAAAAGATTGATAAGACTGAAAAGGCAATGGACGGAAAAACTGATGGGAGCCAGATCAAATAGGGTTCGCCCAAGAACGGATGACAAAATCATCACCTCTTGGAACGCCTTGCTGATCAACGGTTATGTTGAGGCTTACCAAGCCTTTGGGGACAAAAAATATTTGGAACTGGCAGAATCGGCCTTTGCGCTGTTACAAAAAAAGGCTTTTAAGGAAACCGGGTTGGTACACTCCTTTAAGAAAGGAAGTAAACAGACAGACGGTTTTTTGGAGGATTATGTATTTATGGAGAATGCAGCTCTAAAGCTATACAGTGCCAGCATGGACGACCGGTATCTAAATTTTGCCCAAGAGATGAACCATGAGGTGATAAAGGGTTTTTCAGATCCTGTTTCAGGAATGTTCAGATATGCCAAGGAAGGGGAACTTATCTCCAATATTATATCGACGAATGATGGGGTAATGCCCTCCCCTAACGGCATTATGGCCCAAAACCTATTTATATTGGGACATATAAACTACGACATGGAATCCATTAAAAAATCAAAGACTATGCTGGCTTCCATGATGCCATTTATCCAGGAACATGCGGACAGCTACTGCAGTTGGAACTCCTTATTTTTGAATTCCGTTTATCCTTATTACGAAGTCGCCGTGGTAGGGATCAACGCCCCTTCCCTGTTAGCGTCAATGAACAAGAAATTTATCCCAAATACGCTGATCGTTGGCACCTCCAAAAAAAGTGATCTCCCGTTGTTCGAGATGCGTTTTCAGGAACAGGAAACCTTTATCTATGTTTGCCAGAACACCACTTGCAAACTCCCATCGGTCTCGGTAGAGGAAGCGTTGGACCAATTAAATGTCCGATAATACACCTTGAGAAATAAAATTATTAACATCCACAACCAACAACCGTGACCAATGAATACAAAAACACTATTAATCCTTTGTTTATCCTGCATTTTCATTTTCCCTTATGCTATTGCAAAAAACCATAATGACAGGATGAATCAAATGGGAACAAAACTGGACTTTCCTATCAAAATTCCACCAGGGGGCAACAGTTGGGTCATCAACAATACATCTCAAAACCAAAAAATTATTTCTGAAAAGGGGATTCAAAACTGGAAGGATCCCAAAAGCATTATTCGCACTTATTTTAAAACCAATTCCACAGGCAAGATATACGTTGGACTGAACATAAAAGCAGCAACGGGAAAATCGAATATCAAAGTTACGATTGGAGGCAAAACCAAGGAATTGGTGGTGGCCAATCCCAACTTCAAAGATTTGGAAGTTGGTGTTTTTGAACTTGCCACAGCCGGTTACCATTATATAGAAATTCAAGGACTGGAAAAATCGGGTGATGTTTTTGGTGATATTGCACAATTCCTGATAGGGGGACCTGCCGTGGCGGGTGAAATCACCTATGTCAAGGACGATTTTTATTTCGGTCGCCGAGGACCTTCCGTTCACCTAAATTATAATGTTCCGGATAATACCAAAGTAAAGTTATTTTACAACGAAATTACCGTGCCTGAGGGAGAGGACGTGTTAGGTTCCTATTTTATGGCAAATGGTTTTGGGGAGGGCTACTTTGGGATACAGGTAAATTCCGAGACCGAAAGACGGATCCTATTCTCTGTTTGGAGCCCTTTTAAAACCCAAAACCCAAAGGAGATCCCGGAGGACTTTAAGATTGTCCTATTGGGCAAAGGACAAGGGGTAACCACGGGGGAGTTCGGGAACGAGGGCTCCGGAGGGCAAAGCTATAAGGTATTCGATTGGAAAGCGGGCAAAACCTACAAGTTTCTCCTAAAAGGCGAGCCTTCCACCAATGGTTCAACGGACTATACCGCCTATTTTTATGCTCCCGAAATCGAGGAATGGATGCTTATCGCCAGTTTTAGAAGGCCCCATACAGAAACCCATTTGACTCACCTGTATTCCTTCTTGGAAAATTTTACAACAGAAACCGGATTCAAATCTCGAAAAGCCTATTATTCCAATCAATGGATATTTGACACTATGGGTAAATGGCAAGAATTGACCACGGCCAAGTTTACCGCCGATGCAACTGCAAGGAAAGGGTCACGTGAAGATTATGAAGGAGGTTCCAAAGGCAATACATTTTATCTTAAAAACTGTGGCTTTTTCAGTGAGACAACGACCATTGGTACGGAGTTGTCCAGAACTGCCAACGGGGTTGCGCCAATAATCGACTTTTCAAAATTGGGGATTCCAACGATTCCAAATTAGTATTGTGCAATAGGCCCCTTTACGAGAAAATAGTATATTCAGTTGTCCAATAAATTTCAAGAGCGATAAAACTTCAACCATGCAAAGACACTTTTTCTTTTGCCTTGTTCCCTTGCTTCTACTCTCTTGCAAACAGGAAGTAAAAAGAGAAATTTCCCAAGCCGGGTACCCCAAACCCAATATCATCTATATTCTTGCAGATGACCTGGGCTATGCGGATATTGGAGCCTATGGACAAGAAAAAATCGAAACCCCAAACATTGACGCCCTTGCCAACAACGGAATGCTTTTCACCCAACACTACACAAGCGCTCCAGTTTGCGCCCCCGCCCGTTATATGCTCCTGACCGGGAAGCATTCCGGCCACGCTTACATCAGGGGGAACGATGAGTGGGGGTCTCGGGGCGATGTATGGAACTACCTTGCCATGGAAAAGGATTCTACCTTGGAGGGACAGCTTCCCATGCCCGACGGCACCATCACCTTTGCCAAAAAACTACAGGAAACGGGCTATACCACCTCAATATTCGGTAAATGGGGTCTAGGCGCACCCCATACCAATTCCATTCCCACCAAAATGGGTTTCGATTATTTTTATGGTTACAACGGTCAACGCCAGGCCCATACCTACTACCCTTTGCACCTGTATGAAAACGACCACCGGGTGTACCTGGACAACGACACCATTGCCCCACATACCAAATTACCAAAAGGAGCGGATCCATACGATATAGAAAGTTACAGCAACTATATCTTGAACGATTACGCACCGGATCTAATCTTTAAGAAACTCACTTCCTTTGTGAAAAGCAACAAATCGCGTCCGTTCTTTATATATTGGGCCACCCCAATTCCCCATGTTCCCCTCCAGGCACCTAAAACCTGGGTGGATCATTATGTAATGAAGTTCGGGGACGAGAAACCCTATCAGGGAGATCAGGACTATTTCCCGGCCAGATATCCACATGCCACCTATGCAGCTATGATTTCCTATCTGGACGAGAATATTGGCAAACTGGTAAAACAGTTAAAAGACGAGGGGATTTATGACAACACCCTGATTGTATTTACCTCGGACAACGGGCCAACCTTTAATGGAGGTGTAGATGCCGATTGGTTTGCAAGTGCCAAGCCCTTCAAGGGCGGGGAAGGCCACGGTAAGGGGCATGTGTACGAAGGGGGAATCCGGGTGCCAATGATCGCCACCTGGCCCGGAAATATCAAACCTGGAAGCAAAACGAGCCATATTTCCGCACAGTACGATGTAATGGCTACCCTGGGGGAACTCACGGGGTTTGAAACACCAAGAGATACGGACGGAATCAGCTTTTTACCTACCGTCCTATCCAACGGAAAACAACTGGATCACGATTACCTGTACTGGGAATTTCCCGAATACGGTGGACAGGTGGCTATAAGGATAGGGGATTGGAAGGTGGTCCGAACAAATCTAAAGGACAACAAAAAGCAGCCCACTTTGGAACTCTACAATCTAAAAAAAGACCCCTCGGAAACGGAGAACGTGGCCGAACAACACCCGGAAATCATCGAAAAAGCAGCAATTATTTTTAAGCAGGAACATACGGAACCGGAAAATAAAAGGTTTGAGATCCCATCCATAGAAAATGGGCTTTTGGAGAATTAATATTGGCATGTCTATAATTAATCAAACCAGAGTATTGCGCTTTATGGTTTTCAATCTTTTGACTCTGGGTAGACAAGTGTTTTTTTGATTTCCACCCTATTAATGAAGGTTTAAGGTTGGAATAGTATTTTAAAGTATTACCAAATAACCACTTAGAACAATTTGAATCCTATGTTAAAACAACTATTTCTCTTCATATCCCTATCCCTGATCTTCTATTTGGCTCCCGCCCAAACGGACATTACCGTCCCCGAGCTCAAGGAACATATCCAATACTTGACTTCAGATAAAAATGCCGGACGATATCCCGGCGGGCATTTGAACCGGCAGGTGGTGCGGTATATTGAACATCAGTTTAAGGAATTCGGTATAGGGCCCTTTGGTAAAAGCTATAAGCAACCCTTTAAGGCCCAGTTGAGGGTTAAGGAGGGCAACCCCCCAAAGAAGGATGTAAAAACATGGAATATAATCGGTTATATCGAAGGTGGCGATCCGCAATTGAAAGACGAATTTATAGTTCTCGGGGCACATTACGACCATTTGGGATTTGGGGGCGGACCTTCCTCCAAATCGGATAAAATAGCCATACACCCAGGAGCCGACGACAACGCCAGTGGTACGGCGGCCCTGCTCGAGATTGCCGAGAAATTGGAAGCCCATAAGGATTCCCTGAAACGAAGCGTATTGCTTATCGCGTTTGGGGCAGAGGAACAAGGATTATTGGGAAGCAAGTACTTTACCGAGAATCCCGTTGTACCACTTTCACAAATAGTATTGATGATCAATATGGATATGGTAGGCAGGCTGAACGATCAAAACCAAGTTTATATGGGCGGTGCCGGGACCTTTCCTGGAGGTATGGATCTGATGACGGAGTTGGGCGAGGCCGAAGGTCTCTCCCCTATTGTTCACGCCGGTTCAGTGGGGGGATCGGACCACGTATCCTTTTATAAAAAAGGAATTTCTGTTCTGGGGCTTCACACTGGCGGACATCCTCAATACCATACCCCTGAGGATACGGCCGATCTCATTAATTATCAAGGTGAAAAAAAGGTTTGTGAATATATATACCATGTTCTGATGGCGGTAGCCGCCACGGATAGGCCAATGCAGTTTATTCCGCAGGATTAGAGGGCAACCTCAACCTAATGATAACCATATCACATTTTGAAATACGCTTTGCCTTGGACGCTTTACACCATTTTATGACTCGGCCTAAGGGGTTTGGCGAATAGCGTTTGCACATAACAAAAAATCCCGTCAACTACGGATAGCCAACGGGGTTCTTTGTTCGGGGGAACCGATAGAAAACTTATTTCACCTCATCCTTCCCAGAGACAACCTTATCTTCAAAAATATACTTGGAATAATGGATTCCCATTGCGTCGAACCGTTGGGCCAACTTGCCGAACCTGGATTTGAAATCGTTGAATTCCCGGTCTGCCTGTGGCGTCCATATTACCTCGGACAAGGCCGACATCCGCGGCAATACCATATATTCCACCTTATCCGGAGTGGCGATATATTCCGTCCAAAGATTGCCTTGGCCTCCCAAGATAAAACCTGCCTGTTCCGGTGTTAGCTCGCTTGGGTCCGGGTTGTAGGAATACACTTTTTCTACAGGTAAGTAGCCACCAATATTGAGTGGTTCGTCCTTATCCTCGGACTGTCCATAGTCAAAATAGCAGTAGGTGGTCGGTGTCATTATTACGTCATGGAGTTGTTTTGCCGCCTCAATGCCCCCTTTCTCGCCCCGCCAAGACATTACCGTGGCATTCGGCGCCAGGCCACCTTCCAAAATTTCGTCCCAGCCAATGATGTTTTTGCCTTTGCTGTTCACGTATTTTTCAATGCGCTGTATAAAATAGCTCTGTAGGCCGTGTTCGTCCTTCAATCCCAGTTCTTTGATACGGGCCTGACATTTTGGACAGCGTTTCCAGTTGTCCTTTGGACATTCATCGCCCCCGATATGGATATATTTTGAAGGGAACAAAGGCATCACCTCATCCAACACATCTTCCAAAAAGTCAAAGGTCCCATCATTGCCAGCGCAGAAAACATCAGGGTATACCCCCCAGGATTCCTGGACTATTTTTGGGGTTCCTTCATTTTGTAGTTCCTTGCCTTTTTCGGATATCATATTTTCCCGAACGACCGTAGGTTCCTTGGGAAAGCAGCTCAAAAACGGATAGGCCGCAATGGCGGCACTGGCATGGCCGGGCATCTCTATTTCAGGGATTACGGTGATGCCTCGATCGGCGGCATACCTTACGATATCCTTCACTTCTTCTTGGGTATAGAAGCCACCAGACCGTTTATTGTCGTTCCTTTCTCCAGGGAATAGGCCCACAATGGTCCCGTTTCTCCAAGCCCCGACTTCTGTCAGTTTGGGATATTTCTTTATTTCGATGCGCCACCCTTGGTCCTCGGTCAAGTGCCAGTGAAAACGGTTCATCTTATGCATGGCGATCAAGTCGATATATTTCTTTACGAAATCCACCGGAAAAAAATGGCGTCCGACATCGAGCATCATCCCCCGATAGGCATATCTAGGACTGTCCGTTATTTCCACATCCGGGATTGTAAGCTTCTCCACAGAAGCCGATTCCGACCCGGGGGGCATCAACTGTCTCAAGGACTGAATACCATAAAACACCCCCTTGCCCGTTTTACCGGCGATGACAATACCATCGTAATTAACTGATAATCGATACCCTTCCACATTGTCTATGGCATCGTCAATTTTTAGGATGATAGTACCATTGGACGACGCAGAATCATTGGTGGTAAAAGCAATGTCATTGCCCGATGCCAGGCTGAGCATCTGGGCCAGATACTCGCCTTCCTTTTGCAGGGAGGCATCCCCGATGACCTTGGTATTAAAATCTACCAAAAAGCGGCCGTCTTTCATTGACAGTTCCTTTGGTTTTGGAACGATACCGTAATCAGCGGCTGTATTCTTGACGTCTTTGTAAGGGCTGCCACAGGCCAACAGTATAAAGGCAGTTAGAATAGAAAGTAATTTGTTCATTTTATCCTGATTTTAATTAAGTTCCATTTAATAAAGTTAATGTGTTACAACTTAAAGACCCGTTCCATCAACATCCATTTCTCTCCTGGTTTCGCAAGTGGCAGGGCCTGCTGGTAGTCCCACATCAGGACCTCCCACTCCTGCACCTTCGCATTGGCAGCGTCCATCTTCGACTTCTTTTCAAAGGAAAAATTATCATCGGTCTCCATGATCATAAACATCCGATTGCCCACGCGGTAAATTTCCATATCCACGATCCCGGCATCGGTTAGGCTCTTTAATACTTCCGGCCATACTTTTTGATGATATTTCTCGTATTCCTTTATTAGTTTGGGGTCGTCCTTAAGGTCGAGGGCTAGACAGTATCGTTTCATTTCGATAAAAAATTAAGTTAATAATTTGATTTTCATTTATTAAATAAAGGGCCAAGATGCAAGAACCTGGTATCAACAGCCAAGACTATTTTTAATGAGAATTAATATTAGTTCTTGATGCTGGATTCATAGGAATTAAATTTACTCCCATCCAAGTTTCCTATTTCATTGAGACCTTTTCCGGGGCTCCTGCCGTTTTAATTTCCAATTTTAAAGCCGCGTTATCCATATCGGAAAATTTACAATCGACTTTAACCGTGTGATCCCCTTCCCCGACGTTCCACTGCTGCGGATCCATAGGGATACTCTTAATCTTGCGCCAAGTTTTGTCATACAATACAGCCTCGTTTCCTCCCTTGTATTTTAAATATTGGCCTGGAGTTAAGGAAATCTGCAATTCGATTTTCTTGAAGTCGTCGATTTCTATCGAAATATTGGACACAGTAGCGTTAACGGTACTCATTATAAACTGCAGTGGCTGTTCCTTGTGCCCGTTTTTAAAGGTAAAAGTACTCCAAACGGGCTGACCTGGTTGAACGGTCATGGCCTTATGCCCAAAACGCCACACAGTGTAAGGTATCAAATTCCAACTGTTATCCGACAAGGCCTCCAATGAAAATTCGTTCTTGATGTTCTCCATCCGCTTTTTTTGCTCCGTCGAGAAGACATCGGCCTTCCTAGCCCTTTCCCATTGTTTTATCTTATCCAGGATCTCTTCCCCCAAACCATTTTTATCCGCTATATCTGCTGACGTAACCAAGGCATATCCTGCTTCAAACCCGGCACTCCGGGCCAGCATCCATTCAATGTCCTCCAGACCGGTACCATCGCGCATACTGAACCAGCCCAACATACTGGGGATATAGTTCCTGCGAAAATAATCCTGGTTCAGTAGTCGATAGGTGGTCTGACTTTCCCGAAAGCCAGCATACCACGGCTCACCCCAGTTCATACGGGTAAACATATGCCAAAAATAATGACCCGAACGGCTGGCGTCCATGATATAATCTTGCTTGAACTCCGGTTTTAATTTCTTGTACCAGGCATCGACAAAAAGAAGTTCACCGTAGGCTCCCATTCCGGTGGAATAGTTGCCCTCCAGGCCGTCGAAGGAAATCTGTTTGAGTCCGGCCTCGTTGAACAGATCGGCCAATGTTTCCGCCATTTCTTCGGAAAGTGAAATATTGCCCAGGAACGTTTTGTAGGCATGATCGGCCAATTTCGAAATTTCCTCCCCTGCCCCATGTTTGCTGGCCACCGTACCAAAAGCCCCCCGCTGGCAGTTCAACAGGGTCCATGGTGCCGTCTTGGATACCGTTTCGTACCGGATGATCTCTTCGCCCACCAGGACCGCGTGCAAATTGTTGTTCTCCATCTGGGCAAAATATGCAGGATCTTCGATTTCTATATTTTTATCGTCTTCGCCAACAACCGACGATAAAACGCTACTACCCACTTTTGCCAGCCTTTTATCGGGTACTGGCGTAACGTACGGGTCGTTGGTGGTTATAAAGTTGGACAGTGTATGTACCCCGACTTTAATTCCCTGGGCAGCAGCCCTATCCACACAAAATTTCATGCTCTTCCAGTTTTCGGGAAATTCATCCTTTTTTAGATCAAAATGTCCCCAATTCTCAAAAGGTCCGGGGTGGTACAGATAATCCAATCCTGCCTTTTTTGTTAGGGCGATGGCTTTATCGATGGTCTTGACACCAAATTCCTGGATAAGATAGGCCGAAGTAGCTACAGGGGATTCCTTGGCCCATTTGCCATCCAACATGGGGTGTGGCAATCCCTCTGCAATTTCGATAGCTCCCAATGTGGCTAAAACGTCGCTTGGAGGACAACCGAACAAGGCTATTTTGGAACCCACTATTCCCTCGTCCTTAAAGGAGGGCGATACATATTTCTCATGCCCCATTGCGGGAACTACCCTCGACTTGTCCCTTTTGCGGGCATAGGCCTGAATGGAACTTCCATAGTCCCGAGGTAGCGCTGTATTGCCCCGGTACAGAATTTTTAAGGAATCGGAAACATCGATCAGGCTGGTGGTTCCAAAGATATCATAGGAAGGGGTGGAATCGTCTTCGGTGGACGGATAGCCTCCCAACGTACGTTTGTTCAGAGCCTGAATCCCTAGGGCAAAATCCTTGTTTCGCACAACCCCTACGGTCTCCCCAACAGTTTCCTTGATGTCGGTCAGATAAGGTCCCCATAGAACCAGTTCAATTTTATCCGCTTGGGTAATGGAAACCAGCTCAAATGTAATATACCCTTTTTTTGGAACTACTTTCACCACCGCTTCAACACTATTCCTTGGATAGGTTAAGGTCAGCAGTTCCCCGCTTTCGTCGACCTCCATGGCAGATGGGTTTTCCAACTCTCCATTAACCTTGATCGCCATAAGACCGCCGCCTTCATCGCTATGGTGAAGATAATCCTTCCCATTTACCAAGTTTTTCAACTGTGTAACCTGACCCTTGGTGTTAATGCCAATTTCAAGGCCTTTGGTCGCCAGGACGATACCATCATCTTTTTGGCATCCAACCACTAAAATCGTTAAAATTAAGATAGAGGTTTTTAATATTTTCATTTGCATTTAATTTGGCTATTTTAAAAAATAGTGAAAATTAGATTGGAGAAAATAGAGTATAGAATATATACCTTTTTACATCATAATTTTTCTCTGTTAGGACTTCGTCTTTGTTCTGTATTCTTATTTCTATATTCTCTTTTCTATATTCTATTTTCTATATTCCATTTTCTTTTTTATGTTCTTTGTTCTCATTATTTAGATACCATCTGCTTCCAAGACTTCATCAGGATAAGGAACTATTTTTCCCGTGGCCTTTTCCACCGGCATCTGGGCCTTCACCTCCCTCAAGTAATCGGACAGCACCTTGGCAAGTTCCCTGGATTTTTCCGATTCGGTCTCAACCAGATTGTGTTGTTCCCCAATATCGTCCTTGATGTTGTATAGTTCCAGGTGCTGATCCGCATGAAAATAAATCAGTTTCCAATCACCCAACCTTACCGTGCTGCTGGCCCCGATACCGGGACCCGACACGCCCCATTCGTTGGGATAGTGCCAAAACAAAGGACGGTTCCCCGGAAGATAAGGACCGTTCCCCGGAAGATTTTGTCCTTTTAATATTGGCACGAAACTCTGTCCATCTACTTTTTGTACCTCATTTTCATTTTTTACGCCTGCCAATTCCAACACCGTTGGAAAGAAGTCCTCTATGATAACTTGGTGGTCCGTTTGGGTATCGGACGAAGTAACTCCGGGCCATTTTACGATCATCGGCTCCCGGATACCACCCTCGTAGGCAGAACCTTTTCCGCTGGCCAACGGCTTGTTGTGTGTATTGGGTTCGCCTCCCCTGCCATGGGCGCTAAGGCCCCCATTGTCGGACATAAACAGGATTATGGTATTGTCCGATACCCTCCTTTCTTCCAAATAATCCATAATATCCCCTAGGCTCTTGTCCATCCCCTCAACCATGGATGCATACCTCGCTTCTATGGAATCCAAACCCATGTCGTAATATTTCTGCACAAACCGGTCATCGCCCATAATCGGGGTATGCACTGCATAATGTGCCATATAGAGAAAAAATGGCTGCTTTTTGGTTACCGCCGTATCCATCGCCTTTTTAGCCTCCCTTGTCAGGGCCTCGGTCAAGAAAATATCCTGACCATAATAATTTTCAAGTCCAGGTACCGCCCAGACCTCCTTGCCGGGTATCCCATTTCCAAAATCCTGGATGCCGAAATAGCTTGCCGGGGCCCCGGCCGCATGACCGGCGATGTTGACATCAAATCCAATGTTGATCGGATTGGCGGCAGGGGTGTCAATGGCACCAAAATGCGCCTTGCCACAATGGATGGTAAAATATCCTGCTTCCTGTAAAAGCTTGGGCAACGGGGTGGCATAGGCGCTCTTTTCAATGTTGGCAACGGGACTCATGCCATTAACGTTCCACTCCGGGAACTGCAGGGTCGGGTGATCGAGCTCCATAGGTTGGATCTGGTCTTTCCTTAGCGTCCAATTGGTTACCCTGTGCCTGGCGGCGTTCATTCCCGTCATCAGGCTTACCCTTGATGGCGAACATACCGAAGTGGCATAGGCTTGTGTAAATTTCACGCCTTGGGCAGCCAAACGCTCCATGTTCGGGGTACGATACCGCGCGTTAAACGGAGTCATTCTATCCCAAAACGGCACCGAGGTATCCTGCCATCCCATATCGTCCACCAAAAAAAGAACGATATTGGGTTGGGATGGAAGCGTCGATATGTCTTCCTTCTGTTTTTGTTTGCAACCTAGGATCAGGGATAGGACAAAAAAGGTCATTGTGGCTTTTTTCATATGCGGAAATTTAAATTTATCCATAAATCATTGCTACACTTTCCTATTCTAACCTTCTAAGGTTTCCAACTACACACGAAAAATAAAACCTCAAGGCTTTTTATCTTCAATCTTAAATGCCTCCATTACAGGTTTTCCCCTCCAGAAATCAGGGGTTTTCAACCCCAAGACATAAGCGATCGTGGCTGCGGTGTCATAAGTTACGATACTGGATTTCAGTTCCCCGTTGGCGGGTATATTCGCCCCGTAGATTATCCATGGAATTTCCATTTCGGCTAGTGTTTTTCCACCATGGCCCTTACCAATTCCCCCGTGGTCGGAACTAAAGATAATGACGGTATCATCCATCATACCATTCTTCTTTAGAGTATCGACTATATGAACGACCAAGGAGTCGATTTCTTCCACGGTCTGATAGTATTCGGGGGTGTCATGGCCAATTTCATGGCCGGTACCATCTGGTTGGTCAAAGTGGATAAAGGTCAACGCCGGTTTTTCGTCAACGATAAATTGCAAGGCCTTATCCGCGGTCTCCTTATCGGTCTTGCCATTAAAATCGAGATCCACCATATTTTTTTCGAACAAATACCCAATCCCGTCCCAGGAATAGGAAACTCCCATTTTTGCCTCGGGCATTTGATCGTCTATCAAGCTAAAGATTGTGGGGTAAATGCCCCCCTTTCCGATAATTCTAGAGGGCACCTCGGGAGTCTTGCTGCCCCATTCGGTATAGCCGTGCAATTCAGGACCGGAACCCATGATCATGGACGCCCAATTAACGGCGCTGGATGAAGGCAAGACGGATCGGGCATTGAGGGAATAACTGCCATTTTCCATCATTTTTCGCAGGTTGGGGAGCTTTGCCTTTTGAAAGGCATAGGCCCCAAAACCATCTGAACCGATCAAGACTACATGTTTGGCCAAAGCCTTGGGCTCTGTTTCAGAGGCTGATTTTTGCCCACAGCCCGTTAAGGCCAATATTAAAAGGATTAGGATGCCCTGGTTCGGTTTTGATTTCATGGTAGTTATTATTAGGTTAATTTGATTAATATTATTAGTGGTTCGCTACTTCAATTACTCTCTATCACCGAGCCACTTTCCCTGTACAGATCCACCTTGCCGTCCAAGAGTACAGCCAATACGGTCATATGCTTGTCTAGTACATAATCTGGCACTTTGATGTATTTAATTCCAGGGTATTGACTCCAATACACATTTCCCACCACTTGATGCGATAATTTGGTACCTTCACCTACCACCCAAATACGATTGATTTTACTTTTTAATCCCCGGAGGACTACCTCCCCGTTGGGATTGCCCTTTACAAACAGATAGAGGATGGTCTTGTCCTTGGACAGGGTAGAAGCACCGTAAAAATGCTCCTTGGGAATTCCTGCCACGGTGCCATAAATAGCCTCCTTATGTTTGCTCGTCCACTCCCCCAGCCCCTTCAAGATTTCCACCTGCTGCTCTGGAATGGTACCGTCACCCTTTGGGCCAATATCGAGCAGCAGGTTACCCCCATTGCCAATGACATCCGTAAAAATCCCGATAATTTGATCGAGGGTCTTGTAATCGTGGTCGTTCTTTTGGTATCCCCAGGAATCGTTCATGCTCATACAGAGTTCCCAATATTTATCCTTGGGCCGGGTAATGGGCATGCCTTGCTCCGGTGTGGCGTAATCCCCATGTTCATTAAGTCTGGAATTTAGAATGGTGCTGGGGTTCTTGGCCAACAACATCTTTCTAACTTTTGGGACCTGCCATTCTTCCGAACTGTGTTCCCAATCCCCATCGAACCAATAGAGATCGGGATTGTAGTTATCGGAAAGCTCCTTTAATTGACCCTGGTAGTAGTTTAGGAATTTTTGCCAACGGTCGGGTTCGGCAGAAATCATATAGCGTACGGAATCCCTTGTAAAATTGGTGTAATCTGGATAGGACCAATCCGGAAGTGAAAAATAGATACCCACTTTAAGGTCATTTTTACGCAGGGCCTTGACAAAAGGGGTAAGAACGTCCCGATGGGCAGCTGAATTTCTAACGGCATTCAAATTCCCGTACTTCGTATTCCAAAGGGCAAAACCATCGTGATGTTTGGCTGTAATTACGGAGTATTTGGCACCACTCTTTTTTATAAGTTCGGCCCAGGCTTCAGGATTATAGTTCTTTGCAGAAAATCCATTGGTCTGTTCAAGGTAATCGGCATGAGAAATGTACCCATTGTAGAACGACCACGATTCGTCAATTCCGTTTACCGAATAGAGCCCCCAATGGATAAAAATGCCCAGTTTGGCATCCTTGAACCACTGCATTTTCCTTTGCTCTACTTGTGTGGAATCCGGAACTTGGGCCGATATAAAAGAACTCATCCCTATAAAAAAAGATAAGACCGCCATTCTTGTGGCAATATCGATCGTACTATATTTTTTCAAGGTTTCCATTTAATTCTGTCTTTATATCCTTTTGCAAACTAATTTCTTCGTCGGTTGAACCATACTTCAGTTTCACCGTTTTATCGACAGCTGGTGTCAATCCCAACCTTACCAATCGGCCTTCCTTCCATTCAAGGTCTACCGTAACATTGCCCCTAGCCTTAAGCCCCGTAATCTTTCCGTTCTTCCAGTTAGCAGGTAATGCCGGTAATACCCGGATAAAACCTTCATGGGATTGCATTAGAAGTTCCGCCACTGCGGCAGTGTAACCAAAGTTCCCATCGATTTGAAAGGGCGGATGCTCATCGAACATATTATCGGCTATGGAAATCTGCAAGAGCTTCTTTATATTTTCCTCGGCCGATACTGGGTCCAATAACCTCGCGTTAAGATTGATCATCCAAACCCTGCTCCATCCCGTTCCCGCACCTCCATGTTGCAATCGATAATCAATAGTTTTTTGGGCGGCCTGAAACACTGCCGTATCACTTTCGGTGATTTGATCCCCAGGATGCAGGGCATAAAGATGGGACATGTGCCGATGCCCTTTTTCAGCCTCTTCATAAGGGCGGTCCCATTCCAAAATACGGCCATCGTCCCCAACGACA
>JBLWZN010000043.1:0-29691 GCA_048266425.1 Sediminicola sp.
ATTCCAATGCTGTTCGTTTTACTGCAAAGATCTTATTCTATTTTCAATTCACACACAACTTTTGAGCTTGATCCCTAGCCTCTACAATCATATAGACCCGATGGCCACTAGGGCCGAAGCCCTTAAAATGGAACAGACATTAGCACTGGAATTAAGGCGGAAGCGGTATGCGGTTTGGTTTAACTAGTAACCGCTTACTAGGTCCTGTAATTGCGATATACCCATATTAAAATCTTATTTGCACAGGTAAACACTTGGTCTTCAAACCTTCGCAAGACTAGTACCTGAACTTTATAGCTCGATTATCGGATTTTATGGACCGGCAGAAATCAAAATAATTCTTGAAATCAACTTTTTGACGAGCTTATAAGATTCAAAATCACTATTTTGGTTTTTCAAAACATGGAAGTGATTGCCAACCTCAATTATTTAAAAATATCATCCTTCGCTTTTTTTCTTTGCTTCAACTTTTTATGGGGCCAGAACTTAGTGAAAAACCCCAGTTTTGAGGAGTTTGTCACCTGTCCTAGTAATCTTGGCTCGTTTAATTCGGATTTGATCACCTGGTCAACTCCCACACAAGGCTCTACCGATTATTTCAATACCTGCAGTACCACCATGGGCATCCCGGACAATTTTAACGGGTCCCAGCATTCCAAATTTGGACAGGGATATGCGGGCATGTATCTCTATGCTCCGGGTGACTATAGGGAGTATATTCAAGCAGAACTGATACATAATCTAACAAAAGGAACTAAATACGCCCTTTCATTTTACATTAGTAGGGCCGAAAAGTCAGACTATGCCATAACCGATCTGGAAGCGGTGTTTTCAGAAGAAAAGTTGGATCTGTCCATAAAAAAGGAACTATCTAGAATGCAGTTGTCCCGGATAAAGGAAAACAAATTCCATTGGGTAGAAATTCCAAATACCGATTTCCACTCGGATAGCGAAGGTTGGATATTAGTTTCCACTGAGTTTACGGCCACAGGTTCTGAGAATTTTATGACCCTCGGAAATTTTAAGAGCAATAAAGCTACCCGCCTCAAGAAAATTAGGGGCGGATCTAATAAGGGTGCCTACTACTATATAGATATGGTCTCTTTGGTCGCAGAAACCAAAAATGGATATCTTGTAGATAAGCCCCAGATATTTGAGACTATATTTTTTGAGTTTGACAAATACGAACTGCTCCAAACATCCCTAAAGGAACTGAACGACCTCTACGCATACCTGCAACAGAATCCAACCACACAGGTTCAAATCTTTGGCTATACGGATAGTTTGGGATCCAACAGTTACAACCAGGCCCTTTCCACAAAAAGGGCAAAGGCGGTTGCAACCTATCTTCTGGGACTGGGCCTTGAGGAAAATAGGATACAATGGGAAGGCCACGGTGGCTCGGACCCTATAGAAAGCAACGATACCTCGGAGGGCAGGCAGAAAAATAGAAGGGTTGAATTTGTGATATCCAAAAAGCCATAAATTTAGACTAGCTTAGAAAATAAGGTCATTTAGTCAATCCTTTCAAAAAAAAATTACTTGACCGCCTATTTCATACCCTATTTTTGTTAATTTTATACAGGAACCCGTAATATCTAACCCAGGGTCATATCAAAATAATCACTAACCTAAAAAATCCTATTAAAAATGAAATTACAGCAATTAAGATTGAATTATTTACTGTTGCCGGCTTTATTGTTTATTAGCTTTTCATCTATAGCCAATACTTTGGAAATAGGCCCCAAGGAAACTTCCACAAAATCGGAGTGGATCAAAAACGATATTTTGGGAGTATGGGACTATACGGCAGAGGACGTCCCCTATGAGTATTCCAAGGGAATCATATACATTACCAAGGAAGGAAAGGATTTTATGGTAAAGGTGGCCATTGGTGAAAGCTCGATAGATGGGGAAAATGTGGTGATAGACAAGAATGAAGTGCGTTTTCAGGTGTATGTTGAAGGACAAACAGTGGATATCAACCTATCGGCCAAAGGAAACGACCTAACCGGTCAAGGGAGTACTATGGATGGTATCTTCTCTTTATCCGGAAAAAAAAGGAGTTAACACATAGTTTACAATCCAAGATGGCAATCCATAAATGCTCTAAAGAAATAGACCGATGGGAAATAGATTGATGGTACTGACATTTTTAGTCGTATTCTCCAGTATACGGGCACAATCCTCTTTTGTGGTTGTGGAAAAATCCCTGCCCTTTAATCATTGGGCAACCTCATTTACCACGGATATTATAGGGGTCAACGAATCGTTTGTGTCAAAAAATTGGGAAAAATTCATCGTTGACCATGGTGGGGAGGCATTGCTACGATCTATGGTGGAAGGGGATGTGGAGTATGAATGTCGCCAAGTTAAGATTCCATTTTTGAACAATGAGGAGGACACCATTTATACCCGATTGTCCCCGAATGATTCCATGACCGGGGTGTTGCTCACAATCTGGATCAAAAGGGATGATGGAACTTTTTATTCCGCCGAAAAAGACCCCAAATCTGCCGAGAAGGTAAAAACCTGGTTACTGCTATTTAATGAAAAGTTGCAAGAGGCAAGTAGAGGCTAAACCATTTACAAAAACCATATAACAATGTTCCTATTAAGCGGCTATCTTGCATTAATTTTTGCTTTTTTTGGTCAAAACCTTACCCTTCCCAAACAAAATATAGACTTATTGGTCGTAAATGCCAATATTTATACGGTGGATAGCACCTTTTCAAAAGCCACGGCCTTCGCCGTCGATAAGGGAATCTTCATAGCTGTCGGCACTTCGGGGGAACTGGAAAAAAAATACAATGCTAAAAAGCGGATCGACGCCAAAGGTAGAACAATAGTGCCGGGACTGATAGATGCCCACTGCCATTTTTATGGCCTGGCCTTGGCACAACAAGCGGTAAACCTCTTTGGAACGGACAGTTTTGATGAAATATTGGAGCGCATTTCAATTTTTCAAAATGAAAATCAGTTGTCGTTTATCCAGGGATCGGGTTGGGACCAAAACGACTGGAAAATAAAGGAATTCCCTACGAAGGAAAAATTGGATGAACTTTACCCCAATACCCCGGTAGTTTTGGAACGTATTGACGGTCACGCCATGCTGGTGAACCAGGCTGCCTTGGATCTTGCCGGTATCGATATCAATACAAAAATAGACGGGGGAGAAATCGTTGTCAAAGACAATAAACTAACCGGGGTATTAGTGGACAATCCCATGGGATTGATATACAATATAATTCCCCCACCTTCCTTATCCACTAAAATCGAGGCGCTTAAAAAAGCAGAGAAAATATGTCTAAACTATGGCCTCACCACCTTGGACGATGCGGGGCTCGATCGATCGATCATCGAACTAATAGACAGCCTGCAACAAAGTGGTGACCTTTCCATTAGGGTATATGCCATGGCCAGTAACAGTCCATCAAATTTGGACTATTATTTAAAAAAAGGAGTGCTGAAGACCGATAAGCTCCATGTTCGCTCCATTAAGGTCTATGCCGATGGCGCCTTGGGTTCTCGGGGGGCCGCCCTTAAAAAACCCTATTCCGATCAGCCGGGACATTTCGGTGCCATGGTGACCCCCGTAGCAACGATCAACACATTGGCGGAACGCATCGCCAAATCGGACTATCAGATGAACACCCATGCCATTGGGGATTCGGCCAACGTAGTTGTACTCAGGGCCTACAGGAACGCATTGGGCGGACAGACAAACCGACGTTGGCGCGTAGAGCACGCACAAGTGATAGACCCGGTAGATTTTAAGTATTTTAAAGACGGAATTATTCCCTCCGTGCAACCTACCCACGGTACCAGCGATATGTATTGGGCAGAAGACCGGTTGGGACCAGTACGGGTAAAGGGTGCCTATGCATTCAAATCCTTGTTGCAACAGGCAGGCTTGGTCGCTTTAGGTACTGATTTCCCCGTGGAAAACGTAAATCCGTTTTTGACCTTCTATGCGGCGACCTCTCGCAGGGATCTGAAAGGATATCCCAAGGACGGTTTTCAAATGCAGGATGCCCTAACGCGTAAGGAGACCCTAAAAGGCATGACCATATGGGCGGCATATTCCAATTTTGAGGAAGACGAAAAAGGAAGTATCGAGGCAGGAAAATTGGCGGACTTTACGGTATTAAGTGGTGATATCATGGAAATTCCATTAGACCAGATTCCCCAACTTAATGCGGAGCAGACCTTTATCGGGGGAATTCAGGTTGGAGGCACCTCGGTCGATTGAGTTCAATAAAAAAAAACCGAAACAGTGTGTTTCGGTTTTTTTTATTAATGTACTATTGGGATGTTAAAAACTGATGGGCACCGTAACCCTTGTGGTCCCCCAGCCCAGTACCATGTTTACCGCATCGCCTTTCTCATCAAAGGTAATTGAAAATGCCTCCAATTTTTCCGTGCCCTTGCTTGCTTTGGCCGTAGTGCGAAGAACATCTGCCGCTTCATCGTAGGAATAAGCGCCCCATTGGTTCAGGTTGCTGTTCAGAATAATTGTCCATTCGTCAGCCCCTGGTATAGTAAATAAGGAATAACTACCAGCCTTAACCTCCTTATCGCCGACCTTGGCATCCTTGTAAAAGACGATCTCATCCGCCTCATTGGCACCAGTACGCCATACTTGGCCCATTGGAGCTAGTTCGGAAAGCGATCGTCCCTTTAATTGTGGTCTACTGTAAGTAATGCGGACCAATGCTGCCTTTTTGCTATGCGCATCGGGATACAAGGCCTGATCCATCGGGCTTTTGTCCAAGCCGCTAAATTTTTGAGCTGTTGCAGTGGTCGAAAAAACCAATGTCAATACTAAAATTCCAAGTTTCACTAAATTTTTCATCTTCTAAATATTTAAATATTACTGAATATCCCATAAATTTTCAAACATTCCAGAATTACCGGAAGGCATATCCGCTGACGAGGCCGAATCATTCCCAATCATAAATCGAAATGAAGAAAATTCTAACTGGCTACCAAGTGCTCCCTTTAAGCCTTTCAAAACTAACTAGTATTCCGCTTATTCTCTAATAAAAGTCGAAATATTTTAACAGACTTACAGAAGACAATTATTTTAATCCAATCAGCTTTCTAAATATTACATATTTACACTTAATACATCATTATAGTTTCATATCTAAATCAATATATAAATTTATGTTTTATAATTGAAAGTTAAGAATCATATTTGCATCCTTATTTGATATAAAAACAAATGTTATGTGTGGAATAGTTTGTGCCTTCGATGTTAAGGAAAGTACCGAGGTCCTTAGACCTCAATTATTGGAAATGTCCAAAAAAGTTCGGCATCGTGGTCCGGATTGGAGCGGTATTTTTGCAGATGATAAGGCCATCTTGGCCCATGAAAGATTAGCCATCGTGGACCCAGCCTCGGGCAAACAACCCTTGTTGAGCCCGGACGGAAACCTGGTTTTGGCCGCTAATGGTGAAATATACAACCATAGGGTCCTAAGAAAACAGTTCGAAGGAAAGTACAACTTTCAGACCGAATCCGATTGTGAGGTTATCCTGGCCCTATATCAAGCAAAGGGAACTGCCTTTCTGGATGAAATGAACGGAATATTTGGTTTTGCTATCTACGATTCCGAAAAAGACGAATATTTTGTGGCAAGGGACCATATGGGAATTATTCCCTTATACATGGGCTGGGACAAGCACGGAACTTTTTATGTGGCATCGGAACTTAAAGCCTTGGAAGGAATCTGTACCAAGATAGAACTTTTCCCTCCGGGGCATTATTTGCACAGCAAGGAAGGTGAGCTAAAAAGATGGTACACAAGGGATTGGATGGAATACGATGCCGTGAAGGACAACGAAACCAGTATCAAGGCAGTAAAAGAAGCCTTGGAGGCTGCAGTACATCGTCAACTAATGTCCGATGTACCTTATGGAGTATTGCTTTCCGGTGGATTGGATTCCTCGGTCACCTCTGCCATAGCAAAGAAATATGCCCAAAGAAGAATAGAATCCGACGATACTACCGAGGCCTGGTGGCCACAGCTTCACTCCTTTTCCGTTGGATTGGAAGGATCACCGGATTTAGCAGCGGCCCGAAAAGTAGCGGACCATATTGGGACCGTGCACCACGAAATTAAGTTTACCATTCAAGAGGGTTTGGACGCCATCAAGGATGTAGTATACAACTTGGAAACCTATGATATTACCACGATCCGTGCATCTACCCCTATGTACCTTATGGCAAGGGTGATCAAATCTATGGGTATAAAAATGGTGCTTTCGGGCGAAGGCGCCGACGAGCTGTTTGGAGGTTATCTTTACTTCCACAAGGCCCCAAATGCAAGGGAGTTTCATGAGGAGACCGTCAGGAAATTGGGCAAACTGCACATGTACGATTGCCTGCGTGCCAACAAATCCCTGGCAGCTTGGGGAATCGAAGGCCGGGTGCCCTTTCTGGATAAAGAATTTATGGATGTGGCGATGAGAATCAACCCACAGGATAAAATGATCAACGGCGAACGAATGGAAAAATGGGTGGTTCGCAAGGCGTTTGAGGAAATGTTGCCCGAGAGCGTAGCTTGGAGGCAAAAGGAGCAATTTTCAGATGGAGTGGGCTATAGTTGGATAGATACGCTAAAGGTGTTGGTGAAAGAACAAGTGACCGATGAACAATTGGCAAATGCCAAATACCGATTCCCTTTGCAGACCCCGACCAGTAAAGAAGAGTTTTACTATCGTTCCATTTTTGAGAGCCATTTTCCTTCGGATGCTGCCGCCCTATGTGTACCGCAAGAGGCATCAGTGGCATGCAGCACCAAGATTGCGCTGGAATGGGACGAGGCCTTTAAAAACATGAACGATCCATCCGGTAGGGCCGTGGCCAACGTTCATGCCGACGCATACGTGAAATAAAGCACCCTACCCCATCTTCCCCGATGCTTAGTAAGCATATGGGATAAGGAAAGGGACTTGGAGGATTGAAAAAGCCCTGATGGACACGACATCGGGGCTTTTTTCTTACCTCCCAATTTTTTTTCAAGAATCCATGTCAATTCAAAAAATTGACTTCTTCCGACCTCCAAAGCCTTCATCCCAGGTTCTTTCGGGTAGCTTTGGGGACATCGACCCCATGATGGGCACCCATCATAATTTTTACATGTCCTTTTTTTGGACAGAATTATGTATTTTTGTTTTTCAAACGGCCAGACCACCTAGTCTATGAGTCAAAAAGTATTGCTTTCCGCTAAAGAGATCAACATTATCCTCCACCGTTTGGCCTGTCAGCTTTTGGAAAACCATCTCGATTTCACGAATACCGTCCTCATTGGCATACAGCCAAGGGGAATTTTTGTGGCCCAAAGGCTCACCAAGATCCTCAAGGAGGAATATGGTGTAAAACACATAGACCTCGGCTACCTGGATATCACTTTTTTTAGGGATGATTTTCGTCGAGGAGAGAAAACTTTGGAGGCCAATAAGACAAAAATCGATTTTTTGGTCGAGGACAAAAAAGTCGTATTTATTGATGATGTACTCTATACCGGGCGTAGCATAAGGGCGGCCCTAACGGCCATTCAATCTTTTGGAAGACCGTTGGAAATAGAACTGCTTACCTTAATCGATCGCCGGTTTAGCCGTCATTTGCCCATTCAGCCTAATTATAGGGGGCGACAGGTTGATGCCATCAACGAAGAAAAGGTAAAGGTGATGTGGGAAGAAAACGATGGGGAGGATGTGGTGTATTTGGTGGGAAGGTAGGATTTAAAAGTATGCAGTGGACAGTGGCGGTGGGCAGAAAAAAATCGAGGTTGTTGGTTGTTGGTTGATAGTTGATGGCTAAGGGCTCAAAGTCAAAAGTTCAAACTAGAAACTAGAAACTAGAAACTAGAAACTAGAAACAAAAATAAGATTCAGAAAGCTCGGTTAGAAAACAATAATAATTAACACAATAACTCAGTAACTCAAAAATCAATGGGCGAATTAAGTGTAAAGCACTTGTTGGGAATCAAATATCTGAACGAAGCGGATATCCAACTCATTTTTGAGACCGCCGATCATTTTAAGGAAGTCATCAACCGCTCGATCAAAAAAGTACCATCCCTTCGGGACATTACCATTGCCAATGTCTTTTTTGAGAACAGTACCCGGACAAGACTTTCCTTTGAGCTCGCAGAAAAGCGCCTTTCCGCGGATGTCATCAATTTTTCCGCAGCACAATCCTCCGTAAAGAAAGGGGAAACCCTTATCGATACGGTAAACAATATTCTATCCATGAAGGTAGATATGGTGGTGATGCGCCATCCCAATCCGGGAGCTGGGATATTTCTATCCAAGAACGTAAAGGCCTCGATCGTCAATGCGGGCGATGGCGCCCATGAACATCCTACACAGGCCTTGTTGGATTCCTTTTCCATTCGTGAAAAATTGGGGGACGTGGCCGGGAAGAACGTGGTTATCGTTGGGGATATACTTCATTCCAGGGTAGCACTATCCAATATTTTCGCCTTGAAGTTACAGGGGGCAAATGTAAAGGTGTGCGGACCAAAAACATTGATTCCAAAATATATCGAGTCCCTTGGGGTACAAGTGGAGACCAATTTAAGAAATGCTTTAAATTGGTGCGACGTTGCCAATATGCTACGGATCCAAAATGAAAGGATGGATATTAGCTATTTTCCAACAACCAGGGAATATACCCAGCAATTTGGGGTCAATAAAGCCTTATTGGACAGTCTTGACAAAGAAATTACGATCATGCACCCCGGACCCATCAATCGGGGAGTGGAAATAACCAGTGATGTGGCCGACTCCAAACAATCGATAATCCTGAACCAGGTAGAAAACGGGGTGGCCATTCGCATGGCGGTGATATATCTATTGGCTTCAAAAATAAAATAATGCCTTTCTATATAGTTAGTTAAGTGCTTTACGGTTGTTTTCAATACCTCGCAGGCCTTGTTCACAAAACTGATATCCCGGGGCAATCCACGGAATTGTCTAACACTAAATAGTTCACTATGATATTTGAAAAGGAAGAAAACACGACCATTGTTTATCAAGAAAATATTTCGTTGGCGAAATTCCTAGAAAATCTTGAGGGTGCCTATCCCAAAATAAAGAACGACCATATCATTGTAAATCTTTTTTCTTTTTCAAAACTCACCACCAATGATGTGCTGGAATTCCTAGAACTGTCCAACAAACACAGAAAAGCTAAAAAATCCTTTGTCCTAGTGACCGATAAGGTTTCCTATGATGAGGCACCGGATCATGTTTGTGTGGTCCCTACCCTACAAGAAGCAAAGGATATTATAGAAATGGAAGAGATAGAACGGGATTTGGATTTATGATGGAACTCCACATTCTCGGCTGTTACGCGGCCACCCCAAGAGCACTCAGCAACCCAAGTTCCCAGGTACTGGAAATGAAGAACCACTTGTTTCTCATCGACTGTGGGGAGGGCACCCAAGTGCAATTGCGGAAAAACAAGATTAAATTTTCCAGGATAAAACATGTCTTTATTTCCCATCTGCATGGAGACCATTTTTTTGGTCTTCCCGGACTGGTCTCAACCTTCCGGTTATTGGGCAGGGACACAGAACTTAATATATATGGCCCAAAAGGGATAAAGGAGGCCATTACACTTTTGTTAAAGCTGGGTGACTCGTGGACCAATTATTCCTTGGTCTTCCATGAACTTGAATCCAAGGAGCCCGCCCTTATTTTTGAGGACGACCAAATAACTGTTGAGACCATTCCCTTAAATCATAGGGTATATACCAACGGGTTTTTGTTTCGTGAAAAATTGGGGGAACGAAAACTGAATATTAAAACCGCAGCCAGTTACGGAATCGATAAGTGCTATTTCCAAAAAATCAAAAATGGAAATGATTTTGTTATGGACGACGGTACGGTAATCCCTAACAAGAATCTCACATTTGATCCCCCAAAGCCCAAGAGTTTCGCTTATTGTAGCGATACGGCCTATCTCCCGTCCATAGTAAAACAAATAAAAGATGTGGATGTGCTCTATCACGAATCTACCTTTTTGGATACCGAGTCACATTTGGTCCAAAAGACGAAACACAGCACCGCCAAGGAAGCGGCCACCATAGCAAAAGATGCCGGCATCGGAACTTTGGTTCTTGGCCATTATTCTACCCGATACAAGTCCATACAATCCTTTAAGGACGAGGCCCAGGAAATATTTCCCAACGTGGAACTGGCAGATGATGGGAAGGTTTTTCGGTTTTAGGGAAGCGTAAATTTAAATACCACTTTTAGTGTAAAAAACATCCAAGACCCTTTCGTGTTTTGCATTCTTTTGTGCAACTTTGTTATTACGGCTTGTATATCAGCAAGGACTACATTTGAAATTAAAAGAAAGTTAAGTTTCAATTTCAATAATTTTTAACCAAATACGACTGAAGATGGAATCCTCTAGAAGATCTTTTATTAAGAAAACAGCTATGGCCGGTTCGGGTGTTATCGTAGCGCCGACCATTATACCATCCACTGTTTTTGGAGCAAACGACCGTATCAATGCCGCGGTTCTGGGTGTTCATGGCCGGGGCAAGAGCCATATAGCCAGCCTTATGGAACTAGACAATGTAAGGGTCGCTACCTTATGTGATCCCGATATGAATCTTTTGGTGGAGCAACAAAAAAAGTTCAAGGAAAAGTACAATCAAAAGGTTAAGCTAGAACAGGACCTACGCCGGGTGTATGAGGACAAGGAGATCGACGTGGTTACCATAGCGACTCCAAACCACTGGCACGCACTTGCCATGATATGGGCCTGCCAGGCCGGCAAGGACGTCTATGTGGAGAAACCCGGTTCCCACAATATTTGGGAAGGCCGTAAAATGATCGAAGCCGCGGCCAAGTATGATCGTATCGTGCAGCACGGGGTACAGCTCAGGAGCTCCCCGGCCGTCAACGAAGCGATCGGATTGCTGCGGGACGGATATATCGGACGGGTGTACATGGCACGCGGCCTTGTTTTTCGATGGAGGCCAAGCATTGGCGATGCAGGCACCTCGCCCGTTCCAGAAGGAATCGATTACGACATATGGACGGGACCCGCACAAAAGCGGCCGTTCACCAGAAACCTGGTCCACTACAATTGGCACTGGAACTGGCCTTATGGCAACGGCGACGTGGGCAACCAGGGCATACACGAAACAGATCTATGCATGTGGGGTCTCGATGTAGGCCTACCAAACAAGATAACCTCCATGGGAGGAAAATTCCTGTGGGACGATGCCAAGGAAACGCCCGAAACCCTGACTTCCGTCTATAACTACCCGGACGAGAACAAGATTATCCAATTCGAGGTACGCCCGTGGTGTACAAATACCGAGGAAGGGGTCACGGTAGGCAATATTTTCTATGGGGACAAGGGCATCCTTGTGGTTGATGGCTATGATAAATATAAAACTTATCTAGGCGAAGACCGTACCCCTGGACAGTCCGGTGATGACGGCGGGAAGTCGGCCTCAGGAATGGACCGGGGCGAAGGTGGTACCACAGGTCATTTCGCCAACTTTATCGAGGCTGTCCGCAAACACGATAAAAGCATATTGAACGGTCCCGTTGAAACCGCCCACCTGTCCTCCGGCCTGGCCCATCTTGGAAACATAGCCTATAGAACGGGAAGGGTACTGGATTTTGACCCTAAGACAGAGAAGTTCGTAAACGACCCCGAAGCCGACAAATATTTGACGCGGGATTATCGGGAAGGATTTGTTGTTCCGGAAAATGTATAAAAACCGGTCTGGGGTAAAAAACACATAGTTCCTATCCAGATCAGAAGGGTGGCGACCCTTAAATTGGCTGGGGGTATTCCCCGCGTTTAATATTCGCCTAGATCCAAATCGACCGAGCTAGCCTTAGGTGTTATTGGAGGGAACTATTTATCTTAATAACTATAATATTTATAATTTCAAGAAGTTATCCTTCAAGTGGTAAAATTTCGACCAATTAGTTTGAACCATGCAAAAAGACCTGGGAAATTACCGGAAAACATACGAAAAAAGCGCCTTATTGGAAGAAACGATTTCGGACAATCCTATGGAACTTTTTCAAAAATGGTTCTATGAGGTGGAGGCATCGGAAGGGGTAGACGAACCCAATGCCATGACGGTTTCCACCAAGGGCCTGGACGGCTATCCCAAAAACAGGATCGTGCTGTTAAAAAAATATACGGAGGAAGGATTTATTTTCTATACCAATTATGAAAGCGAAAAGGGCAAGGCCATTGCCAACGACCCAAAAATCTGTCTTTCCTTCTTTTGGCCGAATATGGAACGGCAGGTAATCGTTAAAGGGAAGGCCGAAAGGATTGCCCCCAATTTATCGGACGGCTATTTTGAATCCCGGCCGGAGGGCAGTAAGTTGGGAGCTATCGTATCCCATCAAAGCACGGTAATCCCATCCCGTGAGGTCCTGGAAGGAAAACTAAAACAATTGGAAGACGAATATCAAGGAAAGGAAATCCCAAGACCCGATTATTGGGGAGGGCTTTTGGTTAGGCCTGTGTCCATTGAGTTCTGGCAGGGAAGACCCAATCGCCTGCACGATCGAATAAGGTATACTTTGCAGGATAATTACGATTGGAAAATGGAAAGGCTGGCACCATGATAAACATTCAGTTACCAGTAGACAGTGTGCGGTGCTCGGTGCTCGTTCAGTAAACAACTAACTTTTCAATGATCAAATTGCGCGTTGACCATATATTTTAAATTTTTATTTTTTAACCTTTAGATGATCGACCCTTTAATTTAGCAACCAAGTAACCCAATAACCTATTAAACTTACGACCCGACAAATGAAAACACTGATTCTAATGCGCCATGGAAAGTCCTCCTGGGATTACGAGGTAAATGATCGGGACCGCCCATTACAAGAAAAGGGAATAAACGACGCACTTTTGGTAGCCTCGAGGTTCGACTTGAAAAAGGGGGACATAGATGCCGTTTTTTCCAGTCCCGCTATCAGGGCCCTGCACACCTGTACCATTTTTTTACGTCATTTAAAGTTTCCCTTGGATCGATTAAAATTAACGGAGGAATTGTATGATTTTTCGGGAGGGAACGTCCATCAGTTTATAAAACAATTGGACGATTCGTTGGAAACGGTCATGATTTTTGGCCACAACAATGCCTTTACCTATATTGCAAATTCCCTAGGAAATGCCTCCGTAGACAATGTCCCTACGGCCGGACTGGTGCAAATTAAATTTAGCTCCAACAACTGGGGTACCATTGGCCAAGGAACAACGGAGAATATTCTTTTTCCTAACCACTTTAAGTAAAAATCTTATTTTAAACATTCTCAATTGGATAAAAATGGACCATTTCCATTCAATTTTTGCCATTTTTCCTTCGGCAACCCAGATGTTATGGGGCTATTCAACCCAAAGAGTCCTCAATGGCACAAATAAAAGTCTAACGTTCCCTTTATAATTAAGTTTTATATGATCAAAAGCAAATACCAATATATAAACCGTGAAATTAGCTGGCTACAATTCAACGACCGCGTTTTACAGGAAAGCGCGGACAAAAATGTTCCACTAATAGAAAGGCTGCGATTTTTGGGGATTTTTTCCAACAATCTGGATGAGTTCTTTAAAGTTCGATACGCTACGGTAAAACGCATTTTCGATGCCGGAAAGACCGGAAAAAGTGTCCTAGGGGGTGAAAATGCCAAGGATTTGCTCGAAGAAATCACAGAGATCGTAATTCGGCAACAAAGTGAAAGCCTGGAAATCCTTCACGCCATTGAAATGGAGCTGGAGACCAAGAATATTTTTATAATCAACGAATCCGAAATCACTGAGAAACAAGCCAAATTTATTAATAACTACTTTATTCAGAAGGTGAGTCCGGTGTTGATGACCATTATCCTTAACGACCTGCTAGACTTCCCCATGTTGAAAGATACCGCTGCCTATCTGGCCATAAAAATGGTTCTCGGTCAGGAAAAGGATGGAATTTTTGTGCCCCGGAAAAATAGGGTGCGATATGCCCTGATAGAAATACCAAAAGGCATAGATAGATTTGTGGTCTTACCCAAGGAAGGTGACAAGGATTACATAATAATTCTGGACGATCTGATCCGTTTCTGTTTGGGCAAGATCTTTACCATGTTCGAGTACGATTCCATTTCGGCCCACATGATCAAGATTACCCGGGACGCCGAACTGGATATAGACAACGATTTGAGCAAGAGCTTTATTGAAAAAATATCATCGAGCGTCGAGCATCGTAAGATTGGCGATCCGGTACGTTTTGTTTATGATCAATGCATCGAAAATGACACCTTGACCTTTTTAAAGGAGAAAATGGCCATTCAGGATGCGGACAGCGTTATTCCCGGGGGTCGTTACCACAACCGAAGGGACTATATGGGTTTTCCAAGTTTAGGTCGCAATGATTTGATGTACGAAAAAATTAAGCCCCTCCCGGTCAAGGGATTTACCTTGGAAGGTAGTTTGTTCGAACGCATTGCCAAAAAGGATTACTTACAGTACACCCCGTACCATACTTTTGCCTATATCATAAAACTTTTAAGGGAGGCAGCTTTGGACCCCATGGTAAGAAGCATCAAGATCACCGTGTACAGACTGGCAAACAACTCCCAAGTTGCGGCATCCCTCATCAATGCGGTCAAGAACGGCAAACAAGTGACCGTACAGATAGAATTGCAGGCACGTTTTGACGAGCAGGCCAATATTGAGTACGCCGAACAATTGCAATCGGAAGGGGTCAAATTGATTTTTGGGGTCCCGGGTTTAAAGGTACACAGCAAAATATGCCTTATCGAGCGCGAAGAAAACAACACAATTAAACGGTACGGTTTTATCAGTACCGGAAATTTTAATGAAGATACGGCTCGAATTTATACCGACTATACCCTATTCACCGCCCATGACGCTATTTTAAAGGAATTGAACAAGGTTTTCGACTTTTTTGAGACCACCTATAAAATTACCAAGTACAAACATTTGGTCGTGGCGCCGCACTATACCCAAACCGTTTTTAAAGCCCTTATCGACAAAGAAATAGCCAATGCCAAGGCCGGAAAGGAAGCCTGTATTAAGATCAAAATGAATAGTTTTACCTCTTATAAAATGGTCGACAAACTGTACGAGGCCAGCAATGCAGGGGTGAAAATTCAATTGATCATTCGTGGAATCTGTTGCTTGGTACCTGGTATAAAAGGGATGAGCGAAAATATCGAGGTCATAAGTGTGGTAGACAAATTTTTGGAACACCCCAGGGTATTTATCTTTTGCAATGATGGAGATCCCAAGGTATATATCTCATCCGCTGACTGGATGACCAGGAACCTGGATTATCGGGTAGAAGTAGGCTGTCCTATTTATGATGCGGACATAAAACAAGAACTATTGGACACCTTCGAAATTTCATGGTCCGATAACGTGAAGGCACGTGTCTTGTCCGTACTTCAGGACAATGCCTACAAACAGGATGATAAACCCAAGGTACGGTCTCAGTTTGCCATGTACGACTACTACTTAAGGAAATTGGAGGAACCAGCTTAGCGGGAAGTTGCAGTGGGCAGTCCCAGTTAGCAGTAAGTGGTTGGTTGTTAGCTGGAATTAAGTTTGTACCTCGCACTTTGTACCTCGTAATCCCTACCTTGTACCTCGTACCCTAAACCCTTTACCTTTCACCCTTAACCATGGATACTTTCCTGGGTACCCAAATTTTTCATTATCCCGGCCTCGTATTCCAATAGGGCATTCCATTTTTTATCGACCTCCGTCCGTTCCCCGTATTGACGGGCAAACTTCAGGAACAGCGTATAATGTCCAGCCTCGCTTACCATTAGTTTCTGATAAAAATCTGCCAATTCCTTGTCTTCCAATTCTTCGGACAGCAACCGAAATCGTTCACAGCTACGGGCCTCGATTAGAGCGGCATATAAAAGTCTATGGACCAATTGATTGGTTCGGCTGCCACCGGATGGAAAGAATTTCAGAAGGTCGAGCACGTAGTAATCCTTTCTGTCGCGTCCCAAAGTCTGGCCCCTGGCAATAATCCGATCGTGTACCATTTTAAAATGCGCCATTTCCTCTCGGGCCAGGGCCGTCATTTCCTGTACCAATTCGGTATATTCCGGGAAAGAAACAATCAAGGAGATAGCCGTACTTGCAGCCTTTTGCTCGCAATAGGCATGATCGGTCAGGATTTCATCGATGTTCTTTTCAACTATATTCACCCATCTAGGGTCGGTAGGAAGTTTTAAGCCAAGCATATGCATTTTGTTTGCACCAAAGTTAGGAAGAAAAGTTTAAGGCTAAGGGTTTGTGGTTGATGGTTTGATGGATGACCAAAATTAGAAGTACGAGATTAGAAAGAAGTTGGCAGTGCGCAGTAGCAGTTGGCAGATTTTGTTCCTGGTTGTTAGTTGATAGAAAAAAACCCATAAACAAATAAACTTTTTTTGGTCTTGTCTCTTGTCTCTTGGTTCTTGGTTCTTGGATCCTACCCACTATTTCACCGACCTACTATCACACTATTGCAAAGAATCGTATTTTTGTTTAGGAACATAAAAGTGAAGGACATGGAGTCAGGTAAAAAGCTAAAAGCGATTCTTAAGGAGAATCTCAATGCTGGGGATTTCGATTGGTTAGAACAAAAGCTAGGTCAAATAAAAAAAGAAAAGTCGGGTAAAGATCTTTTTTTAACCTACAGTTTAATAGGCGCAAGGACTCCAGATACCCCATTGGAACATTTGCACCTAGAGGACAAGGAACTCGAAGCGTATTTGGAACTTCAGGGTGCCACCCTACGCCAGATGGCCCGCATTTTTTTATTGGTCGATGTGTTAGTGGCCGATCCCACCTTCTTTACTCCCAAAGTGAACAACATCATACAGGTAGCGGATACTTCCGAGCTGGTGACATTTTTAAAATATCTTATGCTGTTACCGGAAGCGGGCAGTTTTAAGGTTACGGCGGTAGACACCCTAAGGACCAACATTTCCACGGTCTTTGATGCCATTACCTTGAACAATCCTTATCCATCCCTATATTTTAACGACCAGCAGTGGAACCAAATGTATCTTAAGGCAGCCTTTATGCAGCGGGACCTCAGCAGAATTGTGGATATAGATAAGCGGGCCAATGCGGACCTGGCGCGTATCATCTCCGATTACGCCCACGAACGCTGGGCGGCCTCGCGGGATATCGACCCCTATTTTTGGAGACCCGTTACCCAATTTTTGGAGGGCCAACTTTTGTCGGATATGGATCGGTTGCTGCAAAGCGATAAGGAAACCGAAAGAATGGCCGGAGCACTCTGTTGTTACAATTCCAACAATGAAAGGGCCAACGAGCTGCTGAGAAAATATCCCGAGGAGCTGCAACAGGTCGAAAACAAAAAGATTAGCTGGAAAAACCTAAAGGGAATCGTAGCCTCAAATAACTAAAGCTGGGTTCAGAAAATAATCCTATTTTTGAGCAAAATTAGAACTACATGATTACTACAGATCGATCTAAAGGTCTTTTGGAGCGCCTTGGTGCGTTAAGGAGGTATCTTTGACTTGGATGCCAAGCTTATAGAAATAGAAAACGAAGAGGAAAAAACCCTTGAACCAAATTTTTGGGACCATCCACAGGTGGCGCAAGCCCACATGAAATCCATTCAATCCAAAAAGAAATGGGTAGAGGATTTTGATGCGGCCCAAACTTTGACGGCCGACTTGGAGGTTCTTATGGAATTCCTAAAGGAAGGGGAAGTTACCGAAGAGGAAGTTGAAACCCAATTTAGGAAAGCCGAAGAGGCCATTGAAAAGTTGGAGTTCAAAAACATGCTTTCCAATGAGGGGGACGAGCTACCTGCCGTTCTCCAAATAACCGCGGGCGCTGGAGGGACCGAAAGTTGTGACTGGGCCTCTATGCTGATGCGGATGTACCTCATGTGGGGAGAAAAGAACGGCTATAAGGTAAAGGAGCTCAACTATCAGGAAGGGGATGTGGCCGGAATAAAAACGGTGACCCTAGAATTTGATGGGGAATATGGTTTTGGCTGGTTAAAAGGTGAAAATGGGGTCCATCGCCTGGTCCGTATCTCTCCTTTTGACAGCAATGCAAAACGACATACTTCATTTGCCTCCGTTTATGTTTACCCATTGGTGGATGACACCATTGAAATCGACATCAATCCAGCGGATATTTCCTGGGCATTCGCTAGGTCCGGAGGGGCCGGTGGACAGAACGTAAACAAGGTAGAGACCAAGGCCATCCTTACCCATCATCCCACGGGAATAGTTATCCATAATTCCGAAACCAGGTCGCAATTGGACAATAGGGAAAATGCCATGAAGCTCCTAAAATCCCAGCTTTACGAAATAGAACTTCGAAAACGTCAGGAAGCTAGAAACGAGATAGAATCCTCGAAGATGAAGATCGAATGGGGATCGCAGATCCGAAATTACGTGATGCACCCCTATAAATTGGTCAAGGATGTGCGCACAGGTGCGGAAACGGGCAATGTAGACCCTGTGATGGACGGGGAGATCGATATGTTCCTAAAAGCCTATCTGATGATGATGGGACAGAAGGAGGAGTGAGCCCAGTTGGCCGCATTCAGCAGGCAGTAATCAGTGGGTTAGTGAATTAGATTCGTAAATTAGCAACTCGGTGGTTTGGATATACAATTTGTTCCCCACATAAGCTTTTGACTTGGTTCGAGATTCTTGACTCCTAGGTTTAATTTTTATGGATCTTAATTTTCAATTTGAATCTAAAAAACAAACAACCCGCAAATGATTAAGATTCCCGCCATCGCAGGAATGAAATTAGAAAGTACCATGATAAAAATATACCACAACCCACGATGTAGTAAATCCAGGGAAGGATTGGCAATATTGGAAGCTTCGGGAAAACCGTTCGAAGTGATCAAATATGTGGAAGATGTACCTACCAAAGATGAGTTAAAACGGGTATTGAAGTTATTGTCAATAGCCCCGATAGAACTTATACGTAAAAATGAGGCGACCTGGAAGGAAAAATTCAAAGGAAAAGCCCTATCGGATGATGAAATTGTAGAGGCAATGATCACCTATCCAAAACTTATGGAACGCCCAATTGTGATTCAAGGAAATAAAGCGGTAATAGGTCGTCCCCCAGAAAAAATATTGGAACTGCTGGGATAGTTATTAGTGAATTAGTGGGCTAGTGGATAGCCATATATGTTCTACAGTTTGAATTCGAAAAGGAGATTACATTCCGACTTTCTTAGTCTATAGTCTATTTTCTATGGTCTATTCTCTCTTTTCTTTTTCTACCCTAAAACTTCAGGTATGGTTCTTGGTGTCATTTTTTATGGGCTGATAAATTATCGGTCACAAAGTCAAGTCCCCCGCCAATTCCTTTAGGTTTATTTCCGAGATTTTGGCCTGATAGATGGCATTGTAGTATCGCACTTTTGCGTTGATATAGTTAAGTTGCGCGGTCCTGAATTCTACCGTGGTGATAATTCCAATTCGGTATTTTTCAACGGTAATCTCGAGGTTTTCCTGGGCAATAGCCTCGTTCTTGCCTTCTAGATCAATAAGATTAATATTGGTGGTATAGGTTTGGTAGGCAATGCCAAGTTGGGACAACAACTCCTGGGTTTGTTCCGCAATGGCCAGTTCGGCATTTTCAATCTGTATTCTTCCAATCTTTTCATTTCGATTTTGGTTGAAACCATCGAAAATATTCAGGCTTATATCTACCCCATAGTTCCATCCATGGGAGTCCGAACTGGTAGAAAAGCCGAGATCGGAATCGGTATGGGCAAAATTATACCCGGTTCCTGCAACTATGGAGGGGTACCTGTTGGCAACCGTCTGTTTTAGATCGAGCTCGGCGATTCGTTTATTGATCAACTGTGCCACGAGTTGGGGATTCTGTTCCTGCACCAATCGCTCCAGTTCAGGCAGGAACAAGTTTTTATCGACAAGGATTTCATCAATTACCGTAAAGTCGATTTTGGTATCCCTTGCCAGAGTTTTGTTAAGTTTTATCTTCGTATTGGCGAAACGTTCCAGTTGCCTTTGCATCAAGGTTTGATCCGTATTCAAATCTACTTTGGCGTTAAGCACATCCAGCTTTGAAGCCTTGCCAATAATGAAGCGATTATTGGCAAATTCCACCCTTTGGGTAGAGATCATCAGCGTAGTATCCAACGCGGTAAGCTGTTGCTGCTGTTGCACCAGATCATAATAGGTAATCATTACATCGCTGACCGTTGCAAGTACGGCTAATTTTAACTGGGTCTGGCCCAATTTCTCTAGCTCCTTCAATTGATCATAGCGGGCAAACATTTTGAACCCATCAAAAATAGTCCAGCCTAGTCCCACCCCGTAGTTCAAATTATTATTTCTCGCATTGTCCTGGGATACCTTGCTGCCATCGGACCGTTCCTGGGTGAGATTTTGGACTCGATTCTGATCGCCAAAAGTGCCCGTGATCTTTGGAAGCATTCCTGCCCGCCCAGGGCTAACCGCAGTCTCATCGACCTTGAGATCATTTGCGGCTATCCTGATCTGGTAGTTGTTCTTCAAAGCAATACTAACGGCTTCTTCAACAGTGAGCACCTGCTGTGCCATTGCCGCTTGGACAAAAAATAACATTACAAACGATAAACTAAAATATATTCGACTATTCATGATCATGCTTTTTCCAGGAAGTCAAATTCTGGTCGGTGCTTTTTTTCCCGAGACCAAACAATATAAAGGGCAGGTATTACAAATAGGGTCAATATCAATGAAAACATGGTGCCCCCAATAATGACCACACCCATTCCGATCCTACTGGAAGATGCGGCGCCAATGGACAAGGCAATTGGCAGGGCTCCAAGTGCAATGGTAAGGCTCGTCATTAGAATGGGACGCAACCTGGATACCGATGCTTTATGTATGGCCTGCATTTTTGGAACCCCCTCCTCCCGAAGTTGATTGGCAAATTCCACAATAAGGATTCCGTTCTTGGTAACTAGGCCGATAAGCATAATGGTTCCGATCTGGCTAAAAATGTTCCAGGTCTGTCCAAAAAGCCAAAGGGAAAACACGGCCCCCGCAACCGCCATGGGCACGGTCAAAATAATGATAAACGGATCGATAAAGCTTTCGAACTGTGCTGCCAAAATCAAGAAAATAAGTAACAACGCCAACCCAAATGCAAACAGGGTATTGGAACTACTTTCCACAAAATCCCTGGATTCCCCGCCCAAATCGGTCGTAAAGGTATCGTCCAGAACCTTTGTCCTTATAGATTCCATGGCATCTATCCCATCACTTATACTTTGGCCCGGAGCCAAACTTGCCGAAACAGTGGCCGACATGTAACGGTTATTGTGGTACAATTGCGGCGGACTGCTGTGTTCCTCGGTACTTACCAAATTATCGAGCTGGATCAAAAGGCCATCCTTATTTTTTACATAAATGGAAGTAAGGTCCATCGGGGTACTTCGGTCTTTTTTGTCAAATTGACCGATGACCTGATACTGTTTTCCGTTCATAAGAAAATATCCAAAGCGTTGACCGCTAAATGATAATTGTAAGGTCTGGGCGACATCGAGTACGGAAACGCCCAAGCTTTCCGCCTTTTCCCGGTCTATAGTAACATATATTTCGGGCTTATTGAACTTGAGGTTTACATCGCTATTTGAAAAAGTGGGATCCTTTTCTACTTCCGCCATAAATTCCGGGATTTTTTCCTCCAATTTCTCAAAGTTCGGCGCCTGGACAATGTATTGGATAGGCATTCCTCCACGACGATTTACCGCAATGGTGGGCGATTCCGACACATTGACCCTGGCACCCGCATACTTCCTTGTCCAACGGGTAAGGTCATTGGCAATCTCGTGTTGGGAACGTTCCCTGTCATCCGGGTCTATAAGGGAAATAATAGCAAGGCCACTATTTACCGATGAGGACCCGAAGCCTGGGGAGGTGATTATAAGACTTACCTTCTTTTCCGGTATGGAATCGTTTATAAGGTTGGTCATTTCATTCATAAAACGATCCATATAATCGTACGATGCTCCCTCCGGTCCCGTTACGGACACCCTTATGCTACTTCGATCGTCATAAGGTGCCGTTTCCTTTTTGAGCAAGCTGTAAAAAAGGCCGATCATACCAAGACAAACGAACAAAATGGGAAAACTGAGCCACTTCCGTTTCATAAACCGTCGGAGGCCTTCAGCGTAAGCATTGTTCATGCGCACAAAATACTTTTCCGTTATCTCATAAAACCTAGATCTCTTTTGTTTTCCCGGCTTTATCATATATGCATTTAACATAGGGGTAAGGCTCAAGGAAACAAAAGCGGAAACCAGCACTGCCGCCCCAAGGACAACCCCAAATTCCCGGAACAGCCTTCCCACAAATCCTTCGAGGAAAATAACAGGAAGAAAAACGGCTGCCAACGTAATGGAGATGGAGATAACCGCAAAAAATATCTCGTTAGAACCCTTGATCGCCGCCTGAATGGGATGCATGCCCTCCTCTACCTTCTTGTAAATATTCTCGGTCACCACGATCCCATCATCCACAACAAGACCAGTGGCCAGGACAATGGCCAAAAGCGTAAGGACATTGATTGAAAAGCCGAATAGCCACATGATAAAAAACGTGGCAATGAGGGATACCGGTATATCGATAAGTGGCCGTAAGGCCATGGACCAATTCCTAAAAAATAGATAGATGACGAGTATTACCAGAATTATGGAAATGATGAGGGTCTCCCCAACCTCCTTGATCGCCCTTTTTACAAAAAGGGTATCGTCCATAACGACGTTTAACTTAAAATCTGCAGGAAGATCCTGTTTTAGTTTATCAAATTCCTTATAAAAGGAATCAGCGATATTCACATAATTGGCCCCTGGTTGTGGCACTAGGGCAACTGCTACCATTGGCTGTCCGGAGTCGCTAAGTTTGGTTTCCATATTTTCGGCCTCCAGAGTGGCCCTTCCAATATCGCTAAGACGTACTACCTTTTCATCGTCGGCCCTGATGATGATGTCGTTGAAACCTTCTACCGTAGAAAGGTTCCCGATGGTTTTTACGGCCAATTCCGTATTGGCACCCGTTAACTTTCCAGAGGGCAATTCCACATTCTGGGACAGCAGTGCCCGTCTAACATCTGCAACCGTTACGCCGTAGGATGCCAGTTTCAGGGGATCTATCCACAAGCGCATCGCATATTTTCGTTGACCCCAAATTTGGACCCCACTGACCCCTTGAATGGTTTGAAGCCGTTGTGCCAATACGTTTTCGGCATAATCGGAAAGCTCCAGCACATTTCTGTTACTGCTTTGCACCGTCATGGAAATGATGGCCCTGGAATCCGCATCGGCCTTGGAAACAACTGGCGGCGCATCCAAATCTTCCGGTAACCTGCGGACCGCTTGGGAAACTTTGTCCCTAACATCATTGGCCGCCTCCTCTAAATTTTTATCTAGGTTAAATTCGATATTAATATTACTGGAGCCTTGGTTGCTGGATGAAGTAATATTTCGGATTCCGTCTATTGCATTGATCGATTTTTCAAGCGGCTCTGTAATCTGCGATTCTATAATATCCGCATTGGCACCACTGTAACTGGTCCTAACCGAGACTTGGGCAGGATCAATCGCAGGAAATTCCCGAACCCCGAGATAGGTAAATCCGATAATTCCAAAAAGAATTATGGCCAGATTTATTACAATGGTCAGGACCGGTCTCTTAATACTTAACGTGGATAGATTCATTGAGCGGCGGCGTTTTGTCCATTTTCATTCAGGTCAATGCTTACTGGCGAGCCATTTTTGAGCGACATTACACCAGAAGTCAAAACGGTATCACCTATCTTTAATCCCGACACTACACGTACGGTACTGTCGCCTCTAGCACCGGTCTCCACCACAACTTCCCTGGCCGTGGACCCATTGGACACAAATATCATTTTTCCGTTTTGGATAGGAATCAAGGCTTGGGCGGGAACCAACAAGGCATCGTTCACCACCTCCAACGGAAGATTAACGTTCGCAAAGGTCCCCGGGTACAATTTTCCTTCCGGATTTTCGGCAATTGCCCTCATTTTTAGGGTTCTTGTAGCCACATCTACCTCGGGTTCCGTGGCATAAATTTTCGCGGTGTAAACTTCCTTGGATCCCGAGGTAGTAAAGGTCAAGGTGTTACCGACCTTCACCTTGGACGCATATTTTTCGGGAACCGAAAAGGTAATTTTCAGCTTGTTGGTATTGATCAATTTGGCAATAAGCGTTGCCGGGGTAACATAGGTGCCAACGGAGATGGACCGCAGGCCTATAGTCCCGGAAAAAGGAGCCCTCACAGTTGCCTTGGACAACTGCGCCGATATCAGGTCTGATTCAGCCTTGGCAGACTGAAAATCGGCCTGTGAAATATCGTATTCCTCTTGACTGATGGCCTGTTTTTCCAGCAACAGTTTTGCCCTTCTTTCATTTTCACCTGCCAATTTTTGCGCGGTCAGCACCTTGGACAATTGGGCCCTTAATTCAATATCGTTTACCTTGAACAAAACCTGACCTTGTGAAACTTTACTCCCCTCGCGAAAATTAATGCTCTCCACAACCCCCGAGACCTCACTTCGCAGATCTATTTGTTCATTGGCTTCCAAAGAACCTGAAAGGGACAAATAGTCCTCAAATTTCTGAGGTTTCATTACCATACCGGTTACGGATGTTGCAACGTTGCCCCTAGGGGTATCGATACCGCCCTCCTTTTTGTTCTTTAGAATCCTAAAGGTTATAAGTCCGATTATGGAACCTATCAACAAAGTATATATCAAGTATTTCATTTTCATCTAATGATATTTATCTACTTTTTCTGGCAAGGCCAGCCCGACAAAGCAATTTTGTCCTATGCGTGCAAAAAAATCGTTCTTAAGGCTGTGGATTTTCAACAAACTTTTATAATCTTTTAGGAGTCCATGGATTCCTGATATCCGTTGCTAGCTACAAATCGTAGTTGCCAATTTCACGACCTTAAATTTTAATGGCTCGCTAAACTATGAATTTAAATATAAAACCTGCCCGAGCAATTAGCCGGACAGGTTAAAAAGTTGAGCAACCACTGAACCCTTACATTAATTCCCTAATTTACAACACATTATATTTATTTTTAGGTTTTTTAACCTTCAAAATTATTCATATCCTCTCCTCCACCACCTTCACGCTGGTTGCCTCTATTATTTTGATTTTTCTTTTGATTAAACCGGTATAGAAAAGATAGGTTTATCTGGCGCTCCCTCCATTGGAATTCACTATAGGTGTATACGTTTTCGGTCCTTGTTTCCGTCCTTCGCTTTCTTGAGTTGAACAGGTCGCTTACGTTCAGGGTCAAGGTGGCCTTGTCCTTAAGGATATCCTTGCTCAAGGCCAAACTCGTGTTTAGTGATCCTTTGTTAATATTTTGTGCATCTATCCTTCTGCCGTAATAGAAAAGATTGGTCTGAAAATCGATCTTTGCGGGCAATGGAATCTTGGCGCTTAACCTTGTAAACCAAGAAAAATAGTCCGAATCAAAGTTCTGGGTAATCTCTTCATCCAAATAATTGTTGTAGGTATAGTCGCCCCGAAGATATTGTTGATAAAGATTAATGTTCCAGGTCAATCGCCAATTCGTTTTTGGCGTGTAGGTGGTGGTAAATTCCGCTCCCAATCTACTTTCATCGGCCAAGTTTATAGGACTGCGTATAATTACTGGGACCAAAACGGGATTATTGGGATCGTCCGGGTTTTCAATTTCCACAAAATCGCCTGTTTCCCTAGCTACAAAAAGAAAGACCCCCGTTGAATGGTTGTAGTAGGCCGAAGTATTAAAACTCACTTTGTCCCATCTTTTCAAATAGCCAAAGTCAAACGCATTCGTATAGGTGGGATCCAAATCGGGGTTTCCCTGAAAGATATTGGTGTTGCTGGAAAGAGAGGGAAAAGGATTGATAAATCGGGACCAAGGCCGTCTTAACCTTCTGCTATAACTAACGGTATATTGATCCGTGTCGCTAACCTCGTATCCCAAAAACAAGGAAGGAAACCAGTCTACATAGGATTTATGGGTATTCTTGTCCGTGGTAAGTAGATTGATGTCTATATTGGTGGCCTCCATCCTAAGTCCGGCCAAAACGCTAAAATTCCTTATTTTAGTTCCAAACTGGGTATAGGCCGCATTTATATATTCGTTATAAAGGAGTTCATTGGTGACATTGGGGTTGCTAACGAATTCGCCATTTGGCTGTTCTATACTATAGACATAATCCGTGTCATAATTATTAAATGTGCCCCTATAACCAAGTTCAAACTGGGATTTGATGCTGTCATTGCCAAAGGGTAGGACATAATCCGATTGCACCATTTGACTTTTTTGCCCTTCGTTGTTGTAAATAGCCTCTGAAGGGAGTTGATCAACCTCTCCAAGCACCATTTCATTGATGAGGGAGTTTTCCAAATCGCTTCCCGACGAATACTGATAATCAAAAGTGAGTTTGTGCCCACTGTCGTTGAACCTCTTTTCGTAGTTCAGGGAATATTGTACATTTTCTTCGTCCTCGTCTTCCGTTGTATAACGGTTCCTTTGAATGGTTGGATCGTAATTGGCATCAAAATTATAAAAATCCACATCAATGGTGTTGGTGCCAGTGGAATTGCGATAAATGAAGGAATTTGTTATGCTACTGGTTTCGCTAAGGAAATATTCAAACCCAAGATTCGTATTAAACCCATCCTGTTGCCTTTGATAGTCCCTAATTTCGTTCTGATAGCTAACAATATCACCGGAGGGACCAAAGTTTTGTTGTTCGAATTTTGCATTGCCAGGGGCATTGCTGTATCGGTAGGAGGTATTGGTAAAAAGGTTGAACTTTTCACTTCTTAGGTTAAGATTGATTTCTGCCCCATAGTTGTCCGGATGTCCGGCATAGAGACTAAGGGAGCCGTTAAGCCCTAATGTTTTACTCTGTTTAAGTACAATATTTATGATTCCCGCGGTTCCTTCGGCATCGTATCTGGCGGAAGGGTTGGTTATAACTTCCACTTTTTCAACGGCATCCGCTGGCAGTTGCCTAAGGGCATCGGGATTGAGTCCCGATAGGGCCGATGGTTTACCGTTAATAAGGATAGTTACACTTTCATTCCCCCTTAAACTGATGTTGCCCTCCACGTCCACGGTGACGGATGGAACGTTGTCGAGAACATCGGTGACCGTACCACCTTTGACGGTCATATCCGTGCCCACATTGTACACTTTTTTATCCAAATGAAGCTCTACCGTCGTCTTTTGCCCAACAACCTCCACTTCCTTTAGTTGTGCTACGTCCAAGGCTAGCTTAACGATTCCAAGGTCCATGTCCGAAGTAAGGTTTTGATCAGGCAATTGGTGCGTCTTGTATGAAATGTACTCTATTCTCATGTGGTACTTTCCGGGAGCGACTTCTACATTAAGCTTACCCGATTCATCCGTGATTCCTCCGGCAATTTTATCCGGATCATCAACACTCTGCAAGACCAGGGTTGCATATTCCAATGGCTCATTGGTGTCCTTGTCCAAAACTGTTCCTGTAATTTTTACGGTTCCCCGGGTGTTTCCTTGTGGGCGTTGTGCCATGCAGAGCGCGGTGGTTAAAATTAGGGCAAACGTCAATACGTGTTTCATTGATAAGAATTAAGTTAAGGGTTTATACTTGGGAAAAATATTTCCCGCTTTCCGGATAAGGTCGCGGTTTTGTTTCGCTGTTCGTGTAACGCCGATTGCAGAAAAAAGTTAAATAGCGATATGCGTACAGCGGTAGACCCAATTATTTAAACACCGCTAACTTTCCGCCAGAATCAAAACCTATTCTTTAATCTTTATCCTTGTTCTTTTTATTTTTTTTATTTTTCTTTTTGGTCTTTTGAAATCCATCCTTCTGAAGCTGTTTAAACGCTTCGTACTTTTCCTCTGGAAGCCCGGCCTTCAATTCAGCGTCCTCGTTCTCCAAAATATCATCCAAGGCTGCCCGGGTTTTATCCTGGTCTAATTGGAGGATCTGCAGCTCAATACGCTGTTGAATATACTTGGTCAATACCGAGGTCATCACGGCCTCTTCAAACGCATTTAAACCAAGGGTCTCCGTAATGGTCGGCATTTGGGAGTCTACAATTTCCTTGGCCGTAGGGGGATCCTCCTTTTCAGGAGTTTGATCTACCTGCGGAATCCCGTTATTTTGTCTTCCATAACCATAGCCATTATAGCCTCTTCCGTATCCATACTGGGCCATTGCGGTCGTACCAGATAGAATTAACATCAATAAGGCAAAAAGCAACTTTTTCTCAATATTCATAACATCACAGTTTATTGGATTTCAAAAATAGAGGATGGTTTAACCGTCTTTGGTTAAATGTATGTTAAATCGAGTTAAAACGAATTGGCAACAATCAACCCCCCAAAAGCTAAGGGCTCATCCAAGCATTAATTGTTTATAATTACCTCTTAAAAATATCCAAAATTTTACCCCTTCCCAATTGGTATGATGTTAACACGAGAAACATTATTTTTGTATTGAAAACGTATAATGATGATCCACTTTTTTGGTAAAAAGAGATTCCTGGCAGATCACTTGGAGAACTTTGTGGATATCCACAACCATATTCTTCCTGGACTGGATGATGGTGCCCAGACTTTGGACGATTCCTTGAAGCTTCTTAAGGGATTTCAGGATTTGGGAATCCGAAATTTTGTCGCTACCCCCCACATTATGCAGAATTACTATCCCAATACTGCCCAAACCATCGGTGATTCCTTAAAGATGCTACAAAACGAGCTATTAAAGAACGATTGGAAAGACGTTTACATCGAGGCAGCGGCGGAACACATGATCGATGCCAATTTTGAATCCCTAGTGGCAAAGAAGGAAGTTATGCCCTTACGCAAGAATTATTTATTGGTGGAGATGTCCTATCTACAGCCCCCCCTTAATTTCGAAGAAGCGATTGATAAAACCAAAACGCACGGTCTATTCCCTATTTTGGCCCATCCGGAACGCTATGGGTTCTTGCATCACCAAATTAAAAAATACGCCAAGTACAAGGAAAAAGGGATGCTTTTTCAAATGAATTTACTTTCCTTGGGAAATTACTACGGGAACGCCGTTCCCAAAGTGGCGAACAAACTGTTGGAGGAAGGATTTATAGATTTCGTGGCCTCCGATGTGCACAACGTCCATCAGCTGCAATCCTTGAAGAACCTTACCGTTTCCAAGAAAACTTTGGAATTGGTGCTACCGGTAATCGATAGGACCATTGGGCATTTTTATTAAGAACCGGATTCAATTGGAGATGAGAAGACGGAGGGTTTGAAAGCTACAATTTTATTATAGGCAATATCAAAGGCTCCTCCCTTTGGACAAAGGGAGGTGGATTCCAGCGGAGCGAGGAAGACGGAGGGTTTGACAGGGAAGATCATTCTGGCCGGGTTTGAAAGCGCAAGTCTGAAGTTTTATAACTTTGGCTTGCCCGATAGGACCGAAGCTTGGGCTTTCAAACTCCCCTTTCTCAGCCTTTGGCTGATTCATTCCCCTCTTCATCTGAAGAGGGGAGCTTTTAATAATCACGTTTGAAGAAAGAACGAGTACATACCAAAAAGGAGCTTTCCGATAAAAGAGAGCAGTTGCGCCATAATTTG
>JBLWZN010000044.1:0-29052 GCA_048266425.1 Sediminicola sp.
TACTGCCTCCCGCCGATATAAATGACAAAAATATTGCTGATGCCTATCAAAAGAATCATAAGCGGGGCGAACCAAGCGTTTACCCGGGCCAAGTCCATACTTCTATTCTTGCCCTCTATGGCCAGGGTTTGAAGATCGGTGTTGGTCTTTGGCTCCAAACCATAGGCTTTGATTACCGAAATTCCAGAAAATGATTCTTGGGTAAAGGTAGAGAGTGTAGAAAGGAACTGTTGTACAATGGTGCTGCGCTTGTGTATTATCCGGCTTATTTGGTAGATTAGGATAGAGAGTACCGGCAATGGAAGTAAAGTGTACAAGGCTAGGGTAGGTGCCTTTATAAACATGATGGGGACCAGACAAAAGAACAGGGTCAACGTTTGTATGCTATACATAATCGCAGGCCCACAGTACAAACGCACCTGGTTTACATCCTCACTTATACGGTTCATTAAATCCCCCGTCCTGTTCTGTTTGTAAAAACTTAGATTTAGTCGTTGATAATGATCGTAAATTTCGTTTTTAAGGTCGTACTCAATATACCTAGAGACATTTATAATGGTCTGGCGCATTAAAAAAGTGAAGAAGCCGGATAGCAGCGCCGCCCCTAAAATAATGAGAATATATTCCGTTAGTTCCCCTTTTATCGAAGACATATCTCCCGAACCAGACGCAATGTAACTTTCCACCACTTTTATGGATTTGTTGACATAAGGCGGAAGAACCAATGAAAAAACCCTGGCAATTATAGTAATAATGATGCCTATCAATAATTTGAACCAATATTTTTTAAAGTACTTGTTTAAATATCTAAGTTCCTTCATGGATTATTTGAACTAAAAAATAGCATAGTGATCAATTTGACAAAGATAGGGGTTTGCCTTAAAACCTGATGGTACAAAAGCAATAAGAAAAAATGGGATGTTCAAAATAAGGCGCTACCATACATGTTTTTCAAGTACCGTAAATCAGAACGCTGGGTTTAGGGATCAAGGTCTTGCAACAGGCGGTCCGTCACCATAAATATTCCAAAGACTGGGAAGTGTTTTCCCTGTGCCAAGGCATTCAATACGTTTATTTAAATGGGTTGTTCCCGCGGAAGCAGCCTAAACATTTGGTCAATTTGTTGGATGTCAAGACTGCGCCGGTCCCATTTTCTTCCCTAGAAATAATAATAGAACCCAAAATAATATTACTTTTACGGCCTACAAGTGTAACCAGCTGCTAAAGTTCTTTAAAATGCTTACAAGAAGGCATATTCGGGTCAAAGTGATGCAATGTATTTATGCAATTACCCAATCGCATGACGAATCCCTGGAAAAACAGGAAAAATTTTTAAGGTCGAGTATAGACGATACGTTTACCCTTTATCTCCTAATGTTAAGCCTTTTGATCGAACTGCACGAAATGGCTTCAAGCCAATTGAGGCTCTCTTCCAAGAAATATCTGGCTACCCCCTCCGATAAATATCCCAATAGGGAGAAATTTGTGCAAAATAAGGTTTTGCTTCAGATTGCAGGTAATTCACAGCTCAGGAATGAACTGGAAAAACGCAAGCTGAAAAACTGGTACCTCAACGACGAGTATGTCAAAATCCTATATAAGGAAATCATCGAATATGATGCGTATGGAAAATATATGTCCAACAAACAAAACACCTATGAGGAGGACAAGGAATTTTTGATAGACATCTTTAAAAATGTTGTTGCGCCCAACGAGAAAATCTACGATTATTTTGAGGATGACAAACTTACCTGGGTAGACGATATTCCGATTATAAACACCTTTATATTAAAACAATTAAAGAAAATTAAGGAAAATCAATCGGAATCTTTCTTTTTGCCCAGATTGGTAAAGGATGACGACGATTTGATTTTTGCCAAGCAACTGCTCGTTAAAACGCTGTTGAACGATGAAACATTGGTCAAGGAGATAGAAGGGAAAACCCCCAATTGGGACAAGGATAGAATCGCGGATATTGATGCCATCCTTCTAAAAATGGCAATTTGTGAACTTTTGAATTTTAACTCCATTCCAGAAAAAGTAACGATTAATGAGTACTTGGAGATTTCCAAAGAGTACTCCACCCCCAAAAGCAGTATCTTCATCAATGGAATTTTGGATAACTTGGTCAAGGAATATAAGAGTTCGGGAAAACTAAAAAAGGTAGGTAGGGGACTGTTATAGCCAAATATTCATTATTTTTGCCATCGAATTAAAAACTTTTATAATAATGAAGAGAATATTTTTAGTCCTAAGTTTAGCCGCTGTATTTGGATTCGTTGCCTGTAAGGACAATGCTTCAAGTAAAATAAATGCCGCTAATGTAGATGTTGCGGCAGAAAGGGATGCGGCTGCAAAAAGTCTTCCTGTAATGACCTTCGAAGAAGTGGAGCACGATTTTGGAACCATTGAACAGGGAACTCCACAAGAAACTATTTTTAAGTTTACCAATACAGGGGATGCCCCCTTAATAATTACCAATGCCAAGAGTAGTTGTGGTTGTACGGTTCCATCCCCTCCAAAAGATCCGATTGCTCCTGGAGCATCTGGAGAATTGTTGGTGAAATTCAACGGATCGGGACAAAACCAGGTGACTAAAACCATCACGGTAACTGCCAATACGGAAAAAGGTTCTGAAATTTTGAGAATAAAAGCATTCGTTAACCCCAAAAATAGTCCTGCACCAGCAGTTCCATTAAAGAAATAAGGAAATTATGTTAGAACAATATCCATTTCTCCCGCTAGTCCTAATATTTGTAGTGGCGTATTTTTTTATGATCCGTCCGCAAATGAAACGACAAAAGGATGAAAAGAAATTTGCAGCCGAGTTAAAGCGAGGCGACAAAATAATCACAAAAAGTGGGATGTACGGGAAGGTAGTCGACCTCCATGACAGTGATTCTTCGTGTATCATTGAGACCATGGCGGGTAAGATCAAGTTTGACCGTTCCGCTATTTCAATGGAATTGAGCAAGAAATTGAATGCTCCTGCTACACCGGAAAAGAAATAACTACATAGTTTTTGCCACGAATATAGTGGATGAATGTAAGAATTATATTTTCTGGGAAGGACAAAAAGACAAAAGGAAGAAGGATAAATGGGTTTAATAGGTATAGTCAAAAAGGGAAATATTAAACACCAAAAATTTAAATAGTCTTATAAGGGTCTATTGTCCTTCATCTTTTAGTTCTTTACTACGTTAAAATGGAGTTTAACTTCTATTATTAAGTAATATTATAACCTTGCCTACAAAAAGCGCCGATGTAAACATCGACGCTTTTTTTGTGGATTAAATCAAAATTGCTAAAAAAAGTGTTAAATTCATGCTCATTAAACTTTGGGTATGTATCACAATAGAAGAAATTTTATCAAAAAAAGTACTTTGGCTGCCGTGGGAACAGGGGCAGCTTTTTTGTTTCCGATGGACCTTTTGGCGGTTATCAGAAAAAAGGTTGGTCCGAATGATCGTATCAACGTTGGGTTGATCGGTTGTAACGGCATGGGATTTTCGGATTTGAGCTCTATGTTGAAGATGGGTGAAATTAGTGTTATAGCCCTGTGCGATGTAGATGACAGTGTGCTAAATAAACGTGCCGAAGACTTGGCGAAGGCCGGAATTAAAAAGCCGATATTTTATAAGGATTATCGCAAATTATTGGATAATAAGGACATAGATGTAGTAATAATCGGTACCCCGGACCACTGGCATTGCCTATTGCTCACCGATGCCCTTAAAGCCGGCAAGGATGTGTATTGCGAGAAGCCGATCGCAAATTCGGTCCAGGAATGTAATATTATGCTCAATGCGGTGAATGCCAGCGACCGGATGGTGCAAATTGGGCAATGGCAACGCAGTCAGCCTCACTTTGCCGACGCAATTGATTTTGTCCGGACGGGAAAACTTGGGGAAATCCGGCTTTCCAAAGCCTGGGCCTACCAAGGTTGGATGAAATCGGTTCCCGTACTGCCAGACGCCCCCGTACCGGAAGGAGTGGATTATGATATGTGGTTGGGGCCAGCGGAAAAAAGACCTTTTAACCCAAATAGGTTCCATTTTAATTTTAGATGGTTTTGGGATTACGCCGGTGGATTAATGACCGATTGGGGCGTGCATTTGCTGGATTACTCCCTTTTTGGGATGGATGCAGGTACCCCAAAATCGGTTATGGCTTTGGGCGGTAATTTCGCCTATCCCAATGATGCCGCCGAAACCCCGGATACCTTGCAAACGGTGTATGAATATGACGGATTTTCCATATTATGGGAGCACGCTACGGGTATAAGCAATGGCAATTATGGCCGTGATCACGGTATATCGTTTATAGGGAACAACGGAACCTTGGTGCTCGATCGCAATGGTTGGGAGGTCATTGCCGAAGAGGAGTTCAAAGGATGGGGCAAGACCCCGGGCAAACGTATGGAAGACGTTCCGTTGCAGAAAAGTAAGGGAAGCGGACTGGACCTGCATACCGTGAATTTTATTGAGGCCGTAAAAAGCAGGGATGCATCCCATTTGAACGCACCGATCAAGGTGGGTTACGATGCCGCCTTGGTTGCACATTTAGGCAATGTGGCCTTTAAAACTGGAGAACGGATCTATTGGGATGCCGCTGCCGGCCAATTTAAGGAAAGTGATGCCAATGCGCTCCTTCAGGCCCATTATCACAACGGTTGGAAATTACCGGCAATATAGGAAATACACGGTACGAGGTGAATAAGATGTCATTGGTTTCTGGATTTCAAGTTCTTCCATTGGAATTTCAACCATCAACGATCAACCAAATCTGCCTACTGCAAACTGCAACTGCCAACTTCTTTTTCTACTTTCGTATTTTCCACAAACCATAAACCACCTAAAATATGGTTCGAATCCTAATCCTGTTTTCTCTTTTAATTTCCTGTAAGGAACAGTCCCATCAACAAACAAAAACGAAACTGGAATCGCTTCGGAACGACCGGCCCAATATCGTCCTTATTCTGGCAGATGACCAAGGTTGGGGTGATCTTGGGCTGACGGGCAATACGAACTTACAGACCCCAAATATCGATACTATCGCCAAAAACGGGGTTACTTTTGATTATTTTTATGTGAGTCCCGTTTGTTCCCCAACCCGGGCTGAAATTTTGACCGGCCGTTATTTCCCAAGACTAGGGGTCTATTCCACTTCCTCTGGTGGGGAACGGATGAATCTTCAAGAGACTACCGTAGCGGAGGTGTTTAAACAAGCAGGCTATGCTACCGCTGCCTATGGAAAATGGCACAACGGAATGCAACCTCCCTATCATCCCAATGCCAGGGGTTTCGACGATTTTTACGGATTTTGTTCCGGCCATTGGGGCAACTACTTCAGTCCAATGTTGGAGCACAATGGCAGGATTGTAAAAGGGGAAGGTTTTTTGGTCGATGACCTTACCGATAAAGGAATGGCTTTTATGGAGAACAACAAGAACCGCCCTTTCTTTTTGTACTTGCCGTACAATACTCCCCACAGCCCGATGCAGGTTCCCGATGAATTTTGGAATCGGTTCAAGGACAAGGAACTTGAACTTAAATACCAAGGGCAGGAACTGGAGGATGAAAACTTTACCAAGGCCGCTTTGGCCATGGTGGAAAACATTGACTATAACGTTGGTCGAATCCTTGACAAATTAAGGGCGTTGGGATTGGAAGAAAATACGATTGTATTGTATCTGTCCGACAATGGGCCCAACGGCTGGCGTTGGAATGGTGGAATGAAGGGCAAAAAAGGTGCCACGGACGAGGGGGGAGTGCGGTCGCCAATGGTCATGCAGTGGAAAGGCAAACTGTCCCCAGGAGAACATATCCCACAAATTGCCAGTTCCATCGATTTATTGCCCACCTTGGCCGATTTGGCCGGCATCCCCCTAAAGACCGAAAAACCGGTGGACGGGCAAAGCCTTCAGCCTTTATTGCTCGAGTTGAACACGGAATGGCCCTCTAGAATCGTTTACAATTATTGGCAGGGGGCAACCAGTATCCGTACCCAAAAATATCGACTGGACAGTAATGGGCGGTTATACGACATGGAGGCCGATATGGGGCAGACCAAGGATATCTCAGGACAAATGCCACAACTAACGGATTCCTTGAAAGATTTAAAGGCAGCATGGCTCAAGGATGTAAACCCGCTAACCAATTTGGAAGATGATCGCCCGTTTCCATTGGGCGACCCGAATTTTGGGTTTACCCAACTACCGGCTCGGGATGGTATGCCCCATGGAAGGATAGAACGCAGCAATAGGTGGCCCAACTGTTCTTTTTTTACCAACTGGAAAAGTATCGGGGACAGCATTACGTGGGACGTGGATGTACTGGCCGATGGGGATTTCGAAGTAGATCTTTATTATACGGCAAAGGAAACGGATTTGGGGGCAAGATTTGAACTGCAGCTGGGGAACGAACGGCTCGAAGGAGTGGTAGCCGAAGCCCACGACCCCCCCTTAGTGGGCAAGGAAAGGGATAGGGACCCACGACAGGAATCCTATACCAAAGATTTTGTGCCTATGCACCTGGGCAAGATCCATTTGGTAAAGGGAAGGGGCACACTAACACTCAAGGCTTTGGAAATTCCGGGGGAAGGGGTAATGGACGTTCGATTGCTGATGTTTAACAGGATAAACTAGTTTTGGGATTCGGTGTCCCCTATATCTATATCGATACTTGTCACGAAGTTCCTTTCCCGCTAAAATTACTCTTGGTTCAAATAATCCGATTACCCAATAAGGATTAATTCTTTCGCCCGACCAATTCGCAAATCTTAACGATGACCTCCACCGCTTTTTGCATGCTCTCCACGGGTACGTATTCGTATTTTCCGTGAAAATTATGTCCCCCGGCAAAAATATTGGGGCAAGGCAATCCCATAAAACTTAATTGGGACCCGTCCGTTCCTCCCCGAATCGGTTTAATGATGGGGGTTACGCCCACAGCTTCCATGGCCTCTTTGGCAATTTCAACAATATGGAACACGGGTTCTAATTTTTCCCTCATGTTGTAATATTGGTCCTCAACTTCCAACACAATGCAATCCTTGTATTTTTCATTTAATTGACGGGCAATATCGTGCAAAACCTGCTTTCGTGACTCAAAAATTCCGTGATCGTGGTCCCTGATGATCATTTCCAATTCGGCGTGTTCAATTTCCCCCTTTAGATGGTGAATGTGGAAAAATCCTTCCCTTCCCTCGGTAAGTTCGGGTACCTCATTTTTTGGAAGCAAGGCCATAAACTCTTGGGCAATATTGATGGCGTTCACCATTTTACCTTTGGCATAACCGGGATGAACACTTTTTCCCTTGATGATAACCTTGGCTTTTGCAGCGTTAAAATTTTCGAATTCCAATTCTCCAATTTGGCTTCCATCCATGGTATAGGCCCAGTCGGCCCCAAATTTTTTGACATCAAATTTATGGGCGCCCCTCCCTATTTCCTCATCCGGCGTAAACCCGACCCGGATTTTTCCGTGCCCAATTTCGGGATGTTGGATCAAATATTCCATGGCCGTCACAATCTCGGTAACCCCGGCCTTGTCATCTGCCCCCAATAGGGTAGTGCCATCGGTGGTAATCAAGGTCTGCCCTTTGTATTGCAGCAGATCATCAAAATAACTGGGGGAAAGGATAATATTTTTATCCTTGTTGAGTAGGATATCCTTTCCATCGTAATTTTCAATAATTTGTGGCTTTACGTTTGTACCACTAAAATCCGGGGAAGTATCAAAATGCGAAACAAAGCCAATGACCGCGGAACCATGACCCAGGTTGGATGGTAGGGTAGCCATGACGTAGGCATTCTCATCTATGGTGACCTCCTGCATCCCGATTTCCTTGAGGTCATTGACCAGCTTATGGGCAAAATCCCACTGTTTTTTTGTGCTCGGGGTGGTGTCTGAATTGGGATCGCTTTGTGTGTCTATGGTAATATAACTAATAAATCGGTCGATGAGGGTTTGCATTTGTGAAGTTTTGTTCAAAAGTACGATATTGTGTGATCAGCATCAAACTTGGACATTGACGGGTATTGTATAAATTTATTTTTTTATGGTACTTTGATGTGATTTTTCAGTTGGATCTTGGGTTATAATAATTGCACTCGTTTAGTATTTACCGATGATATAATGAACTCATTTAAATCAATTTTTTTACTTTTTGGAACCTTGATGGTTTGTTTTATGGCAAATGCACAGGATTGCACCTTGGCGATCGGGGGAAAGGATACCGACGTCATAATCCAGGTTTTTCAAATGAATAACGAACAGATTGCCAAGATGGAGGCTTGGAAGGTGGAATTGGAAAAGGAGACCGATGCCGCCCAACAGCAAGCAAATCAACTTTTGGAATCACAGCCCCAGACTACCCCTGAGGACCTTGAGAAAATAGCTGTTGAATACAAAAAGATACAGAATAGGGTAGCCGAGATCTCCAAGAGCTACGACAGGAAATTGTTGGCGATTTTTAATGAAAAACAATATCGGCGCTATGTTGGTCTTTGCCGGGAAATATTTTTAAAACCCCTCGTGGTAACCCCGGTCCAAAACTGAAGTGTTTTAAAAATGGCCAAACTTTTCAAAAAGGTGGTCGCTACGACCTTCTACTCCAAATGAGTTCGTATTTTTGTCAAAACTCTAAAACGTCCCATGTACAAATTACTGATTCGTCCCTTGCTCTTCCTACTAGATCCCGAGCTGGTGCATCACATTACCTTTGCCCTTATTCGATTTTCCTCCAAAATTGGTTTTTCCAAGCTTTTTGACGCAAGGTATGTCGTTGAAGATCCAGGCCTGGCAAGGGAGGTCTTTGGTCTAAAATTCAAAAATCCTGTGGGCCTGGCGGCCGGATTTGATAAGAATGCGGGACTGTATAATGAACTCTCCCATTTTGGTTTCGGATTCATAGAAATAGGAACGTTAACCCCCAAACCACAGCCTGGCAACCCCAAGAAAAGATTGTTTCGACTTAAGGAAGACAAGGCCATCATCAACCGAATGGGTTTCAACAACAATGGGGTGTTGGCGGCGGCCGAGGATTTAAAAAAACGGCACAAGGTCATTATCGGCGGCAATATAGGAAAGAACAAGAATACACCGAACTCAGAAGCCATTAAGGATTATTTGATCTGTTTGGATGTCCTTTTCGATTATGTGGATTATTTTGTGATAAATGTAAGCTCGCCCAATACCCCAGGGCTTAGGGAGTTACAGGATAGGGCACCATTAACTGCCTTACTACGGGAAATAAAGGTTGAGAATTCTAAGCTTGCCATCAAAAAAGGAGTAAGAATACGCCCTATTTTGCTAAAAATAGCTCCTGATCTTACGGACGATCAGCTGATGGATATTATCGGAATCGTTAAGGATACAAAAATTGATGGGGTTATTGCCACCAATACCACCATTGAAAGAACCGGATTGAAGTCCGATTTGATCTTGACAGAGGAAAAGGGAGGCTTGAGCGGTTTGCCCTTACGGGACCGTAGTACGGAGGTGATAAGGTTTTTGTCCACAAAAAGCAATAAGGCCTTTCCAATTATTGGGGTTGGCGGAATCCATTCGGCCGAGGACGCCTTGGAAAAATTGGAAGCTGGGGCCGACCTTGTTCAGATTTGGACCGGTTTTATTTACGAAGGTCCGGCCCTGGTATGCAGGATAAACAAAGCTATCTTGGCCAAGGGTAAGCTGTAAACATTGTTCTGTTCTCAGCAGGAATTCGGAAAACCATTGGGCAACCAGATGGGTTTACGTCCAGTAAAAAAATCAAAAATGCCCATGGTTTAGGTTAAACCATGGGCATTTTGTAATCGTAATGATCCCGGGTTTCCCGACTTATTTGGCTAGGGAATCAAGGAATTCCGGAAGGTAATCCTCATCATTAAATTCCATGATGAATTTTTCTTCTTCTTTTTTAAGGAAGTCAGTGGATCTGTTTTTTGCCTCCATTCCTTCGCAGGCATTAAAATCAGCGGGCAAATACATGCTAGTGTCAAAGTCCAACTGAATTTCTGGTTCTTTCTCGAGGATGACAATATCATCCAAATTTAATATTATTCCTTTATATGGATTAAATCCTATCGGCAAATACTGCGCCGTATTAAAGCCTAGATCAATTTCTTCTTCTACTTTGATCACGGAAATATCCTCGACCTTTAAATCTACTACATTTGGGCCACATTCGTTGGCCCCGGTAAAGGACATGAACATTGCACTTAACAATCCCAGTCCCATAATTGAACTTATTTTCTTCATTTTTTTATCTTTTACTATTTTTAATTCCAACTTTATTGTACAAATATAGACACGCCCCATTCGGGAAATTGGAGCTTTTTAGGTAAAGCGGCCAATTTGGCAAGTGAAGCATCCTTTTCTGTCATTGAAATTAATTCTCGTTCGAACAAAAATCAAAAAGGATCATTAATTTCTCTATTTATGTGGACGATCTGGGATTTACAATTCTCTTTTTTAGCGTTCCTCCTACATAGTTGAAGATTTCGGCCTTTAGATTTTTAAAATCATCGGTGCAACTAAGGACTTCCATTTCCAAATCGTCGTGGCTATGAAGGATATTGGCTTTTAGGGCATCATCATCATAATTCTCCATCAGACTGCCCAGACGGATTTCATGTTGTGAAATTACCTGTCGAAGTCGGATTTTACGCCCCTTAAATTCGTCCATTCGTCCAAGATAGCCTTGCAATCTCTCAAATTGGTTCGGCATATTAGGCTCAAAAATATCCGAGTTAAGCACCTTCTTTATAAAAGTGGTTTCGTCTTCCATAAATTGCAAATCCGATTTCCAATGTTGGATGTGCCAATATAGTTTCTTCATTTTCTGGGTCCTTTCGGACATTGTTCGATTATTATTCATGACTGTAGCATTTTATTTGCGGTATATTCATAGTGAACTGGTTTAAACTCGTTCATTTTTCAATTGAATACCGATGGTTTAATATTTCATTTTTATTATTTCTGTTCCTGCATCTTTCCATCCTCCACATTTTCTGCCGTTTAGGCTCTATTCTTTAATACCAGTATGGGTACTTTGGAGTAGTACGCAAGTTCCTTGGCCAAGGATCTTGATAATATTTTTTTAAAAATTCCCCGGTTTTCGTTGATAAAGGCTACCATATCACTATTGCGACTGACAATAAAGGCGTTAATGCCAGTTTGCACATTGATGCCTTCCAATTCATGAAAACTATGATCAACTTCCGTTAAAATCCATTCCAACAATTCTTTGTAGCCCTGTTGGGGGTTCTTGGGATTTGCGGATTGTTTAATATGGAGCACCCGGATAAAAGCACCGTGCATTTTGGCAATATTCATGAGGTATTTTAATTCTCTCCGTTTAAATGGCGTTTTGTAATCCGTGGGAAAAACAATTTCCTTTGGGGTCTTAAATATTGCATTTTCTGGAATGGCGAGGATTGGACATTCCGTTACGTTATCCATGATATTTATGGCGTTAGTGCCAAAAATGGCCAATCGGGAGCCTGTAATACCCTTGGTTCCCATTATCACAATATCAATATCCTTTTGCGCTATGACCTCCTTCACGGCCTCCAGCAACGTATTAAATGAAGGGATGGCGTGGAAATTGTGTTTTGTTTGATTGGAAAACGGACGTAGGTCCTTCATCAATTGTTCCAACCTTTCCTCCGATTTCCGTTTTTCAATTTCATACGATCGCTGACCCCGTTCCGGTCTATATTCTGAAGCTTCTATCGAAAAGCCATCTACATCGTACACGTTTAAAAAATAAAAACTGCATTTACGGTCGGCATATAGGTCCAAGGCAAATCGAATGGCATTCCGCGCATTCTTTGAGAAATCGGTGGGTAATAAAATCCTTTTTTCCATACCTAATAAGTTTAAAGCCATAGCCACAAACATAAGGACCTTTTTTAAGCCTTGCCATGATAATGGTCAGTCCACAAAGTTTGTAGGACAGTGATGGGATGAAGAAAATGTGCTCGCATGACCTTCGTCATGGCACACCTTGGAAATAGTGGGTACCTTTACTACTTAAATCAATAGGATTGCCTGGCGGCTCTGCCCGGGCCATTCGGACGGGACCCTGCCTCGGAGAAGTTTAATCATAAAAATAAAGCTATGGAATATCACATCAGTAAAACAGTAACCGGCACCTTTGACGAGGTCATTTCCAAAGTAAAGGACGAACTGAAGAAAGAAGGGTTTGGGGTTTTGACCGAAATCGACATCAAAAACACTTTAAAAAGCAAACTGGATGTCGATTTTAGAAAGTACACCATCCTTGGGGCCTGTAATCCAGGTTATGCCCACAGTGCCCTTTTGGCCGAGGACAAAGTGGGAACCATGTTGCCTTGTAATGTCATTGTTCAAGAAAATGGCGATGGCAAGATCGAAGTGGCGGCCGTAAACCCCAAGGCCTCGATGATGGCCATTAAAAACGACAAATTGGAGCAATTGGCCTCCGACGTAACAAAAAAGCTAAAAAAGGTGGTAGATGGCGTATAGCCATCGAATGCACTAAAAAATAGAATATTAATTTAAAATCAAAAATATGAAAACGAACATTGGTATTTCAAAAGAAAACAGGGAAAAAACAGCAGAAGTATTGGAAATATTACTGGCCGATGAATTTGTCCTGTATACAAAGACACTGGGGGCGCATTGGAACCTCGAAGGTCACGATTTCCATACCAAGCACCTCTTTTTTGAAGAGCATTACAACAGTATCAAAAAAACAATTGATAGCGTAGCGGAACGGATCCGTAAGATTGGACATTATGCACCGGCCACATTAAGCCAGTTTTTGAACCTTACCCATTTGGAGGAGAAGTCGGCCATGGGTAATTCTAGCCAGGATTATATTAAATCGCTGTTGGCGGACCATGATGCCATTGTCCAATTTATCCGAGGGAACATTTCCAAAGTCGAGGATAACTACAATGATGTTGGTACGGCCGATTTTCTGACCGGTCTATTGCAAGAACACGAAGAAATGGCATGGATGCTTCGGGCAAGTGTCTCCAAACAGGAAGAACTGGCCGAAAATTATTCGTAGATTCCAATATGGGTAGATTTTTTTAAAAAAGAGGGAGGGCGTAGCAATGCGCTCTCTTTTTTTTACCCAATGCCCGTTGGGTTTTAATATCGACTTTTTAACCGTGGCTGCTTACCGTCTGCAATCCGATTACGGAAATGACCAAGGTGGTAAGGAAGAACATCCGCCAGAAAGTTACGGGCTCCTTAAATAGTATAATACCTGCTATGACCGTGCCCACTGCACCTATGGCTCCCCATACGGCGTAGGCAGTACCTACGGGGATTGCTTTTTCCCCGTCCATTGCTTTGTAAAGAAGGTACATACTAATGGAAACGCTAATAGCAAAAGTGCCCAGCCACAACCACATTTCCCTACCGGAAGTTTGCTGTGCCTTGCCTAAGCTTATTGCGAATCCGGTCTCAAAGAGTCCTCCGACGATCAATAATATCCAATTTATAGTCATACTGTTTAAGATGTTGAATAGGATATGGTTCGGCAAAGAAACGAAACACCCACCAATCAACAAAAATTTAAAATTGGTCTACATGACCAATGTCATTTGGGTTTTGAAGTTGTTGCCATATATTTACTTGTCATTTAAAAAAACCTAGAAAATTATGAGAGCCGTGGCAAAATTAAAGCATCTTAATTCAGATCGTTGCAAACATACTATAGTGCGCAATCTGAGTCGAATTTTGAATATCCGCATTTTGGATATCAATATCGAAAATAGGACTCTTTACTTTGTCTACGATAATATGGAGGCCTTTGACAAAGCCAAAAGGGAACTGCATAATATTGGATATCCTATCTTAAAATGTAACTATCAGTTGCCGAGACAAAGGCATATCTTAAATGAAGGCGTCAGGGCCTTTTGACTAAAAATTTCTTCAGAACCGTTATAGGTGCTATTGGAAAACCCAGGTGGCAACCTAAGATTTCCCGACGGTTACATCAAAGTTTGCAGGGTCTAATAAATTGTAAATTTGGGAAGACCTATAGGTCACTTGGTGAAACTCAACAGGGGAATATCGATTTGATTATCCAATTTTTTCACCAAGCTTTTATTGAAAAGGCTTTGGAAGAACCCTTTTTCTTCACGATATAACAGGGCTACCAAATCGGCCTGGATAAGCTCGGAATACTCCTTAAGTTTTGCCTCTATGTTTTCCGAAAAAAGAACCTTAAACCCAAGGTTTTTATAAGTTACCCGTTGTGCCAACATTTCCTTGAACCATTCCATTTGTTCCGTACCGGTGTATTGCTTTTCAGTGGTAACATGAACGACATGTATTTTGGCATTTACCTCTGAGGCAATGGAAATCAAATTTGCAACAGCCGAAATATCGGCTTCTTCAAAGTCGGTGGCGTATAATATATTCTTAAGTGGTGAGCCATTTGTATGGCTGGGAACGATCATGATCGGACAGCTTAATCTTTTCAATAGACCCTGACCGATATCCCCTGCAAAAATCCCTCTTTCCGTATGCTTTTCCTTTCTTCCAATTAGGACCAGGTCTGGCTCAAGCTCCTTGGATAATTTAATGAGTCCATTTAAAACTGAATCCTTACAAACAACTACGATTTTAACCTTATTAAGGTCGAGTTCATCACCTATATGTTTGATGCAAAATGACTTTACAACCTCCTTTTGCTCTTCTATTATGTGATATTCCATTTGCTCCAACGGTCTAGTGACCAAATTCCGTACGGGAGGAACATCATAAGAATGGAAAACAACAAGATTTGCCCCCATACTTTTGCTCAAGGTGTAGGCGTAGCGTAAAGTAGGTGCCGATTGTTCGGCAAGATCGGTGGCATATAAAATAGTTTTCATCGGCTGGGATGTTTAAGTTTAAGGAACAAAACTATTCCATATTGGGGAGGAACCCAATGATATTGGTCATGGCACTTTGACATTTTGGGTCGAAAATGCACATTGAGGTACCGATGATCAAATTTTGGATGGGATAAAAATGGGACGAAATTAAGAAATGATTACTATTTATGGCTCCAGTAATCTACAACGAGTACATCGTCCAAATAATCCCCCAGCATTTTTCCAAAAGCCTTATGGTCGGTATGGGGAAGGTAAATTGCCCTATCTGCCTCACTTTTAAAGGTTAGAAAATAGCAATGGGTAAACCCTTTATTCAATCCTTCGGGGCTATTGTTCAAGCCCCATTCCAGCGAAACGATTTGCGGAATCTTGGAAGGCAAGGCCATGAACGCTTCTTCAATTTCTGTTATTTTTTCTTTAGGTGCCCCATCCTTGAATTTGAAGAGCACCACGTGACGCAGAACACTGTCTTGCTTTTTTTCCATTAAATTTTGATTGTTATTTTTATGCTGTTGTGTGTTATAGGACATAAGTCCCAAGGAAAGGATGCAAAGGATGGAGGCAATCGCAATGGTGGTCTTTTTCATATATTTTTTGAGTGAAGATATAAAATTGATTTTAATTTCAGGTAAAATTGTATTTTACGGGAATAGTAGCAGAATTCAGGGTTTTCATGCTTTCAACAAAAAACTAAATAAATGGATTACAACATCATAATTACCTTTGTTATTGCAACAACGGCATTGGCCCTATCCCCAGGACCGGACAATATTTATGTGCTGACCCAAAGTATGGTCTACGGTAAAAGATACGGCTATGCTACGGCCGCGGGCCTTGTAACCGGATGTTTGGTACATACCACTTTGATGGCCTTTGGCGTATCAATCCTAATAAAGAACAATCCCAATGTATTTTTCACGATTAAATTTCTAGGGGCATTGTACCTTTTATTTTTGGCGTTCAAGGTCTATAAAAGTGACTTTTCATTGGATATCACCAATGAAATAGGCCCGAAAAAGAGCTTTTGGAAGTTGTTTGGGCGCGGCTTCTTAATGAATGTGCTCAACCCAAAAGTCACGCTTTTCTTTTTGGCTTTTTTTCCTTCTTTTTTGTTCAGTACTTTTTTAAATGTCATAATTCAGTTTTATGCATTGGGCCTGTTGTTTATGGCCATTGCCTTCGTTGTTTTTTGTGGGATCGCTTATTTTTCGGGAACGCTCGCCAATATTTTTTCCCGACATTCCAAAATGACGGTCATTCTCAAATGGGTCCAAATTGTAGTGTTCGTCGGGATTGCCATTTATATACTTTTTTCAGATAATTAATGGTATTTTTGGGTTTGAAATCGATTCGATTAAACTTGTTCCAAAAAGAATTTCCATGTCCGATAAGGTCAAGATCGTAGAATGTCCAAGGGATGCCATGCAGGGCATTAAAACCTTTATTCCCACGGACAAAAAGGTGCATTATTTACAGTCCCTTTTAGGCTGTGGATTCGACACCATCGATTTTGGAAGTTTTGTGTCCCCCAAGGCAATTCCACAAATGCAGGATACAGCGGAAGTCTTGGCCCAATTGGATTTATCCAAATCCCTGAGCAAATTATTGGCTATCGTAGCCAATGTAAGGGGGGCGGAAGATGCATGTTCCCATAAAAGCATTGATTATTTAGGATATCCGTTTTCCATTTCAGAGAACTTCCAGATGCGGAACACCCACAAAACCATTGCGCAATCCGTTGAAACCTTGGAGGAAATCCTGAAACTTGCCCACGCTGCCGGGAAGCAGGTTGTTACTTATATTTCTATGGGTTTCGGAAATCCCTATGGCGACCCGTGGAACGTGGACATCGTGGGGTCCTGGACCGAAAAATTAGCCGATATGGGAACCAAGATCCTTTCCCTTTCGGACACGGTAGGCACTTCGACCGCTGAGGATATCGGGTATTTGTTTTCGCACCTTATCCCTAAATATCCAGAAATTGAATTTGGTGCCCATCTCCACACTACCCCTGCTAAATGGCATGAAAAGATAGATGCGGCATACTTGGCCGGTTGCCGAAGATTCGATGGTGCCATTCAAGGTTTTGGAGGCTGTCCCATGGCCAAGGATGAACTTACGGGCAATATGCCTACAGAAAAGATGCTCTCCTATTTTACTGCCAAACGGGTGGATACCCAAGTAAACTGGATGGCTTTTGAAGCGGCACACAACAAGGCATCCGATTTGTTCGGGGCGTATCATTAGTTTGTATAGGGAAAGGGTAAGGCTTAAAAGAATCGGATATTTCAGAAAAATTATTATCTAGCCCATATTTCTCTGTAAATGTAGTACATTTGCACGCAATTAATCCTTAATTGCCATGCAAGCCCACCTAAACAAAATTCTCGGGGAAGGTCTCACATACGATGATGTACTTCTGGTTCCTGCCTTTTCCGAAGTACTTCCAAGAGAAGTAAATATTCAGACAAAATTCACAAGGAACATTACCATAAATGTACCCATAGTTTCAGCCGCCATGGATACGGTTACCGAATCCCGAATGGCAATTGCCATGGCGCGGGAGGGCGGTATTGGGGTATTGCATAAAAACATGACCATAGAGCAGCAGGCCGCCAAGGTACGCAAGGTAAAGCGGGCAGAAAGTGGTATGATCTTGGATCCCGTAACCTTGCCCCTTAAGGCCTTGGTCGGTGATGCAAAGGCTTGCATGAAGGAATTTAGCATTGGTGGAATCCCGATAGTGGATGCCGAGGGGAAGCTTATAGGAATTGTTACAAATAGGGACTTGCGTTTTGAAAAGAACAACAACCGCCCCATTGCCGAGGTAATGACCTCCAAAAACCTCGTTACCGTGAGCGAGGGTACTTCCTTGGAGCAGGCAGAGGATATTTTACAAGAAAACAAAATTGAAAAGTTGCCTGTGGTAAATGACGACTATAAATTGGTCGGACTTATTACCTTTCGGGATATCACCAAACTCACCCAAAAGCCTATTGCCAATAAGGACCAATATGGCCGGTTGAGGGTCGCTGCGGCTTTGGGGGTTACCCATGACGCGGTGGAAAGGGCAGAAGCCTTGGTCAACGCCGGGGTAGATGCGGTTGTCATCGATACCGCCCATGGGCACACCAAGGGAGTGGTGACCGTGCTGAAGGAAGTTAAGAAAAGGTTTCCCGAACTGGATATTATCGTAGGAAATATAGCAACTGGCGAAGCAGCCAAATATTTGGTAGACGCCGGTGCCGACGCTGTAAAGGTTGGAATTGGGCCTGGGTCCATCTGCACTACCCGGATCGTTGCAGGGGTAGGTTTCCCACAGTTTTCCGCTGTTTTGGAAGTGGCAGCTGCCATCAAGGGCAGTGGGATTCCGGTTATCGCAGACGGAGGGATTGTATATACGGGGGATATTCCCAAAGCCATAGCTGCCGGTGCAGATAGTGTTATGTTGGGATCATTATTGGCCGGTACCAAGGAATCCCCAGGGGAAACTATAATTTATGAGGGTAGAAAATATAAATCATATCGAGGAATGGGATCCGTCGAGGCCATGAAAGAGGGCAGCAAAGATCGGTATTTTCAGGATGTGGAGGACGATATTAAAAAATTGGTCCCAGAAGGCATAGTTGGCCGGGTTCCCTATAAAGGCGATCTGTACGAAAGTATCCATCAATTCGTGGGCGGGCTGCGTGCCGGTATGGGGTACTGCGGGGCCAAGGATATAGAAACCCTTAAGGAAACTGGAAGGTTTGTCAAGATTACCTCCAGCGGAATCAACGAAAGCCATCCCCACGATGTGACGATCACCAAAGAGTCCCCGAATTACAGTAGGTAGCGGTATCCAATAATGGAAGTTGGGCCAAGGATTAAAGCATTGATCATCAATGCCGGATTTTCACCGTTTGCCATTTATCTTATGGGTCGATGAAATTGAGGCTTATTTGCTTCCACCAGCGTAGGCTTGCCAATCTTTTTCCTTATAAATGTTATCCCCAAAGTACTTGGCAATCTGCAAAAATGCATCCGCCTTTTGGTATCCGGGGACCGGGGATAGCATTTTGAGGTTTTCGTCCAGGAAAACCGTGGTAGGATAGCTCATGTTCCCTTGCATCAGGGCGGCGGCAAATTCATGGTAGCCCGATCTTCCCGATTTTACGAAATTGAAGGTTTTTCCTTGAAATTCTATGGGTTCTTTGCCTTCCCCGTCCATCTTTACCATATAGTAGTTTTTGGCCATATATGCGGCCACCTCCGGGTCCTGAAAAGTATCCTTGTCCATTTTTTTGCACCATCCGCACCAGTCCGTGTAAATATCGATGAATACCTTTTTAGGTGTAGCATCGGTTTGGGAAAGTTTGGCGGCCTCGTCCCAAGAAATCCATTTAACTTCTTGGGCATTTGCGGCAAGCACCATCAGTCCAAGCCCAAGGATAAGAAGTGCCTTTAAATAGGGTAGTGATAATAATCTCATGTAGTATTGTATTTGACGGTTCTATTTGTCCGTTCTGTATGCAAAACCTAACGCAGTTAGTGACATTTTATTTTACAGCGGTAACTTCCTTTTTTTTAGGGGCTTGTGTAAATAGGTCTTTACTATCGATTTGATTTCGGATTAGGTCGTCAAAATTCTCCCGTTCCCTGATCAAGATGGCTTTGCCTTGGTGCCAAAGCACCTCAGGGGGTCTAAAACGGGAATTGTAGTTGCTGGCCATGGTAAAGCAATAAGCCCCTGCATTTCTAAAGCAAAGGATATCGCCTTCTGTTATCTCATTGATCCTCCGGTTACTGGCAAAGGTGTCCGTTTCACAAATATAGCCCACCACTGAATAATAACGTTCCCGACCTTGCGGATTGGAAAGGTTGATAATTTTATGGGTAGCCCCGTAAAACATGGGGCGTATCAAATGATTGAAACCGGAATCGATACTTGCAAAAACCGTTGAGGTAGTTTGTTTTACCACATTTACCTTCGCCAGGAAGAATCCCGCCTCGCTCACTAGAAATTTGCCAGGTTCAAAGGCAAGGGTAAGTTCTTTGCCATATTCCTTACAAAAGCTGTTGAATCGGCTCGTCAATTTTTTTCCGAGCTCTTCCACATTGGTCTCGATATCGCCTTCTTTGTACGGTACCTTAAATCCGCTGCCAAAATCGATAAAATCCAGATTTTTGAAATTTTTGGCGGTCTCAAAGAGAATTTCAGAGGCGTATAGAAAAACGTCTATGTCCAGAATATCACTGCCGGTATGCATATGTATACCGTTGATGTTCATTTTGGTGAGTTCCACGATCCGCAACAAATGTGGGATTTGATGGATGCTGATGCCGAACTTGGAATCGATATGGCCCACAGAAATTTTGGAGTTGCCACCGGCCATTACGTGCGGATTGATCCGGATGCAGACCGGTACGTCGGGATGTTTGCTCCCGAACTGTTCCAAAACCGAGAGGTTATCTATATTGATGCGCACTCCGAGAGCGGCGGCTTCCTCGATTTCCTCCAGGGAAACCCCGTTAGGGGTAAAGATGATGGACTCCGGTTTAAAGCCGGCGAGCAGTCCTAATTGCACTTCCTGTATGGATACCGTGTCCAAGCCACTGCCCAAGCTATTCATCAGCCGAAGGATGGTTAAATTGGACAAAGCCTTTGCGGCATAGTTTAATTTTAAATGTCGTACCCCACTAAAGGCGTTTGTTAATCTATTGAACTGGGAAATTATCTTTTCTGAATCGTAAACGTAAACGGGGTCTCCGTATGTTTTGGCGACTTGAAGCAAATCGGAATGTGTCATCTATATTGTCTTTGTAAGGGTTAATGTCGGATTGAAAGACATTTCCCCTTCAATTTTGTGGCAAAGCTAGGCTACTTTATGATCGTGGACAAGAAATATTTAGGAGTTATTTAAAAATACAACAATTTGTTATATTTTAAACAATATCAAGATGGAACTTACGGATATAGATAGCCCGGAAACCTTGAAAACGGAACAAAACCTATCATTTTTAAAATAAAACACCCACATTCCTAATTTTTGAACGAATCCTAGGGTAAATCCTATGGGTTTCCTACTTTTGCTAGCGAACGAATTAACATCCTATATATGAACCTTCACGAATATCAAGGAAAAGAAATATTAGCGAGTTTTGGCGTACGTATCCAAAGGGGAATCGTTGCCCACAATAAACATGAAGCCGTAGATGCGGCAAAGCAGCTCACGCAGGAAACCGGAACGGGATGGCATGTAATCAAGGCCCAGGTACACGCAGGTGGACGAGGAAAAGGTGGAGGTGTTAAATTGGCCAAGAACCTAAAGGAAGTTGAAGAAATAGCCGGAAAGATCATCGGGATGAACCTGATTACCCCCCAGACTTCCGCGGAAGGGAAAAAAGTACACCAGGTCTTGGTGGCCGAGGATGTATATTATCCCGGTAACAGTGAGACCTCAGAATTCTATATGTCCGTTTTGCTTAACAGGGGCACGGCCAGGAATATGATCATGTATTCCACGGAAGGGGGTATGGATATTGAGGAAGTTGCCGAAAAAACTCCGCACTTGATTTTTACGGAGGAAATAGATCCTGCAGCGGGATTACTGCCTTTCCAAGCTAGAAAAATTGCTTTTAACTTGGGATTGTCCGGTACGGCCTTTAAGGAAATGACCAAATTTGTAACTTCGCTCTACCGGGCGTATTCGGAGAGCGATGCCAGTTTGTTCGAGATAAATCCGGTACTAAAAACGTCGGATGACAAGATTATGGCCGTAGACGCCAAGGTATCCATTGACGATAACGCACTATATAGAAGAAAACATTATGCGGAAATGCGCGACTTGCGGGAGGAAAGTCCGGTAGAAGTAGAAGCAAGGGCAGTAGGACTAAATTATGTAGACTTGGATGGGAATGTAGGCTGCATGGTAAATGGGGCCGGATTGGCAATGGCTACCATGGATCTTATAAAAATGGCAGGTGGCGAGCCCGCAAACTTTTTGGATGTTGGAGGTACAGCCGATGCCAAGAGGGTAGAGGAGGCCTTTAGGATTATCTTAAAGGACCCCAATGTAAAGGCCATCTTGGTCAATATATTTGGTGGTATCGTCCGTTGCGATCGTGTGGCACAGGGAATCGTCGATGCCTACAAGAATATGGGAGATGCGATAAAAGTCCCAATTATTGTTCGTTTGCAGGGTACCAATGCGGAAATTGCGAAGGAGATTATAGATAATTCGGGCTTGGAGGTTCACTCGGCCATTCAATTTCAGGAAGCGGCCGACAAGGTAAAGGCACTGCTGAATTGATTTAAAATAGGTAATTGTAAAAAAAAAATCCTGAAGTATTTCAGGATTTTTTTTTGTTCTTATATTTTACATAACTGATGTCAGTGTCCATTTTTTTGCGCTGCTGTGCTTTGAAATCCACTGGCGGTCTTTTGCCTGGAGGGGTTCCCTTTTTAGGCATAAGGGCTTCATAGGGTTCCTTGGGGTTTTCCCTGGTCCCGCGAAGATGGATGACAAGGGCGTTCAAAAAGTTTCTCAAGACTTGGTCCCCGCACTCCATATAGTTAGGATGATCCTCTTTTCGGAAAAAGGCCCCCAGTTCGCTTTTAGAGATCTTAAAATCTACCAGTTTTAAAATTTCAACGATTTCATCGTCCCTTAGCTTCAATGCTACACGGAGCTTTTTAAGGACATCATTGTTGTTCATAGCGATTTTTGTTGCAATGTACCAAAATATTATAAAAATTTTGAATAAAGATGCAACTCATCGGAACTTTATACGAAATCAAACTTTTTGGAGTTGTTTTAAGTAGGCAATTGCCCTTGATCCGGAAAAGATGAGCACCTACGATGAAAAACTTAGTATATTGGCAGAAATGATTTCTTTTGCCAGAGTAGACAACACCCTTAAAAAAGTGGAGTATGACTTCCTATTGGGGGTCGCCGACCAATTGGGCATTGACAAGATAACTTTTGAATCCCTTTTCCATAAGGATGTCGAACGTATCTTGCCAAAATCCCAGGCCGACCGTATCCTGCAATTTCATAGGCTTGTTCTGTTGATGAACGTAGATCGGGTACAGCGGATGGCCGAGTTGAACAAATTGCACAGTATAGGGATGCGGATGGGACTTTCGCCCGCCGCCATCGATCAGGTCCTTTCCGTAATGCACCAGTACCCTGATATGTTGGTGCCACCCGAAGTTTTACTAGATATCTTCCGGGCAAGTTATAATTGATAGAACACCGCACACTACAATTGTCTTGTCTCTTGATTCTTGCATCAATTATCCATATTCTCTGATCACTGTTCTCCTTTCATCTTTTCTCCGTCCGTCCTTTTTCCCTCCATTCTTTTGGGTTCATGAAAATGTAAGCGCCATAATGTCATGCTATTTTTGAAAATATGCGCCATATTGACATTAAAAACTACTTGGTATAGGATTTGACTAATTGTTATCAAGAATCAAAAGAATCAATTAATAACTTAAAAACTATAGCCATGAGTATTGTAAAAAGAAACAATTTGGTATTTCCTTCGTTGATGAATGATTTTTTCCGACCCGATTGGTTTGGGGGAATAGATCGTTATGACAGCAACGTGCCTGCCGTAAATATCAAGGAGAACGAGAAGGACTATGAATTGGAACTTGCTGTTCCGGGTATGAAAAAAGACGACTTTAATGTGGAGGTCGATAAGAACGTTTTGACAATTTCTGCAGAAACCAAATCCCAGGACGAGGTGTCTGAGGATAATTATACAAGACGCGAATTTGCCTTCTCATCTTTCAAAAGGGCCTTCACGTTGCCCGAAACCGTAAACGATGGCAAGATTGACGCTTCCTACAAAGATGGGGTCCTAAAATTGGTCCTTCCTAAAAAGGAAGAGGCCTTGCCAAAGCCCAAAAGGTTAATTGACATTGCGTAATCCAGCGTGAAAAATATTATGGGTCCAAACAGTGATGTACGGATTTGTAATAGTTGATTTAAATGGATGTTGTTGAATGCCCCTGCAATAGAATGTTGTAGGGGCTTCTTTTTTTAAAACAGTGGGGAAGTTGTGCTATTTGTGGATAATCGGACTTTATAAAATGAGGAGAAAGGGAGTGTTTTAAAAGTTTAGACTAATCTAAAATATTTGACTAAATAGTTTATAACCAGTTATGTACTATTGATTATGTAAATTAAAAATATAAATAGGGATTAGTAGCGGGATTTGAAGATAAATCTAGCCAAATTTAGCTGATTACCGGGTATAAAAATTTTATTTTTTCATTTTAAAATTTGTATTCGGGATTGTCCAATAAAATATTTCAGGGAATGCTTTAGGTAATTATCGCTAAGGTATATGTCGTGAGCTGGAGGGTATAGACCTATGAAAATTCTTTTTCAATTGAATTCTCGTTCCATTTTAAAAATTTGTGTTAATAAGTAAAAGACTACAATTAGTGTTTACCGGGTTGAATTGGATTTTTCCATTTTTTCTTAATATTTCTCTCCTTTGTAGGAAAGATGATCCTAGGATTTCGGACGGTATTTAGAAATGGATTCTTGTTTTCTTTTGGACTTTTGGACCGTGTAAGTTTTTGTATGGATCTAAATCATTCCTGTTCTTGAAGTAGCTTGATCTCATCCCTAAGTTTTGCCGCTTGCATAAAGTCGAGATCTTTTGCCGCCTTTTCCATGGCCTTTCTTTTTTCGCGGATCAGTTTATCCTTTTGTCCTGTGGTAAGATATTCTAGGTCCGGTTCGGCTGCCCTGGCCTCCTCTTTTTCAAAATGGTAGGTAGAGACCGAATTCTTGGTAAGGGCATTATCTAAACTTTTATTGAGTGCCTTGGGGGTGATATTGTTTTCCAGATTATAGTTCGTCTGCTTTTCCCGTCGGTAGTTTGTCTCGTCGATGGTCAACTGCATGCTTTTGGTAATTTTGTCGGCATACATTATGGCCTTGCCGTTGAGATGTCTGGCCGCCCTACCCACGGTTTGGGTCAGTGATCGGGCACTCCTTAGGAAACCTTCCTTGTCCGCATCCAAAATTGCAACCAAGGACACTTCGGGTAGGTCAAGGCCTTCCCTAAGTAAATTTACGCCGATCAGTACATCAAATACCCCTTTTCTCAGGTCTTGCATAATCTCCACCCGTTCCAAGGTATCAACGTCACTGTGGATATACCTACAGCGAACATTGATTCTAGTGAGGTATTTTGCCAATTCCTCGGCCATTCTTTTGGTCAAGGTGGTCACCAGGGTACGTTCGTCCTTTTCTACCCGTATCTGAATTTCCTCCACCAAATCGTCAATTTGGTTAAGACTGGGGCGGATTTCAATTTCGGGATCTAAAAGTCCGGTAGGTCGTATAACTTGTTCCACATATATACCCTGGCTCAATTGCAACTCATAATCCGCCGGGGTAGCGCTCACGAAGATCACCTGGTTCTGCAAGGCTTCGAACTCTTCAAATTTTAAGGGCCTATTGTCCATAGCTGCAGGTAGACGGAATCCGTATTCTACCAGATTTTCCTTTCTACTTCTATCCCCGCCGTACATGGCATGCACTTGGGGAATGGTCACATGGCTTTCATCGACTATGGTCAAATAATCATTTGGAAAATAGTCCAGCAAACAGAAAGGTCGGGTTCCCGGTTCGCGACCATCCAAGTAGCGGGAATAGTTTTCAATACCGGAACAGTAACCCAGCTCCCTAATCATCTCCAAATCAAAATTGGTGCGTTCCTCCAAGCGTTTAGCCTCTAAATGTTTTCCGATTTCTTTAAAGAAGGCCACTTGTTTTACCAAATCCTCCTGAATCTGGTAGATGGCATTCTGTAGAATGTCCGGAGAGGTTACGAACATATTGGCCGGATAAATATTCAGATTTTCATAAGTATCCAGATGCTTGTTGTTCAAGGGGTCAAAGGTTTCTATTTCCTCGATTTCATCCCCAAAGAAATGAATGCGGTAAGCGTTGTCGGCATAACTGGGGAACACGTCTACCACATCGCCCTTGACCCTAAAATTCCCGTTCCTAAAATCCATTGTTGTTCTGGAATACAAGCTTTGCACCAGCTGATGTAGGAACTTGGTACGGGACAGCACCTGATCTTTTTTGATGGTAATCACGTTTTTCTGGAATTCCACGGGATTCCCGATGCCGTAAAGGCAAGAGACCGATGCTACCACCAGTACGTCCCTGCGGCCGGAAAGGAGGGAGGAGGTAGTGCTCAAACGAAGTTTTTCGATATCCTCGTTGATGGAAAGGTCTTTTTCGATATAGGTTCCCGAGGTGGGCAAGTAGGCCTCGGGCTGATAATAATCGTAATATGAAACAAAGTATTCCACCGCATTTTCCGGAAAAAATTGCTTGAATTCCGAATAGAGCTGTGCGGCCAAGGTTTTATTGTGCGCCAATACCAGCGTGGGACGTTGTACATTTTCAACCACATTGGCCACGGTAAAGGTCTTTCCAGACCCCGTCACCCCCAAGAGGGTCTGGAAACGGTCGTTGGACCCGATGCCTTCCGTCAACTGTTTGATGGCTTCGGGTTGATCCCCCGTAGGTTTAAATCCGGATACGACTTTGAATTTCATGTGGTTTTATCTACAGTTTTTAAGAGTTCACACTAGCCCGACCAGGTCATTCTGGCGGGCCATCCCGACCAGGTCATTCTGGCGGGTGTAATCCCCGTTGCCATTCAGATGACACAAAAGTGGGGTAAACAGATAGCCCTTATGGTTAAAGATAACAATATGGGTTGTCGGTTTTCAACCTATAAAATTACAAAAGTCGGGCGGTTTAAATCGAAGGTAAGACCGTAAATTTAAGGGCTTATTCGGATTACAGATCCCTCTTTTTGAGCAGGGCGTAGGATAGGCCGATGAAAATGGCGGTCCAACAAAGAGCGATCAGGATTTCATACCAATGTACATGATAGTTCAATTCCAATTTTTCCCCAACCTGCTTGGCCACGGATTGCACGGCGCCCAGTCTGGAAAACGGCTCTTTTATGAGGTTCCACATGGAGTTGAGGGGAAAAAAGTTCATTATGGCATCCGTTGTGTCCCTTTCAAAAAATTTCCAGCGGAGTATGCCCCTAACGATCAGTTCAAACACCTGCCATAAAATTAAAAATCCGAGGGCGAAAGCGGAACGTTTTACCAGTACCCCTGCAAAAAGACAAAAGGAAAAGAAAGCCACCAATTTTATAAAATAGGCCAGAAGGAATTCAAGATCTGAAAAAATAATGGAGAGTTCGGTAAAATCCGAATAGATAAGCCCCAAAATGAGGGATACGACAAATACAAATACCGTTGAAATGACCGCAAAGGTGATGGCCATTAAAAACTTGGAAAGGAGAAACTCCTTTTTTGAAAGCCCATCGATAAGGTTCTGTTTTATAGTCTTGTTACTGTATTCGTTAGACATCATGGAGACAATAACAATAGCCAGGAAGAGTTTGAAAAAGGCAGCAACAAAGGTGTTGAAATGCCAAATGTAAGGGAAGTTGAAGATGCCCTGCTCGGCCAGATGAAACTTAATGGGGCCTATATCAAACTTTATGGCAGCTATTAAAGCGATGCAGGTCAACAGTACAAAATAGGAAATAATCAATATTTTACTGGCCCTGCTGTTCCAAAGTTTTATGAATTCTATTTGTAGTAGTCGTTTCATTCCAATAGACGTTAGATTTTTAAACGTTAGAAAAAGCGGATGGCGTATGGCTTAAAGCCCTAATTTTCTTGTTTTTTTGTCAGGGTTAGGAACTGTTCCTCCAGACTTTCCTTTCGTTTGACCAGGTGGGAAAGGACTATATTATTTTCAAATAATGTTTTGTTGAGGGTTTTGGCATCTATTTCCTTCTTTGGAAAAGCGGTAATGAGGCCATTCTCTACCCTTATTTGTCCAAAATCTTCATTTTTTTCCAAGAATTTGAGTAATAAATCCTGGTTTTCAGCTTTTAATTCATAGAAACCATGGCTGGCTATCATACCATCTACCCTACCCGAATATAGCTTTTCCCCCTTTCGGAGAATGACCACATGGCTACATACCTTTTCCACTTCATCCAACAAATGTGAGGCGAGTAATATGGTTGTTCCGTTTGCGGCTATAGTTTTGATAATTTCCCGTATCTGATGTATTCCTTGGGGGTCCAATCCGTTTGTGGGCTCGTCAAGAATAAGTATTTCGGGCTCATTCAAAAGTGCCGAAGCGATGGCCAAGCGTTGTTTCATTCCCAAAGAGTAGGTTTGGAACTTGCTGTTTTTTCGATCTAAAAGGTCTACCAATTCTAGTTTCTCCTCTATTTTGGCTTCCGAAACCTCCTTAATTTTACAGACCAATTTTAGGTTCTGTACCGCAGTCATGTAGGGATAAAAGTTTGGACGTTCAATGATAGCACCTACCTTCTTTAAGGCTTGGTGGGTTGAGGTAGCCCCATCAAACCATGAAAACTCCCCATCCGTCTTGTTTACCACGTTCAATACGATGCCCAGGGTGGTGGACTTTCCGCTGCCGTTAGGTCCTAAAATGCCATAGACATTCCCCTTTTCAATGGTAAAGGATAGGTCTTTTACTGCCGTGAGGTATCCGAATTTTTTGGTGAGGTGGTTTACGGTAAGTATCGTTTCCAAAATAGAAATAGGTTTTAGGAGGATTGTGCTAACTTGACGAACGAAAGCACGATTTGTTACAACATTATAGCAAAAACTCCTTAAAAGTAAACCTTCTTTTATAAAATGGGGGTAATGGAGCCTCTAAATCAACTCTTTTTTACCCTATATGTAATTCGTCTGTTGGTGATGACACTTCGAGGGTTTTGAAGTTTGGTTACGGTAGCATCGTCAGGATCCCCATCCCCATTCGCATCGTAGTTGGTCGTGTCGTTGGGATCGTCGGAGGTGTCATAAATGACAAAGCCATTTGGAAGCTCGGCCTGTGCCGTGGCAATGTTCACCACTTGAAAGGCGCTAAGGTCGGATGCATTGATCGTATGTTTTACGTTGAAAACCACGGATGCGGCTGGGGCCAAACTAGCGACATTGGGGGGGGTAATACTGCCGAGATCCGCATTTGGATCTGTGATATTGATATTGGACAAGGTAGAAACTCCTGCATTGGTTACCGTGATTTCATAGGTGATGATTTCCCCAAGGGTGTCATAAGATCCGTCAGATG
>JBLWZN010000045.1:0-27847 GCA_048266425.1 Sediminicola sp.
TATCAGTATTTTACGTAATGTGATTAGATGAAAACAGATGCAAGCTAATGACGATCCGATTGCAGCTGAAAAGGAAAAAATAGCTATAAAAATTGTGTGCAGATTCAAAAATTTTGTGGGTAGGGAGAAGAAAGATAAAGGGGCCCTTTCGCCCCTTGTGCTTTCGCGCGGGCGCGAGGATGTCGGGGAAAACGGAACGGAGGGACTTCCCGTGCGGGCGGCGGAGCCTGTCCGCTTGGGGAGGATCGGAGTGGAAGGTTTTTCCGACTTCCGCCTTGGCTTGGGAATTTTATACGAATACCATTACCTTATAGGTATTTAAACTTATAATGGAAAATATTTTGCGCCTAGTGTGTTATAGTAGAGAATATTTGCAAAAATTGGATTTACTGTCACTTTAGTAGAAAACCTATGAATTTTATATAAAGGAAAATATTTTGCATTAAATGCATTATGATGGAAAATATTTTGCATTTTTGCATTATTAAAACCAATAAAGTGGAAAAGAACATACCTTTGCATTTGCAGGAAATTATCTATGGCTCCCCAGACTCCGTGGCTTCTCGCCGTATATCCAAATGGGAAGATCAAGGTATCGTACGCAAGATAGCTTCACGGATCTATACATCAAATCTGGAAGATAGCCCAGAGAATATCATACGTCGTAACCTATTCCCCATTCTTGGGAATCTGTACCCAGGTGCCGTCCTTAGCCATCGGTCTGCTTTTGAGTTCGCCCCTACGGCCAACGGCCAGGTTTTTGTCACCTACAAATACACGAAAAAAGTTAAACTTCCGGGTATAACGATCCGTTTTTTGGAAGGTCCAAAAGCCATAAAGGGCGACACCTCTTTTTCCGGAGCCTTAATGGTTTCCCAAAGGGAGCGTGCATTTCTTGAAAATCTTCAGGTTTCAAGACAAACAGGTGCAAACTCCAAAACACTTGCATTTCCACAAATTGAGGAGAAACTGGAAAAAATCATAAGGGTCAATGGGGAGGAAGAACTTAACCTAGTGCGAGATCGTGCACGCGATATTTCCAAAGAACTGGGTATGGAAAAAGAGTTTGAAAAACTCAATAAAATAATAAGTGCCTTATTGACAACACGAACGGCAAAAGAACTTAAATCAACCGTAGCTAAAGCAAGGGCAATTGGCATTCCTTACGATCCTGTCCGGATTCAACTATTTGAAACTCTTTTTCGGGAGTTAAAACAGCAGGAATTCAAATACCGTCAAGAAAAAAACACGACCACTGAGGCGTACCGCAATTTTGCGTTCTACGAAAGCTATTTTTCCAACTATATCGAAGGTACGGTTTTTGAGGTCGATGAAGCGAAACAAGTGATTGCGACCCAGCAACCCCTACCAGCAAGAAATGAAGATTCCCATGATGTATTGGGCACATATCAATTGGTTTCCAATAGGCGGGAAATGAAGATCGTGCCTTACTCCGGGGAAAATTTTATTGAAATTCTTCAGTACCGTCACGCCATCTTACTCAGCGCACGTGAGGACAAAAAACCTGGAAAATTTAAAGATAAGAACAATCAGGCAGGCGATACCTCCTTTGTGGACATGGAGCTAGTAAGAGGTACATTGCTTCAGAGTTTTGATTTTTATAAAGCACTTATCCATCCATTTGCAAAGGCAGCTTATATAATGTTTGTCGTGAGTGAAGTACATCCTTTTTTAGATGGCAATGGCCGGACGGCACGCATAATGATGAATGCCGAGCTATCAACTGCCGACCAGACTAAAGTTATAATTCCGACTGTGTATCGGGAAGATTACCTTGGAGGTCTCCGTAGATTGACCAGAAATAACGACCCAAAGGTTTATATCAGAATGTTGGAACGTGCCCAGGCATTTAGCGACACCCTTTTTGGCAACGATATGGACACTATGGAAAACGTACTGCGCAAAAGCAACGCTTTTAAGGAAAGCAATGAAGGGGTTTTAAAGATTGTCGAAGTATAGCACAGGTACATTCAATGAACACCATATCACTATTTCTGACCCAAGAGCTTTTCCTCTGGTTTATTTCTTTTTTCGGGAAAGCTGTTTATGGAATTCCTGCTCCAAGTATTCATCCGAGAGATTGGGTTCGCCCAACAGCCAGGCATCGATAACGTCCTTGTCGAAGAATTTCTGGCGGATGTGCTTGTTGCCGCCCATGGGGATCAGTTTCAATTGGGTAAGCTTGTAGATCTTGCTTTTGGACATTCCCGTGTATGCGACAAGATCATCTATGTTCATCACTTTCTTTTGATGGGAAAGAAGTCCCTTGATTTCCTTTAGGAGCTCTACCATGTTGTTTTCCGTTTCCATAATTACTTGCTTTAAATGGCAGCCGAAAATGCGGCTACTTGTGTTACAAAAGTATATGCAATGTAATTGGATGAAACCAGATGAAAGGACCAAAAGGGGAGATATCCCCCAAAAAAAAATTAAATATCCCCCAAGAAATCGAAGAATGTATCTACAAGTTGCTCGAATTCATGGTCTGGTGGAAACTCATTGTACTTTTTTGAAAGTATCTCGGCCGTTATCAGATTTCCCTTATGATAAATTTTTTGGGACCGCTCAAAGGCCTTTAGTGATATCCCTTTCTTTAGTTGTTTGAACTTATCCAGAATATATTTTAATTGGGGCAGTGTACAATTGAAATGCAAGTCCGAATCATGTTGGTCAAAATCGAGGACCATTACGTTGTAAAAATCCTGGAAACTGGTGAGGTCCTCGTCCAAGTATCCATATTTGGCCAACTGCCGATAGATCCTTCCCAAAATCTGCTGGTTGAAGTCAAGATTGAGGCCTACCAGTCTCATCCGCGAGACCCGGTTCCTTGCCTTCATTTTACCCTTATAGGTTTCACTTATGTCAAAAATAAATAAAGCAACGGCGGCCAGAACTAAAGGAACCGCACGTACCCATTCATTGTCAGAGATCATGCCAACGAGTCTGGAAATCTGCATTCCCATAAACGCTAGGACAATTGCCATGAAAATTAATCTAAACTCTCGCTTGTTCGAAAAGTCGTTAAAACTTCGAATGGTCCTATTGAGCCTTTCCATAAATACGATCAACCGATCGGTGATAATGTCGATTATCTTTTTCATTCTCCTAAAAGCTGATTTCAAGATAGATAAAAGAAACAATGCCCCTTTTTATTTTTCGATGTTGTGGGCAATAAATAGGACAGAAGTATACCATCATTTTGTGCGCAGGGGGAAGAAAGCGCTAGCGACCCTTCGCTCGTGCTTTCGCGTGGGACCTGGGGTGCCGAAAACTCCGGAACGGAGGGACTTTCCTTGCGGGCGGCGGAGCTTGTCCGCAGGGGAAGGATTGGAGTGGAGGGTTTTTCGACTTCCGTAGCGGCCAGGGCAAATGAAACGGAAATGCTATTTTTAATTTAAAGTCCTTTCCAAATAGTTCTTCCATTTTTTCCAATTCGGCATTTTTTTATCCAGTAGATTAAAAAATTCCTTTCGATGATTTGGAATCACTAAATGGCAAAGCTCATGTAGTATAACATATTCGATACATTTTGATGGAGCCTTGATTAATTCAGGGTTTAGTGTAACTACGCCACTAGACGTACAACTACCCCAACGATTTTTCATTCGTTTGATATCAAATCTGGTAATGTCAATATCCTCTTTCTTAAATTTTAGGATTGCTTCATCTAAAGTAAGTTGGAATTTTCTTTTGGCATGTTCGTAGTACCAAGATGCCATTAAAGCTCTGACTTTTCTGAAATCAGTATTAGGTGTAAAAACCAAAAGTTTTCCACCTCTTAGTTTTACCGTTTTATCCTTATTCTTTACGACTTTCAGTACATATCTTTTTCCTAGATAGTAATGGGTTTCTCCGGAAACATATTCACGGACAGGCGTATAAGGCAAAAACTGTTCAAAATAATATTGTTGTTTCAAAATCCACCTTCCACGCTTTACTACTTTTTCTTTTATATCAGATAGCGTTGAATTTTCCGGAGCAACCAACTGGACAGTACTATCCGGATGCACCTCAATTGCCAATGTTTTTCGATTTGTTCTGCTGATTTGGAAATCGATAATTTTAGTACCGTATTTAACTTGATGCATCAATAATTGTTTTTGGCAACTTTTAGACATTTGACTAAAATCGCATCAATGTCATCAAAATTGATTTCTAGTCCCAAATCTTTACGATGTTCCATTAGGTAGTCTTCAATTTCATTTTCCATCCTGTTTTGAACATCAAGGTTTTTCTTCCAATCACGAATCGTTAAATTTTCAATGATTTTTGTAATGTCGATTCCGGCTATGGCCAATTGTTCGGCAATACCTTCGACCTTTTCTTTCCCGTGGGCTTCTTTGAGTACCTCCGAAATTCCTCCGAAAACCGCTCTGGCTTCCGGCTTATCCTTCACTAAAACTGGAATGCCTTCCTGATGCCCTTTATCCATATTGTCCCTAATGGAATTGATACTATCCAGATACTCTTTTTCGTTAAGTCTTCCTTCTTGAAATGCCGTAATCGTTTCTTCTATCATATCGGAGAATTTTTTATAATAGGCCTCGTCCTTCTCCATGTTTTCGGTAATAACCTTTTTCATCCTGTGGGCAATGAAATCCGCTTTAGATGCCGGGGTTTTGCCATAGGACTCTAGCGCCTCATTTACCATGTGCTGATCGAAAATGTTTATGTCTTTGGTTATTTGATACACGTTCTCGGCATTTACATAGGTATTCAACAATTTTTTCACTCGTGGCTCGTACTCTTTGTACGAGACCTTCTCTGCATATCTATACTGAACGGAAACCCGGAGGCTTTGAAATTTTTTAAGTTCAGCTTTGTAAAAGCCGATTTGTTGCACAGTGTATTCTTCATAAAAACTGTCGGAAGCAAAGCATAATTGTAAGGTTCTGGCAAATTGGGATATCACTTCGTAAAATTCGTCCCGAATATCCTTATCGGAAATGCATCTTTCCAAAGCTTCAATATCGTCCTTGTTTTTAACATTTTGAAAAACATCCCAAACTGCGGCATGGTGCGCGGGTAATTGCCGGATCACCTCGGTCATATCGGAAACGGCATTTGAAAGGTCTTCTTCATCAAAGTCCTCTAATGCACTGTATTCGGTCAAAGCTTCATCTAGTTTACCAAGAATTCCTACATAGTCAATAATGTACCCATATTCTTTTCCCTTGAACAATCTGTTTACCCTTGCAATGGCCTGAAGCAAATTATGTCCCTTCAGGGGCTTGGCTAAATACAGCAATGTGTTGACGGGTGCATCAAAGCCGGTAAGCAGTTTACTGACCACGATCAACATTTCAACATCATTGTCTTCTGGGTCTTGGAATTTATCCACTACATAGTTTTCGTAGGATTCTTGATCCCGAAACTGTTTCATCAAACTATTCCAATAGTTTCTTGATTCTGAACTGGATTGCGTCCAAACATCTTCGTGATCCTTCCTACTATCAGGAGGCGTAAAAACCACTCTGGTATTTATGCCAATTAATGGATCGGTCTGCGATTCAAAATATTTTTGATATTTGATGGCCACATCAATTTTAGGAACTGCCAATTGCGCCTTGGCACCCGTACCTTTCCAGTTTTTTGTATAGTGATTGGAAATATCATAGGCAATTTCCTCTACCACGCCGTCAGATTCATAAATCTTGGAGATGGATGAAAATTTTCGTTTTAAATCCTTTTGGGCTTCCTCGCTCAAAGGTTTTGCCAAGCGTTCAAAACCCTTGTCCAATTGCTTTTTGTTGATGGTCAATTTCGCCGAACGGCCTTCATAAAGTAGGGGCAGTACAGCACCATCCTTCACTGCTTGGTCGATAGTATATTTATGTATGAAACCACCAAATTTACGTGCCGTGCTTTTTTCCGATTTCATTAAGGGGGTACCTGTAAAACCGATAAATGCCGCATTGGGCAACATACGTTTCATGGCCGCATGTGCCGTACCGTAATTGCTGCGATGGCTTTCATCGACTAGCACAAAAACGTTCTGTGATCCGTCTTTGAATTTTGCTCTACTGGTCGCTACATTGAACTTATCTATTATAGTGGTAATGATTTCATTTCCCTTATCTCTTAGAAGGTCTATCAAATCAGAACCGCTTTTGGCTTTTTTTACCGTTTTACCACAGTTTAGAAAGGTCTTAAAAATTTGCTTGTCCAGGCTTATACGATCTGTAACGATCAACACCCTTGGATTATCGATTTCCTTATCCAAGGCTAACGCCTTTGAAATCATAACCATGGTCAATGACTTTCCGCTTCCGGTAGTATGCCAGATAACGCCACCTCTTCGATTGCTATCTTTATCACGTTCCTTAACCCTTGCTATGGTTTCCTGAACCGCAAAAAATTGTTGATAGCGGCAAATCTTCTTTATTGGGCCATCAAAGACAATATACTTATAGACAATATCCATTAATCGTTGCCGCTCACAAAGTGCCAATAAAGTACGGTCTTGTTCTGTGGCCAATCTATCTTCGGATGGAATGCCATTTACCCGTTTTCTAATAAGTTTTTGAACAGTCTTTTCATTATCCTCTTTCCATACTGACCAAAATTTAGATGGAGTGGCGGTAGTCGCATATTTTGCTTCATTGGGCTGTACTGCCAATAACAATTGTGAATAATGGAACAGTCTAGGTATGCCATCTTCCTTTCTTTGGTTTCTGATATTTTGGGAAACTGCTTCTTCCAATGAAAGATTTTTGTCCCGTCGCTTATTCTCGATGATTACAAGGGGAATACCATTTACGAAGAGCACCAAATCCGGCCGACATTTTTGCTTGATACCTTCTACTTCAAATTCTTCTGTAACATGAAAGGTGTTATTCTCAATATTATCCCAATCAATATATTTTAAGGTAAATCCCTTGCTATCGCCTTGTATGGTTTCAGTAAAGCTTTTACCTAGTGTTAGTAGGTCGTATACTTTTTCATTAGTACGTACCAAACCTTCGTCGGGTACATTTCTTAAGGCATTTATAGCCCCTTGAATATTTCCAGTCGAGAACTTATAAGTATCTCCTTTGTATTCAAAATCGTTTATCTTTTGTAATTGTTCGCTCAGGATATTTTCCAACAATACACTGGTAAATAGACCATCCCTTTCTTGTAACGCTTCTTCTGGGGAAATATAGTGCCAACCCATTTTTTGCAGCAATTGCACAGCTGGTAGTTGTGAGTCTTGATATTCGCTATATTTTACAGTCATAAGTTATTTTTCACTACTTTTTTAGTAAAATCTGTTGGCTTGGATATGGGTATCGTTTAGCATATACTCCGTATATGCTAAACGATACCCAATACATGATTCTTTCTTTTAGGGAAATCCATAATTGTTTTGGGGAATTGAAAATGCATCTCTTTTAACTTTAAAAACATCTTCGAAACCTCTGCCATCTCTTTAATCATCAACTATTTGAATAACTCTAGTATTAAAACTTTCAATAACACTATCTCTTTCTTTAGCAACTTCTTTAGGGAATTCTATAATCATTTTGGGGAATTGAATTAAGCATCTTCCAGAATATCTTTAATATCATCTACATCTTTTACACCCTCTACAAGTATATAATATGTTCCACTACCTGAACCTTTTTTGATAAGAACGCTACCAATTAGCTTCTCTATTAGATATCGAACTTGATCTCTATTCAAATCTTTCTCAAAATTCTCAATGAAATCTCCCATTTTGGCTTTTTCATTTCTATGCGCCACATATAAAACCCTTTCTAAATCAATTGTTCTAAAACCCCCTATTTCGCCTACTTTGTTTTTAAGAGCAAAATATTCGTCAGCAAGCACATATTTTGTACTTGCACTACCACCTGCTCGTTTTATAGTAGCATCCCTCTCCAAAGTTTCAAGAACAGTATCATCTACTATATCCGACTTTCCTTCTTTAATATAATAAAGCCCAATTATCTCAAAAGTTCCAAGTTTATTGTTTTCATCTCTCTTGTCTTGCTCACTGTTTATAAATGCAGCAAAGGCTTTATCCTCGACTTCCCCATGAATTTGCAGCTCTACTTGAAAATAATCCGTTTTGGTGTAATCGGGTTCCGGTTTGCCTTCTGAAAGTGTAATCCTAAAGATTTTATCAACTCCTTGTCCAGAACGCTCGACCAACCCCGTTTTTTCTAAAACTTCGGTAAGCAGTCGACTTCGAGGGGTACTGCTAATGGATATTAAATTTTCCTTGGTAACTCCTTTAGGAAATCCTCCAGCATTGAGTATCGTTATACTATCAGGATATTGTTTTATGACCGTTTCACTGTTTATGGTATAATCTCTATGGGCAATGGCATTTAATACCGCTTCTCGTATAACTTCTTCATTAAAATAGGGAAGGTCAAATTTATATGGCCCTTCACTTATTTTATTGTCCCTGTTTCTTGTATTCAGGGAACTCCAAATATCGTCTATGGCTACAAAGAGCGGCTTTAGAAACACTTCCCTTTTGTCAAAATGCGTTTGACTATGGGTTTGCCGATATTCAATATTTACCTGGGCGTTGGGCAAATGCTTCATTAATGCTTGCTCGTTTCCTACTAGAATTAGGGCTGCATAAGTAAGGCCTCCATTTTGAACTAGGTTTAAGTCATTTAAGATTTGAGGAATACTTAGTTTCCGAAAAGCCGGATTGTTCTGTTTCTTGGCATACTGTTCTTTTAGAATGGTTATTGCCGCAGCATCCAAGTCCGATGGTTTTAGCTCAGGGCAGACCTTTGCCGAAAAATCGGGTTCCCTTTCTTGAATAATGGAAAGGTATACCGCATCGGACATGCGTTCCAATCTATCGCCCACTCTCATTAGGGGAACATCCTCATGATAAAAAAGCTGACCAATAGGTCTAGATGGAATTTCAATACAAACAACTCTATTGTCTTTGTCGTCGAATAGTTCGTAAACCTTTACACGAATACCCGTATCGCGATATATGTTCTGTTCCACCTCGCCGACCCGACCTTTGTAGGCTTTGGAATTGACCAAAGTATAGGGTTTGGTCTCCTTAATGCCCAGGGCAAGGACACCTCCTTTTTCATTGGCCAAGGCACAAACATAGCCCAATATGCTCTTTCGACCGTTCTTGTAGTTGTACTGCGTCTTGGCCTCCTTGAACTCGATTTTATCCTCGGTTTCCTTTAGCTTTAAAAGTTGCTTGATGGTCATAAAAATTGGTTTTACCCTATAGATTCCGAAGGGTCATTCTTTCTTGGATAAGTTCTTTCTTCTTGAATTCTTCCATTGGTTTTGTGAATTTTTAAAGACCCTCCTTCATTGCCCCTTAGAAATTGTGCTGATTGTTGAATGGCATCTTGTTTGTTTCCTTCAAATACTTTGGAAGCTCTAGAAGCATTTTCCTTTTTGAGCTTCCAGTTTTCACCGTCTTTAATCAAGTGATAATTTTCCATATTTCTAGTTTTTAATTATTACATCCGCTCTGCTTTTGGCAACACAAGTATTATTTAAAATGGCATAGCATTCTACATAATGTTTGCCCAAATATGCAGTTGATTCATTCTTGCTACTTGTGTTATCATGGCTAATTTCTCCTCGCGACTCACGACAACCATCATCATTTTTCACTTTCCATTTTAATGTTGCCTGATTAACATTATTTGCTACAACCTTAAAATCAATATTGTTTTTGGTATCTACAACCCCATTGGTCTGAGACAATCTTGCTCGATATTCTCTATATCCGTCCCTCGACTTGATAAAACCATCTATTTTGAATTCCAGATTTTCATCCTCCAAAACGGGTATTCCAAAATCAAAAAGAAATTTTTCATTTGATTTTCGATTGTAATAACCACTTTTTATAAGTGATTCAACATTACCTCTAAATGATTCAAGGCTTTTTAGAATTGCATCAACCCCTTCATGAATCAATTTAATTTCCTTATCAGAAAGTTCTTCTACATATTGGTCAATACATTTATTGGCATTAGCCCTATCCAAAATACTTGGCTTTTCGATACTTTCTTTAAGGTTAGAGAGTAGCTCGAATACCGCATCGAATATGGTTAAACTATTATTCGATTGAAATTGAATCGTAATAAGTTGCTCAAGATGGAAAGACTTTAACTTAAATCCATCATTTGTTTCTTTGCAGCAATTTTTCCAGCCTTTGACGAATTTTATACTCTTTCTGAAATCATCATTTTCTTTGTTGAGATTGGCGGCGATAGTTATATACCCGAGAGAGTCAGTTTTAATCCACTGAATACTCCCGCCCCTAGCCTGAATTTCCTCATAGAATTTTTGCCTTTTTGTACGTGATTGGTATTTAATGATTTCCGGTACGTAAAATGTATCGTCCCCAAATTCGTTTAAGCCACGGTTCATTGCAGGTACAATATCAACCGCAAAAACTTCATCTTCCCCATCCATATATTGAAAGGATATACTATGCGTTTGAACCTTCATAGTTATCCTATAATGGGTTGGATTTTTATAACTTGTCCTAAAACGGACGGCTAATTCATTCAAAATGTTTTGTGGATTTTTATATTCCTCGTTCCATCGTCCCAGCCTGTATAAAATATCCAAATCGTGTAGGGGCCGAACGGCGGTGTATCTTGGAAACGACCCTATTTGAAGGCAATTGTTATATCCCAACACATTGGTAAATGATTTGTAGATTTTTGCTACAAACTGAATATCATCCATAGTAGGTGATAAATTTTCCTTTACATACTTTCGTAAAGCAGATTCTATTTTACTTTTTTGCATAATTTGTGGTAATCATTGCAGTTAATACATCATTTAAAAGTCTACCTCTCATATTCACAATAATCGAGTTTCGTTGTTTATTTATGGCATTTAAGATTTCATCATCTATTCTTCCACTATCTTGGGGTGCATAAACTATTAGGGAATCCTCATCCTTTTTTTGACCAATTATTTGTTTCATGGAGTCTTTGAACTCAGGATAGTTTACAATCATCATAGTATAGTCGCCACCCTTGCTTATTTCATCATTGCTGACGATGTGGATATTTTTTTCTTTAAATAATTTTGAATCGGTCAACATAGTTTTCAGACTCAATGCAGAAGTCTCTGCGTAAAGAGCTATTTTTCTATTGTTCAAGCTTTTTCCCAAACGCCAAAGTACAGGTAAGAAACCTCTAACAGTCCCATAAACTAATGCAACCGCACCAAATACGATTAAAGAAGTTGATATTCCCCTAACTATGGAGAAAAACGGTGAATCAAAAAATTGTGCTATATCTTCCATATTATTTATTATCAATTTTAACCCTAACCTCCCCTGTCAACAAGCGCTGCATCAGCCCAAGTTTTTGGTCTTGCAGTTGAACAAGCTGTTGTTTTAGGAGTGCTATCTCTTTGTCTTGAGCGTTTAATAATTCAGTTATTTTTGCTCTTTCTTTTGCTTTGGGAAAGGGAAACCTGAATTTTTTTAGATTACTTCCATTGATTGAATTAATAGTAGCTCCCAGATTTCTATGAATTTCTCTTTTATAAAAATCAGTATCAAATAAATGAAACACATAATCATTCCTACTACTTCTATAAACACTCATAAATGCTCCAAAAGCCATACCTTCAGCTTCTTTGCCAATTTTGGCATTTTTTCCAATTAAATTCTTACTGCCGTTACGAACACAAATCAAAATATCATTTTCCATTACAGGATTATAAGCACCATCTTTAATATCTACAAAGACATTATCCACATATTCAAGCCTTCTATTTTGAACATTTGAGGATCTAAGAACCAGTAACCCTGTGTCCTTTACATTGTCAGGGGAATATGTCAACCCTGAAATTACCTTGCCAAATGAACCTATTGATTCATTCTCCCACTCACCCTCAAACCCCTCAAATCGTACCTTCCCCGTCAACAACACCTGCATCAGCCCTTTTTTAAAGGTTTCCTTAGCAGTAATCAGCTGTTCTTGGGTGGTGATAGCAGTGTCCCATGTGCTAAAGATTTTTGCGATTTTTTGTTGTTCGGGAGGTGTTGGCAGGACAATTCTAAACTTTTCAAGGTTTCCTTTGGAAACGCCATAAACCTTACTGCCCGTAGCTATGGTTTTAAGGGCTTTTTTTACTTGTGGATTTCTGAAAAGATAGGTCCTAAAACCTCGTACAGTTTTACCTTTATCATCTCTAAATGCGAACGTATGTAATCCACTTAGAACTTCTTTCCCGTTCAGATTGGTTAATTCAATTGCGGTACCAATACCTTCGTAGTCTTCGGATGCATCAGCAATAATTAAATCCCCATCTTCAAGAAGGTCAATATTTGAACTGAGTTCAACATCCTTGTTGATTTTAGGGATTTCCGAATTTTCGTTGAAATCTAAAATCGGTCGTCGGTAGGTTGCGTGAATATCTCCATAATGAATGCAGTGCACGCCATCAATTTCATCGTAGTTCATTTGGTTCCTTGAAAATGATGTTGTTCTCAAAAACTGAAAAACCTCGGAAATGGTAGGTGTTGACCATTCTTCAGGTATCCAACCCAACTTGGTTTTTTTATAACCCGGCCTTTCGGTCAGTTCTTGTAGTTTTATATTGGCTGTGCCTTCTGCTTGCATTAGAATGAAATCGTTTTTTGGGGTTGAAAACGGGCATGCTCGCCATAGGCTACATAACCCAATTGGTTGGTCAGCATTTTGGTTTTCCCGATTGTAAAATCGGTGGTGTTATTGTGGTGGTGGCCGTAAATCCAAAAGTCCGGTTGAGTCTCGGTAATCAGATCATTAAGTTCCGTTGCAAAGGCCTCATTGAGCGGATCGTTTTTATACTGTTGGGGGTAATGTTGAAAGGTCGGCACGTGGTGGGTAACTACAACCGTAGTTTCCGAAACTTCCTTTTTAAGTTCCTTATCCAGAAAATCAAGGGCTTGGTGGTGTTGGGCATTGAATGCTGAAACCGTTAAAGGCTTTCCATCAACTTTAATGCGATTAAAATCGTTAAGTGAGTGAAGTACTTTAAACTCGTTTTGCGCGCTGATTTCTGACCATAAAGTAGAAAAAATTAGACGATAGCCCGCAGTTGTTATCGTGCTATTATTGAGCAGAACAACATTTTCCCGTAGCTTTTCCTTAAAGCTACCACTTCGTGAGGCCATATCGCCACCGTTGTACTCATGGTTGCCAGGTATCCAATAGGTAGTTTCAAAATTTTCGGCCAACGAATCTAAAAAATTCCCATGCCTATCCAATTGTGAAAAAAGCATTATGTCCCCTGCCAATAGCAGAATCTCGCCCATGGGTTCTATGGGATTCGCTTTGATGAACTCCTTATTCTTGGTGAATTCCAAATGAAGGTCCGATACGTATTGGATATTCATAAATCAAGTTCTTTGAGATGCTTTGCCATTTCTTGCTGTACTATCTCTAATTCTTTCTCCAACCGCTTGATTTCCATTATCGTTGCCACAATATCTACAGGTTCTTCCTCCTCAAAGGTGTCCACATAGCGGGGAATGTTCAGGTTGTAATCATTTTCCTGTATCTCCTCCATTGAAGCTACATGGCTGTATTTTTCGATTTCAGCGAAATTTTGGTAGGTACTCACAATCCTTTCTATGTCCTGCGTTCTAAGCTTGTTTTGTTTCTTACCGTCCTCATATTCCTTACTGGCATCAATAAATAAGGTATTGGTATCTTTTTTGGCCTTATTGAAAATTAGAATGGCCGCAGGTATGCCCGTACCAAAGAACAAGTTGGTGGGCAGGCCAACTACCGCTTCGAGCAAATTATCCTCGATTAGAGCTTGCCGTATCTTACCTTCGGCACCTCCCCTGAACAGAACCCCATGGGGAACAATAACACCAACTCTTCCCGTGGGTAAAGTGGTTTCTATCATGTGTAGGATAAAAGCATAATCGCCTTTTGATTTCGGGGGAATACCTCTTAAGTACCTTCTAAATCTATCTGATTCCGCATTTTCATGTCCCCATTTATCCAATGAAAAAGGTGGATTTGCTACCACTACATCAAACTTCATCAATCCATTTGCTTCAACCAATTGCGGATTGTTCAAGGTATCGCACCACTCTATTCGGGCTGCATCCATGCCATGCAAAAAACAGTTCATTTTGCTCAAGGCCCAAGTATCCCCATTGCTCTCCTGTCCATAAATGGCAAAATCATTGGAAGGATTACCTTTTTTGTCCTTTACCTCTTCGGCAACTTGAATCAACAAAGAGGCCGATCCACAAGTAGGGTCAAAGATTCTCGCTCCTACTTTGGGGGCAATCAATCTGGCCAAGAGTTGAGAGACCTCTTTTGGAGTAAAAAATTCTCCGCCTTTTTTTCCCGCTCCAGATGCGAATTTTTCCAAAAGGTACATATAGGCCTCTCCCAATACATCCTGTTTACCCTCCCAAAGCGAAGGTCGAAAGTCAAGTTCAGGTTTTGCGAAATCATTAATAAGGTTGAGTAACCTTCTGTTTCGGTCTCTGGTCTGACCGAGCTTTTCTGAATTAAAACTAATGTTCCGGAAAACGCCGTTCAATTTCTCCAAATTCTGCTCCTCTATTTTCGCGAGAATCTTATCAATGATACCACCTATATCGGCATCGTTTCGTTTTTCGTAGATATAGTTAAAGCTGCAATTGTCCGGAAGCACAAAACGTTCCCTTTTCAATTTGCGCTTTATCAATTCGTCATTGTCTCCATATTGCTCCTTGTACTGGTTATAATGATCTTGCCATACATCGCTTAGATATTTGAGGAACATAAAGACCAAGATATAATTCTTGTATTCCGAAGAATCGAATGCACCCCTAAAAGTGTCGCATGCGCTCCATAGTGCATTGTTTATCTGTTGCTGTGTAGGCCTTTCTTTAGTAATCATAGTGTTCATTTTAAGGATGTCAATAGTTGGGTTCGAATCAGTTGGTTTTTCTTTTCAACAAGCTCCTTATAAAGTTCTTGTTCTTTTGCGGCAAAAGCTGCAATGTTCGCTATTTTTTCTTGTTGGGCAATAGAGGGGAGCAAAATGGGAATGTTTTCAATAGTTTCTCGGTTAATACTTGTGGTATAGGTTCCCGTCGCCTGAGATTCTAAATATTGTTGTACTATTTTTTGATTGATATACCAGGAGACATAATTGGAATTTGCCTTCTTTTCATCCAAACGTATTACAAAGAAAGCTGAAGAGGCTACCGATGGATAATTGTCGCTGGCATAAAATGGTAAAGCGTAATTGTTCGCTCCCTTCGAAGTAAACAATATATCTCCATCTTTGAGGTAGTATTTATCTTTGACTTGCTTTTTGTTGACAAAAATGCACGCACTCCCAACTTCTGTGTAATCGTTTTCAATATCTTTAAGTTGAATAACACGCAGTTCGCCCCCCTTGACAGGAGTAATTTTTCCCCTAAAAGAGTAGCCAGAGAAGATTCCGCCATAGGAAACCAAGGACCTTAATTTAATTTTTATGTTACGCATAAAAATATTACATAATCATTAGGATGCACAAAGTTAATGCAAAATTTTTGAAATAAACAAAATTATTATGCATAATTTCCACGATGCGTAAATATTTACTGAAAAATCACTCCCAACATAAATCTTACCCCAAAACTTTGTACATGGATTCTGGCCAGTTTTTGTAGCATTCCGGCATAAGTGTAAAGCAAAAACTGGATAGTCTTTAATATAGAAGTATAATCTCATTAAGAAAGATTGACAACTTATGATTTGACCCTGGCTGTTGCAAGTTGGTTCCTTTTAATCTTCATCGTCGCCATCAGATTCTGCATATCCTCCCCCACCTTCTTTTCAATGACCCTAGCATAGATTTGAGTAGTTGAAAGTTTAGTATGTCCCAAAAGCTTGGAAACGGTTTCAATAGGTACTCCATTGGATAGTGTAATGGCTGTGGCAAACGTATGCCGTGCTACATGAAAGGTTATCTTCTTACGAATTCCACAAGCGTTGGCTACTTCCTTTAATACCCTATTCATCATTTGATTACTATAAATGGGAAGCAATCTGCCGTTTTTTAATACATCCTGGTCATCTTTATAATTATCTAAAATTTCTTTAGCCTTTGGCAGTAAAGGAATCTTTAAAGGTTCATCGGTCTTTGTTCTCTTGGTGTAGAGCCAATCATTCCCATCTATGCCTTTAACCAAATGGTCCGCCTTTAATCCTTGAACATCAATAAACGAGAGCCCGGTGTAACAGGCAAAAACAAATAAGTCCTTAATTTGTTGTGTACTTGGCACTTTAAAAGTAGTGTCTTCAATTAGCTGAAGTTCCCGTTCCGTTAAAAAGTGGCGTTCGCTTTTTTCAAACCGCAATTTGAAATTTATAAATGGATCCTTTTCCAGCCATTCCAGTTTCACGGCCAATCTTGCCATCTTCTTTAGGCGTTCCATATGCTTCATGGCACCGTTATTGGCACAACCCATTCGTGTGCTTGGTTTATACTTTCTTAAATATTGTTCAAAATCAACAATAAACGCATAGTTCAATTTCTTAAGAGGTATATCCTCAATATTCATTTCTTCCTTCAAAAACAGTTTAATACCACGTTCCGTACTATAGTAATTTTTCATTGTGCCATTCCTAAGTACAGTGAGCATAGCGGTGTTGTGATACGTTATCAGATCGAGTAACGTCTTGCCCCTATCGTCTTCCCCTAAATATCTAGCCTTGATTCCCGCAGAGGTAATGTGCACCTCCTCTTGTAAAAGTTGTCGATGCGCCTCGTGCAGCCCGGTAAAAACCTGATCTATATATTTGTTTAGAGAAATAACATATTTTGAAAATCCCTTTCCCCTTTTGCGTTTTTCGTCCCAAAGGGACACCGGCAATTCCCGATTTAGACTGAATTCTGCTCGTTTACCATCAACGGTTACCCTAGCATAGACCTTGATAGTATCTATTTTTGAAGTAAGTTTCCTAATGACAAATACGACTGATAATCTACTGTTTTCTAACATGTTACATAGCTTTTTAATGATGAATAAAATAGTAAATAACACAGGGTCAATTACCTTCAAAAGCTACGTCAATGTACAAAAAATACTGTGGTTATCAATTCCCGATTAGGACACCAGAGCGGTGTTTTCAGGTAGTTATATGTAGTTTCATCTGATCCCCCTAAAAACATAAAACGTTGCAAATCAGGTGATTTGCAACGTTATGAAACTAGATGAAACTAGTGAAGTCGGGATGACAGGATTTGAACCTGCGACCCCACGCCCCCCAGGCGTGTGCGCTACCGGGCTGCGCCACATCCCGAATTAATTTTGCTCAAGCTCATAATAAAATTCAAATTTTGGGTTAGTTGCAGCCTGTCCTGAGCGGAGACCAAGGGCCACATCCCGAAATTGAGATTGCAAAAATATAAAAGTAAGGCCAAACAAACCCTACTTTACTACAAAAAAAACGGTGTAAAATTAATACTCTATCCAACTAAAAAATATTGCCTGCGTAATGACCCTTTTCTGCTCTAAAAATCAAGGTTTTATATAATTCCGGTGAATTTTACTTTCTTAATTTATTAAAAAGGGGATTGATTTTTTCTAAATGCATCAATTCCACTTTTCAACCAATCGTAATAATCGTCCGCATCGGGCGTGTAGGCAGCGGGAGGGACCAAATCCTTTTCATCATGCCCCATCAACACATAGAAGGGTTGGGTATTGGCTTGATATCTCAGCGTTTGGAACTCGCTCCATTTTTGTCCGATGTAAAACAGCTTTTTACCTGGCCTAAGTTTGGACTCTACTGGGGTTTCAAGTTCACGCTTATCGTCCACATAAAGGGATACCAATACTACTTCATTCTTCAGAATGTTCAGTACCCTACTATCGGGCCACACGTTCTGTTCCATTTTTCGACAGTTAACGCAGGCCCATCCGGTAAAGTCCAACATTACGGGTTTCCCCACCTTTTTTGCATAGGCCAAGCCTTTGTCGTAATCGTTAAAAGCCAGAATGTCGTGAGGGGGTAGCCAATGGGCTCCTTCGGGAAGCTCTGACGATTCTGAAAGATTGCTTCCATTTTGTGTTTTGGCATTTCCAACGCCATAGGGCGATTCACTGTATTCCAAGGGCGGTGGAAAGGCGCTAATGAGATTAAGGGGGGCTCCCCAAAGCCCTGGGACCATATAAATGGTAAATGCCAAAACCAATAGTCCCATACTCAATCTTCCTACCGAAATATTCGTTGTTGGGGAGTCATGGGGCAACTGGATCTTGCCAAACAGATAAAACGCAAGGGCACCAAAAATAGCGATCCAAATAGCTAGAAATACTTCCCGCTCCAACAAATGAAGCTGTAAGACCAAATCTGCCTGTGACAAAAATTTAAAGGCGAGTGCCAGCTCCAAAAACCCTAGGAATACCTTAACCGTATTGAGCCAGCCACCAGATTTGGGAAGGGAATTCATCCATCCCGGAAAGGCAGCAAAAAGTCCAAACGGTAGCGCAATGGCCAAGGAGAAACCTAACATCCCAATAATTGGCCCGATTCCTCCCCTGAGCGCCGCTTCCACCAACAAAGTCCCAACAATGGGCCCGGTGCAGGAAAAGGAGACCAAGGCGAGGGCAAGTGCCATAAAGAAAATCCCGATAACACCTCCCCTATCCGACTGTTTGTCTACCTTATTGGTCCAAGAGTTGGGCAATATGATCTCAAATGCCCCCAAAAATGAAAGCGCAAAAACAACCAATAAAATGAAGAAAAGAAGATTGAACCATACATTGGTGGCAATAGCGTTTAATGAATCCGCCCCGAAAATAGCGGTGACAGCGGTCCCTAACAAGACATAAATTACAATTATGGCCAAACCATAGATAACGGCATTCCTGATGCCCTTTGCCTTGGTCTCGCTTTGTTTCGTAAAAAAACTTACCGTCATTGGGACCATTGGAAAAACACAGGGGGTCAATAGCGCCGCAAAACCAGAAAGAAAAGCGATAAAAAATATTCCCCACAATCCCTTTTTGGCTTTACCCCGATTGCCTTCCCCAGACTCGGTGGAAGGGATATCGACCTTATCGACCTTCTTTATGTCCCGCTTTATATCCTGGTCTACTTTCAGGTTTCCAATTCCTATGGAGTTTCCGAACGTAGATTCCTCGCCCTTAAGGCGATAGATTAAATCTACCGTAGTAGGCGGCAGACATCTTACATCATCACAGACCATAAATTCCACTTCTCCTACCACCCGCTCCAAATTGGGATTTAGCAGTTTGATCCGTTGGCGAAACTCCGCCCTGTCCTCAAAATAGGTAATGACCATATCGAACACCGGATCATGGACAGTGTGGCCATTTTCCTCATCCGTAGTGCCTTCCAATTCAAAATCATTAGAGCTTTGGTAATTGAAATTCGTGGAAATGGGACCGTCTTCGGGAACGTTCTGGGAATATAAGTGCCATCCGGGATCTATGGTCGCGGTGGAGATTAAATTGTATTCCGTAGCCGATATTTTCTCAATCGATGTCGTCCATTTAACCGGTTCTAAAATTTGTGCATTTAGGAGAACTCCGTTGATCAGGACAATAAAAAAGAAAAGTATTGATTTTTTCATTAGGCACACACCTTTGGAACTGTAAAATTAACGCAAATAAAGCATATGAATTGTGGAAAGTACCCATATATGAAGGAAATCCAATGTGGAATGGATTCCAACTTTGGATATGGGCAAAACAAAAACGCCCTTTCGTTACAAAGGGCGTTCCAAAAAATTTTATAAAAAGAAGATGCGTTTAAAGGGCACTTACTCTTTTCATAAGTTGGCTCTTAAGGTTGGCCGCTTTGTTATTGTGGATAATATTGCGCTTAGCCAATCTATCGATCATACTTACAACTGTTGGCAACAAGGTCTCGGCAGCCTTTTTGTCTTCCTCGGCACGCAATTTTTTGATAGCGTTACGAGTAGTTTTATGCTGATACCTATTGCGAAGACGTACTGCTTCGTTCCTTCTAATTCTTTTTAATGCCGACTTGTGATTTGCCATTTTCTTTCTTTGTTATGTTTACTTGGGGTAAAGACCCCTAATCCTTTCTTTGTAGCCCGTAGGGGAATCGAACCCCTGTTACCAGGATGAAAACCTGGCGTCCTAACCCCTAGACGAACGGACCGTTTCATTTTAGATTACGAGGTGCAGTTTTTGATTATCCAGTCGTAAACCAAGATTATATCTAAAAACACTACACTATAAACGCAATTCTAAATTCATTAGCGGGTGCAAAAATACAACTATTTTTCACTATTGCAACACCTGCATAATTTTTTTTGACCAATAGTTACCTGCACTTATGCACCTGCAAAAATTTAAGAATGCAACGCATTGTGACCGTATATCCATACCCCATCAATTCCGGATAGAATAATGGCAGTATTCCATAGTACTAATATGCCCTTGCAAACAGGACCCGTCTAGACGATGGTTTCCCTGTTAGCATACAGCTTCCATTTTCTTCCTTGCCATCCAAAGGAATACAGCGAATGGTAGCCTTTGTTTCTTCTTTAATCCTTTCTTCGGTTTCGGCCGTCCCGTCCCAATGGGCGGAGATAAAGCCTCCTTTATCTTCCAAAACAGATTTAAACTCCTCGTAAGTATCTACCGGAGTAATTTGCGACTCCCTAAATTGAAAGGCCTTTTGATATACTTTCTTCTGAATATCATCCAGTAAAAATTCTATCTTGGACACCACCTCCGCATCGGATACGGTCTCCTTTTGCAAGGTATCCCTACGCGCCACCTCGTAGGTATTGTTCTCCATATCGCGCTGACCAATGGCCAAACGGACGGGCACTCCCTTAAGTTCATATTCGTTAAACTTAAAACCAGGCTTTTGGGTGTCCCTATTGTCATATTTGACAGAAATACCCTTGTCCCGAAGCTGTTGCACCAACGGGGCAACCTTATCAGAAATGGCATCCAACTGATCCAAACCTTTGTAAATTGGCACGATAACCACTTGTATTGGGGCCAATTTTGGGGGTAAAACCAAACCATTATCGTCACTATGCGTCATGACCAAGGCTCCCATCAATCTTGTGGAAACCCCCCATGATGTTGCCCAAACATATTCTTGCTTACCATCCTTGTTGGCAAACATCACATCAAAGGCCTTTGCAAAATTCTGACCCAAGAAATGGGAGGTGCCTGCCTGCAATGCCTTTCCATCCTGCATAAGAGCCTCAATACAATACGTTTCCAACGCTCCTGCGAAACGCTCACTTTCTGTTTTAGTGCCCTTAATTACGGGCATGGCCATAAAGTTCTCGGCAAAATCAGCATATACGTTCATCATCTGCTCCGCTTCGGAAATGGCCTCGGCTTCGGTAGCATGGGCGGTATGGCCTTCTTGCCATAAAAATTCCGAAGTGCGCAAAAAGAGGCGCGTTCGCATTTCCCAACGGACCACATTGGCCCATTGATTGATCAGTAAAGGAAGGTCCCTGTATGATTGGATCCATCTTCTATACGTATCCCAAATAATAGTCTCGGATGTAGGCCTAACTATAAGTTCTTCCTCCAGTTTGGCATCGGGATCCACAATAATCCCACTACCATCTTCAGCGTTTTTCAACCTATAGTGCGTTACCACGGCACATTCTTTTGCGAATCCTTCTACATGGCTCGCTTCCTTGCTAAGGTAGGATTTTGGAATAAACAACGGGAAATAGGCATTCTCATGACCCGTATCCTTGAACATTTGGTCCAATGCGGATTGCATCTTTTCCCAAATGGCGTAGCCATAGGGCTTAATTACCATACATCCCCTTACCCCTGAATTTTCAGCCAAATCCGCTTTAACAACGAGTTCGTTATACCATTTGGAGTAATCTTCGCTCCTTTTAGTTAGATTTTTGCCCATTATTCGTAGTTTGGCATAAAACTTGCCATTTTATTAACAAAATAGATCGGTAAAACTAACTATTTTTATGTTGCCAACAATAATGAGTCGATTTAAACTTTTAAAAAATTCAACCATGATATATTCACTACCCCACAAAAAATTTAAAATGATTGCCACAGTGGCACTCATAGGATTCCTATTTGTTTCCTGTGGGTCGTATCAGCAGGCATCTTACTATGATAATGATGGCATATACAACAGTGGCAGCCAGCAAGTCACGGAAGGGAGTTATTCCACATCTCAGCCAAAGACACAACAGCAGACCAATACTTACGGAGAATACTTCAGTGAGAAAGCAAATCAATACCAGGAGGTGTTGGATAGCGAAATATTTACGGATGTGGACAGTTACTACGGAGGTACAAACCAAGACAGTATTGCGCCGGCGTCCAAAGGCAATTATTTTGAATCCAACAATGACTATAACGGTTATGGCGGATGGGGAGACAATCCCACTTCGGTTAGCATAAATGTTTACAACGGCGGATATGGTTATTACAGTCCATGGTACGGTGGATATTACGGAGGATACGGGGGATATTGGGGCTACGGTGGCTGGTATAACCCATGGTACGGTGGATACTATGGTGTAGGCTGGGGTTACGGATATCCAGGCTGGGGCTATGGAGGTGGATGGTATGGAGGTTACTATCCGTATTACCCCTATAATCCATATTATCCCTATTATGGTTATAATGGATACAGGCATTATGGATATACTACGGGCCGCAGGGGTTATTATAACAACAATTATCTTACCGAAAATTCTGCTAGACGATCATATACCAACACGGTAAGCAATAGAAATACCAATGCCAGATATAGAACAGGTACGAACACTAAGGCCTCAACATCTACAGCGAGAAGGTATTCGGATTACAGCAACAGCACTGCAGCCAGAAGAACCGTTGGTGTGGATGCGGCTGAACAAAATAGATCTTATCGTACAAGCAGAAGCACTAGGGCCGTCCCTACCTACAGTAGTAGCAATGGCAACACTGGGGTTTCTAGGGGAAGCACCTATAGCAACGCCAATGGAAATTCTAACCGAAGTACCTATAGAAGTTCGGCGCCGACTGGAAGCAGCTCAAGACCTTCTACAGTATCCCCTTCAACCTCCCGAAGCTCTGGCAACACAAGCGCCAGAAGCTCTAGTAGCGGTAGCTACCGAAGTTCGGGTTCATCCGGTGCTGTTCGATCTTCTTCTGGCAGTAGCGGAGGAGGATCACGAAGAAATTAACTCCAATCATTCATTTTCAAAAACCAAAACCTGACAGATGAAGAAGTATGCCTTTACTCTACTGTTCCTATTTGCCTGTGCCCTGGGCACTGCGCAAAACATAAATGACGTACTGCGATTAAGCACGGAAAACATTCAAGGGACTGCGCGTTACCAGGGCCTTAGTGGCGCATTTGGTGCTCTGGGGGGAGATTTATCCGCTTTGAACATCAATCCAGCTGGCTCTGCCGTTTTTAATAATGGTCAGTTTACTTTAACGGCTTCCAATTTTAACAGAAAGAACGAAACTTCATATTTTGGCCAGAACAACGAAAGCAGTTTAAATTCCTTTCTATTAAATCAGGCAGGGGGTGCTTTTGTATTCAAAGACAACTCAAGTTCCTCGGCTTGGAAAAGATTTACCATGGCATTTAATTATGATATGGTCCAAAATTTTGATAATGGGATGTATATATCAGGTCCTAGTGATCAAGGGATTGATAATTATTTTTTGAATTTTGCAACAGGCGTTCCTTTTGGCAATATACTATTGCAGGACGGGGAATATATTGAAGATGCCTATTTGGATATCGGGGCTAGCTATGGTTATTCGGCACAGCAAGCCTTTTTGGGATACTATGGTGGTATTATCGACCCTTTAAACGTGTCTAACGAAAACGGTACGGATTATATTTCCAATGCAAAGTACGCCCAGTTAAATCAGATTTATTCTCAAAGTACTTCTGGGCAAAACAGCAAACTAACTGCCAACTTTGCTTCCCAGTACCAAGATTTTCTGTTTATAGGGGCCTCCTTGAATTTTAATACCGTAGTGTACAATAACATTACCAAATTAAAGGAAAATAGATTCGCCTCCGATTCCGAAATCTCATTTACCAGTTTTGACAACTTTTTGCATACGGATGGATATGGATTTTCATTCAGTTTGGGTGCTATAGCAAAAGTAAACGAATTTTTTAGGGTAGGTGCTAGCTATGAATCCCCGACATGGTACGACCTAAGGGATGAGACTTCCCAACAAATTAATTCCGATCTTGCGGATTCCGATATTGGGTATATTAATTTTGATATTGCAAACGTTTATAATTCCTATACCATTAAAACGCCTGGAAAAGTTACGGGCAGTATGGCCGTAATTTTTGGAAAGAACGGATTAATCAGCTTGGATTATCAATTTCAAGATATGGCCAATGCCGAGTTACGGCCCAATAACGACCCTAGCTTTGCTTCCGAAAATGAATACATCTCGAACCAATTGGGCGGGGTGTCCTCCCTACGGGTTGGCGGCGAATATAGGGTGGGTCGTATTATTAGCTTAAGGGGAGGCTATAGATACGAACAGAGCCCGTATAAAAATGGCATCACCGTTGGAAGTCTTAATGGATATTCAGCTGGTTTAGGGTTCACTTTTGGTCCCAGCAGATTGGATGTTGCATTCAATCAATCGTTTCGGGATTCGGAAAAATACTTATATGACACGGGGTTTCCAACCCCTGCTAGCATAGACAATAAGAATACCAATGTAACTTTTGGCTATACCATTAATTTCTAGGCCCAAATATTTGTCTTAACCCTTAAGTTTATCAATCTTCTACTCAGCCAAAACTTCCAAGGCCCAAAACCGCTTTGGAAGTTTTTTGATATTATACGCTCATCGAATCTTACAAAAAACCAATGGAACTCAAAATTTAGTACCTCTATCTTACCCTCTACATAGTATATTTGTAAAAATTAAAAATTTATGGAATTCATTTTACAACCTTGGCCCTGGTATATTTCGGGTCCATTGATTACGTTGACGATGTTGCTATTGATCTATTTCGGAAAGAACTTTGGAATGTCCTCCAATCTTGAATCCCTTTGCTCCATGGGTGGAGCGGGCAAATTCTCGGAGTATTTTAATTTCGACTGGAAGGCACAGCGCTGGAATCTCGTAGTTGTTCTTGGGACCGTTATCGGGGGATTTGTGGCCACCCAATTTTTGTCGGACCACAGCGTAATAGCCCTGAATCCCAATACCGTTAATGATTTGGGCGATCTAGGCTTTACAGATGCAGGGGCATCGCTTTTGCCGCCAGAAATTTACGATTGGCAACACGTAGCCACCCTAAAAGGTTTTGGAATCTTGATTATTGCCGGATTTCTGGTCGGGTTTGGAACTCGTTATGCCGGGGGCTGTACTTCGGGACATGCCATTACAGGGTTGAGCAATCTTCAATTGCCATCACTTGTTGCGGTGATCGGATTCTTTATTGGTGGACTTACGATGACTTATTTTTTACTTCCTTTAATTTTTGGATAAAAAAGAAAAAAGTCGTCGGTGTACAGTATAAAGTGTCCCGTTGGAAGTTAATAAAAAACCAAGCACAACAAACCCCAAACAACTAACGGATGAAACGAGCATTAATAAATTTTAAAAATTTCTTCACAAAAGGCAATGTTTGGAATTTTTAATGGGAGCCCGACCGTACCTAACGGTACGTTCGGGCGGGAGCGTAGCGGTTACATACGCTTTCAACCTGCCCGACATGTCGCTTAGGCGGGTTTTTTAATTAATTTGTTATCAGATGATTACAACAATTTAAACGTATGAAATATTTAAAATTCCTTTTGGTCGGTATCTTTTTCGGTATCGTTTTGGTAAAGTCAGAAGCGGTATCCTGGTACCGAATATATGAAATGTTCAAATTTCAGTCCTTTCACATGTACGGGATTATTGGTTCCGCAGTTGTTTTGGGAATTATTTTCGTTCAGGTTTTCAAGAAGGTAAAGCTTAAAAGCAGCGATGGACACGAAATAGATTTTCCTCCAAAAGAAAAACAATATACGGCAAATATTTTGGGCGGAACGATCTTTGGCCTAGGATGGGCACTTGCCGGGGCCTGCCCCGGACCCATGTATATTTTGGTGGGGACGGGAGTCTTTACCATGCTGATTGTCATTGCCGGAGCGCTCTTGGGAACCTTTGTCTATGGAATGCTAAGGAAGAATTTACCACATTGACCAAAAATTCCGATCGAAACATAGCGACTCCAAACAGCAAATGAGGCTTTTACGGCCTACGGTTGTAGTTGACAGAAATAATAAAATTTCTCTTTCCCCTAGGTGGGCATACAATTTGTAATTTAAATGATTTCGGCGCTTAAGCCAGCTTGAAGGAGCTTGCTGCACCGAGGTTTCAAATCCTCATACTCCCCTGTTTTTACGGTACATTTACCATTGTAATGCACAATAAGGGAACATTGTTCCGCCTGTTCTGGAGAATGGTCGCAGGCCGAAATCAAGGTTTGGATAACATGCTCAAAAGTGTTCACGTCGTCATTAAAAAGTACAATTTCCTTCTGTTTTACCGTCTCTTCAGATAAAAGCACCTCTTCCGAGACTCTTTCCTTGGTACCCATAGCAAATTATTTATACTAGTGTTATTGAATATGGCATAGAATTTCTGCATTAAAATTGAAGCAGGTTGATCTGGATAAAAGATAAGGAGACGAAAAATCAAGGACAGCCCGTGCATAAAAAATACCTTAACTGCCAACTTTTGTGCGTTTCAATACAGAAATAATATTTTATTGTCTTTTTTCCTTCCTCTATAAGTCCTTAATCCGACTTGCTTATCTGTAGTCATCACATTTCCAAAATATTGGTGTTGGAAACATTTAGACTATCTAAAATACATATTTTACCGCTACCCAATTATTTTTTTCTAGGTTTTTTTCGAATTTGAGTCCAACTTCTGCACATTTTGCGGATATCACAGGTATATCTTCCTTATAAAACCCACTTAAAAACAGCATCCCTTCCCTAACCAGTACGGAAGCATAGGCAGGAATATCCTCTAGCAGAATATTTCTGTTGATATTGGCCAGAATGATGTCGTATTTTTGATTCTTAAGCAAGGAAACATCCCCTTCCAAAACCCGGACCTGGGTACAATTGTTCCTTTCCGCATTTTCCGTTGCATTGAGGTAGCACCAGTGGTCTACATCAATGGCATCAATGACAGTGGCGCCTTTTATCGCTGCCAGGATGGCCAGTACCCCTGTACCACTACCCATATCCAAAACGGATTTACCGTCAAAACCATGGTCCAAAATATGCTGTAGCATCATATGGGTGGTCTCATGATGCCCGGTACCAAAACTCATTTTGGGTTCGATCACAACGTCAAAACCCATTTTGGGCCTTTCGTGAAAGGGTGCCCGTACGGTACAATCCTTACCCACCTGAATGGGGTTAAAATTTGATTCCCAGGTACTGTTCCAATTTTCCTGTTCAATTTCAACATACTTAAACTCGAAGTGAAAGTTTGGGTTTTCGAAAATTTGGATATGGCTGAGCATATCTTGTCGCCAATCCTTTTTGTTGATATAGGCCAACACCCCTTCCTCGGTCTCCACAAAGCTTTCGAATCCCACTTCGCCCAGCTGGGCAATCAATATATCCGATGCCGGCTGAAGGGGAGTTACCTTGAAACTGTATTCTATGTATATGTTGTTGGTGTTGGACAATGTTATTGGTTTATGGCTTATGGCTTATGGTTTATGGTTTATGGTTTATGGTTTATGGTTTATGGTTGAAAATAAAAAAACTTAACTTTAAACCCATAAACTTATTGAGCTTGAACTTGAGCTTAAAATTCCTTCTTTGGGCCACGCCCTCGGCAGGCCTATGGCAACCGAAGGGGCTAGGGGCTTTA
>JBLWZN010000046.1:0-27839 GCA_048266425.1 Sediminicola sp.
TCAATTCCTTAAAAAGGTCCATGATCTCCTCTCCCTGCTTGGAGTTCAGGTTACCGGTAGGCTCATCGGCCAATATCAGTTTTGGTTTGGAAATCAGTGCCCTGGCAACGCCCACGAGTTGTTGCTGGCCACCACTGAGCTGGGCCGGGAAGAGATCTTTTTTTCCTACGATATTGAATCGGTCCAGCGTATCGGCAACGAGGGCCTTCCGTTCCGAGGAGCCAATTTTCTTGTATAGGAGCGGTGTCTCAATATTTTCGTAAACCGTAAGTTCATCGATAAGGTGATAGGCCTGGAACACAAATCCGATGTATTCCTTATATAGGTGGGCCCGTTGTTTTTCCTTAAGGGTATGTACGGGTTCTTCGAGGAAATTGTATTCCCCTTCGTCAAAACCGTCCAACATCCCGATGACGTTCAACAAGGTCGACTTTCCCGAGCCGGAGGGTCCCATAACGGAGATAAACTCTCCTTCCTCAACGTGTAAGTTGATGTCTTTAAGAAGAAATACCCGGTTCCCCCCAGATTTTACCCATTTGTAAATTTTGTTCAGTTCTAATAGCATAATTCACTTCTTTATTTCACTCCCGAGAGGTCGGGAATCTGGTTAATGATTGTTTTGATTATTCCTCCCACTTCTTACTTATTTAGTCAATTTATTGTGCCTAATTTTAATTCATGAATTTTGAACCTTTCCGCCCACTGCGACTGAATACTGCAAACTTTATCTAATCCGACCTCAAGCTCTTTGCCGGGTTGGCGATTGCAGCCTTTATCACTTCCTTACTTATTATTATCAATGTTATTATTAGGATACATACAATCGGAATCAAAAACATCCACCAGCTCAGTTGGGCGTGGTAAGCATAATTAGCTAACCATTTATTCATTGCGATTCCAGCAACTGGCAAGGCGATAATTAGCGCACATAATGCAAGCTTTAAAAAATCTTGGGACAACAACGAAAGCAATTGTTTTAAAGAGGCTCCCAATACTTTACGGATCCCAATCTCCTTTGTACGCTGAACAGAAATAAGCGATACCAGGCCATAGAGGCCCAAGCAGGAGATTAAAATGGCCAGTAGGGTAAATATTTTGAACATGGACATCGTTATTTCGTCCTGGCGGTATTGGTTATTTACCGTTTCGTCCAAAAATGAATAATCAAAGATGGCTTCCGGAAAATTTCCCATGAAAATGGAGTTTACCACGGGTAGATCGGATGGCTTTATTTTTATCGTTGTTATCGTTGCCATCCCGTTATCTGGCAAATCATTATAAATAAGCACTAGTGGCTCGATCATATTGTGAAGGGATTTATAATAGAAGTCCTTTATGACACCCACTATCTGGCCCTTACGCCCATTTCCTTCTATGGACTTGCCTTCTCCGGATTTCCAGCCCATTCTTTTTATGAAAGCTTCGTTTACCAGGAAACCTTTATTTTTATCTGTCACAATATTTTCCGATAGGTTTCTACCTTCCTTTAAGTGAATTTCAAAAACCGGTAAGAACTGAGGGTCTATTAAAAAGTAATTGCACAGAAATTCGCTTTTTTTACCATTCTTTTCGGCAAAGGTTGTAGCTACCGCATTCAGCTCCAACCCATTTCCAACAGTAACCCCCTGAATCTGCGTTCTTTGAATCAATTCATTCTGAAAGGAACCTATCTTTTGCTGGGAAACGGAATCTTGTGGTAGTTGAACGTTGAGCAACTGCTCCTTGTTAAAACCAAGGTCTTTATGCTTTATAAAATCCATTTGCGTATAGATTACCGTGGTTCCCATTATTAGGGCAGCTGCTATGGCAAACTGGATTACCGTGACTGATTTACGCAAGAAAACACCTTTCATTCTAGTCTGACCACTTCCCTTTAACACCGAGACCGGATTGAAGCCCGACAATACAAACGCAGGATAAATACCCGCCAAAAGAAATGTTGCTAAAAATACCCCAACTATTAAGATCAAATTTTGTCCAAGATCAAAAGTCAATTTTGTCTGCAATAATTCATTAACATGGGAAAGGGCGATCTGCACCAATACCAAGGCGAGCGACCAGGCAATGGCAACCAGCAGAAAGGATTCGAACAAAAATTGCCGTATTAATTGAAACTGCGATGCACCACTTACCTTTCTAACCCCTACTTCCTTGGCTCGCTCGGTAGACTTAGCTGTTGAAAGATTGATATAGTTTAGCAGGGCTATGACCAATATAAAAACAGCGAGCAATGAGAATATATAACCGAATTGTTTGTTTCCCTTTGGAGTATCCTGCACTTTTCCCTGACTAAAATGTACGTCGGCCAATGGCTCCAGTTCAAATTGAACTTTATAATCGACCGCACCCTGCGCATCCAATTCGGGCTGTACATATTTTACACTTAGTGCCTCCAGCTTATTCTCAAAATTTTTAAGTTTTGGGGTATTTTTAAATAAAATATAGGTAAATAATGAAAAATCATCCATCCAACTTGGCTCTCCCGAAAAATCACTGGATAGCAAAGCACGGATTTGAATATCCGAATTGGCCGGCCTGTCCTTCACGACTGCCGTAACCCGTAAGACCTCATCACCACAAACCATGGTTTTTCCCAAGGCCTGTTCGTTACCAAAATATTTTTTGGCTATGGTTTGGTCAATAACAATTGAGTTTGGATCTAGCAATGCCCCTGTTGCCGAACCCTCAATGAAATCAAAATCAAAAATGGAGAAAATACTTTGGTCCGTCTTATAAAAATCATCTTCCCTGGACAGCTTATTATTAAATTTTATCACTTGGGACGATTCCTCCAATCTTACCGCGGACTCAACTTCCGGATACTCTTGCACCAAAGCTTTTGCCAATGGCGTTGGTGAAGTCGCCAACCTAATTTCCGACTCCGGAGCAAAAATTGTGGTGGTTACCCTGGCAATACGATCGGTTTTTGTGTTGTATTGGTCATAGGTCAGATCATAATGCACGTACAGAAAAATAATAATGCAGGCCGCAAAACCAATGGCAAGGCCCACAATATTGATAAAAGTGAAGCTTTTGTGTTTCCACAAATTTCGGAAAGCAATTTTTAAATTGTTTTTTATCATTTTTTAAAGGGTTATTCGTTATTGGGTTATTCGTTAATAGGTTATTCATTAAGCATCCAATTCACGCTATAGGCTTACCCACCCCTGACCCCTCCCAAGAGGGGAATCTCTTTTATTTCGTATTTCTTCCTTCGTACTTCTTACCTCGTATTTCTAATTTTGTATTTCTAACTTTTCTGTCCACTGCAACTGAATACTGCAAATCCCAATTTCATTATCCTGTTTCTCGTTTCAGGTTCGTTGAACTTGAGCTTGAGTTTGAGCTTTTCTACTCCGTCCTCAAACTCTTTACCGGGTTGGCGAGTGCGGCTTTTATGGCCTGAAAGCTTATTGTTAACACAGCGATCAAAAGCGCCAAAACACCTGCAAGAATAAAAATCCACCACTCAATATCGATCCGGTACGAATAGTCCTTTAGCCAGTTTCCCATTATCCACCAGCCAAGGGGAAATGCAACAAGGCAAGAGACCGCCACAAGTTTTATAAAATCCTTGGATAGCAGGGAGGCAATGCCGGCAACGCTCGACCCCAGTACTTTTCGTATCCCGATCTCCTTTGTCCTCCTTTCCGCGGTATGGGCCGCCAAACCAAAAAGACCCAAACAGGAGATAATGATTGCCAATAGTGCAAAAATCCGGGATAATTTACCGATCAACATCTCACTTAAGAACATCCTGTTGAACTGCTCGTCGACAAACGTATAATTAAAGGGGTAAGCCGGATTTCCCTCTTTCATTATATTTTCTATTTGGCCCATCGTCTGTCGGGTATCGCTTTGAGCCTTGGTCCGGATATACATGGTGGTCGTATTTTTCGGGGCGGTACACACAAAAAGAACGGGGTCTGGTTTGCCGTACATATTGCCATACACGTAGTCGTTTGCCACACCTACCACCGTCGCTGTTGTTTCATTGGGGTCGCCGTCGTACCGAATGACTTTTCCAATGGCGCTTTCATTGCCCATTGTTTTTTCGAAAGATTTGGTGATGATGACATTCATGTTTACGGTATCTAGAACGTCATTGGGTTTAAAATCCCTTCCCTCCATAATTTTTATGCCCAAAGTCTCCATAAAACCCGGGGTTACATAACGTGTAGAAACTAGGATATTGGCACCCGGGGCTTTGCCTTCCCAGGTTAGGCCATTGGTGTTGTTGCCGCCATAAAGTGTATTGTGATCGGACAAGGCAACGTTTTCAACGTTGCCCGTTGCCAGTAATTCCTGTTTAATACTGGAGTAATTTTTGGCAATATCCCCCACTACATCGGTCACGATAAGGTTTTCCTTGTCCATTCCCAACGGCCTGTCTTTTACGTGTTGTATTTGCTGGTAAATGATTATGGTACCGATGATGAGCATTATAGAAACAGTAAATTGAAAGACGACCAATCCCTTCCTGATTATATCGTTATTGCCCTTGCTTAAAACCAATCCTTTTAAAACGGATACAGGTTTAAAGGATGATAAATACAATGCAGGGTAACTTCCGGCAATAAGGCCACAGGCCACCGTGATCGAAAATAATACCGCCAAGTGCTTTGGAATGTTGTAATCTAAACTTAGTTGCTTTTCTACCAACATATTAAATGCGGGCAAGACAAGTACAATTACAACAATGGCAATTATTGCGGCGAAGGCCGCCAACAACAACGCTTCACTGATGAATTGGACTACCAAACCCCTCTTTTCCGCACCAAGCACCTTCCTCACTCCTACTTCCCTTGCCCTTTTTTCACTACGTGCAGTGGACAGGTTCATAAAATTGATGCAGGCTATCAATAGAATGATCCAGGCGATAATGGAGAACAGATTCACATATTCAATACGCCCACCACCCGTTGGCTTGCCATTCTCAAATTGGTCGTAAAGATGCCATTGGGACATATTCCAGAGGAAGGGCCGGGCGATCGAACGGGGTTCCCTTTCCTGAATAAAATTGTACAATTGCTTGTCTATCGAGGCAGGATCCACTCCCTCTTTTAATTCCACGTAGGTACTCAGGGAATTATTGCCCCAACTTTTTAGCCACGGACTTTGATCAAAAAATATTTGAAAGGGTATTACCCAATCCATTTGCAGGGTGGAATTTTCAGGAATATCCTTTAAGACCCCGGTCACAACAAAATCGTGTTCATTGTTTACCTTGATCGATTTGCCCACCACATTTTTTGTTTCTCCAAAAAATTTCTCCGCGGTCTTTTCCGTAATTACAATAGAATACAATTCTTTAAAGGCGGTCTCAGCATTTCCCTCCACAAATGGAAGCGTAAACATTTTGAAAATAGAAGCCTCCGCAAACTTCCCCGAGGCATAGATCGGTTTGTCGCCGATGGTGAACAATAATTCCGTTGGTCCTTCCGAAGCACGGCACGTATTGGCAATTCCCGGTATCTCCTTTTGCATCGCAGGACCTAGCAAGCCTGGTGTTGAACCAAATGTAGCCGTGTAGGTATCATATTTTTGGTTCTCGCGAACGTAATATAGGTTGTCCTTCTTGGCGTTAAAATCATCATAGCCTACTTCGTCCTCCACCCATAAAAAGATAAGGCTGGCACAAACAATACCTATAGTAAGTCCAAAAATGTTCAGGAAGCTATAGGTACCATTCTTTTGGAGGTTCCTCCAAGCAATTCTAAAATAGTTCTTGATCATTTTTAAAAATGTTAATCGTTAATTGGATACTGGTTAATAGTTTAGTTGTTGGATTATTTGTTAAGCTTATAATTCACTTTATCATCTGACCCACCCCTAGCCCCTCCCAAGAGGGGAATATCTTTTATTAAAATTTAAACTTTTCTGACCACTGTAACTTCCTACTACAAACTTTCTTTATTCTTTTTTCAATCTTCAAATTTTTTCCTTCGTTCCTCGTATTTCTAATTTTGTATTTCTAACTTTTCTGTCCACTGCAACTGAATCCTGCAAACTTTCCCAATTCCATTATCCTGTTTCTAGTTTCAGTTTCGTTGAACTTGAGCTTGATTCTTGAGTTTGAGTTTTTCTACTCCGTCCTCAAGCTCTTTACCGGATTGGCTATAGCAGCTTTTATGGCTTGAAAACTGATGGTTGCCGAAGCAACTATTATTGCCAATAAACCCGCTTCCAAAAATATCCACCAATCCATATCGATCCGATAGGCAAAGCCTTCGAGCCATTTATGCATGGCATACCAGGTAATGGGCGATGCTATCAAAAAGGCGATCCCAACAAGTTTTAGAAATTCTTTGGACAATAAATTGACAATTCCGGAAACGGAGGCCCCAACAATCTTGCGGATCCCTATTTCCCTCCTGCGTTGCATAGTGCTGTAGGCGGCAAGGCCCAATAACCCTAGGCATGAAATGAAAATGGCCAGAACGGCAAAATTGAGAAAGAGGTTTCCAAATCTTTCTTCCCCCCGGTATTGCTTGTCAAAAAAGTCGTTCAGAAAGTAATAATCAAAAGGCTGGTCGGGCAAAATATCCTGCCACTTGGTTTGTATGGCAGCCAAGGTTTGTGAGATGTTTTTAGGACTGACTTTTATCGCGATAAGATCGGTACCCCTGGGCTCCAATCGCATGGTCAAGGGCTTTATTTCGGATTGTAGGGATCTAAAATGAAAATCCTGGATTACCCCTATGACCTTTCCTTCCCTTCCCCATTGCTTGAACCTTGCACCGATTGCATCCTTAGGGGAACTATAGCCCAATAGTTGGACGGCTTTTTCATTGATTACCATGGCTTGGGTAGAATCCGTTGCAAAATCCTTGGAAAATGCCCTACCCGCCAACAACTTAAAATCGAACTGTGGAATGTAATTTTCATCCACAAAATAGAGGTCCAGATTCGCCACTTGAAAATCCCCGTTTTTGTTTTCAATCTCTGAATAGGCAGCAGCGTTTCCTGCTCCGGGAACACTAGACCCAAGACTTGTGGATAGAATTCCGGGCATTTGATCGAGGGATTGTTTTAAAACCTTTTGGGCCGGCTTGGCACCAGTATCCAAAACAATAGTTTGTTCCTTATTGAACCCCAACTCCTGGTTGCGCATATATTGCATTTGATTGTAAATCACCAGGGTTCCGATTATTAAGGATATGGAAATAGTAAATTGGGTGATTACCAAGATTTTTCGGAGTAGAATACCACTTGTGCCCGAAGAGAAACGGCCTTTTAAAACACTTACCGGCTTAAATGAAGTTAGTACTACTGCCGGATATATCCCCGCGAGCACCCCAATACCGATAGATATTCCAAAGAGGAGAAGCATATAGATGGGAGATGAAAAAACACCATCGCTAACCGTCTTTCCTGCTAGGGTATTAAAATAGGGCAAGAACAATGCCGTAAGGGCCAAGGTAAACCCAAAAGCGATCAGGCAAATAATTACGGATTCCCCAATAAATTGAAGTGCCAACTGCCCCTTTTCGGCCCCTACCACCTTGCGGATTCCCACCTCTTTAGCCCTTTCCACGGATCGTGCGGTGGTAAGATTGATAAAGTTAATACAGGCGATCAATAGAATAAATACGGCGACAATTGAAAATATATATACGTTATTTATATTACCCCCACCATTGCCCCCTCGTGGCGATCGCAAATAAACATCTTTCAGGGGCTCCAAGAACAGGGTAACGAACATTTGGGATTCCTTCATTTCCTCCCCGTTTTTACGCTCTAAGAAATCCGGGAATTTAGACTGCAATCTGTTAGGGGCGGTACCGGTAGTTGTAAGGATATAAGCCGCGGGACTATAATTAGCCCATTGATCATCCAATCCCTTTTGAAGGTTTTGGGTAAAGGTGGTCATTGATAAAAGCACATCCGCCTGTATTTGGGAATTTTCCGGTATATCTTCCATTATCCCCGTTACCTTGGCAACATAACCTTCATCCATAATTTTCAAGGTCTTACCAACCGGATTTTCCCCTCCAAAATACTTTTCGGCAGCAGACTTTGACAATACTATTTCAAATGGAGCTTTTAAAACATTTTTAGGATCTCCTTGAATCAGTTTAAAATCGAATATTTGGAAAAAGGAAGAATCCACGGCAACTGCTTTGGACTCCTTAAACTTTATATTGTCCTTCCGCACAAGCATATCAAGGCCCAGCAACCGTACCGCTGCTTCTACTTCCGGGAATTCCCTCTGTAGGTTTGGGGCAACCGCCCAGGCTGGTCTATCGGCTTCTATTTTTTCGGAAGGGGTCTGAATATCCGCCACTACCCGATAAATGCGATCTGCTTTGGAGTGCATGGTATCATAGCTCAACTCAAAACCAACGTAGAGCAAGATTAGAAATCCGGCCGTCATGCCAATGGCCAGTCCTGTAATATTAAGGAACGAAAAACCCTTATGCTTCCATAAGTTTCTCAATGTTATTTTAAAATAATTCTTGATCATGGTGTAAAAAGTTAATCATTAATTGATATTGGGTAATTGAGTTAATCGATATTGGTAAAATTTACTTTAACGTATAACCTACCCCTAGCCCCTCCCAAGAGGGGGAATACCTTTTATTGAATTTTGTGCTTTTCTGCCCTCTGCAACTGCCTACTTCAAACTTTCTTTATTCTTTTTTTTTTGAACTTGAACTTTGGTCCTTCAGGGCCTTACTCCGTCCTCAAACTCTTCACCGGGTTTGCAATGGCCGCCTTTATAGCTTGAAAACTAATAGTGACAAAGGCAATCGCCACCGCTAAGATTCCGGCCAAAGCGAACATCCACCATTCCAAGGAGGTCCTATACGCAAAATCCTGTAACCAGTGATGCATAGCGTACCAAGCCGCTGGAATTGCCAGTAAAATTGCGATTCCTACCAACTTTAAAAAATCAGCACTGATCAGGGCTACAATTCTACTTACATCGGCTCCCAATACTTTGCGAATCCCTATTTCCTTCTTTTTGGTCTGGGCCGTATAGGTAGACAGCCCAAAAAGACCAAGGCAAGAGATAAAAATTGCGATACAGGCAAAAACGTTAAAAAGAAGCCCTGAACGCTGATCCGACTTATACTGATCATCGAACCGTTTATCTAGAAAATAGTAGGCAAAGGGAACATTGCCTGCATATTTCTTGTACTCTTTTTCAACGGATGCTATGGCCTGTTGGGCATTATCCCTAGTGGTTCGTACATAAAGGAAACTAGGGGTCCACCAACGGGAACAAATTAGGATAGGGGATATTTTCTCCTTAAGGCTCCTAAAGTTAAAATCCCTTAATACCCCAATGATATTTCCCTTTCGGTCGTGAAACGATATTTGTTGGCCCACATAGGGTGGTTTTAGCCCCATTTGCTTTACCGCAGTCTCGTTGAGAATGTAGGAGATACTATCTATAGGTGTTCCCTTAAAATTACCGCCTTCGACAAATTCCATTTTCATGGTAGGGATAAAATCCTGATCGGCCAACAATTGGGTAATGATCATATTACTGCTCTCGGGCTTTCCTTCCCAGTCTATATCGCTCGTGGAGGAACCTACATTTGAAATACTATGGGTATCTGAAGCGGATACGTTAACGATGCTCGCACTCTTTGCCAACTCCGCTTTTATAGCGTCCAAATGTTCCGAGACCTCATCCGGAAGGGGGACATTGAATACGTAACTTTTGTCGTATCCCAAATCCTTGTGCTTTACAAAATCCATCTGGCGCCCCATAACAAGAGTGCTGATCAGCAGGATTACGGAAATGGCAAATTGAAAGACCACTAGCACCTTGCGGAAAGTAGCCGCTCCAATGCTGGAAGTAAATTTTCCCTTTATGGCTTCAATAGGTTTGAAGGACGAAAGCAAAAGGGCAGGATAAATGCTAGAGGCCACCAAAGTTCCCGAAACAGCCAATCCGATCACTTCCAAAATTCGAGTATCCGATAGGCTAAAAACCAATTGCTTTCCAGAAATGTTGTTGTAAAGGGGCATCAGTAAGTAGATAAGTCCAATTGCCAATAACCCCGCAATACAGAATAGCAACACCGTCTCCGTAATAAATTGAAGGAACAGTTGGACTTTATTGGCACCAACGATTTTTCGGACACCTACTTCCTTAGCGCGCATTAAGGAACGTGCAGTGGACAGGTTTACATAATTGATGGCCGCAATTGCCAATAGCAAGATAACGACCAACATAAAGATACGGACCATCCGTAAGGGGGCATCGTTCCCATCGGCGGCCACCAGATGTATATCTGCCAATGGCTGCAATTGAAAGTCAGTGTCGGAATCCCCGTTCCTAGCCTTTTTATAGGCCAAGGAGAATTTTTCTCCCGCTTTTATGGGATCGGCATGGGGTTGCAACTTTACATAGGCGTCAAAATTATAATTGCCCAAATCCTCGTCGATAGTTTTCCAATCGCCATTCCCCCCCTTGGCCGTAAACCACTGCCCATAAAAGGCCATTGGAAACAAGGCATCGAATCGCATTGTGGAATTTTCGGGAAAATCCCGCAAAATTCCTTTTACCACAAAGCTTTCCTTGTAAAAAGTAACCGTCTTTCCCAGTATTTCCGCATAATTTTTTAGTTTGCCCCCAAACAGTTTATTTGCGGTAGATTGGGTCAGTAGAATGGAATTAATGTCGGTAAAGGCATTCATTTTATCTCCCGCAACCAATTGAAAATTGAATACGGACAAAAAATCAGGGTCTACGAATGCCAAGGAATTGCCATCGATAACCTTTTCATTTTCCATTTCAGTAAGTACTTGATCGGGCATGGCATTGATACGCACCAAGGATTCCACGTCGGGAAATGATTTTGAGTACACGGCCAAGGGTGCCGGAACCCCGGTCCATACATTAAAGCCGCCATCATCCGCGGGGAATTTGGAACTTAATTTATAAATACTTCCATAATCTTTATGAAATTTATCATAGCTGAGTTCGTTCTGTACCCATAGCAATAACAGTATGCTCGTGGCCAGTCCCACCGCCAAACCCCCAACATTGATCAGGGTATAGAATTTATTTTTCCACAAATTTCTCCAAGCAATTTTCAAGTTGTTTTTTATCATGGCTGACAATGGGTTAATTTTTATTGGTTGTTAGTTAATCGCATGATTCACTTTATCCTTGAACCGCTTCGTCGCTGCCCACGTGTCGCTGAAGCTCTAGAAGAGGCACAAGGTATGAAGCGTAAGAGACCCTCCAGGCCCACCTGAATGACGCAGTCGGGCAGGGAGGGGAATCCCTTTTACTAAATTTAGCACATCAATATCCTCCAATTGTTTACTTCTATTGCCTCTTTATCTCCTCGTATTTCGTACTTCGTATTTCTAATTTTCCTGCCCACTGCTTACTGAAACTGACAACTTAATTTAAGTGACAAACTCCTTTAATTTGAGCTTGATTCTTGAACTTGAACTTTTGCCCTTCAGGGCCTTACTCCGTCCTCAAACTCTTCGCCGGATTGACTATGGCGGCCTTTATGGCTTTGAAACTTATAGTAATCAATGCAATGGCGAGGGCCGTAAAGCCGGCTGCCAAAAAAATCCACCATTCAATATCGATCCTATAGGCATAATCTGCCAGCCACTTGTCCATAGCATACCACGCTACCGGGAAGGCAATGACACATGCAACGGCGACCAACACCAAAAAGTCCTTGGAAATCATGGTAACCACATTGGTTATGGAAGCTCCCAACACTTTCCGAATCCCTATTTCCTTGGTACGCTGTTCCGCCATATAGGTTACGAGTCCGAACAATCCCAGACAGGCAATGAGGATGGCAAGAACCGCAAACGTTATTGCAAGGGAGCCTACGCGTTGTTCGTTTTTGTACATTTCATTAAAGGAATCGTCCAAAAAGCGGTAACTAAACGGGAGCTCCGGAGCCATGGCCTTCCATTTGTTTTCTATTTGATTTATTAGTCCACCTGTACTTGCGGCCGCCACCTTAAAGGAAATCGTGCCCGTACTATTGCCAAGCCTCATACATAGCGGACCAATCTCCTGACGAAGGGATTCAAAATGAAAATCCTTCACCACGCCAATGATATGGAGGGGCACAAAGGAATTATCCTCATACTCCCCCGCAGGTGCATATAGATTTTTATTGATCGGATCATCGTAACCCAACAACTTTGCGGTTGTTTCCGTGATTAGTATGGCCGTGGAATCCGTCCCAAATTCCGGGGAAAAGTTCCTTCCCTTCACAATTTCCATCCCCATGGTCTTTAGGTAATCGTAATCTACCGCCCAAGTCTGCATGTCGATGGCGTTATCCACATCCATTACGGCATCCTTGGAATAGGTATTGTCACTTCGGGAAGAGCTTGAAACAGGGAGAAAGGAACTTATGGTACCACTAATAACCCCGTTCATGGCCAGTACCTCGTTCTTAAAAGCCTTTACCTTGCCATTAAGGGCATAGGTATCATTAATGACCAGAACTTGGTCTTTGTTAAAACCGAGTTTTGTGTTTTGAATATAATGCAGTTGCTTATAGACAATAATAGTGGCACTTATAAGGATAACCGAAGTCGCAAATTGGAAGACCACGAGTACATTGCGAAGGCTACTTTTCTTGAACCCGGAATTGCTGTTGCCTTTAAGAACAACTACAGGTCTGAATTGCGAAAGGAAAAAGGCCGGATAGCTTCCCGCAAGAAGACCAACTGCGAAAGGTAAAAGCAAAAGAATTGGCAACAGTTTTATGTTCAAAAGATCGGCCATGGTCAACGATTTTACCGCCTCGGCATTAAAAAGTGGCATCACCAAATAGGCAATCGCAAGGGCAATGACCAAGGCGATAAATGCCGTAATTGTCGATTCCACAAGGAATTGTATGATCAAGGTTTTTCTTTCCGTACCCAGAACCTTTCTTATTCCCACCTCCTTTGCCCGACGTGCGCTGTGGGCCGTACTCAAATTCATAAAGTTGATGCATGCCAACAACAGGATAAACAGGGCCACTGCCGAAAAAATATATACATATTGAATATTGCCAGACGGACTTAACTCGAAGGAATAGTCACTGTACAGATGGATTTTTGTCAAAGGTATTAGCGAATAATCCAGCCTGTTCCCAGATCTTTCAAATTCCTCCATGCTCTCTATTTTAATGAACTGCTGGGCATAGGGCAAAACATATTTGGTCTTGTACAGGTCAAAATTCTTTTCAAAAGCTTTGTAGTCCGTCCCTTTTTTCAGCAACAAATAAGTGTTGAGATTATGGCTGGTAAGCTGTCCCCATTGATAATTGGCGCTCTTCATGGAAAGCATAAAGTCAAAATTAAAATGGGAGTTGTGCGGTATATCCTTTATAACTGCGGTTATTTTATAGGGTATGGTAGTTGCATCATTTTTTATTTCTATCGTTTTTCCCAATACATCGGGGGTTCCAAAATATTTTTTTGCCGTAGATTCGGTTACCACCATCGTGTTGGGCTCGTCCAGGGCAGTTTTAGTATTCCCATGCATGGCAGGAAGTGTAAACACCCGAAAGAAAGTGGAATCGACATAGGCTATGTTCTGTTCATTGATAAATGCATTGCCCTTCTTGATCAATTTAGCACCTTCGTTGGAATAGATCCGGGTGAATTCCTCCACCTGAGGGAAGTCCTTTTTAAGAAGTTCGCCCATCATATCCGAGGTTTGGGTAATGTGGAGGTTTCCTCCCCCGAAATGGAGATCGGAATTTATACGATATATCCGGTCCGCTTTATCATTGTACCTGTCATAGCTAAGTTCGTCGATCACATACAATGTAATAAGCAGACAGGCGGCAAGTCCAACGGCAAGACCAAAAATATTGATTGCGCTGTAGCCCTTGTTGTTCCATAGGTTTCTAAAGGCTATTTTGAAATAGTTCTTTAACATGGCTGAAAAAGTTAATCGTTAATTGTTATTCGTTAATAGTTTGGTCACTGCGTTAATCGTATTATTCACTTAATCGTCAGACCCACCCCTAGCCCCTCCAGGCCCGCCTTAATGACGCAGTCGGGCAGGGAGGGGAATCCAATTATTTAAATTTTGAACTTTTCTGATTACTGTATACAGCTTACTGTAAACTGATCATTCCGTCCTTAAGCTCTTCACCGGGTTGGCTATCGCTGCCTTAATAGTATGGAACAATACGGTTATCAAGGTTATTAGTAGTATTACCCCAGCGGATATTAAAAAGGTGGTAATCTTTATGTCTGTTTTGTACGGGAACACATCCAACCATTTATGCATAAACAGATAAGCGATAGGGAACGCTATCAGACAGGAAATGGCCACCAAGATCATAAAGCCTTTTGCAATGAGTTTGACAAGATTATAAATGTCGGCACCCACAATCTTCCGAATACTGATCTCCTTCTGTCTTTGCTCCGTGGTGAAAGCAACCAGCCCCAATAACCCCAAACAGGATATTAGTATGGTAAGCACCGAAAATGCAGTAAAGATTTCACCTCTCTTTTGATCCGCTGCGTACTGGGAATTAAATTCCTTGTCCAAAAAAGCGTATTGGAAAGGCGCATTTGGAAATACGGCTTTCCAAGCTGTTTCCAAAGTGGCCAAAGTGGAGGGAATGTCGTTGGCGCTAATTTTTGCCTGCAAGTTGGAGCCGTTCGGCCGGTATGTCAAGATCAAGGGAGAGATAGGATTGTACAAGGATTGTTGATGGAAGTCCTTTACGACCCCAACAACCTCAAATTCCCTTTCATTGGGGTCCCCGACAAATTTTATTTTTTTGCCGATAGGATCCTGCCATCCAAACGTTTTGACCATGGTTTCGTTTACGATCATACTGTTAATGGTATCGGCCGGGATGGACGATGAAAAATTCCGACCAATTTCCATTTGCATTCCAAGCGTATTAAAATAGTCTGCATCAATTCCATAGATGTCGATTCCTTTGTCCACAAATCCATTCTTTGTTTCAATTGACATAAGGTTGAAATTGGTCCCTTGTCCAGGTGTGGCATCGGCTATACTTACGGCCATCACTTTTGGGTTTTTCCGAATTTCATTTTTTAGGGCCGTCATTTTTCCCGAAGTGTTTTCCATGGGGTCTATAGACATGGTCAGCACTTGCTCGTCGCTAAAGCCAAGATCTTTATCCTTCATAAATTGAAGTTGGTCATAAACCACCCAGGTACATATCAACATGATCATCGAAATTGAAAATTGGGTCGTAACCAATACTTTTCTCAAAACAATATTGCCCGAAGCTTTGGATAGGTTGCCCTTCAGCACCTCGACGGGATTAAATTTGGTAAGATAAAAAGCGGGATAACTGCCTCCTAGAAGACCTACTAGGCAAACGATACCAACCAAGATCAATATAACATTGGGCTGAAAGACGGTTCCAATCGATATTAATTTTCCAGAAATAAGGTTGAAATAGGGCAATAACAACATTACCAATCCCAGGCTTAATACTAGGGAAATTACCGTGATTACCACCGATTCCATCAAAAATTGCGCAATGAGCTGGGAACGGACAGAGCCCGCCACCTTCCTGATTCCTATTTCCTTTCCCCTTCTCGCTGCACGGGCAGTAGTTAGGTTCATATAGTTGATACTTGCGATCAACAACATAAAGAACGCCACGATCGAAAAAATATAGATATAGGACATGCTCCCTATTTCTTCGGGTTCCCCATCCAAATCCGAATGCAAATGGATCGAGGTGATCGGCATCAGTCCATAATGTATCTTTACGTTGTGCTTTTCAAAAATGCCCGCCATATACTTGTCGTACAAGGGCAACATCTTTTTTTCAAGGGCGTTGACGTCGGCATTTGGACCGAGAAGAAGATAGGTATAGCTATTGCCGAACTGGCCCCAATAGTTCTCGTTGTCCGTGGGCAATGTGCTGGATGAAATAAATGCACTGGGAATTATATGGGAGTTTTTCGGAATATCCTGTATAACACCTGTAATTTTAAAAACCTCTCCCCTGCTATTCTCAATGGACTGCCCTATAACACTCTTGTCCTTCCCAAAATATTTTTCGGCCATGGTCTTTGTCAAAACTATGGAATTTGGCTCCTTTAAGGCATTAGAAGCCGTTCCCTCTACCCACGGATACGTAAAAACATCGAACAGATTCTCATCCGCGAAATAAATTCGGCCTTCAGAAAACTGTTTGTCACCCACTTTATACAAAAGTCTATCCGAACTAATTAGCCTTAGGGCCTGTTCAATTTCCGGATAGTCTTTTGCCAGAGCAGCTGCCAACGGCATTTGTGTGGAGGCCGTTTGCATTGCCCTCTCGCTTTCCTGAATGTAGGACGCCACCCTAAAAATACGGTCCGCCTTTTGATTGTAGCGGTCGTAGCTTAGCTCGTCCATTACATAAAAAATCAGGAACAGGCTAAAGGTAATTCCAATGGTCAGGCCAAGAATATTTAGCAGGCTATAGGATTTATCCTTCCAAAGGTTCCGAAAAGCTATTTTAAAATAATTCTTGATCATCTGAAAATGGGTTAATCGTTAATGGGTTAATCATTATTAGAATATTTCACTTTATCGTCTAACCCACCCCTGGCCCCTCCCAGCCCGCCTGAATGACGCAGTCGGGCAGGGAGGGGAACCGATCTCGCCCCTGGCCCCTGAGTAGAGTCGAATGGCGGGGAGTTAGAGTGGGATTTTACAATACATTCTCCGTTACCTTCTGTCCATCCAACATGCGGATGATGCGGTGGCTGTATTTGGCATCGTGCTCGCTATGGGTCACCATAATGATCGTGGTTCCTTGATCGTTCAGATCGGTAAGCAAGTCCATTACTTCGTTCCCGTTACTGCTGTCCAAGTTTCCCGTGGGCTCATCGGCCAAGATCAATTTGGGATGGTTTACCACGGCCCGGGCTACGGCCACCCTTTGTTGCTGCCCACCGGAAAGCTGCTGGGGAAAATGGTTGCGTCTGTGCATGATCTGCATCTTTTCCAGTACTTCTTCCACCCGTACCTTACGATCGGCAGGCTTTACGCCGGTGTATATAAGGGGCAGTTCCACATTCTCAAAGACGGTGAGCTCATCGATAAGGTTAAAACTCTGGAACACAAATCCAATGTTGTGCTTGCGGAGGTTGGCCCGTTTCCGCTCGTTATAATCCGCCACTTCTACCCCGTTGAACAGAAAGCTTCCCCCGTCCGGGTCGTCCAAAAGGCCAAGGATGTTCAATAAAGTGGACTTGCCACAGCCCGATGGGCCCATAACGGCGACAAATTCCCCGGTTTTCACCTCAAAGGATAGTTTGTTCAATGCTACTGTCTGCACCTCCTCGGTGCGGTAGTATTTTTCTAAATCGGTAATCTTGATCATTTTGCTTGTTGTTTTATGTTCAGTGTTTGGTGTTTGGTGTTGTTTCGGGTTTCAGGTTTCAGGTAAGGTGGACAACAACCTGAAACTAGAAACAATAGAAACCAGAAACTTTATCATTTTAAATAGTCTATTTTCTAAATTCTTTTATCCGCTTTTTGAATCTGAATCTGAGCATGAATCTTTCTGCCCACTGTCACAATCAACTGCTTACTTTAGGATAAGTTCCTGTATATCCCCATAATTATCATAGCCCGAAGTAATGACCTTATCGCCTGGTTTCAGGCCTTGCAAAACTTCATAATACTCGGTATTCTGACTTCCCAGTTGAATATCTGCCCGATAGGCCGAACCACCATCTTTGTCCAGTTTAAAAATCCAATTGCCCCCCGTCTGTTGGAAAAATCCGCCTTTTGGGATCAACAAGGCCTGTTTTTCCTGGCTCAGAGCCACCCGTATCTGCAACGTCTGCCCACGGCGGATTCCTTCTGGAACATCCCCATCAAATTCCATATCCACTTGGAAACGGCCATTGGTCACTTGGGTATAGACTTTTTTAATGATCAATTTAAACTCCTTATTGTTAAAGGTAAACGTGCCCTCCTGCCCGGCGTATATCCTGGAAATATAATGCTCGTCCACATCAACACGCACTTTAAAACCACTGAGCACGTCTATTTGCCCTAACCGCTCCCCTTTATTTTTGGACTGTCCAATTTCGGCATCCAATGAAGTTAGCTGACCATCCACCGGGGCCCGGACCACAAGGTCGCCGACCTTTTTACGCATTAGGGCCAAGGCACTTTTGGTACGGGCATAAGAGCTACTGGCCTGGTTCTCTTCTTGCTTTATGGAAATTGAATCTTGCTTAAGAATCTCCTTGGTAAGCTCCATCCGCTGTTTTTGATAGTTGAGATTGTTCTCGGCCTCAATAAATTCCTGTCGCCCAATGGCTTTTTGTTCATAGAGCTTTTGATTGAGGTTATAGATTCGTTCCGCTTCGATTAATGCACTTTTCACTTCGGTCATTTGATTGAGCTTGTTGATCGTGTTCTGCCGGGCCGCATTTTGGGAGATTTGCATTTGGGTAAGGAGGTTATAAACCGAGGTTTCCTGGTTAACAAGACTGAGTTCCAAGTCCGTGTTGGACAAGCGAAGAATAGGTTCGTCCTTCTTCATAATAGCTCCGTCCTCCACAAATATTTCCTCAACGCGACCACCTTCCAAAGCATCTAGATAGATAGTGGTGATGGGCAAGACAACACCGTTTACCGGAATATTCTCCTGAAAAACACCTTCCCTTACATCGCTTATGGTAATCCTTTCCTTCTCTACGTTCAATTTGGAATTTCCACTGGTAGAAAAGACAACAAACAGGATAAGTATTAAAATAAGGGCACCTCCCCCAATCCATCTGATTTTGGAGGGGCTAAATCGTTTCTTTTTTAGTGGTATGTCCATTTGGTCGTAAAATTGTTTAATTGGCCCTTCGCTTATCGCCTTACGCCATTCGTTTTAAAGAGATGCGACAAGCGCATAGCGAACAGCCTATAGCCATTCCATTTAAAGGTAAAATTATGCCAAAATCATAATTATAAGTAAATCAACACATTAACTCAACCAAATTAGCGGCGGTGTGCGGTTTTGATGCAACAGGTGTTCGGTTTTGATACACTTTTACTAGTGTTTTCAATAAAGACAAAAGACCGCTCCGTTAGAAGAAAAAGGATGTAAGACATTCGCAACCCATGTAAATAAATCATATTGACGATGCGAAAAAAATATACAATTTGATTTATATATTTTGGAAAATCTCACATTGAATGCCACACGGCAATAAAAGAATATTAAAATATTTATTGTCAACCTTTTACAAAGGCTTCCGATTCGAACTTGTAGGCAGAAGCGACACACAATTTAAGGACTGGAAGCTCCCAAAAATACCTATTTCACGAATTTGAAATACTCGTTGCGTATTGAATTTTTTATCGATGAAGCTTCGGAGAGTTCAGGTTGCTTTAAAAATTCCCTATACATACTATTTATCAGTTATTTACGTTACCCATGTATAGGGATACATTAAGTTTAATGTAAATTTAACGTTAAGCGATCGTAAACTTTTTGTATTTTTACAATCCTCAATCCTCAAATTTTAGATAAACATGAAAGAAAACAATTTGCAGTCCCGTAAAACAAGTTCGGTATCAATTGTAAAAAAAGTAGAGAATTACATTAAGTCATACGCCAAAAATTGCAGGGAATCCTATTTTAGGATGCTCAGTCTGTAACCTATCCTATTCTACCGCAATTCCATCAAAGAAATATCCAACCTGATTTAATCGGGCAAAGGACGGAATGAATAAGATTAAGGAATGATTCGTATTAAAAGTATAGCTATAGGCGAAAATTGGATGCTATAAGCCAAGATTAATAATTTACTGTCTTTTGTACTCGATCGTTCTGTCCTTGATCCGTCGATCCGAAGTAAAAATTATCCCAATTCCACTATATTATATACTCCATTATAACCCCTACCCCTTAAATTTCATTGGTAGGTATACTATTTTTTTGGTCTCAAAAAAGTCCTCTGAAAAGTAATCCGTCAAGTCAAATATCTGGGCGGTCCTATAATCCCTTAATTCCTCGGTCAGATCCCCGCCCTTTAGGTAAAGTATTCCATTTTTTCGTTCGTGGACGGACTTCTTTTTAATTCGGTCCCTAACCCAGTGAACAAACGTAGGCATCGCCGCAACCGCACGGGAAACAATAAAATCATACTGTTCCTTCAGTTCCTCTACCCGTTGATTTTTGGTGACAACATTATTTAGCCCCAATCCTTGGACCACCTCTTCAACCACTTTTATTTTTTTCCCAATGGCATCGACCAGGGTAAAATGGGTATCCGGAAATAGAATGGCCAACGGGATACCGGGAAAACCCCCTCCTGTACCCACATCAAGTACGGAAGTCCCAGGGATAAATTCCTGAATTTTAGCAATCCCCAATGAATGAAGCACATGTCTCAGGTACAATTCATCTATATCCTTTCTTGAAACCACGTTGATCTTAGTGTTCCAATCTTGGTACAAACTTTCCAGTTGTATAAATTGATTTCGTTGCTCTTCGGTCAAGTTTGGAAAATATTTGAAAATAAGATCGGCCTTCATAATTAAGTTTTGTTCTTTCTGCAAAAATAGGTAGCAAATCATAAATATTTCCTTTTTGGGACAGTATTATATTAGGTAAACCTCAATTCCCTTATCTTTGTAAAAAATAAGATCATGGATAACGAAACCATCCGATTTTCCAGAAAGGATTCCACCCAATTTTTTAAAACCTTAAATAAGAGGGTCAATGAATACTTTAAGGAAAACCATCTTAAGAAGACGGGAAACTGGAAACTGCATTTGAAAACAGCTATTATGTTTGCGCTTTTCCTTGCCCCGTATTTTCTTATTTTGACCTTAGGCCTTCCCAATTGGGCCAACTTACTGCTCACCATAGTCATGGGGGTAGGCATGGCAGGTGTAGGCATGAACGTCATGCACGATGGCAATCATGGGGCATATTCCAATAAAAATTGGGTCAATAAAATAATGGGGGGAAGTATTTATATCCTGGCCGGCAATGTATACAATTGGCAGGTGCAGCACAATGTACTGCACCACACCTATACCAATATCCACAACCACGATGAGGATCTGGAAGCAGGCCGTATCCTAAGGTTTTCCAAGCATGCGGAATGGCGTAAATACCATAAGTTCCAACATTACTATTCCCTATTGCTCTATGGCCTTCTCACCTTTAATTGGGCCATTACCACGGATTTCCAGCAGATGTACCGCTATACCAAACGCAAACTATCTTATGGTAAAATGCCAAAACCCTTTTTCAATTGGAGCAGGCTGGTCGTCACAAAGATCATCTACCTTACCATTTGGATCGTACTGCCTATGGTCTTTTTGGACATTGCCTGGTGGAAAATCCTTTTGGGCTTCTTTATCATGCACTATGTGGCCGGGGTTATCCTAAGCGTGGTATTCCAGTTGGCCCACGTAGTGGACGATGCTGAAACTCCACTCCCAGATGAAAACGGTACCATGAAAAATACCTGGGCCATCCATCAATTGGCCACTACGGTGAATTTCGGGACCAAAAACCGACTTGTAAACTGGTTTACTGGCGGACTCAACCATCAGGTAGAGCACCATATTTTCCCCAATATTAGTCATGTACATTACACAAAAATTGCAAAAATTGTTAAACAGACGGCAAAAGAATTTAATTTGCCCTATCACGAATATAAAACTACCAGAAAAGCTATAATTTCGCACTTTAAACATCTGAAGGAGTTGGGTAAAAATCCGGCTTTACAATACTGATGTTTAGGTTATTGGGTTACTTTGATGTTGGGCGGTTTTCATTAACGTTGGCCTTATTTCAGTTGTTATTATGAACAATCTTAATACCTCAATAATCAGAAACTTGATAACTACATAACAAAAGCGAAATAAATTCTATCACCACAATTAATTGCAACAAATGAACAACCATTTATCCGACAGGATCAACTCCATGGCGACCTCTGCCACTTTGGCCATGGCCGCAAAAACTAGAGAGTTAAAAAATCAAGGGAAAGATATTATCGGATTGAGCCTAGGCGAGCCCGATTTCAATATTCCGGAATTCATCAAGGAAGCTGCCAAACAAGCGATCGATGATAATTATAGCAGCTATTCCCCCGTTGACGGTTATGCAGACCTAAAACAGGCCATCGCCAACAAATTTAAAAGGGACAATGGGCTTGACTATGGTCTCAACCAGATCGTAGTTTCTACTGGGGCCAAGCAATCCTTGGCCAATATTGCCATGATCATGTTGAACAAGGGCGATGAAGTTATATTGCCTGCTCCTTATTGGGTGAGCTATAGCGATATTGTAAAACTTGCCGAAGGTGTTCCCGTGGAAGTACAAACGAGCATAGAGACCGATTTTAAGATGACCCCCGAGCAATTGGAAAAAGCCATCACGCCAAAGACAAAGATGATTTGGTACAGTTCCCCTTGCAACCCTAGCGGGTCCGTCTACAACAGGGAAGAATTGGAAGGCTTGGCCGCGGTCCTTAGAAAACACCCCAATATTTATATAGTTTCCGACGAGATCTACGAGCATATTAATTATAAAGGAAGCCACGTCAGCATCGCTAGCATAGCTGGAATGTACGAGCGGACCATCACCGTAAACGGGGTGTCCAAAGCGTTTGCCATGACCGGATGGCGTATTGGATATATCGGGGCTCCAGAGTTTATTGCCAAGGCCTGTACCAAGTTTCAGGGGCAGAACACCAGTGGGGCCAATGCTATAGCCCAACGTGCTACCATCACCGCATTGGAAGCTCCTGTGAGCAAAATAAAATTCATGATCGACGAGTTCCATAAACGTCGGGACATTGTCCTGGACCTTCTAGGTAAAATTGATGGGTTTAACCTCAATGTTCCCGATGGTGCATTTTACGTTTTCCCAAACATTTCGAGTTTCTTTGGCAAGACTTTAAGAGGAACCAAAATCAACAATGCTTCGGACTTTGCAATTTACCTTTTGGAACAAGCCAATGTTGCCACCGTTACCGGTGAGGCATTCGGCAACCCCAATTGTATCCGTATATCCTACGCCGCTTCCGAGAAGGAACTTCGTGAAGCCATCGCAAGGATTGCCGAGGCGGTTAAGTCGTAATTTTAATATTGGTCCGCCATAACTTTTTTTTAAGGATCGCAGTATTTTGGTATTGCTAACGTCACAAATGGTTTTTGGCATTGCGCCATCGCTTTACGCAATAGGCTTATTGTAGTGGGTTTGGTTAACGATCAATAGCGTACGGCGTTTTAAATAAGACTTAGTTTAACCAGAAAGCTAAATCTCTCCCAATATTCTTGAAAGTACCTTAATTAAATAAGTCAAGGGGAACAGCTGAAAAAAGTTGTTCCTCTTTTTTTGTGTTCAACCGAATCGTTTAGCGGTCTACTCTTGAATACACATTCCCAATTTTGTGTTTTCCGTTTTGTCGCTAAATTTATTACCTTAATGGCGATTTTATCACGAAACCGTTTTACACCAACATTCAAATGGAAAACAAGACCTTTAACATCAATCGTAGAAATTTTCTAAAGGGAGCGTCGGCTTCTTTGATACTCTCCTCTTTTGGGGCGTATGGTTTTGAACTTATGAACAGTGAAAAACCGTTGAGGGTCGGACTCATTGGAACAGGGTGGTACGGTAAAAGCGACCTTTTTAGGTTGATCCAAGTGGCCAACGTGGACGTAATTTCCCTCTGTGACCCCGATGCACATATGTTGGCCGATGCAGCAAACTTGGTAAGCCAACGTCAAAAATCCGGAAAAAAGCCCCGGACCTATTCCGACTATAGAAAAATGCTCGCCGAAAAGGATCTTGATATTGTCCTCATCGGTTCGCCAGACCATTGGCACGCCCTTCAAGCTATTGAAGCCATGCAATCGGGAGCCAATGTTTATGTACAAAAACCTATCAGTGTTGACGTACTTGAAGGGGAGGCCATGGTTGCGGCAGCACGAAAATACAACCGTACCGTACAGGTAGGAACCCAGCGTAAAAGCACTCCACATCTAATCGATGCCAAAAAGAATATAGTCGATGCCGGACTATTGGGGAAAGTATCCCATGTAGAAATGTGCTGCTACTACCATATGCGCGCTGATGACCAAAGGCCTTTGGAGACGGTTCCCGATTTTTTTGATTATGATATGTGGACAGGTCCAGCTCCATTACGCCCCTACAACGGTTTGCCGCACAAAAGGTGGTGGCGTGCCTATATGGAATACGGAAATGGAATAACCGGTGATATGTGTGTCCATATGTTCGATACCGTTCGCTGGATGCTAGATCTGGGGTGGCCAAACAAGATCAGCTCCACAGGTGGTATCTATGTACAGAAAGAGAGCAAGGCCAATATATCCGACACCCAAAGTGCTATTTTTGAATATGACGAACTCAACTGCGTTTGGCAACACCGAACCTGGGGTACCCCCGCCGATCCGGAATACCCATGGTCGTTCAAGCTTTACGGGGATAAAGGCACCCTTTCCGGCAGTACCATGCAATATGATTTTGTTCCCTTCGGAGACGGCACTCCGATCCATAAGGATGTGGTCTACGAAAAGGAAAAATATCCCGAGGATCTTACCGAAAAGGATATAGAACTGAACGCTGCTCCCGCAACGCGGCTCCATATGTTGGACTTCCTTGCAGCCATCGACCAAGGAACGCTTCCCGTGGCCGATATAGAACAAGGACATATTTCCACCGCGAGTTGCATTTTGGCCAATATGTCCATGAAAGTGGAAAGGCCCCTAATCTATGATCCAAAAAAACTGATTATCGTAAACGATGCCGAGGCCACTGCCCTGCTGCAACGCCCATATCGGGAACCATGGCAACATCCGCTTCCAGGACAATTTAAAATGGGATAGGCAAACTATATCTACTGGGACCAGCTCGTGGGTTTCCGGTCCCAACGGTGATCTAATAACTTTTTGAAAAGTGCTTTGGAGAGCCCTTTTCCGTCACTGGTAGCCGTGTTGGCCAAAACATTGCGTTCCTTGCGCATTCCAGGGATGATAGTTCCCACCGTTTTGTTCATGGTGATAAACCGCAACGCCATTTCGGCCATGGTCATCCCATCCGGCACCAACGGTCTTAGGTCATTCGCCCTTTTGGCGCTGGGAATCAGGTTTTCCGGAACAAAGTACGTCCCTCTCCAATCACCCTCAGGAAAGGTAGTCGTTTCGGTTATATTCCCCGTAAGTGTTCCCTCATCAAATGGCACCCGGGCGATCACCGCAATATCCAATTTTTCACATAATGGAAAAAGCACGTCCACCGGAGCCTGGTCAAAAATATTGTAGATAACTTGCACGGCATCAATCAGTCCAGTTCTAAGGGCCTTGATACCATTTTCGGGTTCCCATCGGTTTACGCTAATTCCCATAGCGGCAATTTTTCCAGATGACTTAAGGTCCTCTATCGCCCTTTGCCATTCTTCCCTATCCGCCCATCCATCGTCCCAGGTATGAAATTGCATGAGATCCAATTGCTCCAACCCCAAATTTTTAAGCGTCTTATGGGTATACTCAACAATGTGGGATGTTGGATAGGATTCCTCCAAGGAGTATTCCGGCCTTGCCGGCCACTGAAAATTCTTAGGGGGTATTTTACTGGCGGTGTACAATTTCTTTTGGGGATGCCTTCTTACCAGTTGCCCCAATAATTCCTCGCTATGGCCTTCCCCATAGCCCCATGCGGTATCAAAAAAATTGACTCCCCGCTCCACGGCAAGGTCCAGCGATTTGGCGGATTGTTTATCGTCGGACTGCGTCCACCCGGCCATGCCCCACATGCCATACCCTATTTCACTTACTTTCCAATTGGTCCTACCAAATTTTCTATAGATCATTCTTTAGATGTTAGATGTTAGATGTTAGAAATAAAAAAAAGCAAGGTCAAAATATCTTCCCTGAGAGCAGGTGCCAAATTCCGAAATCGATTCGAAAATAAAACCTACTTAACAACTGTGTAAAAATATATAACCCATATCGAAATCCAATATTATCTTTGGAATTTAGTGCTCATTTCATTCCTTTGAAGTATGGCTCTTGAAGGGTTCTTCCCTTTTGTTTTGAAAATTTGATAATGCCTATTATCTTATTAAGGCCTATTTTTACGTAAAGCGAGTAAAGAACAGCGTTAATGGAATCCATATATAAGCAAATTCTATTATTAATTATATTCCCGGTGTTTGCATTTGGGCAAAACCTGCTGCCCCCAATCCATAATTACAAAATTTTTGAGTACAAGGCCTCTGGAAAGAATTGGGGGCTGTCCGCAAACGAGGATGGGGAACTTTATTCCGCCAACAACATGGGATTACTTCAATATAATGGTGAAGAATGGAAGTTGAATAAATTGCCCAACAAAACCATAATCCGGTCCGTAGCCCAAATTGGGGGCAAAATTTATACAGGCTCCTATGAGGAATTTGGATGCTGGGAAAAGAATGAATTTGGTCAATTAGACTATACCTCCCTCACCCACTTAATCAAGGGCCACACCTTTACCAGCGAAGAATTTTGGCAAATCCTGCCATTTGGACAAGCTATCCTTTTTAGGTCTTTTTCCAAGATTTACAAGTACCAAAACGGTCAAATACAAGTGTTGGACCCCCATATGATCGTTAGTAACATGTCCATATATAACGGCAAGCTTCTGGTTGCTGGTGACAAGGGTCTTTTTTATATGACCGAAAACAAATTGACACCGCTCCAGGGCATGGATCTTTTAGCGGATAAAATTGTGATAGATATGGCCCCCATCAGGGAAGGTCTTCTCATTGGGACAAAGCTTCATGGGTGCTTTGTACTAAAAAACGACAGATTAGAACCTTGGTCCGGATCGGTAAATCCCTCTCTAAAACTTTATCAACTTAACAGAATCCTGGCCTTGGCCAATGGTAAGATTGCGTTTGGCACCATCAAAAATGGGATATATTTATTTGATCCCACCGAGAACAGCCTAATCAATCTGAACAGGGAGGCCGGATTGCAAAATAATACGGTCCTTACCCTATTTCAATTTCAAAATCAACTTTGGGTCGGATTGGATAACGGAATCGATAGAATCCAACTGAACGCCCCAATAACATACTATACCGATTTTTCCGGTGTCCTTGGAACCGTATACGATATGGCAGTTAATAATGGTGTATTGTATTTGGGCAGTAACACAGGCATCTATTATTTTCTCGATAACAAGCTGAAATTCGTTGAAGGTTCGCAAGGACACGTCTGGGACACGGAGATAGTGGATGGTGAATTATTCTTTGGGCACAATACGGGAACTTTTATCGTTAAGAACGGAGCTTTGGTCAAGGTTTCCAATTTTTCCGGTGGTTACGAAATCATAAACGTTCCTGAACAAAAATCAACCTATATACAAGGCACCTACAATGGCTTGGCCAAATTCATCAGAACGGCAAACGGAGATTGGCAGGTAATCAGGGTTTCGGGTTTGGAATTCCCTGTGAAACAAATTTGCTTTGAAAACCCAACTACGCTATGGGCAGCCCATCCATACAAAGGATTTTACCAACTGAAAATAAATGGGGAATATGACAAAATTTTGGAAATCAATGAACTGAAAGCAGACATTATTCCCAGCAATTACAACATAAAAATCTACAATATTAAAAACCAGATTTTATTTAACAGTGAAGGGGAATGGTTCAAATACGATCCCATCTTAGGTAAAATAACGGCATTTGAGCAGTTTAAACCCTATAGGCACAAGGATCTTATTTATAATGATGACGAGCATTTTTGGTTTATGGACAATGATAGCACAAAAGAAATTATATATACCGACCTTAAAAAGGATAACTTGCTAATCGCTGGGAACCAACTGAAGGAACGCGTGGTTCCCGAAGCCGAACATGTT
>JBLWZN010000047.1:0-26841 GCA_048266425.1 Sediminicola sp.
CATCTCCTCGAAAAAGGGAAGGGTCTTTAATTTTACATCCAATTTTTATACCAAGATTTGAGCTCCCCTCTTTGGGAGCCAAAAATCTTTTATTTCATCAACAATAGCTCCCGGTATTTGGTCAAAGGCCATACCCTATCGTCCACCAATCTTTCCAATCTATCACAATGGTAACGTATCTCTTCAAAATAAGGCCGTACATCGTCACAATACGCAAATGCCTTTTTATTGATGTCCGTAATGGCATTGGCGTTTTTACGGGCCTGGATCATGGCATCCGATTTTTTCTTGATCTCGCTAAGATGTTCCGCGATCTTTTCTATTAGGGCCAATTGACCTTCCGACATTTTTTTATAGGATGCCCCATAAATCTCTTTCAAACCTATGACGTTCTGGATCAAGGTGTTCTGATATCCAACGGTGGCCGGGATGATAAGGTTATTGACGATCTCATTAAACACCCTGCCCTCGATCTGAATCTGTAGGATATAGGCCTCCAACTCCACCTCTTGCCTTGCTTTGACCTCTACTTCGCTAAGTACCTTCATTGTTTTGAACAACGTAAGGGATTCCTTGGAAGTAAGTACCTGAAGCGCGTGGGGGGTAGTCTTGTTGTTGCTCAATTTTCGTCTTTGGGCTTCCTTTTCCCATTCTTGGCTATAACCGTCCCCTTCAAACCTGATCCGTTTGGAAGTTTTGATATATTCGCGCAATACATTAAAAATGGCCTCGTCCTTCTTAAAGCTCTTCTTATCAATTAGCACATCCACTTCCTTCTTAAAAGCTTTGAGCTGTTTGGCCACAATCGTATTGAGAATGGTCATGGGCTTGGCGCAATTGGCTCCGGAACCAACTCCTCTCATTTCAAACTTATTGCCCGTAAAGGCAAAGGGGGAAGTCCGGTTCCTATCGGTATTATCCAAAAGGATCTCCGGTATTTTACCGACCACATTTAGTTTTAATTCCGTTTTTTCCTCCGGGGAGAGTTTGCCTTGGGACACCCCTTCCAATTCGTCCAGTACCGCACTCAGTTGGGAACCTATAAAAATGGAAAAAATAGCGGGTGGTGCCTCATTGGCACCCAAGCGATGGTCGTTACTTGCGGAAGCGATCGAGGATCTCAATAACTCCTCATAAGTATCTACGGCTTTTATCGTATTTATGAAAAACGTGAGGAATTGAAGGTTTTTCATGGGCGTACTGCCGGGACTCAATAGATTTACTCCGGTATCCGTGGACAAGGACCAGTTGTTGTGCTTGCCCGAACCGTTGATACCGGCAAATGGCTTTTCGTGGAAAAGAATCCTGAAATGATGTTTATCGGCAATTTTATCCATGAGATCCATCAACAAAAGATTGTGATCAACCGCAAGGTTGGCCTCCTCGAAGACCGGTGCAAGCTCAAACTGATTGGGCGCTACCTCGTTATGTCTGGTTTTGACGGGGATTCCCACCAAGGTGCATTCCTTTTCCAGTTCCCTCATAAAATTCAGTACCCTACTTGGGATAATCCCAAAATAATGGTCGTCCAGTTGCTGTCCCTTGGCAGGGGAATGCCCAACCAATGTCCGCCCGGTTATACTAATATCGGGGCGTGAGTTGACCAATGCCTTGTCTACCAAGAAATATTCCTGTTCCCAGCCCAGCGTTGCAATTACTTTGTTAACGTTTTTATCAAAATATTTCGCCACGGCGGTAGCTGCCTCGTCCACAACGTTCAAAGCTTTTAACAAAGGGGCCTTGTTATCCAAGGCTTCCCCTGTATAGGCGACAAAAACGGTTGGAATACAGAGTGTAGATCCATATACAAAGGCCGGGGAGCTAGGGTCCCATGCCGTATATCCACGGGCCTCGAAAGTATTTCGGATCCCACCATTGGGAAAACTGGAGGCATCGGGTTCCTGTTGAACCAGCTGGGCGCCGCCAAATTTCTCGAGGGCCTTCCCGTCGGGCAGGAGGTCAAAGAAAGCATCGTGCTTTTCCGCGGCCGATCCCGTAAGCGGTTGAAACCAGTGGGAATAATGGGTGGCTCCCATAGAGATGGCCCAGGCCTTCATTCCCTCTGCGACTTGATCTGCAATTTTTCTATCGATATTGCTTCCGGAAAATATGGCTCCTTTCACCTTTTCCAATGCCTCTTTGGTCAGATATTGGAGCATTTTCTCCTCGTTGAACACGTTGGCCCTAAACATTTCCGAACGTCTTCCCGTTTCGGTTACTTCAATGCGGGCTCTTTGATGGCTTTCTGCAATGGCTTCAAATCGTATTTTGGACATTTTGATATTTTTTTTGATCAGGACAAATTTAGTAATTTATAAAAAACATACACCAAAAATAATTATCTAACAAAATACCCCTAAAAAAATAGGGGTCAACGAAAAAATAATGCAGTTTAACATATTATTACCCGCATTTATTCGAGAATAAATTGAAAAAAACTACTTTTGTCCTTATCGAAGGATAAAATCTAATACCTAAAGTTATGAGCAAATCTAAATTGGAGTACATTTGGTTAGATGGTTACAAGCCCACTTCTAACCTAAGAAGTAAAACTAAAGTTGAGGAAGACTTTAGCGGAAAACTGGAGGATTGTCCCATCTGGTCGTTCGATGGCAGTTCTACCAGGCAGGCAGAAGGCGGTTCTTCGGACTGTCTGTTAAAGCCAGTGGCCATTTATCCAGATCCGGATAGAAAAAACGGTTACTTGGTTATGACCGAGGTGTTAAAACCCGACGGCACGCCCCATGAATCCAACGCCAGATCAACCATTGACGATGATAGCAATGATTTCTGGTTTGGCTTTGAACAGGAATATTTTATTATGGACAAGCATACCCAATTGCCTTTGGGATTCCCAGTTGGCGGGTATCCTGGTCCTCAAGGGATGTATTACTGCTCCGTTGGCGGGAAGAATACCCACGGCAGAAAGTTTGTAGAAGAGCACGCGGATCTATGTATAGCGGCCGGACTCAATTTTGAGGGCATCAATCAAGAGGTTGCTAGCGGACAATGGGAATTTCAATTGTTTGCCAAGGGCGCGAAAAAAGCTGGGGACGAGATTTGGGTTGCCAGGTACTTGCTGGATCGCCTTACCGAAAAATACGGCTATTACATTGAGTACCACCCAAAACCCGTAAAGGGTGATTGGAACGGTTCGGGCATGCACGCCAACTTCTCCAACTCGGTTTTGAGAACCTGTGGTTCCAAAGAGGTATACGAGGCCATCTGCGAAGCCTTTAGGCCAGTTACAACCGAGCATATAGATGTTTACGGAGAGTTTAACGACCAACGTTTGACCGGTAAGCACGAAACTGCTTCCATCAACGATTTCAGCTACGGTATATCAGACCGGGGAGCTTCGATCCGAATTCCCATCATCACGGTTCAGAGAGGATGGAAAGGATGGTTGGAAGATAGGAGACCAGCCTCTAACGGGGATCCGTATAAAATTGCCGCGCGTATCGTTACAACGGTAAAATCGGCAAAAATTCCGGAATTCGCGAATTAACCAATTGGTTGTTTATGCATACAAAGCCCTGACCGAAATGTCAGGGCTTTTTTTATTCACTTTTTTTCAAGGGCGTGTTCATCCAGTAGTCCTTAAAGTTTTTGGGCTTTACGATGGGCTGGTCCTTAAAGATGGGGATATCCTTTTTCATGTAAAGAGTATCGGCCGGAGCCGAATTGTTGGGTTTTACCTGTTGCACAAAATACTCCCGAAACTGGTTGAAGTCCCTGTGGGTCCACTCGTTGATCAGGTTTCCTTCCTTATCCCTAACATTTACCGCCTGGATGGAAAGTAATTTTTTTAACTCCTCCTCTCCTCCTCGCCAGTTCGCTGCAAACAATTCATCGAACATTTTGTCCTTCTCGATTTTCTTCATTTTAACATATAAGGAAACCTTGTCTTCCTTAAATTCATAGGGAGCAACACTTAGGGTTCGCTTCCTTACTTCTACCGAATCTAAAGCTATCTCTTGCCCCTTAAACAATAGTTTATAATTTGAAACTTGTGAAGCCTCCTGCCTATCCGGCTCTAGATTAAATTGTATATCAAAATTACCTTCCTTAAAATTAATGGATGTAAAATTGGTTTTGAATATTGGTGGGTCCCATACTTGGAAAGTATTATGCAGAGAGATGTAGTTTGGGTACATTTTCCCGTCAACTTTTTTATATTCCGTCAAAATCTCATAAATCAACTGCTTGTCCGTTCCATTTCTATCTATTTTATGATCCGGGACGGTCTTTTCCCCATCATAAACAGCATAATCCAATTTGTGGATGGCAAAATCCTCCTTTCCTATGTACAGGGTCCCATAGGCGCTGTAATCTGGGTATATCTTATAAAACTTGATCGTAAAAAGATACTCCCCGTCCGAATAAGTGTCCAATGCCCTATAGAATTTATGGTTGTGGATAAAATCCTTATTTAGTTGATTTACAAATGAATACGATTTTACATTGTAGTTCCTTATGGCATCGTGGATCCGGAGGATAGTGAGCTCGTTCCCCCCATAGGCAGAAAGACAGGCCTTATCGATTACTTTTAGATGATTTTTATAATCATAGGCGCGCGATGCCGTGGAATCCCGCTCAAAATCGGTATTCGTACTATACTGATACAACCTCACCTTAGTGCTGTCCAGGTCCAAGGAATTAAAACCACCATCGAACACCTCTAGCAACACCTCGTTCAGGTTTACGTAGTTGCCCTGCCTCATCTGATAGTCCCTGTAATACCCAACGGTGGAAAAAGGGTTGCTCGGATTATTAACCGACATCTGCCGAATAGCTTTTTTTACGATTCTACGGGCCGAAATCCTATTCTTGTCCTTGGCCGTAACCACGGCTTCCTGCAATTGAAGCAACCCGGGCTCCAACGAGATGATATTCAACACATCATGGGAAAGGGCAGACATGGGAATCTCCTTGTTCTGATAGCCCATGGAGGATATTTTTAACATGTCCCCATAGTCCAGAAAGTGTTCCGGCACCCTAAACCCACCATCTTCATTGGAGATAACGCCAAGTGCATACCCCTTTAGACGAATAGTAGCAAAGGCAATCGGCTCCCGTGTCTTGGCATCGACTAGCTGGCCATTAAAAAAGTCAGCGTCTTGGGAAAAGGCAGGAGAACCGGCCAACATAAGGAAAATGAAAATCCCAAAAGGGCAAAAAACAGTACGCAACGGACCAATTTTAAGATTATGATACCGTTAAGTAGACAAAAACAGCGTAGGTTACAAGTAAAATCAATCCATCCCGCCAACCCAACCGGAGTCCATTCGGAAAAAAAACAAGGGGCAATACCAAAAAGGAAATGCCCAACATCCAAAAGATGTCACTGCTCAACAAGCCTTTATCCATCACCTTTATCGGAGTGATAATCGAGGTTATACCCAATACGGCAAGTAGATTAAAAATATTGGATCCGATAAGGTTTCCCAGAGAGATGGCCTTCTCCTTTTTAAGCATGGCAATTATCGATGCCGCCAACTCCGGGATACTTGTGCCAACCGATACCACCGTAACCGCGATGACCCGTTCACTTACCCCATAAAACGTAGCTAGGCCTACCGCACCTCTTATAAGCAATTCGGATCCACCCCAAAGGGCTATCCCACCAAGTCCCAAAAAAAGTGCGGTTTTATAGGGGGGCAATGGTAGATCATCTTCGGGTAGCTCGTCGACAATCGCTTGTTTTTGAAAGCGCAATAAATACACCAAGAAGAAAAAAAGTGCCACAACCATAACTACACCTTCGTAACGCTGTAGTTCCCCATCAAAAAAGATAAACCCAAAAAACAACAGTGAAGCCAACATCATCACCGGCCAATCGGTTGTATAGAAGCTTTTGCGAACCTCCATGCTGCCAAAAAGTAAGGTTATTCCCAAAACCAGGCCCAAGTTGGCAATATTGGAACCTACAACATTACCAAGTGCCAGATCTGGGAAACCGTCCAAGGCCGACTTAATACTAACGATAAGTTCCGGAGCTGAAGTGGCAAACGAGACCACGGTCATACCAATTACGATCTTGGGAATATTTAGTTTTAGGGATAGGGCCACTGCTGACTTTAACAACCAATTACCGCCCATAATCAACAATGCCAATCCCAAGGCAATAAAAACCAAATTTAACATCCAAAATAATTTCGTTAAAGATAGGAAGTTCAAATACAAGTTCAAGTTCAAATACAAGTTCAAGTTCCAATTCCATAAGAAAAAAGAATGATAGATGGCAATATTGGCGAAGGTATACGGAATTGCAGTTAATGATTAACAATCCACGGCATCACGGTTTCACAGCATCAGCGCTTCAAAGTCAAACACACTTTTAAGCACAGGCCATTTATTGGCGGTTAATTTTACAACAAACGCTATCTTTGCAAAAACTACTTAGTGAAAAAATCAATTTTTAAACTTTTGGCCAAGCTCAACAAACTGTTGCTCCCCTCCTATTCCAAGAAGCGACTAGACCTTTCCAAGGCTACCAAATTGCAGATGGCCATTATTGGTTGGCGAACCTTTGTAACAACAAATGCCCTTGATTGAACCTGTCCGGATGGCCCAACGTATTTTGTGCAAACAAATAACGTATGGAGTATTCCCAACAAAAAAATATCTTTTCTAAGAATCAAGGAATTAACTATTCAGTAAGAAATTCAATAAGTAATCAAAGACTTCACATCAAAGCCTTCCAATTTCTTTCTTCCCTCCAGAAAATCGAGTTCCAATAAAAAATTGCACTGTACTACCTGTGCACCCATGGATTCGATCATCTGGCAAACTGTCAAGGCGGTCCCTCCCGTGGCAAGCACATCGTCGTGGATAAGTACCCTTTCTCCGGGAGAGATAGCATCGGCATGGATTTCCAGGGTATCGGTTCCATATTCCAGGCTATAGGTTTGACTGAAGGTGACAGCCGGCAACTTTCCTTTTTTCCTTACGGGTACAAAGCCCGCATTGAAGTGAACGGCCATTATGGGAGCAAAGAAAAATCCCCGGCTTTCCATACTCACAACTTTGTCCACTTTTTGGTCGCCAACCATTTGAACTAAAACTTCGGAGGCCAATTTTAATGCTACTGCATCTTTTAAAAGGGTCGTAATATCCTTAAAAACAACCCCTTTTTTGGGAAAATCGGGAATATCCCTAATATAAGTTTTAAAATCCATGTATTTTGATTCAGCTAATTTTGTGGTAAATTTAAAAAGAAATATATTTGCACCCTCCTACGCAAAAGGACGTTGTCCTTTGCTTCGGAGGGCTTTGGCCCTTACTTGTTATTGGCCTCGTGGCGCAACTGAATAGCGCATCTGATTACGGCTCAGAAGGTTACAGGTTTGAATCCTGTCGAGGTCACGAATTAAATATTTTAGGCGAAGTGATTACTGTTGAAAAACGGTAATTGCTTCGCCTTAGGTGTTTTACGGGTGTACTAAAATAGTTTCAATATGCAGATAAGTTTAAAATACCTCGATTTTGTCCCACAATTTGTCCCACAGAAAATGATCGGGAAACTTTTTTATAAAATCCGGATTAAATCCGATTACAAAAGGGCGGACGGTACTTGTGCCCTTTACCTCGCTATTTACTTGGATGGAAAACGAAAGCGCATCCCGCTTAATGTATCGGTCCCGCCCGCGGTTTTCGATAAGAAGACCCAGCGCATCAAGAAATCGTTCAAGTTTTATAAGGATTATAATCTGTTGATCGAAAAACTCTTGGCCGACTTGAACGCCATCGAAGTGAATTATAGATTGAACGGGGAAATTATGACCCTGGAGAAGGTGGTGGAGGACCTGCAGAAACCTTCCCTTCGGATAAATTACAACACCTTTGCACTTAATTTTCTGGAAAGCACCAAGGAATCTATCAAGGCATCTACCTACAAACAACAGAAAAGCGCACTGGCCAAAATAAAAAGGTATAAGGATCCCATTCTTTTTTCCGATATCGATGTCGATTTTTTGACGAACTTTAGAAACTACTTAAAGAACACCTTAAAAAATGCCTCGCCAACGGTGGAGGGTACCATCAAGACCTTTAAGAAATTCCTGCATGCGGCCAATAAAAGAGGGGTGCAGACCCGGTTGGACTATACCGATATTACCGTTAAATCCATGAAGGGTAATTTTACCTTTCTGGATCCGTCGGAACTTAAGAGGCTGCACGATTATTATATGAGCGAATTTATTAACCCCGTTTGGAAAAATATGTTGCAACGGTATTTATTCTCCTGCTTTACCGGGCTTCGCATCAGTGACATTGAAACCATTACTCCAGATAACATTATCGGGGATGTTCTGGCATTTACCATGCAAAAGACGGACAAGTTCATCCGGCTGAAGATGAACGAAACGGCAAAGGCCCTCATCGGGGACCCTGTTTTGTTTAACGGGAATTATACCAGGGAATACATTAACCGGGAACTTAAGGAGATAGCCAAGGCCACGGGGATAAGAAAACGGTTGTACTACCACAGCTCCCGACACACGTTTGCCACCAATTATCTGATATCCGGGGGAAAAGTGGAAAACTTGCAACGTATCTTGGGCCACTCGGAAATTAAGACCACCATGGTCTATGTGCATACGGTTCAGAGCCTTATCAATAAAGAGGTACGGTTAATGGATGCCATTGTAAAACCTTAAAAACTTTCTGTTTCCTGGTCTATTTGCCACCATTGTTCACTTATCCTTCTTTTTCTAATACTCTTTATCAGGTGCTTTTTGTTGTACTTAAAGATGCCGTTCTTTAAATTGAATCGCTTCGTGATATGTGCATTAAAGGTATCCTTGTACTGCTCGGAATTGGCACGGAACGACAAAAAGTACTTATAAAAATTGTCGTACATGTTTTGAAGGCTCAAACTTCTGGTGCCTACCTTATCCACAATGGCGGGCTGGCCGTCTATTATTCCATTGTAAATACCTAATAAAATATCCGCATTCCCATTTTTCGGATAGGCACCGGTGACCACGCCCTCGTTCTCCAATACCTCCAAAGGCAGAACGGGAATCTCTATGGTCTGTATTTCATTGTCCGTGTAACCATCGGAGCTGTAGACCTGTCCGGAATTGGCCACCAATATTTCCCGCTTGTCCGGATAGGACAATTTAAACAGATTGTTGGTGTTCAACGTGCGCTTTGGTAAAGGCATTTGCATTCCGGTATGGTCGTCATAGGTCAATCTTTGGATGGAATTGTCCAAAAAATTAAGGTAAACGGATCGCTCGTAATAGGTAACGTCCAGATTGGCCCATTTCTTTATCGCATTAAAAAAGGTACGGAAAGTGATGTCCGGCATAAAATCTGCCAAGGAGTATTCCGTTGGGAACTGGTTTAGATTGCCCCCTTTAAAATCATAATAAAAATGGTTTAAATTGGCTATGGTGTTGGATTGCTCGGTGAGCTTCAATTCTACTTTTACATCATCAAAAGAAACCACATCTACCAGATTAAGATTGATAACATCCTCCAGATTAAACGGCAGGCCTTCCGCAGTCGCAAAAAACAGCACTTCGGCACCATAGGTAATCTTTAATTGAAAGAAGTCCGCAATCCCTGCAGGGAACGCCAATTTGTACTTTATAAAATAGGAACCTTCCGTGGTGGGGGTAAATGTGCGCTCATATATATTTATGGTCTTACCGTCCACGGTTTCCTGACTGTCATAAAACTCAAAGGACCAGGAGGAGCGTTGGGCCGGATCGGAATAAAAATCGAAGTACTTATCCGGAATTATCACCACTTTTCTAAAAACGGCATCGTTTACAAACTCGCCCCGCATGTCCAAGCCTTCGCTCTGGAATCCCAAACGCAATATTTCCATGATATAGGCCATGGGGGCCATTACGTTACGATTGAAGGGCACGGACTCCCCTTCTACCACAACATAATTATTGGTCAAGAATTGGGAGGATGCATAATGGTTTACGAACAATTGAAACTCCTTATAATTTGCCCCTTGGGCTATTTCTGGCCGATATACTTTTGGGAAGTTGTGCGTGGCCGCTGGATAGGATTTAATAAGCTGTGACTCGGCATAGTCCGTTAAACTGCCACCGGTGTCCACAGTGGGCCATGGCAACTGCGACAATTTTTTATCGAACACGGGCAATATTTCCTTTCCATAGAAGAACTTGAGCTCTACCTTGGAACCTTGCACCTCATTGATCGCCACATAGGCATCGTAAAAATCGTCATCGACCAAAAGATAACCGTTTATTTTTATCTTGTAATTCGAGATATTCTCCAAATCTACCAGACCAAATTTGCGCGCCAAATCATCATCCAAATCCATGTTGATGGGAAATGTGTAACTTTTGCTGATATCCCCGCCAAAATAGTCCGATTCCTCATTAAAGGTTAGACCAAAATTGGTCAAGTCTATCTGCCAATTGTCCAATGCCTGGAATATGATCATACTATGGCCTTTTTAAAATTAAGGGAATAGGAGTTGATAAAATTCCTTGTCTCGTAAACGTCCATCTTTTTGGTAGTGAGGATCACTTCTACCGGTTCCCCTTCCAAATAAATGAAAACCCGCTTGCTGTTGAGAATCTTGGAGATCCAATCCACTTCTGCCTGGCTGAATATGTACCCGGTATTCAAAGAGAACTCGGCATCTTCCGGAGCTTCCAGAATCCGTTCGTGGGAAAGCCCGTCCTCTGACTTGGATTGTGTTTTTTTATCAACGGTGGATGTTCTGGAAAGAAAGCCTTTGGTCTCAAAGAATTCATACTCGCCCCATTCGTTTTCAAAGGCGATGGTATTGCGTTCCACAAAACTATTGTCTATCTGCACATTCACCGTTTGGCCACCAAAGGTGATGGCAATGGCATCGGCCTGTACCAATGTATATTCCGCAAGATTCACCAAGAGGGTGTACACATAGAGTCCGTCCGCAAGGCCGTTGGATATGGATGCGGTGATGGCACCCGTAATGGATGCGGAAGCGGGAGCGGTGGCAGACAATACCGATAATTGGATAATGGCCTGGTTGGATACCACAATGTTTGTCGGGATATAGGAAAGCCTGCCCGTTACCTTTGGGGTCTTGCCCTTAAGGAACATGATATTCTGGTACTGGGCCACAGAGGTGGTGACCCCGGAGAACCGTTGCTCGTCATAGGCGGTGATATCCATCGAAATGGGGTTAATGGTATTCTTTACCCTGGTGGTAAAATTGTTGGTCGGGATGGTGGTGCCTATCAGTTTGTTGGCTTCCAGACCCACCAATGCCTTGCCTATGCCCCGATAATAGGGTTGGGTAATCTTGTAATTATCGTTTTCCGTGGCGGTGCTGGCCTCAATGGCCAATATTAAAAAGGAATTGTCCGTAATACTGCCCACCGTTAATTTATTGCGATCCTCCGCAAAGTATAGCGTATCGTTCTCCAGACCTTCCACGGAAAAGGTGACCACGCGAAGGGTAACATATATCTTTTTGATGATTCCACTAGAAGTAACGGTAATCTCCCCGGTGTAAACGCCCTCTGCCAACGCAACACTATCCACCGTGACGGCAACATCCGTTACCCCGCCAGCTCCGGAAGAAGCCGCAAGGTCCAACCAAGTTTGTGAGGACACGGCGGTCCAGGAACCACCGCTATCTATGTTCATACTTTTGGCCACGGCGTTTGCCACTCCCTGTTGGGACAGGAATTCCAGACTTTGGGGGTTAAGGTACAGATAGTCCGATGGGGTGGTAGGGCTTACAATAGTAAAATATACGGTTATATCCCTTGTAAAAACCCCATCGTTTACGGTAACCGTGGCAGTGTAGACACCAAACGACAGGGAGGCGGGGTTTACACCTATCTGGATGGTGCCGTTGTTACTGCCAGATGCCGCCGAAAGTGTTACCCAAGATTGATTGCTGGTAATGTTCCAACTATTTTCCGATGTAATCTGTAATGGTTTGGTGGCCGGGGTGGCATCGCCAATGGTGTAGTTGAAGGTCATTACCGTGGGGGAAACCGCCAAGATAATGGTGTTCTGGATGGTGATATTGACCGTAAAGGTGCCAAGGTCGGCAATTATAGGCGGGTTTACGCTATAATTTATCGCCTGCATGTTCAGCGTCACGGAATAATTACCCGGGGCCATGGTGTCCGCCACGGGCTTATAGACCTTTAAGTACCAGGTGGCCGTGGTGCCAACGATGGATATGTTGGTTATCTGCAACCAATTGGGCAGATTGGGGGCGGCAATAAAAGCGGTGCCACTTGGCACGGGAGAACTAACCGAAGCGGGCGCGGGGACTGTAGTGTACTTTTTGTACACAAGGTTTAAAGGCGGTGCTGGTGTAAATGCCATATTATTTTCCTTTAGATTCGTTTACGGTATCATCCAATTTTTTGGCGAGGTTCCTTCTATCTATCTCGTCATTTAAGGTGTAGGTGATCTTGAGGGGCTCGTCCAGTTTTTCTATTAGGCGTTCCATGATGCCCGCCAGATTGTTGGAGGGGGCCTGTTGGTTGCTTGCACCTACTTCACCGACGTTGGCATAGGAACCCATCTTTTGGTTTCTCTTGTTTTCCAGATAGTCTATGATCCTTGGCACTTCCGGGTCATTGCGGACAAACCGTGGGATTACATATTCCCCTTCCTCTACCACGCCACGGATATGGCCCCCGGAGTTTCTGCCCATTCCTATATCGCCATAGCCGGTATCGCCACCGGTGGAGTAACTTTTTACATTGTCATACTGTTTTTTTGCCTGTGCGATCTGGATGGCTCCAACAGTGCCAACGATGCCCGCAAAGATGGACCCTGCAATTGGTCCTAGGTCCGAATATGCCCGTATGATACCAAGTGCGGTACTGGCCACGGTCTTGCCAATGGTGACCAACAGCTCTATGCCGGCATATTTTTTATTGATTTCCTTCTTCTTCTTCTCAGCCTCCTCTTTGCGCTTTACAAAATCTTCCTCGCTCTCCCCTCTTTTTTGGGTAACTTCTGCAATGTTGTTAAGTTCTGCTTCTTTGGCAGATGCTACTAAATTGCCTAAAGCCCCAAATATAACTTGGGACTTTTGAAGCTGGGATTGCAGGTATTTTGTCTTTATTTTGTCTACCCGCTTCTCGTATTCTTCCTCGGAGATTTGTTTTGCGTTTAAAAACTCCTGAAGACGGGAAAGTTGAGCATCGTACCGTTCGCGATCGGTGAGCTCATCATTCTCCAAGATGGAGGCCAGTTCTTCCTCTATTCTTTCCGCTTCGGCTTCCCGTGCCTCTTGGGCCTCTTCTTCTTTTTGGAGCTTATAGGCATCCTCAATCCCTTTTTTGGCAATTTGATATTCCTCTTCGGATACCAATTGTTTTTCATAAAGGGATTTAAGGGCATCCAGTTCCTGGGTCTGCTTTTCCTCATTGGTAAGCAGATTGTATTTTTTACGGACTTCTTCCTTTGCCTGCTCAAATGCTTCTGCCTGTTCTAACCTTTTGGCATTGATCTCCTGGTCTTGGAGCGCCAATAATTGACCTTCTTCCTTGCTGCCCTGCTTGGCAACTGCTAAAAGCTTGGCGTACTTGTCCTTAATCTTCTGGATTTCCTGCTCGTCCAGGTCTTGCTTGGCCAAAAGGGCCTCTTGCTCCAGTTCCTTTACTTTAGCAACGAGGGCTTCCTGTTGTTTTTCCCTTTCTTTGGCTTCTTTTTCTCCCGATTTTTTGGCCTCGTCCTGCCGTTTTTGGGTTTCGGCGGTGATGGCTTTGGTCTTTTCGGCCTCTCCCTGTTTGGTAATGGCTATCTGGGCATCGTATTGTTTTTGTACGGCATCGATTTCGGCTTTTAGGGCTGCTGCCTGATCGGTATTGCCACTGGCCTGTTCGGCGGCCAAGGATTGCTTAAGATTGGCAATATACCGTTCGCCCATCTCCTCATACTTGAACTTTTCCCCAAGTTTGGATTTTATGCTTTCTATATAGGCATCAAACTGTTTTTTGCCTTCTTCAACATTAAATGCAATATTGTCCTGCTTGGCCTGGTCCTTTATCATTTTATCCAATTCTTCCCGTGAATTGGTAATTGCAGCAAGGGTTTCATAGAATCCCTGTTTTACTGCATTTAAGGCCTCCATGGCCTTGTTCTTCCATATTTCGTAACCATCGCTCTTTAGGGCAAGGTCCTGTGCCAAGGCCAAATCCCTTTGGGAGTCAGCCACATCTTTCATGGATTGTTGCAATGGGGTAAGTGCCTTGTCCTGGTTCTCGAATGCCGTGGTAACAGCCTGGAATATCTTTAAGGCACCCCCTGCATCCTCACCGGCACCACGAAACAGGTCCGCTGTAAGCTGTTGTTGCTGTTGTACGGAAAGCCCTGCGTTTTCTGCTTCTTCGGATATTTGCAACAGAGCATCCTTTACGGTGATGCTTCCGTCCCTTATACCGGCAAAAAGCTTGTCCGTGAATTCCTTGCCAAATGCATTTTCCAGAGCGGCACGGGAAGATGCGGTCTGTTCGTTGACGGAAAGCGAAAATTCCTTTAGAGCATCTGGAAGCTTATCATCATAAATTCCGAGATCTATCCCAGTGTTAACAATGTTCTGGAATTCTTTAACAGAAAAACCTGCCTTCGCAAAGAATAATGGATACTCACGAAGGCTATGTAGAAAATCATCATTGGCCGCTCCACCTTTTATTAAACCGTCTTCTATACGATCAAAGGCTTCATCATAGGTAATACCAAATTCATTGACCAAAGCTCTGGCCGTTTCCAAATTATCCTTAAAATCTGAACCAAAGGTCTTTTCCAAGGATTGGGCACGGACACGGGCGCGGTCTAGGGAATCATCAGACAATTTGGTTATCTGTTCCGTGATTATATTGGCCTTGCGCGCCTCTTCATTGTAGTTTAGCCATTCTTTGGCCACGGCTGCAATCCCTGCCAAGGCGGCAATGGCTGCACCGATGGGAGTAGCTATAAACGCCAAAGCGGCCTTTGTGGCGGACCTTAGCCCCGTGGTTAATTCGGAAAAGCTTGGTAATTTGCCTTTTTTTAACCCCTCAAAAATACCTGAAATAGAAGAACTAAACTCATTTAAGGCTTGATCGCCATCCTTGGTGCTATTAATAAAATCTTCCTGTTCCTTTCTGGCTTTTTTGAACTCGTCCCCAAGCTGGTCCACGGTCTTTGCCGCTTCTTGCCATTCCTTGCTCCCTATGGGGGCACGGTTCATCTGTGCCTTGGCCTTGTTGTATTCCTTGCGGATGTTGGTCAATGTGCGCTCTACCTCTTGACCGTTTACGTAGATATTGAGCCGCCGGGTTATCGCTTTATCTGCCATTGTTTCTTTCGATTATGTCGCTAAGGCCAAGGATTATCTTGCTGGCGTTGGTGGTTATTTCCTCTCCACGGAGCTCCCCTATCTCGTCCGCCAAAGTGTCCAGGGCCTTGGTCTTGTGGAACAACCTATCAAAATGGCCATACACGCCAAGTGTCATGTGTACCCCGTTCTTTTTTATGCCCTCAAAACCGTAGTGCTGCATAAAAACGGCCCGTGTTGCCTTGATGGAAATGGCATCCAAGGCATCGTACCTCATACGTGCAACGGCACCCACGGATCTTAACATGGTGCCTGTTCTCTTTTGGGTCGATGATTGAAGAACCTGACGAAGGTCTGCGCGAAGTGTCCGGGCGGCCCTTTGCCCCGCCAGTTTCTCCAGCTCGGTAAGATTGCGGTTGTTTTCCCCTAGCCTCATACTACCAGATAATTAATGTTAGCGATACGGGCATCAATAACGGCCACACGGTTCTTGCAACTGGTATTAAAGCGCATTTCCTGCAGTACGGAAACATCCGTACATGCCTTTACCTCCTCTATAAAATCTATGGGAAGGGATTCTATAATGTCGTGAAGTGCCTCTTGCATCCCCGCAATTTGGGGAGACGATCGCAGTAAAAAAAGGACAGGCCCGGAGGGGGTCGGTGGTTGATAATGGAAAAGAAAAAACCGCCTTTTTTAGGGGCGGTCTTTAGATACTATTATTTTAAATTCAGATAATAGAGGAACGAAACCCCTCCCCCATCTTCCGAATCTAAAAATGGTTTAAAACCAAGCTCCAAAAAGATAAACGCCTAAAAACCACGCCTTACGGGGCGTGGTCTTGACCCTAGATAGGTACGTTTTATGGACAAGGATCGTCCAGGTCGCTCCAATCGGCGGGGTTTATCTGCATGTTTACCTTGGCATCGGACAGTTCTACCTCGAACCGGTACCCGAACAAATGATCGGTAAAAACGGGGCCTACTTTGTGGTACTGCACTTTTTCCAGTTTAAAGAGCCGGTAAATTACGGAGGCTGGGACAAGGCTATCGTACCTCATACGGGCCAATATCTGTTTACCGATAAGCTCACAATCGTCCAGCATATCGTCCTCCTGGTCGAAGTTGCCACGGGATGGCTTGTCAAAAATGGTAAAGGCAAAAAGTTTGCTGTCCAACGAATTGTTGGTGTTACTGCCCACAAAATTGCCCTCCGGACTTTCCAATGCCATAGCGGGAAAATTAATCTTGGCACGGATACCGCCTTGGATATCGGATATATTGAAACGAAAGAAGGAATTGATGTTGTCATTTAGGACGCTTAATTGCTTCATATAATCGGAAATCTGCTTGTGCGTTGGCATGGGCTATCGTTTTTTGGGTTTCTTGGAAATCTCTATAAGCTCCCGTTCGTAAATGCTGAAGAACTCGTTCACCATTAAATTTTGCACGGTGGCCAGTTTACTGGGATCATAGTCTATTTTGGCACTTATGAGCTCCCCAAACGGCACATACCTTGGTTTCCATTTTTTGTTCTTGTTGGGCGTGCTCTTGGGAAAAATGTGGGGATATATGGAAACTATGTGGTTCCGGCAACCCTCGAACGTGCAGGCGATGGCCAACCGGACGGACATGGGGACGGTCTGCCAGGCATCGGCATGGTTCTCTGCCAAAAGCTTGTCGAACGGTTTCCGGATGTCTATATCCGTTGGGTTTTGGGATGCCGGGCGGTACAGGGATGCGCACAAAAGGGAAAGGAAGACCTCATTGTTGGTCTCCATCCATTGGTAATAGACCATATCCGCAAAGGCAAACTCGCCCATTGTACTGTTCTTTAGGCGGAAATGGGGGGCATGGTACACGGTGCGCTTTATCTTTACCGATGGGATAAACTTGGTGCGGTCCCGTTTGGCGAAAATGAACTTGGTCAATGGGATGTAGTGCCGAACGGGGATGTTCTTCAGGGCCAAAAAACGCTTTAACCAATTATTGCCCCTGATCATTTCCTTGGCTACGTAGTAATACATCTTGGTATTGGCGGCCAAATTGCGCTCGTCCCCTTCCTCCAGATCCTTTACTTCTAAATGATTGATGTGCAATGCCACGCAGATATTCCCCAGTTGTTTTGGGGAGAGCTCGTTCCATGTGGTGGGGGTTGTGATGTTGATTCTCATTTTTTATCGTGATTCGGTTTTCCGTGATGCCGTGATGCGGTTATAATAACAAAAACAATAGGGCTACTACTCCCCCGCCCGCAAGGAATCCTTGCACACGGGCGCGGTTCTTTTGTCGTTTGGTGGTTTTTGAGATGTCGTTGATGGTGATTTGCTGTATTTGTATGATGGTATCCTTATGGATGATTATCCCCTGCTGGGCTGTAATCTGGGCCTTTTGATTGTCCAGTTGCTTTTTAAGGATGCCATTGTTATCCGCGAATTGATTTCCAAAAACAAGGGCGGTACTGGTTTTGTTGTTGTTCCCAGCATTACCAAAAGCTTCCCGCCCTTTTCTGTTTAATTCTGTTGTAAGACTGTCCGTCTTTTTTGAGGATATAGGGTTTGACCTAAATTCAGCATATTCCCGGTTCAGGATTTCTATACTATCCGACAATTGGAATTTATAAATTTGCAGATCTGCCAATTTATTCTCATATATGCGAATTTTCTCTTCTTGACTTTTAATTTTCGCCTGGGCTTCTTTTTGGATTTTGGCCACGTCCGGACTTTCACCACATCCCCATAAGGCTTTGCCCAATAGGATTCCGATTATTAGTATGGCAATTGCCGCGGTTATTTTCCAGAAGTTTGTCATTATGGTAATTGTGTTATTGAAATATCCAGATAATATTGTTGATCCTCGAACCTGACCCACTCACCATGCTTATCACCTATATTTAGGTCGATTACATATGAATGTCTAACTCCGGGTAATATTGTGTAATGCACACTGCCATCCGGTCTTGTCACAGTTCGTCCAGTTAGATATTCCTGAAATTCTTTAATCATATCCTGCTCTGGACGTGGCTCATCGATCCAAGGGATAGCAATCAAATCTAAATCCCGGTCCATACTTCCATGGATAACCAAATTATATCCATATGTTTCGGCAATCTCCTTCAGATAATGAAAAAAGACCGCATACATTCCAGGTTTCGCTTTAATGGATTTGTTCATTGTCTACAAACAGTTACCTTATTGACGAATTTATCTCCCGTGCTGAATGTATTGTCTTTGTTCCTGTCTTGGGCGAAATAAATGACATTGCCACCATTAGGACAATTCTCAGTGGTGTATTCCGCGTGAGTAACCAAAGCATAACCTTCCATATCCGCGCAAAAATTAAACAAACCTAGTTTTTCAGGATCGTCCAATTTACTATTTGCATTAAGGTCGTTCCCATAAGTGACCGTTATCCAAGACCCCGTGCAATCAACATTTTTTGGTTGGATATCTTCTTTATAAACAATTGACATTCCGTCAAAGCCTCTAGGTCCACGGTCGCCGGTATCTCCTTTTATTCCGCGCGGGCCTTGGGCACCTGTTTCGCCTTTATCTCCTTTGGGGCCTGTCAATCCTATTGGTCCCTGCGGGCCTATTGCGCCATCTTTGCCGTTGGTTCCGTCCAAACCTTTAGGACCTTGTGGGCCGGTATTGCCTTTATCGCCTTTTGGTCCCTGTGGTCCTACATCTCCATCGGTTCCATTTTTACCGTCTTTGCCAGGGGCACCGGTCAAACCTATTGGACCTTGGATTCCTTGGGGTCCTTGTGGGCCTATTACGCCCGGTTCTCCCTGGTCGCCTTTTGGTCCGGGGTCTCCCTTATCGCCTTTAGGGCCTGTCAATCCTATTGGACCTTGGGGTCCCATGGGGCCAATATCTCCTTTGTCGCCTTTTGAATAAACGGTACCGGGAACGGTTGTTTGGTCTTCGCACCTTGTGGTTACAAGAAACCCAAGGGTTATTATTAAAATCAGTAGTGTTTTCATTTTTTTGGATTTATCTGTTCTGTAAATAGAGGTACCTGCGGGTCCATTGCATCCGTTCTGCAAGACCGTTGTCTCCCCCGTTGATTACCTTAGTTATTTTGGTCATGCTTTCAATGGTGACTTCTTCGGCAATTTCCCAAAGGTTCTTTTTATCGAAATACCAAAGGGCGGAATCCCAGAAAAACACACTGGCGACCAATTCGGGATTCTCCAGGAGATTTGCGCCAACATGGTTGCCAAACGAACCATAGTTGAATTTACCGGTAACCATGATCGAACCCCGCCCGCGATATTTAAAACCATCTCCCCAATGGATGTTGCCAAGTTTATAATTTTTGCTACGGTTCCTGTCCCAGTACACTTTGTTGGCAATGGTTTCCTGGTCTGCCGGTCTGCCCGTTGTGTAGCCATCAATGTAAGCCTCCCCCGGTCTGTTTTTGTAATAGGAAAAGATTTGCATTAGGCGTTCCGGAGAATAATTAAGACGTTCCGTATCATACTCAAACCCGCCCGTCTCTATGTGCAACTGACCTAAATAGTTGGCCAATTGTTCTTTGGAGAGGGCTAATTTGCCCCGAAGGGCGTTAAGGGTTATGGGGCCAATAACGCCGTCCGGTGTCAAATCTTGGGAGAGCTGGAATTCCTTAATTTTCTTCATAAGTAGAGAAGGGATGTTATTCTTCTTCTTCGACAGGTGCTTTCTTTGGCCCCGTAAGGGTCAACCATGCCGCATATGCTGCAAGAACAATGGATACCCCATTTTCTACGATAGAAACAAGATGGGCCTGCGCATCTGCGACTTGTTCCGGGGCAAGCCATCCCATTTGTATCACAAACGTTGCGATGACGGCTATGACAGCGATAATCTTTCTTTTAATGTTCTCGGTACTCATAATTAAAATATTTAAAGGTTAATTTTTATCTTCTTCTAGTTTGATTTTTTATCTGTTCCAGGTCTTGACCAACTTTAATATTTGTGTCCTTGAACTCGGTTTTCATTTCCTTTACCATTTCCAAAATCTGCAACTGGGTAGAGCCAAAAATTATTTGCTTTCTGTCACGATCCTGGCCATCAGCTTCTAGTTTTCGTATTCTTTTTTCATGTGTCTCCACCTCGTATTTTTGTTGCTGATTAGTAAATGTTAAATCATTTTTTTTGACTATATATGCCCAACCAGAAAGTCCTGAAATCAAAGCAGAAACAATAACAGCGACCAATGCGCCCCATGCCTTCCATTTTGATAACAAAAGAAACTTTCCACTTTCTAATTTATCTTGCTCACTCATTTTCTTACAAATATTTTTTCCTTAGTTTCTGTTCCTTCCTTCGTTTTTATAGCAACTGTTTTTGGTTGGAACAATCCAAATTTGTCCTTTAGAATCTGCAATACAAATTCGGGGGCTGCTCCGGTTGCAACAAACACCATCCATAAGGGCACGCTAAAAATGCTACCTACATCCCCGGCATGTCTATGAATAAGGATTGATATCCCAATAGATAAAATCAATGAAGCCACTATCTTAAGCCAGTTGTCCTTAAGGAAGAATGTTCTACTGAATTTCTCCGGACTCGCCTGGCTGTTTTTGTCCCTGGTAAGTACATGCGCCAGCTGGGCAATGCCGAATCCTAAAAGTGTATCTATTAAAAAATCCATGTGATTAAAAATTGTAAGGCCGTTATAAATGTTGGGATGGCGATGGTAGCATAGAAATCGTTCCACTCTGGGGTTCCGAGCTTGGCCCATTTGTCAATGACAATTTCTTTGAACGCACCGGCAAAAACTACTACAAACCACGAGGCCCCGAAAAGCCCGTTTTCTGTTTCCATAGGTAATATGAGGATGAAGGCCACGTATATTATAAACCCAGCAAAAACATGCAACCATTTGTCTTTTTTCATGGACATTACGAACTCGGAAAACTTGCCGAACCGTTCGGCTATCCAGTTAAATGGTCTTGGTAGGTTCATAATATTTTTCTAAAACTTATATTATCCACATTAAGATCGTTCGAAATACTCGATATGTACAATTGGAAATATGCTACCGGATTTGTTTCAGATGCAGTGAATGAATAAGTAAATTCACCTTCAGTTGTTTCATAACCGCTATTAAAATAAGCGGCACTACCAATAGATGACGCCATCCAAATTGCAACCCTAATACTTAGCCCTCCAATTTTAGAAAGTTTCCATTTTATCTGGTATGTTTCACCGTTCACAATAGGTATCTGTTGGCCTACGGCTCCCGAACCGGTCATTTTGCCTTTTCCAGAATCATAAACAATAGTAGCAGTTCCGGTATAAGCTGACCACCCGCTTGCATCGGAATCAAAATTTCCGTTCGTAATCAATTCCGGGCCGTATGGACTGGAACTAACTTTCTGTAAAAAAGCCCGTCTTAACGCCATCTTAGTTCATTTGGGTTATTATAACATCTACTTCCAAAGTACCTCCAACATTCATATAGGAGACCGTAAACAGGTTTCTCTTGGCCCCATCGTATGTTCCTACTTTATTCGTTGCCCAACTTGCTGGTAGATTCAGCGTTTGATTTCCGGTTATTATAAAAGTTCTTACACATGATTTTCCACTAGCAGGAGTTCCGCTTTCGGTCAACGTTGTGGTTCCGGTCAGGCTATACCTAAAACTTGCATATGAATTGACAGCTATATTCTTTGTTCCAGTTACCGCTGCATCTACCTCTATATCCCCAAAGACCCTTTGTTCTGCCAAAAATTCTTGGGTTACGACTGCTTTTCCCCCAACAGCTTGAGCTTCTGCAATTGTTGAATTGGGAAGTACCGCGCTCAACCCTCCTAAAATCGTCTGGTTACTCCTTGTTGGTTGTAAGGCAGCTCCTAAAATATTTACATTATTATACTTAAACTGAGCTGTAAACGTATGGGTACCGGTTCCTTGAGATGTTAATACTTGATAAGGTATTTTCAATGTGTTGGCATCTACTATATAAATCAACAGCACTGTTCCTGATGTCACACCTGTCGACAACCCAGCCCCTGTTGTGGTGAACCGCAAAACAACCCATGTCGATGAACTTCCAAAACCATGCGATGTCACCGTAATTGTCGATGTTCCAACAGTAACATCCGATGGTGAAAAATTCTTTGCACTTCCAACGTTTTCATTAAATGAATTAAATGATTGATGGCCTATAACTGTATTATTTATCCCTTCAGAATATTGCAATACTTCAAAACCCATTCCTTGATTCTGTTTGCCAACAGCCCTTGAAAATATTAAACCACCTATTCCATTGTTATACTCCCCTTTATTATAAGTGCCCGCATATGATCCTATTATATTGACATCCTGTCCCTCGTTAAAACGAGCTGCATTTATGCCAATTCCAATGAGTTTAGCAGCTATATTGTCACCTCCAGCATAATATCCCAACAACACAGAAACCCCTCCTAGATTTCTTATACCGGCATAACCTCCTAAATAAACTCCATTTGCTGCTATGGAATCCATTCCTGCTGAAAATCCGACCCCAACAGCGTTAATTCCATCGTGATTCAACATAGCATTTGCTCCTATTGCTACAAGACCATCCCCGATTGCATTGGTCCCAGCACTTTGGCCGATTATCACATTATATCTACATTTAGCATTTAGTCCCGCATTCTGTCCTATTTGTATACCGCTCCCGGAACCGGACCAAGAAGAGCCTGTCCAAATTTCTTTTTGTTGACAAATAAATGGATATCCGTTCCACCACAAAAGCACATATCTTCGGTTGTATGTAGGGTTTTCCAAAAATGATGGGTTGGCATTTATAGCCCCATCAAAAGTCTTTATGGCATTTATGGTTTGGTCGCCCGCAATATTTACTTTGCCGGCCAAAGCTACTTGCAGGTCTGTTTGGTCGGATAAGGTACCGGTTATACCGCCCCAAATAGCTGGTCCGCTGGCCGAACCTTGCAATACCCATCCATCATCATCATCATCCCATATATAGGCCTGCACATCTTCCCCAATTCCCGCATCCACGTAAGCATAGCTACCAGCATCTGCAGTTGGGTGAGCCGTTTGGAGGGCGACGAGGTCTACATAAGTTCCCTTAAATAAAATCGTTTCATGAAAATATGGTTTGTTGTCCGACCCATAAATCAATGATTGTCCTACATCTGTAGAAATAGCATTCGTTGGATAATTTACCTGCAATACCCATTCATCATCCGTATCGTCCCAAAGCGCAATCTGTGGGTCGCTTCCCGTTCCTGGGTCTATAACGGCATAGGCACCGGCAACGGCGGTGGGGTGTGTAGCTGAAAGAAGGGATAATGATGTATATACCCCATAATTTGGATTCTGGTCCGGGGCACCGGTGACGGCATCCAATTTGGTGGCATGGTCGTCCAATATTTGCCCAAGCTCTACGAAATCTTCCGCAGTGGCCTCTTGATATCTATTGCCAACAGCGTGTATATTGCTCTTGTTCTTTAAAGGATTACTGGGTCTTAATGCGTTTGCCATGATGCCGTGATACAGTTATTAAAATGCTACGATGCTTTTGGTGTTGTGTACAAAAAAATCGATGGGCGCGGTAGACGGGTCCACAAAATCCGGGAACTTGTCCGGGTGCTCCAACAGGAATTCCTTTAATTTTTTTAGGTACTCGTCCCCTGCAACCGTCCTATCTTGCTTTAAGCGGTACAGCTCCTCTTCCGAAAGCTTGTCTATCTTGGTATTGGACAGGGAGGCTTCTTCGCTCCTGGTAAACATTCCGGAGGACTTGAGCAGGAACATGCCACTACTAGCGGCCTTGGCCACGGTATGGTTTACCTGTGCGCCCTGTAGGTATTTTAAGGCTTGTTTTGATTCCAAATCATCTCCAGATTTTATAATTGATAGCGTGGAAGCATCCAACCAATTCAAGATTTGTTCCTGGGATTCATAGATATAGGGGCGAAGTGCCAGGAACGTGCGCCGGCTGTTGTTTATATTAAAGAACCGTTGGAAATCTTGGGTCTTTGGGGTAAACAGTTCCTTAAAAATGGTATAGCCCTCGGTGCCTACCCAGTCGGAGAAATCGGACTCATTGTCCTCCATGATCACCAAGGCCTCATCTATTGCGGATAGGCCATTGGTCTCGAAGGCGCGCTGGAGGTCGCGAATCTGCCACCACTCCGCTGGCTTGGCGAACTCGTTGGAGTTGGTCTGTATGCCACCGTCCGAAACGCTTACATTGCCCTGGGGCACATATTTGAGCATGGCGAGATTTGCGGAGGCCTCTACAAACAGATCATAGGCTTCCTTGGCCTTCCCGGTGGTGGGGGCGGTGGTATCCCAATCGGTGTACAACGTGGAGCCGATAAAGGATTTGATATACTGCCTTTCTGCCTGTTTTACGAACGGGGAGATCGTGGCCCAATCAAAATTAAAATTGACGGTGACGTGCTCTTGTATCTGTGCCGAAGTCTTTATTAATGTCATAGCCTTTTTTTATATTCCGTTCTGGACTCCCGTTGGGTTGGCATCCAAGGTGGTTAGGATGGTGTTGGCAAAATCGCCTTCCAACTCTTCTGGCCATCCGTTGTAATCGCGGAGCAACCGCCAAACGTCCAGGGTAATCTCCCGCTTGGTCTTAAAGAGGGAGGTTAGGATGCTGAAAGCTTCGCGCTTGTCCGACCCGCTACCGGTGTTCATCTTGCCGCCTGGTATGCCCGCGCCCAAAAGGGAGGGATCCACGCCCAAGGCAAACATAATCTCGGAGTTGGCGGCGGATGCTTCTGGCAAGTAGGCACCATCCTTCAATTTATCATCAATGGCCTCTACCTGGATACCTTTTACCCATTCACCATTCATATCCTTGTAGGTGACGGACTGTATGGACTTGCCCGCGTTCTTGTTGCCGCTAAGGTGCTCATCTATGGCATCGGCCAAGGCCTTGCGGATCTCTTGTTTCTTTTCGGGCTTAAAGTCCATCCAATCCTGTCCGTAGGTGCGTTGGAAGTATTCCTCCGAAATATGCACCACGTATTTTACGTGTATCTGGTTTAGGAAGAGGGCCTGCTTGTATTCGGGGATGGAGTTGGCAACGTCCATCCACCCATTGTGGTACACGGCGTGCCAATCTGCCTGTGGGTAATAGCTCTCATCCATCATTGGATAAAAGATGGGCATCACAAACTTGTGGATCTTGTTCTTTTTGCAGTATTCCTTGAGCTGGTCGGCGGTCCAATAGCTGTCTACCACCTTAATGCGCTCTACAAATTCGCTATCCCAGGCGGTGGAGCTGGTCCAATTATGACAAAAACCGACTTCTTCTATGAGTCCGTTGGTCTCGTTCATCTTCTTGAATCGGCATTTGGCGGTGGGGAGCCTGCGAACGCTCAAAATTTCATTGTAATTCTTGGACAGGATGAACTCCGGGAAGGCGATGTAAAAGGTTTCCTGGTCGGCGATGGCCTCGGTCCAGTACCTGTTCATCTTACTTCTATTGAAAAAATCCTTTATCTGGGGGTAATCATTGGGGGATACTATTTTTTTGTTGCGCTTGCCGTCTTCCGTGGCCTCCTCGATGAACAAGTGGAAGCCTTGCCCGTAATGGGTGGACTTTAGGAAGCGGAGGCCTGCGCCTCCGGAACCGTTGAGCCGAAGTGCCTTTAATAGGTTCTGTGGGTAGAGATTGTCATCTCCCCACTTGGCCACATCGCCACTGCCCTTGGCCTCTGACTTAATAACGGTGTGCTGTTCTTCCTTTGGGCCTATGGGCTTGCCAAATGTAAAGGCGGTATTGCTGCCTTGGCCAAAAGCCACATCGCCATGAAATTTTACGTTTGCCATTAGTAGACTACTTTTTTGCCGTTGAACTCTATGATGTGGTTTATGTGGACCTTTTTGATATCGCCCGTTGGAAGTTTTATGTTCCGGGTCTTGTTGTCCCAGTGGTTGGGCCTGCGCCTGATCTTTACCTGCTTTTTGTTCCAACGTAGCGCGCCAATGGTATCTACCTTTGGGTTTTCTTCCTTGATCACCATCTTGGCCTCCGGATAGCGTACCATTCTGCCACCGGTGCTGCTGTTTCTGTTCAATGTTCTAAAGGCTATGGAAAAAGGTACGGCGCGGCCCTCTGCATTAAGGGTGCGCATGGCCTCTAGGACATCTCGCAAGAAAACTGTTGATGCTGACATGAGGGCAAGTTGGGATATTGCCCAAGGAAAAAAAAGGACAGGGCCAGAGGCCCTTTGTTATTTATTAGGTGGACGGGATTTTGGGAGGAGGAGAAATAAAAACCCACCCTTGGGGGAGGGTGGTTTTTTTGGGGGAGGGTAAATGTAATTACAGATAGGTAAAGGAACCACAACTTGCCGAAATCGTTGTTTTTCCATCCTTAACATTAATTGGAAAATCTATTTTTGGATTATATCTATGCTCTAAAAATGGTTCATTGTCTACAAAATAAATTCTTTGGTAGTGATCTTCATAAATTTCACATCTGCAACGTTGCTTAATAAATTCCTCTAATTCTAATTCATTTTTAAACTCAAAACCTTTCCGTTTTAAACCATTAATATAAATAGATTCCAATTTAAGGACAAGTCCTTTTGATAGG
>JBLWZN010000048.1:0-26125 GCA_048266425.1 Sediminicola sp.
TACCATTTAGTAAACAAATCTAATAAACCCAAGGTGGGTAGGCTGTTAATGGGGAGTTAAATATTAGGGGGCCAAGTTAAAGGACAACCTTGCGTACTAGTTCAAGTATTGTTGGCTTTGAGGGTTAATTTTGACTACTTTTGCACAAATTTTAAAAATCACGATATGCTTTCTGTATCCAATCTATCCGTGCAATTTGGAAAAAGGGTTCTTTTTGATGATGTCAACGTAACTTTCACCGAAGGTAACTGTTACGGGGTTATAGGTGCCAACGGTGCCGGCAAGTCTACCTTTCTAAAAATTCTATCGGGCGAAGTTGATCCAACTTCGGGCAGGGTAAATCTGGAACCGGGAAAAAGAATGTCGATTTTAGAGCAAAACCACAACGCGCATGATACCGTTCCCGTATTGGAGACCGTGGTTATGGGCAACAAGCCATTGGCATCAATTAAAAAGGAAATGGATGCCCTTTATGCAGATTATGATGATAAAAACGCGGATAGGATAGGGGAATTGCAGGTGCAGTTCGAGGAGATGAACGGATGGAATGCAGATAGCGATGCCGCCGCCCTTTTATCCAATCTGGGAATCGCGGAAGATCTTCATTACACTTTGATGTCCGAGGTAGATTCCAAGTTGAAGGTTAGGATACTTTTGGCACAGGCACTTTTTGGTAACCCAGATGTATTGATCATGGATGAACCTACCAACGATCTGGATTATGAAACGATCAGCTGGTTGGAAAACTTTTTGGCCGATTACTCCAATACGGTAATCGTAGTTTCCCATGACCGTCACTTTTTGGACTCGGTCTGTACCCATATAGCGGATATCGATTTTGGAAAAATGAACCTGTATTCCGGCAATTATACATTTTGGTATGAAAGCAGTCAATTGGCCTTAAGGCAAAGGGCACAGCAAAATAAAAAGGTAGAGGAAAAGGCCAAGGAACTTCAGGAATTTATACTAAGGTTTAGCGCCAACGTTGCCAAGAGCAAACAGGCGACTTCTAGAAAGAAAATGCTTTCCAAATTGAAGATCGAGGATATAAAACCTTCCAGCCGTCGATATCCTGCCATTATTTTTGACCGGGAGCGGGAAGCCGGGGATCAAATCCTCAATGTTGAGAAACTTGCGGCTTCAAGTGAGGATGGGGAAGTATTGTTCCAAGGGGTAGATATCAACCTGGCCAAAGGGGACAAGGTTGCCATCATTTCTAGGGACTCTAGGGCAACTACTGCTTTTTATGAGATCATTAACGGCAATAGAAAGGCGGATGCGGGCAGCTTTCAATGGGGAGTTACGACCACTCAATCCTACTTGCCCGCAGATAACTCCGATTTCTTTACCGAAAACATAAATTTAGTCGATTGGTTACGCCAATGGGCAAAGACCGAAGAGGAAAGGGAAGAAGTCTATATCCGTGGCTTTTTGGGCAAAATGTTGTTCAGCGGGGAAGAGGCCCTAAAAAAATGTACGGTTTTGTCCGGTGGGGAAAAAGTGAGGTGTATGCTCAGCCGAATGATGATGTTGCGCGCAAACGTACTTATGTTGGACGAGCCCACCAACCACTTGGATCTGGAGAGTATAACGGCCTTCAACAATTCCTTGAAAAACTTTAAGGGAACCGTCCTGTTTACTACCCATGACCATGAATTTGCAGAAACGGTAGCCAATAGGATTATAGAATTGACACCAAAAGGTAATATTGATCGATATTTGACGTTTGAAGAGTATATGTCAGATAAGTCAATTAAGGAACAACGCAACAAAATGTATGTTGTTGCGGTATAAACTATACCGTATTTTATTGAAGCAAATTAGTTAAGAACCCCAAATTCTTACACCATGCAAACCTACAAACCATTCACCATGCTATTGGCATGCACGCTACTCTGCTGTAGTAAATCTGACCAGGATCAAGGCTCTGGTGAAGAAACCGTCTCCGGGGTACAAGTAGATTATACGATGATCTTGGAACACAACGGACAATGGTCCGGCTCCCTCATAAATGCCGACCTGGAACACGTTTTCCTGGATAACGGGGGTAGTTCTTTTAATCCAACAGAAGTATCGGAACTCACATATCGCGAAGGGACAACCTTTAGCCAATTCATCAAGGACTCGGATGGCAAGGGAGAAATTGCCTATTATGATTTTGGTGCCGGACAGGAGGAAACCATCGATGTGTTCGAAGATTTTGGCATCTGTACCCTCGAACCCAAGGCAATTGCCCATTCCCCTACAAAATTGTTCATGGCGTTTGGCCTCTGGAACGAGGTCACTTTAAAAAATGATTATTTCATTAGGACCATCGATAGAAAAACCGAGGAAGTAAAGGACATACCTGTGGACAAAGAACCGTCCCAACTTGCATTTTCCAATAATCGTTTGTTTGCCCTTTGTTGGGATGCAAAGGGAACGGGAATTTATAGTCTTGTCGTTGTGGACGCAAATGCCGGAAATCAGATCCATGAAATAAGCCTCGGGCTCGATGCCCAGAAAATCGCTAGAAATTCTGAAGGAAATATTTTGGTGAGCTTTGCCGGGATGCACACTATTATAGATAGCTCTATGTTGAAAAGTATTTCCGAGGTGAGGTACAATGCGGGAAAAGACCCTAAATTTGGAAGTTTGACCGAGGGTGTTTTTAATGACGGCAAGTTGTACTATCGACGTCCCAAGGAAATATCGGGGAGTATCACCCAGATCCCTGCCGTTTATGATTTTGCAGGGAATGTGGCAACCTATTATTATTATGAAAACTTTCTCACCGAGGCACAACTGCAATTTGAATATAACATTGAGGACACTTCAATGGTTTCCTATGATGCCAAGAACAACCTAATCCTTATAGGATATCGTAAAGCCGGTAACGCCCAATTGGGAGGTTTGCTCCGAATAAAGCCTGCTCCGGACCCTAAAATCATCGACAATACAAATCTGGACGGCATACCCTATGCCATTTTTGTAAACTGATGTCGTTAAAATAAAAGGGAACGTTTGTTTGTACCAGAAAAATCAGGTATTGTAATATTTACTGTTCCAAATGCCAGGATTAAAGTTTTTGCCCAAGGCAAAACCGTAGTATATGACCACGGCTGCAATACATTTGAACATAAAAAAGAAGAGGATCCAAAATTCTATGCCAGAACCATGTTTGGAAAATAATCCTTGAGGTATCATTAGGGTTACCAAATAACTTAGGGCAAGAACCAAGATTACCAGGTTTAGGAGGTCCTTAAACGGCCAAACCAATATTTTCCGCAAAGGATGGAGGTCGTTTCCCCATTTATGGACCAAATAGAAATAATTGTTCCCGATCGGGGCAAATAGGAGGGGGTCGTCCTTATCCTCCAATTTAAAGAGCCTGGAAGGCGCAATTATCTTGAAATTCCTTATTTCAAAACCGTGCTGTTTTTCCAATTCCTTAATCCTTGTGATCGCCTCTTGGGGAATTTTGCCCTTAAAGTATTTGGAATCCAAAAATCGAAGCCTATAATCGATACAAATCTTTTTTATTTGATCGATATGATAAATCTTTTGGGTTTCCAAAAGGTCAAAGTTAAAAGTGGATTCGGCTTTGGGTAGGGCAGGGGAGGACAAGGTTTCAAAAATGCGATCATCAACTTGACCTGCCTGTTGTAAAATTTCTCTAACCTCCTGAATAATAGACTCTTCCTTTTTTTGCTTTAAGCGTTCCCGAATCAGTTTTTCCTCAATATTGGTTCTTTTAAGCAGCATAATCTTTTCCTTTTTTACCAACTACTATCAAAATTATGGAATTACGTCTTTGTTTTCCATTTTTAGCCCGATAAATAAATTGTTAAAAAAAAGTTAAAATCTATGAACGGTAATAGTCCGATTAGAAAATAAACTAAAATCATTGTATATTGTCGACATAATCGAACCGTTCATCGATTATTTTTTTTGCCCCAAATTTTAGATTCTATGAATTGCTTAAAACGTGCTTTGCCGACCCTTTTATTTTTGTCCTTTTTCTACATTTCCGCCCAGGAAAGGATGCAGATGAATCCTGAAAAATCCATTTTTGAAAATACGCAAGAATCGGGAAATTACCAAACCTTATTGGCTGTGGTAAAGGCTACCCATTTAGATAAGATTTTAGGGCATGATGGGCCATTTACGGTATTCGCACCCTCCGATAAGGCATTTGGGAAATTGCCTTCGGGTACCATCAGTTCCCTCTTGCGACCCGAAAACCAAAAAGAACTTTACAACATACTAACTTATCATATAGTCGCCGGAAATTTAACAGCCTCCAAAATATTAAGGGCCATGTGCCGGGGAAAGGGAAAGGCTACCTTTACCACGGTCCAGGGGAATAAAATAACCGCCACCATGAGCGGATTGGATATTGTGCTCACGGACAATCTTGGCAATTCGGCCAAAATAACCACTGCCGATGTTGATCAATGCAACGGGGTTATCCACGGAATAGACACCGTTATCTTACCACAAAAAATACTGATTGCTACCGCAGGCTTGCACCAAGATCAGCTTCAAAACGTTGCCGTAACTTACCCATGATTTTATCGATTTGACTATCGGTCAAGGTACTTTTTTCATCCTGTAGCGTAAAACTGACGGCATAGGACTTTTTGCCCGACGGAAGATTGTCACCGGTATAAACATCAAAAAGATTAATGTCCTTCAAGAACTTTTTCTCGGTTGTAAAAGCTAGGTCGTAGATTTCCTGATAGGTAACGGCATTATCCAATAAAAGGGCCAAGTCCCTTGTTACTTCGGGAAACCTAGGAATTTCTTTATAAACGACTTCCTTTTTACTCAATGTATCCAAAATCAAATCCCAGTTAAAGTCGGCAAACAGAACTTCCTGTTTAATACCGAACTCCATTAAGATCGAATTTTTGACAGTGCCAATTGAAACTAAGCTTTTGTTATCCAAATTAAGGGATAGTCCCTCCGCAAATATGGAGCTTTTTTCGACAAGCGATCGAGTATTTGCAATGCCCAATCTCCGCAATATGTTCTCTACGACGGATTTGAGATAAAACAAATCCGACTTTTTGGAGGCGTGGGTCCAACTATCCCCGGTTCGGTTACCTGTAACCAAGAGGCAAAGATGCTTGATCTCGTTTCTGATGTCCCCATTTTGGTGATAGGTTTTGCCAAACTCGAAAAATTTAAGATCGTTCCTTTTTCTATTGATGTTGTACGAGATCGCTTCGAGGCCCGAAAACAACAAGGATTGCCTCATCACCGACAGATCGGTACTCAATGGGTTTAGAATTTCCACGGCTTTATTGCCCTCACTTTCCGATAATAAATTTTGGTACGCAGGAGTAGTGAGGCTATTGGTCATAATCTCATAGAATCCAAGCGATGCCAATTGGTTGCCAATGCTGTTCTGTAGTTTATAATCCTCGAATTTTGAGGTAGGGGCAATGGAGGCATTTAATTTATCCTTGAACGTTACGTTGTTATACCCATAGACCCTTAGGATTTCTTCTATAACATCGACCTCTCGTCTTACGTCTACACGATAAAATGGTATGGCCAGACCCAAGCCGGATTCCGAAACATTCTTAACCTTAATATCCAAGGATGCCAAGATGGATTTTATGGTATCACTGGGAATTTCCTGTCCAATAAGCTTGTTGATCTTGTCATAAGTAAGGAATACCTGATAGTCATCCTTTCTCTTTGGGTAGAGGTCTATGACATCCGAGGTAATATCCCCACCTGCCAATTCGGTAATCAAAAGGGCGGCTCTTTTAAGGCAGTATTCCACATCGTTGATGTCAATGCCCCGCTCAAACCGGAAGGAAGCGTCGGTACTTAGACCATGCCTTTTGGCCGATTTTCTTATAGAAACCGGGTTAAAATAGGCGCTTTCCAAGAAAATGGAGGTTGTACCTTCGGAAACACCGGAACCAATGCCCCCAAAAATTCCCGCCATGCACATTGGTTTTTCGGCGTCGCAGATCATCAGATCCTCCTCGTGCAGTTCCCGTTCCACACCATCCAACGTAACAAACTTGGTTCCTTTTGGTAGGGTTTTTACAATAATTTTGTGGCCTTTGATCTTGGCCGCATCAAAAGCGTGCAACGGTTGCCCCAGTTCATGCAAGACATAATTGGTGGCATCTACCACATTGTTCTTAGGGGTTATCCCAATTGCCTTTAGCCTGTTTTTAAGCCAATCGGGGGAAGGCTGTACAATAAGGTTGCTCAGCGTAACACCACAATACCGCGGTGCCATCTCATTGTTTTCTACAGATACATCAATTTTTAGCGCCCTGTTCTCTACCGCAAAATTACTGGCGGAAGGGGTTATTAATTCCTGGTTTATATCCTTCTGTTTTAAACCTGCCTTTAAATCCCTTGCAACCCCGTAATGGCTCATTGCATCCGAACGGTTAGGGGTAAGGCCAATTTCGAAAACCTCGTCATTTTCGATCTCAAATACCGTTGAACAAGGGGTGCCTGGAACCAAATTTTCGCTAAGTACCATAATGCCATCATGGCTATTGCCCAGTCCCAATTCGTCCTCTGCGCAGATCATTCCCTGACTTTCCTCTCCCCGAATTTTTCCTTTTTTAATGGTCCATGCCTCTCCTCCCGGGGTATATAGGGTGGTCCCAATGGTAGCGACCGGAACTTTTTGGCCCTGTTCCACATTTGGGGCCCCGCATACAATTTGTAAGGGGGTGGGGGTGCCGATATCAACCGTGGTGAGTTTTAACTTATCGGCATTGGGATGTTTAATGCAGGTGAGCACATGCCCAACAACAACACCTTTCAGTCCACCTTTTACAGATTCGTATGGAGCTATTCCTTCTACCTCCAATCCGAGATCGGTTAGGAGTTCAGCGGTTCTTTGGGCTTCCCAGTCAATTTTAATGAACTGTTTTAACCAATTGTAAGATATCTTCATTAGGTATTTTTAAACTGTCCAAAGGTAAAACAATGAATCAAGACATTCAATATCCCTTTAAGGGAAATAGTTTTATTTTTTGCGGGACACAATTGCTAGGATAAGTAAAGGATTTTTTGATTTTTCGAACCCCTCCTAAGTTCATTATTGGGAAATGGATTTTATAATGGGTCCGGGTATGAACAGCTCATCCGGGGCAAAAGATAAAAATACCATCTTTTCGTATGCATTTTCCTTTCCGCCCTCAAACAATATCCCTACATGGCCGTTGGGCAATTTGGTCAAACACGAATATGCCGAAGGGCCGGAATAAATGAGCTTTGAATTTGACCAGGTCCTGCATTCGTCAAAGCTTGCCTTTAGGGTCATATGGGTCCTGTCAAAAGGAACCGAGGGATTTGAAAAAAGATACATATTCTTATCCTTATAGCCGCCATAGTGCACAATGCTACCTTGGCAAATGGGCTCCACCAGTTGCGGGTCATGGGCTATGTCTGACCAAGTTTCACCACCGTCATGGCTAAAGGAAATGGCTCGGCTCGATTTGCCATTATAGGAGCGCATGTTCATCATCAAAACCCCATCGTTCAATTCAACAATTTGGCTTTCGTTCACTTCGGGAGTTATCATTTCACTCATCCTCCAATTTGCGCCGCCATCGTCGCTCAAAAGTACGTGGCACCCGTATCCGAAACCATCCCGGACCGACAACTTGGGGCTGTCGTAACTATTGTTGCATGGAATTAAGAGGCGGTCTTTGTATTTATCCGATTTCATCTGGATACCTACACCGGGACCGGTCGCATACCATCCCCAAGCTGGGTCTTTGCAGGATTCGTATAGGTTCCGGGGCTCAGACCACGTAAGTCCATCGTCATCCGAATAGGTCATAAAGGGAATACGGGTGTTCACACTTTTCTTTCTTATGATATCGGCTTCATGATCACTGCCCAAATTCCAGGTCATCAACAAAATTATCCTTCCCGTGCTTTGATCGATTACGGGACAGGGGTTACCACATGTATTGGTGGAATCGTCCCAAACCACAATTTGTTTCTCCCAGGTAACCCCATTGTCCACGGACCGTTTCAGAAGTATATCGATATTTCCAGTATCCCCTGCTTCCCTCCCTTCGGAAAAGGCCAATAAGGTGTTGTTTTTGGTTACAATGAGCGAAGGTATTCTGTAATTGTTGTGACTCGTATCCCCTGTACTCCAGAGCACCTTCTTCATTACGGGGTTTTCGGGCTCCTCTAATCCTTTACAGGAAGTAATTAGGACAGCGGCAAAAATTATTAGGCTTATTATTTTCGGATTCAAGAATCGGTTCATCGTTCTGGATTTTAAGTGGGTTCATAGGAAGGAACATTGGGAAAGAACTATTCCCGTTCCAAAATACGCAACGCCATTCGGATCTTGTCATATTCCATTTGTTCCCCAAAATGGTCAAAATAGGGTTTTAAAGCATCCGGGTTTTCCAAAACTACTTTGGCTTTCCTTACCGCATCGACCTCTTGCTCGGTAATAAAATCATAAATATCTATATCTTCCCCATTTCCGTACAATTTGGCAATGTGGGAAAATATAGTGTTCGACTTTAAGTCGCGCTTCTCGGCAATCGCTTGGATGGATAGCCCCTTTTTATACATGTCGAGCGTAATTTTCAGGGTATCCTCTTTTTTTGGGCGCTTGATTTTTTCTGCGGTAAAATGGGCGACTTCGGCTATGAACAGGTCCCCGTAAACCTCCAATTTGCGTTGGCCCACACCGTTGATCGTCAAAAACTCGGCTTCGCTCATTGGCCGTTTCTGGTCGATTTCCGTTAAAGTGGCATCGTTAAAAACAAGATACGCAGGAATGTTCTCCTCCCTGGCAATCCGCGAACGCAAAGTTCTAAGTCGCTCAAAAAGACTGTCCTTCTTGGGTTTTTTGACCCTTTCCTCTTGGTCAATGTCCATTTTTTCCTTGACAAACGATGGGTGGGTAAGTTGTACCGCCTCATTTTCGAACAACACCCTTTTGGAAAAATCCGTCAATTTTAAGGCATTGTGCTGATGAAAGGCGATTTCGCAATATCCTTGGTTGATAAGTTGGATTACGTAGTGCTGCCAGTCCTGCCAAGAAATGTCCTTCCCGATCCCATAGGTTTTTAAGGTTTGGTAATTCTTGTCCAGAACGGCCGCATTTTGTGCTCCTCGTAGTATATCTATAATCGTACCCATGGCTTCGGATTCTTTTGCCCGTACAATAGCGGAAAGGATTTTTTGGGCAATAACGGTACCATCGATAAATTCGGGCGGATTTTTACATACGTCGCAATTTCCACAGTTGTCGGACAAGAGCTCCCCAAAGTAGCCCAATAATATTTTTCGCCTACAGTCCGTGGCCTCGGAAAATTGTTTCATACGTTCCAACTTGGCCAACTGTATTTCCTCGTTTTCGGCGCCCGCGGCAAACTTGCGGAGCTGGATGATATCGGAATAGCTGTGGAAGAGTAAGGCGTTGGCATCCAATCCATCCCTACCGGAACGGCCTATCTCCTGGTAATAGCCCTCTATGTTCTTGGGCATATTGTAATGGATCACCCAGCGCACGTTGCTCTTGTCAATTCCCATCCCAAAAGCGATAGTGGCGCAGATGACCTGGGTTTTGTCATAAATAAAATCCTCCTGAATTTTGGTGCGCTGAACAAAATCGAGTCCGGCATGGTAGGCCTCAGCTGAAATACCTTGATGTTGTAATTTCTCCGTCAACTTTTCAGTGGATTTTCGGCTTAGGCAATATATAATTCCAGACTGCCCAGGCCTTTGTTCTACAAATTGGATGATTTGTGTTATTCGGTTATGGCCGGGCCTAACCTCCAAGGCAATGTTCTTGCGATCAAAGGAGGACAAAAACTGTATCGCATCGGGAATGTTCAATTGTGTGACAATATCCTGTCGGGTTGCCTTGTCCGCCGTTGCGGTAAGGGCTATTATCGGTGTTTTGGGGAGCGATTTTTTTAAAAACCCCAGTTGCTGGTAAGAGGGTCTAAAATCGTGGCCCCAGGATGAGATACAATGGGCTTCATCGATAGCGATACAACTAATATGGTTTTCATCCAATACGGAAGAAAGGGCGGATAGGCTTTCCGGGGCCACATATAAGAGTTTAAGTTCCGGGGTGCCCACTTTTTCCAGAAGTGCACGTTGCTCCCCTTGGGATTGACTACTGTTAAAAAAGGCCGCTGCAATGCCATTTGCCCGTAGGCCGTCTACCTGATCTTTCATTAAGGCGATCAAAGGGGAAATCACTAGGGTAGTACGCTCCATTAATATTGCCGGTAATTGAAAACAAATGGATTTTCCACCTCCGGTGGGCATTATGACCAAACAATCATTACCGTTCAGCAGGGAATCGATAATGGTTTGCTGTTGTTCCCTAAAACTATCGAATCCAAAGTGATTTTTAAGGGTAGGGAGGAGGGCAGCGTTCTTATCGGTCATTATATTTTGTCTTGGGAAGAACAAAAATAAGATTTCCTAGGGTTTTAAACCTCTGGAATTCCAAAAGTCAAGCTGAAATCGTGCCCCAATGATATACTTTAGGTAATTATCTTAAAAAAAAACCGGCCGTGCTGCTACCATTGTAGTGCAAGGCCGATTTTTAATTATGTTCCAACAGGTTACTCGTTCGATGCCATCAAGGCAAAGAACTTATCGATGTTCGGAAGGATAACGATCCGTGTTCTGCGGTTTTTGGCACGGTCTTCTTTGCTATCGTTACTTACCAAAGGTTGGTAACTGCTCCTACCGGCCGCAATCATTTTTTCTGGCGCAACATTGTATTTATCTTGCAGTTTTCTTACCACCGAAGTAGCTCGCAAAACGCTAAGGTCCCAGTTGTCGGCAACCTTTTCATTGTGGATTGTACGGGAATCGGTATGCCCTTCTACCATAACTTCCACACTGGGTTCCGAATTGATAACGTCGGCCAATTTTTGCAAAATGGCATCGGCCTTATTGCTTATGTTATAACTGGCCGTGTTAAACAACAATTTGTCTGAAATAGAAATCATGACCACGGTCTCGTTTATATCTATGGCGATATCCTCATCTTCGTTAAGGCTACTGTTGTCCATGGTCTTCTTAAGATTGTAGCTAATAGCCAAATTCATGGAATCCTTTAGGGTTTTGGCTTGGCTCAACTGATCGGGATCCACGTTCTGCAACGTTTTCCTCATCTGCACCTTGGCGTTATTGGATATTACCGCTACCCCGTCCACACTGACCATTTGGGCATTGTTCTCATCCGTAAGGGAATTTATTTTGGTGTTATACTCGTCGACCCTGGCTTGGATCTGGGCAAATTTGCGTTCCAATTCCTCCTTTTCTACGGTGGTTTTGGTGAGTTGACTTTTAATTTGTCCATTTTCTTGCTCAAGCTGTACGTACTTTTTTTTAGAAACACAGGCAGTAAGCATTCCGATGGTTAAAATAGTTAATGCGATTTTTTTCATGATCATAATAGATTTTAGGTTTTTTGTACATACGGATAGATGTCGCGAAAGGATGCTATAAAATCGATAAAGCACACATTTTAACGTTTAAAGACATTTTTCTCTTAAATAAAAGTTAAATTTTAGTAGGAAGATCCTGCTACTGCTAATTGCCTTATTATCCTTAAATTTGAAAGACCAACAGTTGGATGTTGACCAACTGCTTTCAAGAAGCCATTATATTTCTGTCTTCCAAGAAAAATAGCTGAATTTTGGTCAATTCCGTTCAGGCATGGATACACGACCAACTTGATCCATGAAACTAAATTCCATGTAACTATGACAAATAGGATTTTCATTTGTGCCATACTGTTTGCTACTGGAACAGGTTCCGGTCAGACAGATTATTCGGAGGAAAGGGCCAAGATGGTAAAAACCCAGTTAGAGCCAGAGGGTATCTCAGATCCGGCTACCCTTAAGGCCATGGGAAAGGTTCCCCGTCACCAATTTGTTCCCGAACGATACAAGAAAAGGGCCTACGAGGACGGTCCACTTCCCATAGGCAACGGACAGACCATCTCCCAACCTTTTATGGTGGCCTTTGCCACTCAGGCCCTAAAGCTAAAATCTAATTACAAGGTTTTGGAAATTGGTACGGGATCTGGATACCAGGCCGCTGTTTTGGCTGAAATCGTGGATTCTGTCTATACCATAGAAATTGTACCAGAGCTTGGTCTTGCCGCCAGGAAACTATTGGGGGACCTGGGTTATGACAATATTCATTTTAAAATTGGCGATGGCTATAAGGGATGGCCGGACAAAGGTCCTTTTGATGCCATTGTTGTCACCGCCGCTCCCACAGCCATTCCACCTCCCTTGCTGGAACAGCTCAAGGAAGGTGGCAGGATGGTCATTCCCGTTGGAGAGCCACATGAGATACAGCATTTTATGGAAGTAAGGAAAATAGGGGGCAAGATCAAGACACAGAATTTAATGCCCGTTAGGTTTGTTCCGTTTACCCGAGAGGATGATGGACAATAGGAAGGTTTCAAAATTTGGATTTCTAATTCAGTAGGGGAATGCCCAATAAATCATCGAGTTCAATATCTTTGCACCGATAAAACCGCTTCATGAAAAAAAACGACCCGTACGCGGCGCTCCGCTATAGGGAATTCAATATTTTTTTATTGGTCCGTTTTGCTATGGTCTTTGCCTGGACCATGCAGTTTGTGGTCATCGAGTGGGAAGTATACAGTCTTACCAAGGACCCTCTATCCTTGGGTATCATTGGATTAATGGAAGTTATCCCCGCCGTTGCCCTGGCGTTATTTGCCGGACATGTTGTAGATCAGAAAGAGAAAAAGGGATTATTGGTAAAATGTATCCTTGGGTTTTCGGTCATAAGTTTTGGTTTATTCCTGTTGACATGGCCCAAGGTGGTATCCGGATGGTCTGCCCAAATTGTTTTGTATTCTGTTTATTTTTTAGTCTTTTTAGGCGGAATTGTTCGCGCCTTTTTAGGTCCGACTATTTTTTCCCTCTTTGCCTTGATCGTGCCAAAAAAAGTGTATCCAAATGCGGCCACTTGGAGCAGTTCAATTTGGCAAATGGCCGCCGTCGTTGGACCCGCACTGGCAGGATTTTCCATTCATTGGATCGGGGTACACTGGTCTATGTGCCTTATTTTTGGATGCTCCCTATTGGCTTTGACTACCCTTACCCAAATTTCGACCAAGCCCATCATGAACCCAAAAATTGGGGAACCCGTTATGCAGAGCCTTAAGGAGGGACTAAAATTTGTTTTTGGGACCAAAATAATCCTCGGCGCACTTACCTTGGATATGATCGCTGTTCTCTTTGGGGGAGCGGTTGCCCTATTGCCCATTTATGCGCAGGACATTCTGAAGGTGGGCCCCGAAGGTTTTGGAATTCTCCGGGCCGCTCCGGCCGTTGGTGCTTTGATAATGATGTTCACATCCGCCTATTTTCCGTTGAACAGGAATGCAGGCATGAAATTATTGGCGGCTGTTTTCGGATTTGGATTGTGCATCATCGTTTTTGGTCTTTCCACTTGGTTTTGGCTTTCTGTGGTAGCCTTGTTTTTCAGTGGATTGACGGACGGGATATCTATGGTCATAAGGCAGACCATTCTTCAATTGCGTACCCCCGATCATATGAGGGGCAGGGTAGCGTCGGTAAACTCTATGTTCGTGGGGTCTTCCAATGAGCTAGGGGCCTTTGAGAGCGGATTGACGGCCAAATTGATGGGTACCGTAACCGCCGTTGTCTTTGGAGGCGGAATGACCTTGCTTACCGTGATTTTGACCGGGGCGATTTCCCCTAAATTTAGAAAATTGGATCTTCAAAAGGATTTGGAAACTTATGAAAATGAGAACTGATAATCCGTTTAGGGGCAGTAAGGAATTTTTACGTTTTTAGGGAAATGTTAACTTAACCCAGGTTTTCCATGCCGGTTCAATCTCTGAACGCCCCCATCCTTAAACCATCAGTATGAAACTGACAGAAAGGTGACCGTTCCAAACCCGATTTTTGAATCCGTCGGCTTTGAGATATTTATGGAAATTTGCTTTACATCACCCTTTTGTCAAGCGAATTCTAAAAAATTAGAAAGGATGACTTATCTTTGTTAACGTTCAAGAAAGACTTTGGACCCGTATTTGTATCGCTGGATTCATATTTTGGCAAATATCCCCTAATTTTCCATCATTCGTTTGGTAATTCAATTACAACTCACTATTTTAATAAAAAAATAATAATAACGAATGGCAAGACCTCAAGAAACGTACAGTAAAAAGGAAAAGGAAAAAAAGAGATTAAAGAAGCGGGAAGAAAAACAGAAAAAGAAGATAGAGCGCAAATCCAAATCCAAGGGCGGAGGATTGGATAATATGCTCGTATATGTAGATGAAAATGGACATTTTACAGATACGCCACCAGATCCATCAAAAAAGGTAAAGGTAGATGCGGAGAGCATTATTATCGGAATTCCTAAAAAGGTGGAGGAAGAAATAGACCCCGTCCATCATGGTAAGGTATCCTTTTTTGACCACTCCAAGGGATTTGGGTTTATTCTGGACAACCTTGATCAGGAAAAATATTTTGTACACGTCAGTGGTTTGATCGATGAAATTGAAGAAAACGACAAGGTCAGTTTTGAGCTCGAAAAGGGAATGAAAGGACTAAATGCGGTGCGGGTAAAGAAAGTTTAGATTTTCCGCAATGTGTATCCATATAAATTAATAAGATGAGGATTTTTGTCATTTTATGCGTTGTAGTACTGGGCTTTCAATTAACGACCGCCCAATCTAAAAGCCAATTGAAGAAGGAAAAGGCAGCGAAGGAATATGCGGCGATGAAAGAGTTGATTGCCTCTGGAAAGTACAAGTTTGTAGGGGATAGGGCCATGCCAACTGGCCATAGGAGCATTAGCTTGACCACAAATGAAAATTTTGTAAAAATCAACGATGGGATGGCCGATGGCTATATGCCATTTTTCGGCAGACGTTATTCAGGTGGTGGATATGGAGATAGTGGAGGAATTGAATTTAAGGGGGAGATGGAAAACTATAAGGTCAATAACAACGACAAAAAAAATAGGGTGGAAATCAACTTTAGTGCCAAGGGTAAATCACAAATTTATGACGTAAGCATTTCCACTGGTGGTAGCGGATGGGCCAATATGATCATTAAAGGGAGTGATAGTAGCACTATGTCATACAACGGCAGGGTATCTGAGCTTAAGGAAGAGGAAAAATAATATATTGTATGGCTTAGCCCAATACAAAGTGAGGAGATTTATATGAATCTCCTTTTTTTATGCCTTTTTTGGTCTTGTAATGCTCCCTTGTTCAGTCTTATAATCGATTTGTCTATTACCGTTCACTTTCATTGATCTGACCCTGGAAGTAGTTCACTCCGCATCGGATTTCCGATTTTTACTTCCAGTATTTTGTCCATCCTTTGAAATATCTTAATTTAACCTATCCTTTATTGTCAAACCAGATCCATGAAACATCAAAATAACAACCCAAGACGGAAGTTCCTTAAAAATATCGCATTTGGAACGGCCGCTATTTCCTCGGGCCCATATATTATGGCCTCTTCCTATAAACAGCAATTACCACTCTTACGAACGTACGAACCAGGTATTTTCTCCGCCAACGACCAAATACAGATTGGTCTTATCGGTGCTGGGATTCAAGGCACATTTGATACTTTGACCGCCTTGCAGGTTGAAGGGGTAAAGTTGGTTGCTGTATGCGACTTGTACACCGGTCGTTTGGACCGGGCCATGGAAGTGTGGGGGAGCGATCTTTTTGTGACCAGGGATTATAGGGAACTCTTGAACAGAAAAGATATAGATGCCGTGATTATTGCAACACCCGATCATTGGCATAAAAAAATTATGTTGGATTCCTTTAAGGCGGGCAAAGCGGTTTACTGCGAAAAGCCTATGGTCCACGATGCGGTGGAGGGCCATGAAATAATTAAGGCACAAAAGGGACTGGTTTGCCAAATCGGCAGTCAAGGCATGTCGTCCTTGGGAAATGAAAAGGCCAAGGAACTATATGAGGACGGTGCGATCGGCGAAATTGTATTGCTCGATTTTTACAACGATAGGTATTCCGCGGAAGGAGCTTGGGAATACCCCATTCCCCCCGATGCAAATCCCGAAACGGTAGATTTTGACACTTTTTTGGGTACCGCTCCCAAGGTACCTTATGACAATACCCGTTTTTTTAGATGGCGAAATTATAGGGATTATGGAACAGGGGTCGCAGGTGATCTTTTTGTCCATGCATTTTCCACTTTAAACTACGTTATTAGCTCCCATGGCCCCAATAGGGCCCTGGCAACGGGCGGGTTGCGATATTGGAAGGATGGCAGGGACGTACCCGATGTAAGCATTACCCTTTATGACTTTCCCAAAACGGATACCCACGCTGCCTTTAATGCCTCCTTTCGCGTTAATTTCATTGCTGGATCGGGCGGCGGAGGAGGTTTTCGATTAACGGGGACGGAAGGTTCCATGGAAGTGGATTCAAATTCCGTTAAACTGAACCGTTCTAAACTTGGGATGGATCCAGGAGGGTATTCCATGACGCCGTATACCGATGCTACCAAGGAAAAAATACGGGAATATTATGCGTCCCAGCACTTGGAAACCCGCAACTCCGAACTGGGGACCGGTGAAACCACTTGGCAAGCTCCCAAAGATTATAAAGGAGCACATTACGATCATTTTCATAACTTTTTTCAAGGGATGAGGGGGAAGTTCACCATTTTAGAGACTCCCACCTTTGGCCTAAGGGCAGCGGGCGCCGCGCTATTGGCCAACGAAAGTTATTACCGGGAACAACCGGTGAAATGGGACCCGGAGGGCATGAAATTATTATAGAACAATATAAAAAATCAGTTAGAAAAGAAAGTAATTGGTTTAGAAGACGACTTAAATAACAGATTCAGGGAAATTGCCCTGAACATTGTCTTAATTATTAACGTGTTGTAAAATGACAGTTTCCATACTAAAGTTTCCATTGGCCCTATTTACAATAGTTTTATGCTGCACCCAGGTTTCCTGTCAGAATAATTCAAAAAAGAGCGATTCGGGCAAGTCAGGGACAAATGGCAAGGAGGTGGTGCGGACCGCCAATTTTCCAAAAGCCAAATCCAAAGCCGAATGGAAGAAGGAACTTACCCCGATTCAGTACGAAGTAATGGTCATGAAAGGGACGGAACCCGCTTTTGACAACCCCTACTTTAACAACCATAAAAAAGGGATCTATGTGAGCGCCGCCACGGGAGAACCGCTGTTCAGTTCCGATGCCAAATTCGATTCCGGTACAGGTTGGCCGTCGTTTACAGCTCCGATCAATGACGACGCCGTCCTTTGGGTGAAGGATAATTCCTATGGGATGTCGCGCGATGAAGTCGTAGAAAAATCTACCGGTCTACACCTGGGCCACGTCTTTAACGACGGTCCGGCACCCACGCATTTGCGGTACTGTATGAATTCGGCTGCCCTCAAATTTATTCCCGACAAGTAATTGGGTCTTCTTGGAAAATTGAAACCATAAGAATAAAGTGGTCGGATTTAGAAATGTAATGCATAATTTTACGGTCCACCAGAAGCATATCCGAACCTTTATGTCCAAATCCAAGAATATTGCGCTTATTGTTGCAGCTTTTTTTTCCATTTATGTGATTTGGGGATCTACCTATCTGCTCAATAAGGTTGCGGTTTCTGAACTACCCCCCTTTTTTTTGGCCTCGATCCGATTTATTACCGCCGGGGGTCTAATATTCGTCATATCCGGAATCTTGGGCATTAGTTTGGTCATATCCAAAAAGCAACTTTTCAATACGGTAATTGCAGGTTTCTTATTTTTGACCTTTGGCAATGGGGTCGTTGTCTGGGCGCTTAAATATGTGGACAGCGGTTTTGCAGCGTTGGAAATATCCGCCCAACCTTTGATCGTTTTGTTGCTGATGTTCTTTTTACAAGGAAAGAAAATACAGCCTATGTCGATCTTGGGGGTCGTTCTGGGAATCGTTGGTATTTATTTGCTGGTCAGCCAAAAAACATTGATTACCCGTGAAGGTTCCATTATGGGGATGATAATGATTTTCTTCTGTATGTTGAGCTGGGCGTATAGCAGTCTTTTTGTGGCCAAGGCCGATTTACCATCCAATTATTTTGTAAACACGGGCTACCAAATGGTGGCCGGAGGCCTTATGTTGATGATTTCCAGTATTATTTTTGGAGAGCGTTGGACACTGCCCAACTCATGGAGTGGTTCGGTACAGCTTTCCATGCTGCTTTTGATCGTATTTGGGAGCATTGTGGCCTTTACCGCTTTTAATTATTTATTAAAGGTCGTTTCCCCGGAAAAGGTGGCCACTTCCACTTATGTAAATCCGGTTATCGCCTTGTTGTTGGGTTGGTATTTTTTGGATGAACAGATTACGGGACAGTCCATTGCCGCCGCTAGCATTCTTTTGACGGGAGTATATTTTATCAACACCAAGAAAAAAATGCTGATTTTTTCCCGTTTCTCCCGGAAGATCGGTATCGATGAATCCTAGTGTTAAACTTGATTTAAAAAAGGGCTTCGAGCTTATTTTAAGTGGGAATAACCGTAATTTCAAGAAAAAAATATGACGACAATAAAAGCGTATGGTGCCAAATCCCAAGGAGCCGATTTAAAGGAAATGTCAATAGAACGCAGGGACGTTCTGGAAAGGGATGTAAAAATTAAAATAACGTACTGTGGCGTGTGCCATAGCGATATCCATACCGTTGCAAACGATTGGAGCGGTTCCAAATACCCCGTTGTTCCTGGTCACGAGATAATTGGACGGGTCATTGAAGTGGGGAATAAGGTCAAAAAGGTAAAGAAAGGAGATCTTGTTGGCGTGGGATGTATTGTCGATTCCTGTCGGGAATGTCATAGCTGCCATGACGATCTGGAGCAATACTGCGAAAATGGAATGGTAGGTACGTACAATGGCAAGGACAAACATCTGGGAGGCCACACCTTTGGTGGTTATTCCGAAACCATAGTTGTAGACGAGCACTTTGTACTGCACATCCCGGATAATCTCGATGAAAAGGCTGTTGCCCCTCTGCTATGTGCTGGCATAACCACCTTTTCCCCGCTAAGGCATTGGGGGGTAAAGAAGGGGGATAAGGTAGGTATCGTGGGATTGGGAGGATTAGGTCATATGGGGATCAAGTTTTCCCACGCACTAGGGGCCCGTACCGTTATGATTACGACATCTCCAGATAAGGCGGTAGATGCCAAGAAATTGGGCGCCGATGAAATTCTACTTTCCAAAAATGCCGAGGCCATGAAAGCCGTGGCCGGAACTTTCGACTTTATATTGAATACGGTTCCCGTAGGCCATGATATTAACCCATACCTGCAACTGCTAAAACACGATGGCACTATGGTTGTTGTAGGGGCGGTCGCACCGTTGGATATACACGGCGCACATTTAATATTGGGTCGCAAACGGATAGCAGGTTCCCTGATCGGGGGCATTGCGGAAACCCAGGAAATGCTAGATTTTTGTGGAAAGCACAATATCACAAGTGATGTGGAAATGATCGATATAAAAAATATCAACGAGGCTTACGACCGCGTAAAGAGGGCCGATGTTAAGTACCGTTTTGTTATCGATATGGAATCCCTAAAGCGCTAATCATTGCAATTTCCCGAGGTCTGGTCGGAAGGGCCTCGGGGTAGCGTCTTGGTAATCACGATAAGCAAAGAACCAAGAGGCTAGAACCAAGAGCCAAGACAAAAAAGGTCTTGTTTCTTGGCTCTTGTAACCCCAAATCTTCGAAGGTCTTAATCTGATATCTGGGTGTCCGCTCATGCCATGACTATGGACGGGGTTCTGCCTCGAGGTAGTTCATTAAAACAAACTTAGGATTTTTAGTTGGTGTGGGAAGAAGTCATTGCCCGATATGATGGCAATGGCCGTACTTCGCCAGGCTGTAGGTTATCCAAGTGGATTTCCCCAATTCTAACCCTTACCAAACGCAAAGTTGGAAAACCAACGGCTGCCGTCATTTTGCGTACTTGGCGAAATTTGCCTTCCGTTAATACCATGGTTATCCAGGAATTGGGCCTATGCCTTGCAACACGAAGTTTTTTATCAGGTTCTGGAAGGGTAGGGGGTAAAAGCAATTTTTTGGCGCTGCAAGGTTTGGTCCTGTATTTATTACCGGCAATTCCAATTTCCACCCCAGTTTGTAAAATGTCTATGGCGGCTTCAGTGATATCACCATCCAATTGCACATAATACTCCTTTTCTACTCCGGCGCGATTCGTGGTATCGCTTAGTTTACCATCTGTAGTAAGCAACAATAGTCCCTCTGATTTTTCATCCAAGCGCCCGATCGGCATTGCGCCCGCCGGAAAACTATAAAGTTCGGTCAAGAAGCGTTTTTTTCTGGATTCCTTGGCATCATTGGAGCCAAACTGACTCAGCATCCCAAAGGGTTTGTAGATTTTAAAATGTAGATGTAATTCTACCCTGGTCATAGCAATGGGCCCTAAATGCAAGAGAGGCTTTAAGGGCCTCTCTTGTCAAGAAAATACTTTATTTTTAGACTTCGACTTATTACTTAAACCCAAATTTCTTCAACCCTTCATGGCTTACCTTTATAGCCTCCAAGGGAGTCATGTTAAAGGTTTTATCCTGTTCTACCATATAGTATTTCATTCCGGATAATTTTTTATTGGCCAGGATACGTGCAAAATCTATATGGCCGTTCCCGACGGGAGCAAACCTTCCCTGGTCGTCCATATCCTTAACATGCCAGATCTTAAAACGGCCAGGGTATTTTTTAAAATAAGCCACTGGATCTTCACCTGCCTTGGTCACCCAATACAGGTCCATTTGAAAATTGACATTTTTGGGATTACAGTGTTCCAGCAGATAATCCAAAGTGGCTACCCCGTCCTTATCCTTGGCAAATTCAAAATCGTGATTGTGGTACAAAAGCTGTAATCCGGCCTTGCTACATTTTTCACCCAAGGTGTTCAGGATATTGGCCAGGTTTTCCATTCCGCCCGTCATCCCCATGGTCTTGGTTGCCGCATCGTACTTAAACAGTCCCATTGGTGGCACTGGGATCACAAAATATTTAAATCCGGCCGCCTTTACATCGGCAATCTGGGCATCTGCATTTTCAAGGGTTACCGATCCTTGATGTGTACTGATCGGGGTTAGTCCTAGTTTTTTTAGTTCCTCCTTAAATTCCTTTGGAGTCATTCCGTAAAACTTGCCATTATCATATCCAGCCGCTTCCACATATTTGTAACCTGCGTCAGCGACCGCTTTAAGGGTTGTCTTGGCATCCTTGGCCATATCGTCCCTAACGGTATACAGCGCCAAGCCACCGAATCTTTCCTGGGCGGTGCCCGTAAATAGCATTGTCATTGCAAAAATGGCAACGATTAATTTCAAAGTTGTTTTCATAAATAAAGGGTTCAAGAATTATAGTTCAGAATGATTTTAGTTTCAATAAAAGTAAGGAATGTTTGGACATTCGGCACTAAAATTCTTGATTTATATAAACCGGACCCATTTGGAATGACATTGCATACTTGCCAGAAAGAGTCATTCTGGCCGGCTAGCCCGAAAGATGCATACATGGATGCAACCATCGATAGTAACAAATTTCCGAAAGTTCGAAATTGGCTTCTTTTCCTATAAAATTTTAAGGAGCTCCACATGGAATACCAAGTTGGAGTTGGCGGGGATCAATATTTGTCCGCTAGTTTTGTCCTTAAGATCAGCAGGGCCGTAACCATAGCCGGATGGAATGTATAGCGTGACATCCGTTCCTACCGGCAAAAGCGGCATGGTGGTCTGAAATCCAATAATCAAATTAAATAAATAAACCTTCAAATCTTCACTTGCGTCAAACTCTTCCCCAGTACTTAATATTTTCGCGGAATATTTTATTTGGATAATATTGTCCAAAGTAGGGTTGATACCACCAACGCCAAGGGTGTTGATGATATATCGAACCCCATTGGGCTCCGTCAAGACTTTATCCGTTAGTCCCGCAATAGCCAGGGAGTCGTCTATTATTTTTAAGTCTTTGTTGAGCTGGCCAACATCGACGGCGGCAATGGCATTGTCCAAATATTCCTGGGAAGTCATATTGGTCGTTGGCTCTACCGGGTCACTTTTAACACAGCCTAAAAACACAAATATTGTTGATATCCCAAATACAAGTACAGCTGTCCTTAAAACCTTGTTTATTCTTTTTCCCATTTTCAATTTTTTTTTGCAAAAATACTATCTTTCCTGGTATCTATCCGATTTGGGTATTTTAAATTTTCACTTGGGGTTTCATCCTTTACGGCCTTCCGGTGCCATAGACCGGAGAACTCATTTGCTAAAATTGGAATACGGGGACATTTTATATTTCCTCACCTTTTTAAAGACCGATTAGGGAATGCAATTGTAACCAGGGAGCATACAGGCAACCGGATAATTTTCATAGATTTACGCAATGATACCACCAAAAATTCCACATAACGAAATTCACCGACAGCTTGCCGTAGAAAAATATGGGTTACTGGATACATTGCCAGAAGAAAGTTATGACAATATTACCTCCCTGATCTCATATATCTGCGAAACCCCGATTTCTTTGGTATCCTTGATCGATAAAAATCGAAATTTTTTAAAATCCCATTATGGGGTTCCAATGAATGAATCCCCAAGGGAAATTTCCTTTTGTGGCCATACGATCAATTCGGATGAAACTTTGGTTATTGTTGAGGATTCCAGGAAAGACGAACGTTTTCACGATAATCCTTTGGTCACGGAACACAATGCCATTTTTTACGCAGGAGCGCAACTTATAGATTCCGATGGATATAAACTGGGCACGCTATGTGTTTTTGATACCAAACCCAGGACACTTACCCCGGAACAAAAAAAGGCCCTGTTGTCCATGGCCAAACAGGTAGTCCATCTATTTGAACTCCGCTATAAAAATCTGGAACTTTTAAAACTCAGTAATCATTTAAAATTCAGAAATGAAAATCTGGAAAAATTTGCCAGTTTGGTTTCCCATGACCTCAGGTCACCCTTATCGAATATTATATCCCTCGCGGAACTGTTGACGGATGAAAACAAGGACAATTGGAACGAAGAAACCTTGGAGTATCTTGAATATATAAAAGTTTCATCGTACGCCCTTAAAAATTATATCGAAGGTATTTTAAAATTCTATAAGAACGATCAATCACTTAAGAACATCGTTGAAAAAATTGACCTTGGTGCGTTGATCAAGGAATTAAAAACGATTACGGATGCCGATCATAGGGTCGCTTTTAGTTTTACTAGCAATACCCAGGAAATTATAGCGAACAGGACCGCTTTAATGCAAATATTGATCAATCTGGTAACCAATGGAATAAAATATAATTCAAACCCTAAAATCGCCATTGGCATCCAGATCATGGATTGCCCTGAATTTTATGAATTTGAGGTAAAAGATAATGGCAATGGAATACCGGAAGCCCATCTTAATAGGATTTTCGATCTTTTTGCGGTAGTGGGCGTACAGGACAGGGACGGGAACATTGGAACAGGAATAGGATTGGCCATGGTTAAGAAAACCATTGATAATCTTGGTGGGGAAATTACCGTATCCTCGGTCTTGGGGGAAGGCAGTACTTTTAAATTTACCCTCGCAAAGAACTTGAAATAGTGCAAGACATGACGTCATCCTCTTGATCACCCAATATAGATTATGAGGTTTCACCCTGTTTGTAGGTACTTTCCATTTATTATCCGCTTTAACCATTCCTTTATACATTATTGCTTTGGTAGACACGCCGTTATTACTTAAAATTTCATACATTTAGACAACGAGCAAAATACTTCCCCCAGTTTTTTCTATAATCAAAGCCGTTAAACAACAGCCCCATGCCAATATATATGGATCGCCACGATGTCGCTGAAGATGTGACAGCGGAGATCGTTGCCAAAATACATCAAGAAGACTTAAAAATACAACATGAATACGGTTGTAGGGGCATCACATATTGGTATGATGATGGCCGAAAAACGGCATTTTGCCTAGTTGAGGCACCGAATAAGGAGGCAATTACCAAGATGCATGCCAAGGCACACGGCGAAGTGCCAAATACCATAATTGAAGTGGATGGTAGCATAGTGGAATCGTTTTTGGGTCGTATTGAGGATCCCGAAAAATCCCAAAAAACGGAATTGAACATTGTCAACGATCCCGCATTCCGGACGTTGGTTGTTTTCAAATTGGAAAAAATAAACTTGCTAAGCGTATTGCCGAAGCAGTTTAAATCGAAATTTAGAGAGATCGTTGCGAAGGTAATAACTTATAATGGTCGTATCGTAGTGCAAAATGAAGACTATTTCTTAACATCTTTTGACTCGACGGGCAATGCCTTAAAAGCTGCTATAACCATTAGAAAATCGTTTTACGAATTAACGGAAAGTGCCTTAAAATTACATATAGGCATAAGTGCAGGGGTTCCGGTAACCAATAAGCCAGGCCTATTTGAAGAGACCATAAGGACCGCCGAGCGGTTGTGTGATATTTCCCAGGCGCGTATTTTGATTACAGCCGAAGTAAAAGACCTATATGAAAGCGAAAATCTAAATATTCCCATTGATGAAAAAGATATAAGGGCGATCTCACTTTCCGACGAACGGTTTTTAAACAATTTATACGATTATCTTGAAAGGGAATGGCAGACCCCAACCTTGAGTGTTAACGATTTTAGTGCCAACTTGGGGTATAGTTCTTCCCGATTGTATCGAAAAATGACGACTATTGTCAATAAGACCACTAACGGATTTATTCAGGATTTCAGGTTGAAAAAGGCAATTAAATTACTGCAAAGGAAGGATAAAAGTATTTCTGAAATCGCTTTTGAAACTGGATTCAACAGTCCTGCCTATTTTTCCAAATGTTTCCAACAGAGGTACGGATTACTTCCTTCCGTATTTTTAAAGAGCTTATAATCATTTGTTTGCGTGAACGAAAAATGCTATTACTTGGTTGAAATGTAGAATTGTTTGCCAATAAACATGTCTAATTTTGGATAATACGATCTAAGACCGGAGGACATGAAGAAAATTATCGTTTTTATTTACGGGATTCTTGCCAACATCATATTCCTTATTTCCTTTCTCTACTCCATTGGTTTCGTTGGGCATCTTTTGGTTCCTAAAAGTATCGATTCAGGGCCGGAAATCGATCTGACTTCTTCCCTATTGATCAAAATGGGTTTTCCGGTTTTAATTGATGTTCCATACAGGGAGTTAAATTTATTGAAGAAAAAATCTACAAATTACATAGGTTAAAGAAAAAGGAATAGGATGACTGTCTACATGGAGCACAGGAATTGAATCCATTTATAAAAATTTAATTAGAAAAGAACCCTAAAAACAATATACAATGAACAAATCACTTTTTGAACGACTGGGAGGGAGAGAAGGTATCTCTAAAATAGTCGATAGCACTGTCGAAAACCACATGAACAACACTGCAGTAAATGCAAGGTTCCTCCCCTTTAAAAATCAACCCGAACGGCTTGCTGTCATAAAAAATCATACAATCGATTTTTTTAGTGCTGGCAGTGGTGGCCCCGCCCATTATTCGGGCAGGGATATGGTGCAAACCCATGCAGGGATGAACATTAGTCCAGCAGAATATTTACACGTTATGGACGACATAATGAAGGCATTAGATCAAAACCAAATAGACGAGGACTCCAAAAAGGATGTACTGTCTGTGCTTTGGTCCTTAAAGGATATGATTATTTTAAAATAAAATATTGATAAAAAAAGAAAACATGAAAAGTACAATCCAACAAATTGCGCCCTATCTTGTCAACGCACTCGAAAAAAAACTGCAGGGGCGATTGGTTAGATCTGATGATGCCGATTACGATAAAACCCGAAAAGTATACAATGCGATGATCGACAAACGACCAGGACTATTTGCCATGTGCACCAATGCAGATGATGTCGTAACAGCGGTTAATTTTGGCAGGGAAAACAACTTACTGGCAGCCGTAAGGGGAGGGGGTCACAACGGTGGCGGATTGGGATTATGTGATGACGGGTTGGTTATCGACCTATCCGAATTAAAGCATATCGAGGTAAACGTTGTGAAGAAA
>JBLWZN010000049.1:0-25534 GCA_048266425.1 Sediminicola sp.
TAAGCTTATTGAGCGTGAACTTGAGCTTAAAGTTCGTTCTTTGGGCCACGCCCTCGCCAGGCCTATGGCAACCGGATGGGCTAGGGGCTTTAGGCTATCCCATTAATTATGGCAACAAAGTCATCGGCGACTAAGGAAGCACCGCCTATCAATCCACCATCCACATCGGGTTTGGAGAAAATTTCCTTGGCGTTGGCCGGCTTTACACTGCCACCATATAAAATGGATACTTCATTAGCAATAGTCGAATTAAAGGCTTCGGAAATGGTATTTCGGATAAAGGCATGCATCTCCTGTGCTTGTTCAGGGGAAGCGGTTTCCCCGGTACCGATGGCCCAAACGGGTTCATAGGCCAAAATAATATTGGTCCACGCGCTGGCCTCCAAACCAAAAAGAGCATTTTTAAGTTGACTTTTTACAACTTTAAAGTGATTTCCCGTTTTGCGATCTTCAAGTTCCTCTCCAAAACAGAACATTACCCTCATTTTTTTACCAAGGGCTGCCTTAACTTTCTTTGCCAAAATTTCATCGGTTTCCCCAAAATAGGCCCTCCGCTCAGAATGGCCGATTATTACCGTTTTGACACCTATGGACAATAACATATCAGCGGATATCTCCCCAGTATAGGCACCACTTTCTGCAAAATGCATATTCTGGGCGATGACCTCAATAGAAGATCCTTTTAAATTTTGTAAGGCTCCCGTAAGGTTAACGAAAGTTGGCGCCACCATGACTTCTGCCTTGGTATCGGGCAGTTTTGAGGAGAGTTCGGACAACAGTGCCTCCGTTTCCCTTAAATTCTTGTTCATTTTCCAATTACCAGCTACAATCTTACTTCTCATCTTTTATTGTTTAGTTCTATTTTTTTTATCAATTCCTTATCATCCAGTTTGATGGCCTTATAAAGTTCTATTTTCCCATCCGGCCCAATAATCATATAGCGGGGTACCCAATCGAGATCAATGGATGTAAAAAGATCGGATTTCCATCCCTTGTTCGAAAAATAATGATAATGGGTACCAAGATCGTACTTGTCTATTCCCTTGCGCCAATTCTCTTGATTTTTATCCAGGGAAATAAATACAAAATCCACATTTTTGTTCTCACCCATCAATTCATGTAATTGTGGCATAACTTCCAGGCAATCCCGGCACCAAGTTGCCCAAATATCTATAAAAATTGGTTTCCCTTTGTGTTTTTTAAGAATGGAATCAAATGTAAGTTCATTTCCGTCCGTATCCAATAAGGTGTCGGATAATGCAGCTTGGGTAAATTCCTTTCCCTGTGCATTCACTACTACGGATAATTGAAGAACAATCAATAAAACAAAGTATTTAAACCCCATAATAAACTACGCTATCAAAATTTCAACTTATCCACATCATTATAATGAACCTTTTGTTTAATGGTACCCTTTTCCAGAACCAAAACTCCAGGATTAGATCGTACGATGGTTTTTAAGGCAGTCTCATCGGTAAAATAAAACTCGAAGTCCAGTTGGTACGTAGAAATTATTTGGTCCGCTATTTCAGGTGAGGAAGCCGACATTCCTATTACCTTGTAGCCATTATTCAGCGCCTTGTCGGTCACCTTTTTTATTTCCTTGAAAGCTTCCTTATTGCTTTTTTGCAAATCATATGAAATAACCATCACCAATTTTGGCTCTTCCAACAGGGTTGTTGCAAAATTTTCCCCATTTTGCTCAATGGTAAAATCATGGATTGGAGGTTCATACCCTTTTTGGACCTCGGTGGTCTCCACTCCGATAAAATCCCCATCAACGCTAGGGTAATCCCCTTGGGTCACTATGGTCTTTTCCTCACCATCGACGTTAAATTTCCAGGCATAGTCGTAAATTGGTTTTAGAGCCCCCTCGGGTACAATCATCCCCTCCTCAATATTCTTTCCAATTTTATAGGGCCTAAAATCCTTTACCGGAAGGTGGTTCAGTACATAGTAACCAAAAATCACACAACCCAAAAGGCAAACTACCACGATGAACCGCTGGGTTCCGAATCCAAGTATGGATTTGATATATTTCTGGCCCTTGAACAAAATCAGGATCAATATCAGCAAAACCACATCCTTTGTAAACGACTCCCAGGGAGTCAATTTTACAGCATCGCCAAAACAGCCACAATCGGTTACCTTATTAAAATAAGCGGAATAAAAAGTGAGAAACGTAAAAAACAGTATCATGATCAACAGGCTCCAAACCGTAAACCTGACCCGGAATCCGACCAGCAGCATTATGCCCAACAGGACCTCCAAAATCACAAGAAAAACGGCTATCATCAGCGCATAAGGCACTAAGGCGGGAAGATCCAATACCCCTGGACTAAAATACTCCTCCAATTTAAATGAAAAACCCATGGGATCATTGAGCTTTATCATCCCACTGATGATAAACAAGATTCCTACAACTACCCTACTGAACGCTACTAAATACTTCATTTTTCTATATAAATTCCAAAAACTTAAAAATTCAAAATTCCAGCCCCTAAACGCCAAGTTCCAAATGGATCAGTGCGAACACTGCATAGTTCACCATATCCTGATAATTGGCATCAATGCCTTCACTAACCACGGTTTTCCCTTTATTGTTTTCAATTTGTTTTACCCGTAGTAGTTTTTGCAGAATAAGATCGGTCAACGAGCTTACCCTCATATCCCTCCACGCCTCACCGTAGTCGTGGTTTTTGTTCTCCATCAATGCCTTGGTGGCGGCACTGTGCTTATCGTACAGTTCAAGGGCCTCCTTAAGGTCAAGATCGGGTTGGTCTACCACCCCTTTTTCCAATTGGATCAAGGCCATTATGGAATAATTCACGATGCCCACAAATTCCGATTTCTCGTCCTCATCTACCTTCCTGACAACGTTTTCTTGTAGACTTCGTATTCGCTGGGCTTTGATAAAAATTTGATCGGTAAGGGAAGGAAGTCGTAGAATACGCCATGCACTGCCATAATCCGACATTTTTTTTTGAAATAGTTCGCGACAAGTTTTTATAACCGCATCGTATTGTTCGGAGGTTTGCTGCATGTGTTTTAGGTAATTTGCGTAAATTTCGCTTAAATAATTTAAATGTTCAAAGTTCACGCTTTAAAAGCAAAGTACAAAGTATTGGGCACAAAGTAATGAGTACAAAGTAATGAGTACAAAGTATTGGGCATTTAGTATTTAATACAGATTCAAAATTGATGTGATTCCTTAATACTTTGTACTAAATACTTAGTACTAACAAATATCCTATGACGATCAACTGCAAAGGAAACCTAATCGATCTTACCAAACCAAAGGTAATGGGCATCCTTAATCTTACCCCCGATTCCTTTTACGATGGCGGAAAACATAAAGATCTGGACGCCATAATTTTTCAGGTAGAAAAAATGATTTCAGAGGGAGCTGATTTTATTGATGTAGGTGCCTATAGCTCCAGGCCCAAGGCGGAAGATATTTCAATTGATGAAGAGTTGGCCAGGATACTCCCAGTGGTGGAGCAGCTCCTTAAGAAATTTCCCGAACTCTTGCTTTCCATCGACACATATAGGAGTATTGTGGCCCAGGAATGTATTTCCCTAGGGGCCGCGATGATCAACGATATATCCGCTGGAAAACTTGACGGGGACATGATGGCCACTATAGCAGAACATCACGTACCTTATATAATGATGCACCTCAAGGGCACCCCCCGTTCCATGCAACAACGAACAAACTATGACGATCTGATCGGGGAAATTCTTTTCTATTTTTCGGAAAGGGTCGCCATGGCAAGATCATTTGGCATTTGCGACCTAATCATAGATCCCGGGTTTGGTTTTGCCAAAACTTTGGGCCAAAATTATAAGTTACTCCATAATTTACAGCTTTTCAAAACCTTAAAAGTACCTATCTTGACCGGTCTAAGTAGAAAATCGATGATTTACGGATTGCTGGAAATAGATGCGGACCGCGCCCTGAACGGCACAACCGCACTAAATATGGTAGCACTTTTGCAAGGCGCCAATATTCTAAGGGTACACGATGTTAGGGAGGCCACAGAATGCATAAAATTGGCCGAAGCACTGCTTCAAGAAAATCTTTGATTTCTTGTTCCCGGCCTGACCATATTTTCCTATTTTTACAAAAACGGCAGGATTGGATTTTTTAAACTTTCTCGACTTTAGGATTACCGACCTTATTGACATTATTCTTGTTGCGGTACTCCTCTATTATATCTACAAACTGGTCCGCGGAACGGTTGCCATAAATATCTTTATAGGAATCGTAATCATTTGGGGATTTTGGAAACTTACCGAATTGCTCGACATGAAAATGATAAGTAGTATGGTCGGGGGGTTTATGCAGGTCGGACTTATTGCATTGATCATTGTTTTTCAACAAGAAATCCGGAAATTTCTCCTTATGGTTGGATCCACCAATTTTGCGACCAAGAGGGGCTTTATTCGGCATTTTAAATTCCTTAAGCAGGAAGGTCTTACCTCAGAAACCAATATGGAAGCAATTTTAGGGGCTTGTGAAAAGATGGCTTCGACCAAGACCGGGGCCATCATCGTCATTGAACGGAATAACCCTTTGGATTTTGTTAAGTCTACCGGGGATAAAATGAACATTGAGGTAAACCAACCCATCATAGAGAGCATTTTTTACAAGAACAGTCCGCTGCACGATGGGGCCACGGTAATTCAGGATAATTATATCGTGGCTACGCGAGTCATTCTGCCCGTATCCAATGAGAGGACCATCCCGTTGCGTTTTGGCCTCCGCCATAGGGCAGCGGTAGGGATCAGCGAAAAAACGGACGCCTTGGTTCTGGTCGTCAGTGAGGAGACCGGGCAAATTTCCTATATTAAGGGCGGGGAATTTATCCTGTTCAAGGATCTTACCGAACTTTCCAGCATGATAAAGGACGATTTGGTGTGATCAGGCAATTTCCTCGGCCATAAATTGCGCTTCGTACAAATCCCTGTAATATCCCCCCTTTTTCAACAACTCCTTGTGGGTGCCTATTTCAATAATCTCACCTGCATCCATCACTAAGATCTTATCCGCCTTCTTTATGGTTGCCAAACGATGGGCAATTATTATGGACGTACGCCCTTGGGTTAATTTGTCCGTGGCTCTTTGTATCAATTGCTCGGAATAGGTGTCTACCGACGAGGTAGCCTCATCCAGAACCAAGATACTCGGATTGCTGACATAGGCCCTTAAAAAAGCGATCAACTGACGCTGGCCGCTGGACAGCATGGCACCGCGTTCCTTTACGTTGTAATTGTATCCCCCTGGCAAACTACTTATAAAATCGTGTACCCCAATGTCCTTTGCTGCAATTTCAATGTCTTCCATGGAAACGGAATCGGTCTTCAAGGAAATATTGTTGGCAATAGTGTCGGCAAACAAAAACACGTCTTGCAATACCACCGCGATTTTGGCACGTAAAAAGGAGAGCTTATAATCTTTTACATCGACCCCATCCAACAATATTGCCCCGGAATTAATCTCATAGAACCGGTTCAATAAATTGATAATGGTAGATTTCCCTGCGCCGGTAGCCCCAACAATAGCAACCGTTTGACCTGGTTCTACCGAAAAGGAAATGCCGTGAAGCACTTCCTCATCCTGTAAATAACCAAACCGCACATTGGAAAATTCAATTTTTCCTTCAACGACTTCCGTGGTGAGCGTACCTGTATCCTCAATTTGGCTATCCGTATCGAGAATCTTGAAAACCCTGTTGGCGGCCACCATGCCCATTTGTAGGGTGTTGAACTTATCCGCAATCTGGCGCAAGGGCCTAAACAGAATATCCGAAAGCATTATGAAGGTAAAAATCGTTCCGAATTCTTCCTTGCCCAAACCTTCCACGTTTTGAAGTCCCACGTACCAAACGATCAAACCTATGGCGATGGAGGATACGATTTCGGCCACTGGAAAGAAGATGGAGTTGTACCACACCGTCTTCAACCAGGCATTCTGATGCCTTTCATTGATTTTTCTGAATTTTTCACTTTCTATTTTTTCCCGTGTAAAAAGTTGTACGATTTTGATCCCGGAGATTCGCTCTTGCACAAAGGAATTGAGATTGGACACTTGTCCCCGCACATCCGTAAAGGCAAATTTCATAGCCCTTTGAAACAAACGCGTAGCGTACATGATAAGAGGCAGCAACCCAAAAACGATCAGGGCCAATTTCCAGTTGATCCACAACATAACCCCGGCCGCCACAAACATTTTCAACAAATCCGATATAATAACAAAAAAACCTTCACTAAAGATTTCCCCGATCCGTTGCATATCGGCCACCGCCCGTGTCACCAGCACCCCAATGGACGAGTTGTCAAAATACTTCATTTTAAAACCGAGCATTTTCTTGAATAGGTCGATACGAATATCCTTTATCACCATTTCCCCCAACCAATTGGCATAGTAATTAAAGGACAATTGGCTCAAAACTTGGCCCAGCAGTACGCCGATCAAGGCTAGGGTAAGGCCCAGCAACAGCCCTCCATCCTTCATCTTTATGGCCCCATCAACAATGTTACCAACGATAACCGGGGTCAAGACCGCAAATCCGGATAAAAGTATGGCTGCAAGGGCAACCCCGTAAAAGGTGATCCGATACGGTTTTGTGTACTTTAACAACCTCTTAAAAAGGCTGTAATCGAATGCTTTTCCTTCTTCTTTAACCTGCTGTGACATAAATATTCCTTGGGTATAAAACCTTTGTCAAATATAAACCTTTTGCAGGGACTGAAGCTCCTGCATGTCGTCTGTCCCTGCTCAATAGGATTGCTTCCAAATCTTCCAAAGTGGATTTCCCTAAACCTAAATCCAACAAAGTACCGACGATTGCCCGTACCATATTCCTTAAAAATCGGTCTGCAGTTATTTCAAATATCAACTTCTCCCCATCAAATTCCCACTTGGCAGATTTTATTTGGCATAGATAGGTCCTTACATCCGTGTTGGATTTTGAAAAGCACTCAAAATCCGTATGCGCCAATAAAACCGATGCCCCTTGATTCATTATATCCATATCCAGCGGATGCTTGATAAAATGGGCGGTATCCTTATAAAAGGGATTCTTTTCCTGAACTACCCAATACTCGTAGGTGCGTTCCAAGGCATCAAATCGTGCGTGGGCATCATCCCTAACCTTGAATATGTTGCTTACCGCGATATCGTTGGGCAAATACGCATTCATACGGTAGATCAAAAATCCAAGGTCCTCAATAGGACCAAAATCAAAATGGGCGAACATTTGCCTTGCATGTACCCCGGCATCCGTTCTGCCAGCCCCCACAAGGGTTACCGTTTCCTGCAAAAGATCGGTAAGAACCTCTTCCAAAACCTGTTGCACCGTGTGGGCATTGGGCTGTCGTTGCCACCCGTGATAGGAAGCTCCAAAATAGGAAAAGGCAAGAAAATATCTCAATCGAAAGGGTTATTTTTGTAAGGGACAAAGATACTTGTTCCCCGCAAGAATAAAGAAAAGTGAATATAGAAAATGGACAAAAGTTAGGTGCAACGGCTTAAACTCCCCTACCATCAACTTGAATCTATATCTATTTTATCCGTTTCTGGTTTTAAGTTGCCAAACTGAAACTACAAACAATAGATACCTGAAGCAATTTTAAACACCAAATCCCAAGCGAGAGACGTGACCAAAATCCTCCTTCTATCCGATACCCATGGCCATATGGACAACACCATCCTTAAATATGCCGAACAGGCCGATGAAATTTGGCACGCAGGGGATATTGGATCGCTAGAGGTCGCCGATGCCCTTAGCGCAATAAAACCATTTAGGGCGGTGTACGGGAATATCGATGACGCCAAAGCACAATTGGAATATCCGCTGGATAACCGTTTCCATTGCGAAAAAGTGGACGTATGGATAACCCACATTGGGGGTTACCCCAATAATTACAACCAGCGCATTCGCGAAGAAATTAAAAACAATCCGCCCAAGTTATTTATTACGGGCCATTCCCATATATTGAAGGTAATGTGGGATAAAAAATTAGGGCTGCTACATATGAATCCGGGAGCCTGCGGAAAGTATGGTTTTCACCAGGTCCGGACCATGCTAAGGTTCGAAATTGAAGGGGAGGAAATAAAAAATCTAGAAATCATTGAGTTGGGGAAGCGGGTATAGTATGACCACGGTCTAATTCAAAATTTGTCCTTCCTTCAAAAGAACCCCCTTCAGTTTGTCGTAATCAATGTCCTGGACCGCAACCCCTTCATTAAGTGCCATTACTGCGGCGGCGGCGGCCGACTGGCCCAAGATCATAAACACGGGCTCCATTCGTATCGATCCAAAGGCGATATGGCTGGAAGACACACATACCGGGACCAATAAGTTTTGGCACTCCTCTTTTTTTGGTACCAGGGAACCATAGGATATGGAATAAGGCCCTTTGGTGCTTACCCCGATATCCCCTTCGTTCTGCACAAAACCATCAGGCTTAATATATCGTTGCACGTTGTGGGAGTCCATGCCATAAGATCCCATACCCACGGGTCTCGGCGTGGGCCTGCGCTTCAACAACTCGTTTTCCGTCATTATGTACTCGCCCGTCATTCTTCGAGCCTCCCTTATATACAATTGATGGGGCCAATTGCCGTTGTCCACAAATTCGTCCTTCGCCAAACCCCATTTTTGCATTGCCGTCTGAATATCCATCGGAACCCTTGGGTCATTGGCCACAAACCACAAAAGTCCCTGCTGGTACTGTTTGTGCTCGTCAATTATTTCTTTGCGTCTTTCATAGGAAGCTTCTGGATAATCATAATTCATTCCAATATAATCGCTGCTAAAGGGGCCGTGGTTGTTGGTATCGGTCTTGTGATTGGGGATCAGGTCAAATTTATTGAACCAATCCTTCCTGCCCGAATCAAAAACCCGGGCCAATAATTCATATTGCATTGAATCATAACCCTCCGGTTTTGGAAATGGCACTCTATTGGGCTCGTAATCAGTCATACACGTCCTAAAACAATACGCCTGTATCTTATTGTCCCCACTGTATTTCTCCCCTGGATCTTTATCCGAAACTCCAGGTAGTATGCCACTCTCGGGATCTCCAGGAACAACGTAGGGCGAAATATCCGATTGAAACCAGTGCTTATGGTGAAGCACCCCTGTTTGTACCCCGTTCCATTCTTCGCCATATTCTTCCCGGGCCTCCCGACCAACGTGGTAACTTACCCCTGCCGCCGCCATTAGGTCACCCTCATAGGTGGTATCCAAAAATATCTTGCCATTATACGTCTTCCCCGATAAGGTTTGAATGGATCGTATTTTACCTTCTTTTTTAACCACGCCATCTTCCCTATTCAACCATTCATCCCTGTCTACCCGGATATCGTATTCTTTAACAAGGTCCTCGAACACCTTTTCGGCCACATGCGGTTCAAAAATCCACATGGTCCTATTCTCCCCATCTATGGCCACGGTCCCTTGCCCCTTATTGCCATAATCTTCCCTTTTCTGCCATTGCCAGGCTTCATCACTGTTGTAATGTAACCACAATCTATGGTAAAATTCCCTCGCCAATCCTCCAATGACACTTTTGTCACCGGTATCCGTATATCCCAATCCACCAGATGTAAGTCCACCCAAATGCTTGTCGGGCGAGACAACAATAACCGACTTACCCGACATCTTTGCTTCCACTGCGGCGATTACAGCTGCGGACGTACCCCCATATATGATTATATCGGCTGTATTTGAATCTTTGGGATTGTCCCCTTTCTTGAGGTCGCAGCTAACGAGGCCCGACAATGATGGCACAATCAACAAGCAGGAAATAAAAAATAATCTTCTCATTTTTTCGCATTCAACCCTAAATATAGGAGAACTGGTTTAAACTCTTTCCATCGGAGCGCAAAATTAGGTGATATTCCATATTAGGCAGTCGTAGTACCCAAAGTTTCCCGGAGAAACCTGCTGGCCCGGAAAAAAATCCATGAATCTTCTGTAGGTACAAAAAAATAGGTATTTTAGTACAAACAAAACACTAAACAATCTTGCTATGACCGTTTTAATAGTTCTCTTGGGGATAGTTTTGCTCCTGGCCTTTTTTGTTGTTGGAATTTTCAATCGATTTGCCAAAAATAGGAACCTGGTAAAAGATGCTTGGAGCAATATCGATGTGGCTTTAAAGCGTAGATACGACCTAATTCCCAATTTGGTGGAAACGGTAAAAGGATATGCCAAACACGAAAAATCTACCCTGGAAGATGTTATCAAGGCCCGTAATTCGGCCATGCAGGTCCCCAGTGACGACATCAATGGAAAAATAAAGGCAGAAAACCAATTACAACAAAGCCTTCGAAGCATTTTTGCCCTAGGGGAAGCCTATCCCGATCTTAAGGCAAATACCAATTTTCTTGACCTTCAGGAAAAACTGAATCTAATTGAAGAGAATCTGGAAAGAAGCCGCCGATATTACAATGGATCCGTTCGGGAGAACAACACCTATGGGGAGAGTATCCCCGGTGCACTGTTTGCCAGCATGTTTAAGTACCAACACTTCGATTTCTTTGAGGTCGAGGAAATAGCAAGATCTAATGTAAAAGTAGATTTCTCTTAGAACCTGTATAGGAATTCCATGAAAAAAACCCTGCTCCTATTTGCCCTGTTTTGCGTGGCTTTTGCTAACTCGCAGGTCAACTACTCCGCTGACTATCTTCCGGACTTTACCGTTACCAATTATAAAGTAGATATTACCATTCAGGAGGAAGGCTATTTCGATGTTGTGGAAAATTATGACATCAATTTTAATGTCAGCAAACATGGGATATTCCGAAGTATACAGACCTTGTACGATTTGGCAGGTTCCACTGGAACAAACGACAAAAGGAAGATTGAAATAGACCATATTAAAGTGCCGGGCCATAAGTTTGATGCACCTTTTGGTTTTGTCCAAAAAATGCAGGACTACCTCACTATAAAAATTGGGGACAAGGATATTACGCTTACAGGGCCTCAACACTATGAAATTAAATATAGGGTCCACAATGCCTTTCTTTTTGGGAAGGACAAAATCCAATTTTATTGGAACATCAAACCAGATCAGTGGGAAACCAATTTTCAAAAAATAGATTTTACCATACACGCACCGGAAAATGTTATCCTGAACAAGGACAATTGCTTTGTGTACTCGGGATACAGGGGCACTACCGGTAGAACAGAGGATTTTACACTGGAGTATGATGAAAATGTTTTTTCCGGTTTTAGCAAGGACGGTTATATATCGCATGAAGGGCAGAGCGTGACCGTCCTTGTAAATCTGCCTTTAAATTCAGTTGCGGAAGTACAACCCTTTTGGCCGTTTTGGAACGACTATGGATGGGTATTCCTCATTGGCTTGTTGGTAGCTGCCTTCTATTGGGTATGGAGGAAATTTGGCAAGGATAACCGTGTAACCGCTACGACCAGCTACTATCCTCCGGAGAATATGGATCCCGCCATGGTAGGTTTTCTTATCGATGATAAGGAAGACGCCTCCGATCTTATCTCTTTAATCCCCTATTGGGGTTATAAGGGGTTTTTAAGGATGGAGGAGATACCCAAAACGGGGTTGTTCGGAAAAAAGGACACCGTACTTATCCAGCTTAAGCCACTGCCGGAAGGTTTGCCCGCGTATCAAGTTGAAATTTTCGAAGGACTGTTCGGCAAGGGAAGTGGCAATGATTCAACAGAGGTCTTGATTAGTAGTCTAAAAAACAAGTTTTACAAAACCCTTTCCAATGCGGGATCTCAATTAAAAAAAGATGCACAACCTTTTTATGAAGCCAAGTCGGACAAGGTGCAAACAATTACCTATGTAGTCCTAATACTAACAACGATCCTATTTGGTGCGATTGGACTATTCCTATGGGGACCGTTAGCCCTGGTTGCCATAGCGATTACTTGCGTTGCCCTAATGTATATGAACAAATCCATGATAAAAAAGAATCGCAAGGGCGATCGGGTATTATCCGAATTAAAAGGTTTTAAACAATTCATAAAGGTCGCAGAAATAAATAAACTGAAAATGCTGCTTCAAGATGACCCTGGGTATTTTGAAAGCACTATGGGATACGCCCTTGCTTTTGGATTGTTTGACAAGTGGGCGAAAAAATTTGAAGGTTTAAATCTCCCCCCGCCCAACTGGTACGCTACAACCGGCACCTATATGAGTATGGGCGATTTTTCGAAGTCATTCAACAATTCTTTTTCGGACATGAAATCTACCATGGTGAGCGCACCTTCTAGCAGTGGCAGCTCCGGCGGAGGTTCTTCCGGAGGAGGTTTTGGCGGTGGAGGCGGCGGAAGTTGGTAATGAAATAGACAAAGGACCACTTCGCTAATAGACGAAAGACTTAATGGTGCCTATTTGAAAATAGTTTTGTTGAAAAACACCTGGTAAGTTTTAAATATTGGATTGCAGCCTTCTAAGGGAAAAATCTGGAACGATGAAGGAGGACAAATTTATTGCTGTTAACAATTCTTGATTCTTGTCTCTAATTTCCTACTGTATCCAATTAAAAACAATTACCCTTTCTATATCGGGATGTAGGCTAAACTGGACCGGGCATGTTCTTGCCGTATTTTCCAATATTTTTCTATGCTTATCGGAAATATTGGAAGGAAGTGCAAAGTTTATCTCAATTTTGGATATCCGTCTGGGATCGGCGGCCATATGTTTGGTAACCTCGGCGGTTGTACCTCCTAAATCCACATCCAAACCGTTGGCCTTGATGCCCATTACGGTAAGCATACAGCTGGCCAATCCGGTCGCAACCGTATCCGTAGGGGAAAATGCTTCCCCCCGACCGTTGTTGTCTATCGGGGCATCCGTAATAAACTGGTTACCTGAGCGCAAATGTACGCAGGTGGTCCTTAAATTACCGTTATAAGTTACTTTTGATGTCATCGCCATTCTCTTTAACTTCTTTAATTTGCATGGCATCGTACATAAGGATATAACATGCCGTATTGAAATATCCCGATGCCAGATCCTTGTGATAATTAAACTTGTTTCCGCTGTATTCCGTTTCTCCTATTACCCTGGAAGCCTCGAACAGGTTGTTTTTATACGCCAGTTTTAACAACACATCATAGGTAACGTCAAATCCGCGAACCGCATAGCGATCCGGATCCATGCCAAAACGATTTCGGTAACTTTTTGCAAAGGAATCATTGGAAATTTCGCGATCCACGGAAGGATAGGTAAACCTGAGATTGGAAAGATGAACACTGGATATTACATCATTGTCAAAAGCCTTACTTTTGTTTGTGGTAAACATGCGCACTTTTACCTTCTCGGAAATAGACGAGTTTAGAATAGAGCTTACACTTGCCACAATCTTGAAATTGTCGGTTTCCAGAAACACCCAATTCTCAACATTCTCGGACAACAATCCCGTAAACTTGGAGATATCCAAGGAGAGGTTATCCTTTAAATTTACTGTCTTCGCCGTTGGAAAGCGCATCCGAATTTGGGTTTCCACCGGTTTGTTCTTTTCGTCCGCAATCACAATTATGTTTTGATTGGTATATACTTTGTCCATGTAATCCAATATTTTGCCGCGCAAAATCACATCGGTGGGTATCGTAAAAAACACGTTGCTCAAACTAATCCCACTATTGGAGGTTACCGGTGCGATTACCGGTACTTGATAATTGGCTGCTCGGACCGCAACCTCATCGAGGGATTTAGCATCAAGGGGCCCTATAATGGCACTCACCGAATTGAGCCTTTCGCTCAAAAGGATCTCCTTCACCTTGGCAAGGTCCAGTTGGGTATCATAGGTATGCACATCCACCGAGATTCCCAATTTTTTTATGGAGTCAAGTGCAACAAGCGCCCCGGTATACAATCCCAAGCTCACCCTGGTACTGGTACGGTTTACAATGGTCTCAATAGCGCTCTCTTTATTGGAAAGATCCATGTTGTTTACACGGAAAGGCAACATAAAGATCAATTTTGGTCTGTTCAGAAGATTAATACTGTCCAGCAAATTGATCTTGTCCAGAATCAACGAATTCTTAACTTCCAAGCCATCTTGTTTGGACTTTGGTATCTTGAGGACCATACCTGCTTTTAGTCCAGCTTTTAGATCTGGGTTTAACGCAATAAGCTGGGCATAGGAAATTCCCAGATTTCTGGTTATGGAATACTCGGTCTGCTTTGGTTTTACCTCGTAAAAAATAAAATTGTCCGTATTTACGGCCGTGGTATCCGCCTTTTTATTGGGCAAACGTATGACCATCCCTTCCTGGAGGCCCCGTTGTTGTACCTCTGGGTTTAGGGCCTTTACCTGTTGCTCGGTCACTCCCATTTTTTTCTCCAAACTGTAAAACGTCTGCTTTGGGGGAACCGTATAGGATGTATATAATTGTACTTCTTGATCCTCTACCGTACTCCCCGGCAATTTGGGTAAATTTAGCTCTTGGCCAATGGAAAGTATTTCGCCCATTTCGGGGTTCAGGGACTTAAGGCTATCTACCGAAATACCATATTTGTTGGCAATACTCCATCGGGTCTCTTTGGGCTGGACGGTATATTTTTCAAAATCATCTTCATCTATTACATTTTCCTCGGTACGTACCCGTAAATATTTTGGGATAGTAAGCACCATCCCTTTTTTTAACTGTGTGGAATAAAGGTCCTTATTGTATCGTTTAATATCACCTTCGGTTATATGATACCGTTGGCCAATGCCATAGAGTGTTTCCCTTTTCTTTACCCGGTGCTTGGTATAACCAATGGGTTCTTCATGTGGTATGATCACATCGGGTTCCTTTTCCGCTACGCTAGTCGGTGCGGCTGGAGGGGTAACCGTTCCCGGTGCGGCTACAGGGATTACCAGAATAGTGTTGGGCTTAAGGGCATCGCCCTGCTTAAGCTCTTTGTTGTATTTTAGAATATTGTAAGGGGTAACCTTATACAGTTTGGCGACACTTTCCAAGGTCTCGCCATCTTTGACCGCATGTGTTTTGAACTGCTGTTGGGCCAATGATTTGCACCCTAACATCAATAAGGCACAGGTTACAAAGACTACTTTACAAAATGATTTATACATATTTACTCCCATTCAATGGTTGCGGGGGGCTTGGAACTGATATCGTATACCACCCTGTTGACCCCTCTTACCTTATTTATTATATCATTTGAGGTTTTTTGTAAAAACTCGTAGGGCAAATTAACCCAGTCTGCGGTCATTCCATCCGTACTTTCCACGGCCCGTAAAGCTACGCATTTTTCATAAGTACGCTCATCGCCCATGACCCCAACACTATTTACGGGCAAAAGCATGGCTCCGGCCTGCCAAACCTTATCATAAAGTCCCCATTCCTTGAGGCCGTCGATAAAAACCGCATCGACCTCTTGTAAAATGGCCACTTTCTCCGGAGTAATATCCCCTAGGATACGGATCGCCAAACCAGGCCCCGGAAAAGGATGTCTACCCAATAGGGACGGTTCCATATCCAAACTGGCCCCAACCCGTCTCACTTCATCCTTAAATAACATTCTAAGGGGCTCCACAACTTTTAATTTCATAAAATCGGGCAATCCCCCAACATTGTGATGACTTTTTATGGTCGCGGACGGGCCACCCGTGGCAGAAACCGACTCAATTACATCTGGGTAAATCGTACCTTGGGCAAGCCATTTGGCACCTTCGACCTTATGTGCTTCATCGTCAAAAACCTCAATAAAAACCTTACCGATGATCTTCCGTTTTTTTTCCGGATCGCTTTCCCCCGCCAATGCGTTCAAAAAACGTGCCGAAGCATCTACTCCCTTTACATTTAGGCCCATATGCTTGTACTGTTCCAGCACATCGCGGAACTCATTCTTCCTCAATAGGCCATTGTTCACAAAAATACAGTGCAAATGCGTACCGATCGCCCTGTGCAATAGTTGGGCCGCCACACTGGAATCGACCCCCCCTGAGAGCCCCAAAATCACCTTGTCCTTACCAATCTTCGACTTCAATTCGGCTACGGTGGTCTCCACAAAGGAATCGGGCGTCCAGGTCTGGGCAACTCCTGCAATATCAACGAGAAAATTTTTCAATAATTGTTTACCATCCGTGGTATGATAAACCTCCGGATGAAATTGTATGGCATAGGTTTCCTCCCCTTCCAGCTTAAAAGCTGCATTTTCCACGTCATTGGTGCTTGCCAAACGTATGGCATGGTCCGGCAAATGCTTGATGGTATCACTATGGCTCATCCACACTTGACTGCCTTTCCGAATATGGGCGAAAAACGGTTCCTTCTCCCTAATGAACGAAAGATTGGCCCTACCATATTCCCTGGTGTCGGATGGCGCTACCTCGCCACCATGAAAATGAGCCAGATATTGGGCCCCGTAACATACTGCCAACAAAGGCTTTATCCCCTTTATACCCGTTAGATCCGGATGGGGCGCATCCTCTCCCCTTACGGAAAAAGGCGATCCCGAAAGAATTACGGCTTTGTACTCGGAAAGGTCTTCCGGAAGATGGTTGTACGGCTTTATTTCACAAAAAATGTTGAGTTCCCTAACCCTTCTGGCGATAAGCTGGGTGTACTGGGAACCAAAATCTAATATTAGGACGTTGTTTTGCATGGCCAAAAATAGTATTTAATTGTAGACCTATAAAACCTAACCTACAGATTATTCAACAACATATAAACAGTTTTTGTCAAAAAAGGCCATAGACCGCTTCACAAAAAGACTAAAGACTAAAGACCACTTCGTTAGCTGAACAAGTAGAATTTAAACCCAAAAAAAATAACTTCCTCCTGAGATCCCGAAACAAATAACAAAAACATGGAGAGTTGGGACGAATTACGCCCAAAGGGATTAAATTTGCAACGGACATCAAATAAATACATCGTGAAGAAAATAATCAATACCCCAAACGCACCCGCGCCTATCGGACCATATAACCAGGCGGTCCTAATTGGCAATACCTTATATATCTCGGGACAAATTCCTTTAGATCCCGTAACGGGAAATTTGATAGAAGGCGATATAAAGAAAGAGACCAAGCAATGTATGGAAAACCTTAAGGCCATTCTCACCGAGGCAAAATTAGACTTCGAAAACGTGGTCAAAGCCTCTATTTTTGTGAAGGACATGCGACAGTTTAGCGAAATCAACTCGGTTTATGGGAACTATTTTAATGCAGAAACCGCACCGGCGAGGGAGACTGTGGAAGTAGCCAATCTTCCAAAATTTGTAAACGTAGAAATTTCTATGATCGCCGTATCGGGCAATTAGGCTTTTCGTCAAACGCATATCGCTTTGCGCTTTTTTGTCGCATAGCGAAAAGCGCAAAGCAAATTACAAGTTATCCTGGTGGAATTCTACCAGGCCTTCGATAGGACGTTGCCGTATAACCCCTAATACCATGTCGTTTCTTTCTATTACGGTTTTTAGTTCGTCCCTTAAATAGTGGGCTATGCTCCCTACAAAATTGATGGGAACCTTGGTGGCAAGCTCAAACTGCATGATGTAATTATTTACAAACTGCTGAAATCCCTTGTCGATTACCCCCCTGCAATACGGGTGGCTTTTATTCTCTATCATAAAACGTGCAAAAGTGGCCAAATAAGTATTGGGATTGGGCTGCTTGTACAGGTGTTCCTTAATGACATCGGCGTCCAAATCGTACTCTTTTGCAAATTTAATTCCCAAGTCCTGCGGCATTTTATGAAAATAATAATCGCGGATCAACTTTCTTCCAAAAAAGTTACCACTGCCATCATCCATTAAAATATATCCGAGGGAAGTTACTTTTTGCAGCAGTTGATGCCCATCGTAGTAGCTACAGTTAGATCCGGTTCCCAAAATACACACAATACTTTGATTACCAATCTTGGTGGTAGAGTAAATAGCGGCGTAAGTATCCTCGCGAACGTCCGATTTAGCATTCGGGAAGAAATCCTTAAAGATTCCCTTTAGGAAAATTTTCATCCTATCCGTACCACATCCTGCCCCATAAAAATGCAATTGCGTGACCTTTTCCCTGTTTTTTGACAATTCAAAATTATTTGCCAACCGGTCCTCTATGACCTCACGGGTCAACACCTCTGGGCTAAGCCCCAAAGTTTGTGTCAAAAACAATTGCTTTCCTTTTTCATCCAGCGCAATCCAGTCCGATTTGGTTGCACCACTATCTACGATCAATATCATACCTGTTATTTTAAAAAATAAGAATCAAGACCGTTTCGCCCATAATTCAACGACAAAACACTTGAACGTAACCCAGAAAAACCTTTTACCTTAAAATGTACTCAATATTAAACAAAAAAATCCTGAAAATGGGCATAAGACAACCCACTTTCAGGAGTTTTTTAAATAATCACAATTTTCTATAAGGTTGAAATATATTCGGCCAAATCCACCAATTTATGGGAATACCCTGTTTCATTGTCGTACCAGGAGATTACCTTGAAGAATTTGGAGTTAAGCTCAATTCCCGCCTCGGCATCAAAAATGCTGGTTCTAGCATCGCCAACAAAATCCTGTGAAACTACAGCCTCATCGGTATATCCCAAAATACCTTTCAAATCTCCCTCAGATGCTGCCTTTTTCATTGTTTTCTTGATATCCTCATAAGAAGTTTCCTTGGCCAACTTAACGGTTAAATCCACTACTGACACGTCTGAGGTTGGAACCCTAAAAGCCATTCCCGTAAGTTTGCCCTTTAGGTCCGGAATTACTTTGGTCACGGCAACTGCGGCCCCCGTAGAAGCAGGAATAATGTTCAGCAAGGCTCCCCTACCGCCTCTCCAGTCCTTCTTGGAAGGTCCGTCTACCGTCATTTGGGTAGCTGTTGTGGCGTGAACCGTAGTCATCAAAGCTTCCTCTATCCCATATGTATCGTTCAACACCTTGGCCAATGGGGCCAAACAGTTGGTAGTACAGGAGGCGTTGGAAACAATTTTGTCCGATGCCTTGACATCCTTATGGTTTACACCCATTACAAACATTGGGGCATCTTTGGAAGGTGCGGATATTACAACCTTCTTGGCACCGCCATCAATATGATATTGGGCAGTTTCAAGAGTAGTGAAAATACCGGTACATTCCGCAACGATATCGGCACCGACCTCATCCCATTTCAAATTTTTTGGGTCCCTTTCGGCAGTAATCCTAACGGTCTTCCCGTTAACGACCAAATGACCGTTCTTTACCTCAACAGAACCGTCAAATTTACCATGGACAGAATCGTATTTCAACAGATACGCCAAGTGTTCAACATCCAACAAATCATTGATGGCAACAACTTCCACATTTTCCCTATGCGCTGCTGCCCTGAAAACCAATCTTCCTATTCTACCGAATCCGTTGATTCCAATTCTTACTTTTGCCATTTTCTAAGTATTTAAATGATTAAAATTATGTGCTCATGATTTCGGAAACCCGCATGAGTTCCTTATCGATTTTTGTATGCCCCTTTATGGCCTTGCTTATCGGGGTTAGGATTATCTTGTTGTCCTGGATTCCCACCATAAGATTGGTCTTCCCTTCCAAAAGTGCTTCCACCGCCTTTACCCCCATTCTACTCGCTAAAACGCGATCATAGCAGGACGGTGGCCCACCGCGCTGCATATGTCCAAGCACGGATACCCTTACGTCGTAGATCGGCAAATGCTCCTCTACATATTCCTTAAGCTCAAAAACGTTTTTACCGGTCTTATCCCCTTCGGCAACTACTACTATACTTGAAGACTTACCGGAGGCCTTACTGCGTTTTAGGGATTCCAGCAAACGCTCCAATCCCATATTTTCCTCGGGAATCAATATTTCCTCTGCCCCTGCACCTACCCCGGCGTTCAATGCAATATGCCCTACGTCACGACCCATTACCTCCACAAAGAAAAGGCGATTGTGGGAACTTGCGGTATCCCTGATCTTATCTATGGCCTCTACGACCGTATTCAATGCCGTATCGAAACCAACCGTAGAGCTCGTCCCAAAAATATCGTTATCAATGGTTCCTGGAATGCCGATTATTGGAAAACCAAATTCTTTGTTGAACAGAAGTGCCCCGGTAAAACTACCATCACCCCCAATAACAACAAAAGCATCTATCCCGGCCGCCGTAAGATTGTCATATGCCTTTTGGCGACCTTCCTTGGTCCTGAACTCCTTGCTCCTGGCCGATTTAAGTATTGTACCGCCCTTATTTATAATATTGTTTACGCTTCGGGCATCCATGGACTTAAAATCGCCCTCTATCATCCCTTCGTAACCTCTGTAAATACCAACACATTCCACTTTCAAATAGGCGCACGTACGAACTACGGCCCTAATTGCAGCGTTCATCCCTGGAGAGTCACCCCCTGAGGTGATAACTCCTATCTTGTTTATTTTTGAAGCCATTAAATTTTTAAATGCGCAAAATTAACAAACTTATTCCAATTTTAGGGTCGATACACATTCTAATTTTCAGCTAAAGGACAATCTCCAACGTTTTCGTTAACAATATGTATCGTTCTTAGCAAGAAATTTAAAAAATTAAGATATTTTCTCATTTTTTTAAATTGGCCTCCTTCTTATGGAACTGAATTAAACTATCCTTGCCCATAATAGCTTCTGGCCGTGATTCCGGCGGGGGCATTTCGTCCTTGGATTTATCCCTGCCCAATACCTTTTTCAATAGGTCCTTGAACGTATTAAAATCCACCTCGTATGAAAGTCCTATGCCTTGGGTGTATCCTTGGCTATCGGTAAGAAACTGTTCTATTTCATTTTCCCTATTGAATATTTTTGCCCGCAAGGTACCTTCCTCGTTCAGCATTATTTGTACCTCCACATCCCCGGCCACTACCGTCTCGCTCACCCCGCCCACAGGCACCCCCAATCTGCCGTTGAACAAAATTTTGTCGCTGATCCGTGTAGAGACGGTAACCCCGATGCGATCCTCCGTAAGCAAATCGGCATTCTTGCCATATAGCCCCTGCTCGTAGGTAAGGCCAAGATCGAACTTGTCATTATTGGCCCCCAAGACCTGGTTTAAAAGTCCCGATGCACTTTGGATAAGGTTTCCGGTCACCGTTTGCTGGTTGATCCCGGTCTCCGCATTGGCAAAAGTGCCTTGTGCCAAAAGGAAGAAAGCGTTTCTTTCCTCCACCGTTGGATCCTGTAGCCTGTACATAAGTTCCGACTTTACCACCGAATTGATACCAGGAAAGCTTATATCGAAGGCTATTGTTGGGTGTTCCAGTTCCCCATTGAGCTTTACCCCTACCTCGGTCGGTATCCTACGGGTATAGCCGGAATTGTCTAGGAGGGGTGCCGGATTGGCGTTGAGGGAATATACCGCCTCCATATTCAGCTCGGCCCCCAAAGGAGATCCTTGCCAAGAAATGGTGCCACCCGGTTTTACCCTAAAAGTTTTGTCCAGTATTCCACCGAATTTGTAACGGAACTGCCCGGTGACCACAGCAAAATCCCCATACATATTAAATTTTCCATTGGTGTTGATCTCGATGAGCAAAATACCCTCCCCCGTTCCCTTGAGATAGGATCCGGTCTTTGGATCCACAACGATTTCCACCTCTGCATCGGGGGTAATATCCAGGTCAAATTCCAGTTCCAAACCTTCGTACTCCTTTAGCTTTCGCTGCTCTTCATAGACCTTTACGTTCTTTTTTTCGATGAAATTGATAAAGGAATAGTCCCCCACACTGGCCACATCGCTAATGGGGATCTTTAAGGTGGTGCCCTTGGCAGTGGATCCGTTCACCTTGATGGTCAAGGCTTGGGTAGGGCCATAAATTTTTCCGGTACCCTTTAGGAATCCGGTCCCATAGTACAGGTCGTCCTCATTGTGTTCCGTATCCGTATTCAGGATCAAAAGCCGATCATTTCTGGCATCCACGTTCAGGTCCAAGTACCAATCCTTAAAAAACTTATGCCGTATGTCCCCGTCTATTGTGGCCTTGGTATTTTCGTCTACATCGGTAAGCCGAACGTTGTCAAAATGAAAAGTTTGGTCGTAGAGCTCCACTTTGGAATTGGGGGCAAAACTGTAATCTACATTAAGATAAGGGATACCGATACCCGCATTGTTCATCGTCAATTCACCTGTGATATCGGGATTATCGATCTCTCCCGTTATCTTTACGCTGCCGTTGAGACCTCCACGGATATGAGAAATTACCCCTTCCCCCAATGGATTAAAGGGTTCCAAGTTAAAACCATTAAAATTTGCGATAAGGTTGGCTACAGGCATTTCCCCCTCCGTCAACAAATTTCCTAAGATTCCGAACTTTTCCTCTCCGTCAGCGACAATTTGCGAATTGACCACAAAATTGGTCAAATCCTTGTTGCCCACGATCCCAATAGCCATATCCCCCATGGTAATTCCGTTTACGGAGAAATTGGAAATGTTCAAATTAGAGGACGGCAAATAAACGTTGTCTTTTTGAAGTACATTGAGAATTCCGTTTACCTGTCCATCCAGTCTCAGGCTATCGATTGTTGGGGTAATTTTGTTAAGGGAAACAATCTTGAACTGCAGCTGTAGATCCTTATAGGTAGAATCTGCCAATTGTCCCCTAAGCCTAATCTGCTCATCCTCCCCATTGTTCATAACCACCTCCCTTATGGTGATGCTATCCAAGGTCTTGTTAAATTCTACCTTATTTCTGGTGTCATTATCCTTGTTCAAAATCCATTCGTTGCCCTTAAAGCTTACATCGGAGGTTTTTAGGCCAATGACCGATTTATTGTCCTTATTAAAAGTATGGTAAAAATTGAGGTTATAACTATCGTTGTATCCCATACCACCTTTAAATTCCGCCCTAAAAAACAAAGTATCCGTTATGGTCGTATTGATCAACTTAAAGTCTTTCACATCGTAATAATGGGTCTTCATATCGTCGACCGCTATAAAGGTGTTGAACAAGGGGTTCTTATTGTCCACCTTTACATCGATGTTGTCCAAGGTGTTTCCATACGCCTCTATCTGCGGGGATTTAAAGGTGAGCTTAAAGTCCCCTTCATCTGCCACAATGTTTCCCCTGATAAAGGTATTAGGTCCAAATTTCACTTCCGGGAAAAGCACGCCTACTATTTTATTATATATTTCAAACCTAAAATCGAGTTGCTGCCCAGGGGTAATCTTGAAAGGCTTGTAATTGGTATAAATACTACCGATGGAGTTCTGCACCAACTTGCCCAGTTCATGGATCTTGAATTTCCCCTTCATGTAACCCGTAATGATATCCGGGGAATTTATGTCGATCGTGCGTACCGTGTCCTCATCAAAAGAGGAGGAGATTTTAAAGTCCTCAAAATAATAGGTATCGTTTTTGTTCTGGTACATGGTTTTGGAAAACTTTAGGTTTCCCACCAGATTGTCCAATGAATTCCCGGCTATATCCATGTTTACGTTTCCCTTGAACACTGAAATACTATCATGGATAAAATTCAACTTTCTTAAATCGGCGTAATCTACGGTAGCAATGAAGTTAAAATTGTTCCTTCCTTGCCCAAAATCGGCCAGACCCTTAAAGTTAAACTTGAAATTCTCGTCATTGCTCACCAAAGACCCATCGAACAGCTCTTCCTTAAGTATCCCCGAAACCTTGGTGTCGTGGTACTCGTAGTCATTATACTTTAAGGAATAGATTTGCCCTATCACTTCAGTATTCAGATTTTCCTTTTTAAACCCCTGTCCTTCCACATTAATGTCCATCGTAGTCTTTCCCAATTTCGCGCTGTCAAAATAGGCACCCAGATCAAAATCGATCAAAGAGACAAAACCCTTGTAGTTGGCATTATCTATATGGTCTATATCTGTCAGTTCCATATCGGCATAGCTGCTCCCCACCGCCGTATTGATGTTTATTCTCGCTTGTATTGCTTTCTTGGTAATCTTACTTTCGCCCCTTATGGTGAACTGCCCAAATTTTTGAAAGGAGGAGGGCAAGGTTTTCCCTAAAATATTGGGTAATAACCCCCTCAACGCATAATAGCTGGAGGTTACGTTTTTGATTTTGGCATCTAGAACAAAATTCTCATTGTTTTCAAAGAGATTTTTAAAATTGAAATCGCCCCTTATCCCCGTATTGTCCGATTGTAGGAATAAATTTGTTGTATTTAAATCGTTAAGTACCCCGTTCACGTTCGAGGAAAATGAGATTTTCTTACCTTCCCCAAACTGGTCGTAAAGCTTGTTTATCTCATCCAACGACACCGTGGAATCCTCGAAATTTGCAACGATGTTCACCTTGTTCAAAAAATCCGCGAAATCCTTCCGTTCGTAATTGAACACCAAATTCCCTCGGATGTCGGATCCCGGAGTTTGGACCTGTAAGGAATCAAACCGCATCTGTTGCTTCGTATATTTAAACTCGGTAGATAGTTTGTCCAATTTCAGCTCCCTTTTACTAAGAAGGGACATCTCCTCAATTTCGGTGGTAACAACAGGGCCCAAAATAAGAAAGTCCTTGGCACTGATGTTTAGGTCCCTAAAATTCAATTGTTCCTGGGTCTCCCTATTTTCATCAATTAGTTTAAACTTGCTGTTGGAAATGTTTACGTTGGCCGTAGAAAAATAAAATGGCGGAGTTCCGGGCTTTCTGGGCAGGGTATCGCTCAACTTATCTATAAAAACCTCTAAATTGCTGCGGTCATCGTCTTTATAGGTTTTTAGCTTAAAATTGAGACGATCCATATCAATATCCCCAAACTCCAACTTGCCGTTGGACAAGTTCCTAAGATTTAAAATGGAGGTGGACAGTTGTTGTATGTAAAACAAGGTGTCCTTTTGATAATCCTCCACATAAACCCCATGGAGGGAAGCGTCCCAGGTAATGAGGGAAATCCTCAGTCTCTCGATGCTGATATGGGTACCAAAGGTAGCGTTGAGATTGTCGGTTACATAGGCAGCAAATCGGGTCTGGACTACAGGCAAGGACAAAACAATGGTTCCCAAAACACAGACCAGCAAGATTCCAAGCAGTGTTCTAACCAGTATTTTTCTTAATTTTTTGATAGGACTTTATGTTTTACCTTTGTTACATCCAATTTTTTTCCAAGTGGAGTATAAAAATATTTACATTCTTGCCATAGAATCTTCTTGCGACGACACGTCGGCTGCCGTTCTCTGCAACAATAAAAAACTAAGCAACGTGGTGGCCGCACAAAAAATACACGAGGAATATGGAGGGGTGGTTCCCGAACTTGCCTCTAGGGCGCACCAACAAAATATTGTTCCTGTAGTGCACCAAGCTTTGGCCAAGGCAAATATCGACAAAAAACAATTATCCGCCATAGCTTTTACGAGGGGACCTGGACTTATGGGATCTCTTTTGGTAGGAACCTCTTTTGCCAAGTCCATGGCCTTGGGGCTAGACGTTCCCTTGATCGAGGTCAACCATATGCAAGCCCATATCTTGGCGCATTTTATTTTGGACGAAAATAACACCCCACCGAACTTTCCTTTTTTGGCCATGACCATCAGCGGCGGCCATACCCAGATCGTTTTGGTGAGGGACTATTTTGATATGGAAATCCTGGG
>JBLWZN010000050.1:0-25201 GCA_048266425.1 Sediminicola sp.
GTAACCAATCAAAGGCCGTGCGATCCACCACCAAATCCCTTTTCGCCTTGATAGGGGTTCGCCGTAAATGGTTCTAAACAAAATTAAGGGTTGGTTTTGGTGAACAACATGATATTGGTCATAGCTTGTTAAGAAATGGTGCATTAATATTGAGTTTAACAGAATCGTTTGTAAATTAGCCAAATATGGATTTAGTAGCAGGAATTGACATCGGCGGTACCATGACCAAGATTGGACTGGTGGACCAGCAAGGCAAATGTCTGGAACAGCTTTTTTTCAGGACACGGGACTTCGAAAATTTAGATGCTTTTTTGGATCGAATAGTTGAGGGCATTGACGAACTGAACGCCAATTTTAAGGCAGGCGTTAATTTGATCGGATGCGGCATCGGGGCGCCCAACGCATCGAGCAGAAAAGGCACCATCGAGAACGCAGCCAACCTAAAATGGAAGGGGTCCGTGCCCATTTTGGCAAAAATGAAGGAACGTATTGACGTTCCAATGCGAATCATGAACGATGCCAGCGCAGCTGCCCTGGGTGAAATGCTCTTCGGTAACGCCAAGGGCATGTCCGATTTTATCGTAATCACCTTAGGCACCGGTTTTGGGGCGGGAATTGTCGCCAACGGAAAGCTAATTGAAGGTTACGACGGATTTGCAGGCGAACTTGGGCATGTGGACATGACCTTGGGCGATGGCCGATTGACGGGCCTTAACGTTCGGGGTGGACTGGAGGCCTACGTCTCTGCCACCGGGCTAAAGCGGACCATCCTTTATATGCAGTGCAAGTATATGGACGAGAGTCGGTTTCGGGGCATTGCCTACAATGATCTACACGGTGAGGACATTACCAGGGCAGCCGAGGAGGGCGATCCCATTGCCCTGAAAGCCTTTGATTACACAGCGGATATCCTGGCCCTGGCAATGGCCAATTTTACCGCTTTCTCGCAACCAGAAGCTTTCTTCCTGATGGGCGGACTTGTCAACAGCGGAAAGTGGATCATGGACCCTGTTAAGACGTATTTGGAAAAATATTTGTTAGAGGTATACAAGGGAAAGGTAAAAATATTACTGTCCGGTATGGAAGGGAAAACGGCTGCCATTTCCGGTGCGGCCGCATTGATCTGGGAAGGGCGACAATAATGCACTACCATAAAGGTGCATCCGCAGGATTTAGCCTAGGGGGCATCCAATAGTCGACCCCAAATATTAAAATTAATCAAAAATAATTTTGCATCGAACAATTATTTATCGTAATATTGCAATGAATAAATAAATACTATGGGGGTAACTAAAACCGAAATTTTTACAGAAGAGCAGAATAATATTGCCTTGTTTGCCAAGGTCCTGGGGCATCCTGCGAGGGTTGCCATTTTACAGCACCTGTTCAAAATCAATACCTGTGTTTGTGGAGATCTGGTTAACGAAATTGGACTCGCACAACCCACAATCTCGCAACATCTGAAAGAATTAAAACACTTGGGTCTTATTAAAGGCAACGTGGAAGGTACCAGTGTATGCTATTGTATTCACCATGAAAATTGGGGGAAAATGAAAAAGATAATATTGCAGTTTTTGGACCAGGACATCTCCAATACCAATTGCTGCTAAAAAATTTTGAATCAATCTATCGTCTAATCGCAATAAAACAACTACAATGAAAAATGAGCAAGAATTAAAAGGCATTGTCAAAGAGCGCTATGCTCGAATCGCCGAACAGGGGAAAATCGAAAACGCTTCCTCCTGTTGTGGCGCTACCACCCCGTCCAACAAGGTATACAATATTATGATGGACGACTACTCTGAAACCAGTGGCTATGTTGAGGAGGCCGATTTAGGCCTTGGCTGTGGGCTGCCGACCCAGTTCGCCAAGATCCAAAAAGGCGATACGGTCATAGATCTAGGTTCAGGCGCTGGAAACGATTGCTTTGTTGCCCGGCATGAAACTGGGAGCGAAGGCAAGGTAATCGGAATAGATTTTACACCCATCATGATCCAAAAGGCAAGAATCAATGCAGAAAAACTAGGGTACAATAATGTTGAGTTTAGGGAAGGCGATATCGATGCCATGCCCGTTAGCGATAATATTGCAGATGTAATTGTCAGTAATTGCGTTTTGAACCTAGTCCCCGACAAACAAAAGGTGATTGGAGAAATTTATAGGGTATTAAAACCAGGTGGACATTTTAGTATTTCGGATATTGTCTTGGTTGGCAACCTGCCCGATGCTTTAAGGGAAGATGCCGAGATGTACGCAGGATGTGTTGCCGGAGCCATCCAGAAATCGGAATACCTTCAACTGATAAAAGATAAGGGGTTCCAAAACATAAATATCCAAAAGGAAAAGCCTATTATCGTGCCGGATGATATTCTAGAAAAATATCTTTCCAAAGATGGGGTAAAAACTTTCAATCAAGGAGAAACTGGGATTTTCAGCATTACGGTTTACGCGGAAAAGCCCGGAACAAAACAAGAAAAGCCAAAAGTAAAGCTTGCTGAAACCCAAGCTGGGCCCTGTTGTGCACCAGATAGTGGTTGCTGTTAAAATCTTGTCGGACTTTTAGGTCGGACCGCTGTGCGACCCCATGATTATTGGCCTCCTCAATTATAGGAGGCCAATTCATTGGTACGCTTCCTTCCCTTTCCAAGATAGACCCCTTCAAAATAAAAATCCGGGGTTTCATTTCCTTCCCTGCCCCCTTGGTTCCGAAAAATTTTAATCACTGGTTTTTGCCAATCATTGTGTAGTTCCGCTAGGGGACTGATCTTCGTCATGCCCTGCAGTAATTTTATATCCTAATTTTGAAATGCAACCACAAGTCATTGGGTTGTTCAAAAATAATATTCGAACGTTTTTATAAAAGTACGAGCTACGTGGAAGCACTAACGGATTTTTTGACAAGACCTATGGTGTCCAAGATATTGGGAACGCTAATTTGGCTTCTTGTTATTATAGCAGCCATAGGTTTTTCACGTAGGATGCTAAAAAAACGGATAGAAAATGCTACCATACGCTACAAGGCACAAAAAGGCATTGAAATTGTCGGATATGTGCTTATTATTTTGCTGTTAATTGTCTCGTTTACGCTAGACGATGTCAAAGATTACACTATTATAGTCGGGCTGTTTACAGCTGGACTTACCTTCACCTTGCAGGAATTGATCTTGAGTATTGCTGGATCGTTCTATATCTTTTTTGTACGCGTCTATACCCCGGGCGACCGAATAGAAATCAATGGCATCAAGGGAGATGTGATCGATATTGATAGCATTTATACCACCATCATGGAAATGGGCGAATGGGTCAGCAGCGATAACTATTCCGGCCGAATCGTAAAAATCAGCAATGCCTTTGTGTTCAAGGGACCGATCAAGAATTACTCGATGGATTTTCCATTTGTTTGGGACGAACTCAATGTGCTCGTCACTTATGGTTCCGATGTTGATCTTGCCAAAAAAATAGTGCTCGAAACGGCGGAAGAACAGCTGTCCGATTACGTTGCCAATTCCAAAACCAAATGGCTCGAAATGGTAGAACGCTATTACATTGAAAATGCGGCCTTGGATCCTTCTATCGCCGTCCGGTTGACCGACAATTGGATCGAGCTCAACCTCCGATATATTACAGACTACAAATTAAGAAGGGCCACAAAGCACAAGTTATACGAAAAGATCGAGAAATCAATCTCACAAACCGATGCAAAAGTAACATTGGCCTCAGCAACGTTGCAACTCTTAAAAATTCCGCAGATAGACGTTAACCTCAAAAAATAATACCTTGGAAGAAACTAATATAGAAATCGTAAAGTCTAGCGGGGAAAAGGCAAAATTTTCAATGCAAAAGCTCCGCAATTCCCTGAAACATAGCGGTGCGGATGAAGACTTGGTAAGGCAAATTGTAAACACCGTGCGGAATGAACTGTACCAGGGTATTTCCACAAAGGAAATCTACAACCGTGCTTTTGCCCTTTTAAAGAAAAACAAATCTGTCTTCGCCTCAAAATACAAGTTAAAAAGGGCCATTTATGAACTAGGTCCCACAGGATTTCCCTTTGAAAGATTCGTGGCCGCCATTTTGGAATACTCTGGTTATAAAATCGAGGTTGGTAAAACTTTGCAAGGAACTTGCGTGTCCCACGAAATTGATGTGTTTGCCGAAAAAAATGGAAACGTAAGCGTCATCGAATGCAAGTTCCACGGGGAGGAAGGCCGCAACTGCAATGTAAAAGTACCCTTGTACATCCATTCGCGCTATCAGGATATAAAACAACATTGGGAGAAAAGCCAGGACCGTTCCAAAAAGTTGGATCGGGGCGGAGTGGTCACCAACACACGTTTTACCGCGGATGCCATTCAATACAGTAATTGTGTTGGGCTAAATCTGTTGAGCTGGGATTACCCAAAGGACAACGGCCTGAAGGATAGGATAGACCGATTGGGGCTTTACCCCATAACCGTTTCCCAATTGTTGACGAACAGGGAAAAGCAATTCTTGTTGAGCCGGGACGTAGTCCTCTGTAGGCAACTGCTCAAGGATAAATTTTATTTAGATCACCTAGGGCTTTCGGAAGTCCGGAAAGAAAGGATTTTCAAAGAAATAGAGCTTCTCTGCTCCCTATAAAACAAATTATGAAACAAGTAAAGATTCATTTTCTAGGGGCCTCCAGTACGGTAACGGGCTCCAAATACTATCTGGAGACCCCAGAGCACAATATTATGATCGATTGCGGCATGTTCCAGGGACTAAAGGAACTCCGTGAGATCAATTGGCAACCATTGCCCATCGATGCTTCCAAAATCGACGTTGTGCTTTTGACACACGGCCATCTGGACCATACAGGATATCTGCCCCGGTTGGTAAAAGAGGGGTTCCGGGGATCCATTAACGGCACGGCCCCTACCCTAGCCATTACAGGAATCATTCTTAGGGATAGTGGAAAGATTCATGAGGAAGAGGCAGGGATGGCCAATGAGGAAGGATATAGCAAGCACCATCCAGCATTGCCGTTCTATACGGTGAAAGAGGCGGAGAGGACCATTAACCAATTTGAACCGAAGGAAAAGGATATTTGGTATACCCTTTCGGAAAACGTAAAATTCAGGTTCAACTATAACGGCCATATCATCGGTGCCACATTTCTGGAATTGGATATCTATGGGAAAATATTCGTTTTTTCCGGGGATGTAGGCCGAACGGATGATTTGCTGTTAAATCCTCCGGACCGGCCAAAGTGGGCGGATTTCCTTTTTCTGGAAAGCACTTATGGCAACAAGCTTCACCCTGAGGAAGATGTGGAACAAATATTGGTGGATCTGGTGCATAGGACTATCCAAGAAAGGGGAAACCTGATCATCCCTTCCTTTGCGGTAGAACGTTTGCAGTCGTTGATGTACATCTTGTGGGAATTGTACAGAAAAAACCGGATTCCCAATATTCCCCTGTTTATAGATAGCCCTATGGGCAACAATGTGCTTTCCGTTTTTGAGCAATTTCCCCATTGGCACAAGCTTTCGATACAAGAATGTCGTGCCATGTGCGGACATTTCAACATCATAACATCCTATAAGGACACCTGGAAGACGATCGATGACCCACGTCCCAAAGTAGTTATAGCCGGAAGTGGCATGGTTACGGGAGGAAGGGTACTCACCTACCTAAAGCAAATGGTCGATATCCCCACAACGAGGGTACTCTTGGTCGGTTACCAAGCTGAAGGCACAAGGGGCAGGCAATTGCTTGAAGGGGCCCACGAAATTAAACTGTTCGGAAAATACGTGTCGGTTAAGGCAAAAATTGATCACTTGGAAAGTCTTTCCGCCCATGCCGATCAAAAGGAGCTTTTATTCTGGTTGAAGGATATCAAGAACATTCCCGAAAACACATTTCTGGTACACGGCGAACCTATGGCACTGGATGCCTTCAGGGTAAAGATAAAGGACACCTTTGGTTGGCAGGTCCAAATCCCCAAGCTTTATGATATTGTAAAAGTTATGGTATAAAAATAGCAACTGATAAATATCATTTTTCATTATCGTCATAGAACTTACTTTTATCGGGATTCAAACCCTAATACAATAAAACTTGTTTAAGATAGGTAGGGATTTCAAAACCTACGAATGAAAAATTTTATTTGCATGGAAGGAATTTTGAAAATCAGAAAATCTTAAAGCATGGAAACGGTTGACAAAAACTATGGATACATCGAATGGTTAGGTGCGGAAGAAATGCACGAGGCAATTGTGGAATGGATGTCGGAACTGAAATTCGTTCGTGATGAACAACTTTTTTTGAACGAACTTGTAAAATCCCATACCCAACAATTAATCGATGATTCAGTGTTCGATGAAAGCAAAAGTATCATCCATGCCATCTTGAGAGCCGAACAAGAGGTTGAGAATCTCCTAAAAAGGGTACAATCGCACCAAAATCTCTTGGAAATCATGGTCAACGATGTGGACGAACTAAGAATGGAAAGAGCCTACCTGGAGACCCATTGGTCGCTAGTCTACGAAATACGGAACTATATGGCCGAATATAGAAAACTAAAAACGCGGTTATTTGATCTGGTATCCAATTTAATGAAACAGAACAAACGCCTGTTGATCTAGCAAAATTCTCCATCATCTGGACTATATAGGGGAATAATCACCTATTGTTACCTAAAGGTGTTTACGATCTCAGTTAAATTGGGGCCCCAAATATTTTTTTATGAATACATCTTCCATTTAAATTTAACGATGGATTGAATTATATGTAACTATTGGGCATTGCTGGGCGTTGACCCAAAACCGACGTTAAGGCAAGGCTTTAATGATGGCCATGCCGATCGTTGTTTTTATGAAAACTCTAGGCTAAAAAATTTTTATAGTAAGAGCTACGGAATTTTTATTTAACCAAAGTATACTGTGAGGGACCAATTGGATTATGCGGTGATTTTTGGCTTAACTTAGCATTATCTATAACGCTGTTCTATATGTTTTCCGTAACTGAGGCCATTAAAATCATCGAAAAAAATATTGTCCCGCTCAAAGAAAGGGAACTAAAAAGTGTGCTGGACTCAAGTGGCCAAATACTGATTGAGGATGTATTCGCCCCCATCGATATGCCGCCCTTTCGACAGTCGGCTATGGATGGCTACGCACTATTTCTACATGACGATATTACGTATACGGTTATTGATGAGATACAGGCAGGAGATAATCACTACCCCAAACTAAAAGCCGGTGAAGCCGTACGAATATTTACGGGAGCACCGGTACCTAATTCTGCCAACGCAATCGTAATGCAAGAAAAAGTAATTTCGGGCAATAATAAAATTACCCTGCAGCACCCCGTTTCCCAAGGCGAAAATATTCGCCCAATGGGCGAACAGGTTAAGAAAGGCGATGTTGCCTTAACTAAAGGAACAAAGCTGACCGCCGCTGCGATAGGATATTTAACCTCCTTGGGAATAACTAAAATATCAGTTTATAAAAGACCATCCATAGCTGTTATTGTAACTGGGAACGAGCTTGTACCAGCTGGAAGTTCATTGGCCTATGGTAAGATTTATGAAAGTAATTCCGGGATGCTCAAAAGCGCATTACACGGTCTGGGGTTTACCGATGTAACCGTCCACTTGGTTAGGGATGACTATGCCGAAACTATTTCTGTGTTGCAAAAGACGATCGACCAAAATGATATGGTACTGATTACCGGTGGAATTTCTGTAGGAGATTACGATTTTGTGGGCAAGGCACTTCAAGAAATAACGGTGAGGCAACTCGTTTATCTGATCAATCAGAAACCGGGGAAACCCATGTTCTTTGGCAAAAAGAACAATACCGTGGTCTTTGCACTACCGGGAAACCCAGCAGCTGTATTGAGTTGTTTTTATATGTATGTATATCCCGCACTTCAACTGTTAAGTGGGAATATTGGTTTTACATTACCGAGAATAACGGCGAAATCTGGTTCGGATTTTATTAAAAAAGGAGACCGGGCCCAGTTCCTAAAGGCAATACTTAAGGATGGTGAAGCGACGGTTCTAGAGGGGCAGAGTTCAGCTATGTTGCAAACTTTTGCCTTGGCTAATGCCATGGTCTATATGCCCGAGGAACAGCACGAAATTTCGATAGGAGACCTGGTAGAAGTGATTTGCTTACCCCTTTAAACCATCAATACTATGTAACTCCAAATTTCATCTTCCAAACCCCTCCCGACGATTCGGGACCAAAAAAGAAAAACAATGATTGCGACCAATTTCGATGAGAAGTATTTTCTGTATGAAAACATGGCAATTTGGGAAATTACCTCAATGGAGGACTTTTTTAACAGCCATAGCATGATGATGGAAATCTTTGAAAATGAATATGGATTTCCCTATTCCACGGAAACGGCCAAGGGAATTAATTTATTGGACTCCGGTTTCGCCATTATTGAAAAACTATTGGATTGTTTTAGGGATAAATATTTTCTTGTTTTTTCAGATAACGATGAAAACCACGCTATCCTCAAAGGATTACAGAATAAAAAAACGATTAATTTCGGTATGGATATTTATGTTCTGCATCCCAATAGAATCTATGTTTTGGAAATGGACAAGAACAGGGATCCCCAGAATTATGACACCTGAAAAACGTATTACAACGTCAAATGACAGACCGTTCGCGAGTAAAAAATAATCTGCGTTATCACAAGATAGTTATGGTTTTTGTGGTACTTACCTATATTTGGGTACAGTACGAATTCAGTTCGGGAAATTGGTCGTATGGTGATGGTTCGCCCAAGATTGTTGGAGAACAGGTCAATGGACGTGATGAGGGAACCTGGACCTGGTATTATGAAAACGGAAAGAAACAAATGCAGGGTACCTTTCATAAAGGGAAACGCAACGGTTCCTGGACAATTTGGGATAATAACGGCAATTTAGTGAGTGAAAGTTTATATGAAAACGATAAGTTGAACGGAAAATTCACGCATTGGTATGCGAACGGCAAAAAGGAAAGTGAAGGATATTACCGGGACGACAGACTTACCGGAAATGTCACCTATTACAACGAAGATGGTAGTATAAAAGAAATTAAAAAATACTGACGTTGTTTGGACCCCCAACTATCCCACTTTGTCTATCAATTCCTTTTCCATTTCCATTACCTTGGGAAACAATACGTTATTTTCCAAATGTATGTGCAACCGTTGTTCCTCCAAGAATGCTTTTAATTGGTTGTAAGCCATAGAGAATAACGAGCCAGCATTTTCGGGCACCGTAAAATTATTACTTGAAAATTCAATTTCCTTCATCTCGTATGTTATATTATTATGCTCCCGATCCAGCATTTGTATGTAATTGGCAACCGTGCCAAATGAAGGGTGAGTGAGTGCTGCCCTGCTCCTTTTCGCCTCGGCCATCTTCCTGATATATGGAAATAAAATAGCTTCCTCCTTGCGTAAATGTTGTTTCAGTTCACTGGATATTTTGATAAAAGATCTTGTTACCTCAATAACTTCAAAATACTTCGCTGCATGGACTTCCGCTACTTTCTGCATATACTCATGAATCACGGGATCAATTTCGGCTACATAGCGATGATGAATATTAATAATATAATCCATTAGAAAATTTATATCCCATTTATTATAATCTATTGAAGGGGAAATGGGATCATTTTCTATTTCTTTTAAGGCATGTCCAACCTCTGCAATATTGATTTTTTTTTCTTGACAAACTATCTCAAGTATTTTCTTTCCTCCGCCAAAAATATCAACCCCAAAGCTTTCAAGAACTTTTGCCTTACGATAATCCCTACCAACAATTTCACTGATTGGAAGTGACAACTCTTCATTTTTCAATTTACTGATTTTCACTTCCCAAATTTCCGGACCATTTTTTATGTATTTCCAATTAAACACAGCACCTCTTTCAACAAGTAAACGGTAATATAAGGGCAATGGGTCACTATTGTTTTGTAGAATCAAGGATTTCCCTTCGGTCAGGTGATCGAGGCGATTAAGAATTATCATGTTCTTAAAGGAATGAACTAAAGTAGTCACATCTATGGTTTCTATCGCTTCCATGCACTTCCATTTCTGTCTTTTACCAATTTCATTTTACTGTCGAGGGAAGAAAAAAAGTTATTCCGGTAATTCAAATTCCGTTTCCCATTCCTTACCAGAGCTTAGGGACTTTAGCTTTACTTTTAAGTAGGTATCGTCACCTCGCTTCAGGTGGCTGCGGTCAATTATTTTACTCTCCCCATTGGATAATGCATCCTTTGGGTCGATGACATCCCCAATCCTGGGCATAAACGGATAAAGGATAGTGAGTTTTTCATCTTCAGTGGAAACCAATTCCAAAGCGGTCTCAAAAAGAATTTCCTCAAATTTTTCCGCAATAATTTCGTCGTTGACTTCCTTTTTGCCGCGATCGGATATGTTGGCCGTCCAGTTTAAAAATTTGGCCGTTGTTTTTTCCTTTAGCTTCTCCCTGATGTAAATGGGAAAGGGCGAACGAATGTGCCCCCGATCGTTAAACCAGAAATCATATGCCGCTTCAACCATTCCGCTTTCCCGTATCCGTTCCAATTTTTTCAATTATTAATCCATAAAGAAATCAGCCTCCTATAGCCACCATACTTCGGTTCTTTTTATTTTTGGAAGAATCCGAAAAATCCTTGAACGACTCCATCCCGCCCCGCACGGCTTTTTTGTTCCAGATCGATTCCAGAATCACGGGAATAATATCTTTCCCGTTTCTCATAGCAGTGAGCAGATCGGTCTCGCTCGGGGAAAAAAGACAGTTTTTTAGTTTGCCATCTGCGGTAAGACGCATCCTATTACAGGTATCGCAGAATGGATTTGTGACAGAACTAATGACAGCAAACGTTCCCTTGTAATTTTTTATGGTATAATTTTTTGCCGTTTCGTTCTTGGAGTCCTCCAATTTTTCAACATTCCCGCCATATCTGCTTTCTATCCTTGTCATTATCCCCTTATAGGAAATTCCCTTGCCCCAGTCCCATTTATTACCATCAAAGGGCATAAATTCGATAAAACGAACATGAATATTTTTATCCCGCATCCATTCTACAAGGTCACAGATCTCATCCTCATTGAAACCTTTAATTATTACGGTGTTTATTTTAACATGGAAGTTATTTTCCAACAATAGGTTGATGTTCGACTTAACTTTATCAAAATCGTCCCTTCGTGTAATAGCGTTGAATTTTTCCTTTTTTAGGGAATCCAAGCTCACATTGATAGATTTTAGACCGCAAGATTTAAATGTATCCAAATACTTATCGACCAAAATTCCATTTGTGCTTATGGCAAGTTCAATTGGAAGTTGGGATAGCCCTGTAATAATTTCTCCTACATCCTTCCGGACCAACGGTTCGCCACCTGTGAGACGGATCTTCTTTACACCGAGCGAGACAAAGATCTTGGCCATTTTAACTACTTCCCCAGCAGTCATAAATTCGGAACGGGAACGGAGCTGGATCCCTTCGGCGGGCATGCAATAGGAGCAACGAAGGTTGCACCGCTCCGTTAATGAAACACGCAGGTAATCGTGAACTCGATTAAATCGGTCTGTAATCATGGCTAAAGTTTTTCCATCTCCTCATGGACAGCATTAAGCTCTTCTTTTGAGAGATATTTTTGCGCAAGGGGAAAAAGCGTTTCATCCTCACGATAGATATGAAGTTTTAAAAGCTCGATCAGTTCGCGTGAGGTATCATAGGCGGTATCAAGGACAAAAAGCCGCGATCTTGGATCTGCCAATCGAGTAGATAATCCTAACAAATTAAACGAAAGGGCCCCAAGCTGAATAAATTTAATATGATCATCCTCCATTACATCAATAGCGGTGAGTGGATTTTTTCCCTTACTGTGCTCACCGGCCAATATTAGTTTTTTGTTTAAAACCGGAAATAAAGTCTTTTCTTCCTTTCTGTTATGTGGAAGTAGGTCCTCGTCCAGACATTTGAAAAATTTTGAAAACGATGCATTTATTTCATCGGTGAGCTTATATCCGTTCATTTTATAGGCTACAATTCCTTTTTCAAATTCCCCAATTACCTTTAGAACAGCCTTATGCTCGTCCATAAGCAATTTTACGGCTTCCGATGCATGCTCTTCTTTCATGGTAAGCCTACCTTGCTCTTCGTGGGAATCCATAGGGGAATTTTCAATATCATTTAACCATTTTCCGGCCGTCTTTGATACAGTTTCCGGCTTTGGGACTGTCTTGATATTATCCCTATCCAAATTTTCACTTGCCTGATTTCTTTTTAAAATTTCAGGAGGTAATTCTCCCCTTTCTGATTTTTCTGAATTGATCATAGCATAGTCTTTATCATTAAGAACCGTTAAAACCTTATTCTTAAGTCTCTTAAATTTCGGTATTAACCCTGGTATGAAATATGATATTTGTCATAGAATTCTACACCTTTTCCTTATAAAAAATATCCCTCCACAGTTTACGGACCAGTCCTATAAGGGTGACCAACCAGACTAGCATCGCCACATAGATAAAATATTTTGGAACTAACAATAAAAACTCTAGATCCATAGCTTTGGCCATTACATAGGTGCATACTGTGTACATGCCCAATGGGAAAACTGCCCCCCAGTACAAGGGGTCATACGTAAGCGGAAAATTTTTATAAAGATGTCTCCACCCGGCCAAAATTATTAGCATGGGTATCCACCATGTGCCGGTTGCCCAATAAAAAACGGTAAACCCCTTGAGGAACGCGAGCGTGGAAAATAAAAATGGTGAATATGGAGCGTTGAGGATTAGCAAAGAGCCTGCCAACGTAGAAATAGCCATCGCCCCCATATTTATCCAGTAGGGAGGGGATAGGTCACTGGGAGAAAATTTAAAAAACGTGTAACGATAGAAGATAAGTGAAATCATCCAGATATACTGCATTCCTCCCCAAAGCCACATAGAGAAGGCAAAGAAATTCATAATAAGTTCGTAGGACTCATAGTGAATTGACAGTTTAGCGCTCAAAACAGCTAGGGCTTGGGTGGCAACAACGGCGACCAACCATGCTCCGTTAATTCCTTTCTCAAGGGCAGGTTTGGTCTCTTTGACGGTTAAGGAGGTAAAAATAACATAAGTAATAATCAACCAAAGGAAAATTCCCAAGTACCAAAGTACCAGCGCAACCTGAATGTTTCCCCACAGTTGGATAAACTCACCCCCCAGTATACAAGTGGCCGCTACAATCGTGAAAAAACCTGGCCCGCGGGCATGGTCGAATAAATCAAAGAGAAATTCCTTTTTGAAAAAAATAAAACGCAGGGAAAAAGCAATAAATAAAATAATGTAGGCAAAAATGTTTAGCCAAAACAGGCCCATGGCAATCAATGGCATTCCCAATAAATCAGCAGCAATGGAAACAATGCCCGTTGCCATCGCCATCGCAAAATAGGAAGGTGATAATTTTCTTATTACCCCTTGCAGCCCAATCACAAAGTAGTATTGATTGGGCAAGTCGCCGGCTGCATTTTGTAATTCCCTTTTCATAGAACAAGATAAGTGGCCGGTACGCTTTTGGTTTTTAAAGAGTTATGAATTTAGATGAAAGGATCGGCATTGATGCTTGTTTAAAATCTTTCATTGCCTAAAATGGTTGACACGGTCATGTTGCTTTATAAGTAACTACTGAATAAATCCCCCATAATACAAGCAGAATCATAATAATGGCAACAATTCCACTGGATTCGGTCATTCTTTTAAAGATGGGAAAGTCGAGATCAAAAATTGACCCCCCGTACTGGCCAAAAGCGTTAGCTGCTTTTTGAATCACAAAAATTGTTGCAATAAAGACAACAAGTATAGCTCCGCCCAGAATATAGTACAGCACATTGCTATCCATTACATTGGAGGTTGTACTTTGGGCAATGCACGTTCCGGATGGCAATAGGACAAAACACAATAAAGCGACTTGCCATTTCGGTGAGATGAAAAACGTGATTTTCATAATCGATTATTTATACTGATAATTAGTTATTCTTTGATCTGGGTCCTGCACGATGCGCTTTCGAAACGCGGATACGTTTCCTGTTCCAGTTCCATACGACCTGTTGATAACTTCTCCAGGTATAATCTAGCGGATAAACCAAAAAGTGCATAAAACGGGTAAAAGGAATAATGCCAATCATGGCAAAAGCAGAGACCACATGTATTTTGAGCGATAGGGAGGTTACGCTTACAATAGCGTCGATTTGCGGATCAAAAACAAAAATTGAGCGAAGGTAGGGTGTGAGGAATGCTGCGAACCAAGCCGAACCCCAACGGTTTGTATAGGCCACCACCAGTCCCGAAATAATTTGCACCAATAAAACCAAAAATACCACAAAATCCATTTTGGTGGTAACAATCTGCACCCGTCTTACCGTAAGCCTTCTGTAAATAAGTAGCAAAAGCCCGAAGAAAGCAGAGAGTCCGAACACAAAAGCGGTTATTTCCAAAATCAACAAACGGGCGGGTTGTCCGTCCCACCACAGGACACTAGCCGGGAATAGAAAGGCGATCAAATGACCAAAAAATAGTATAAATAAACCCCAGTGAAATAACTGGCTGGCAAGAAAGAGCTTTCTTCCTTCCAGAAATTCCGAAGACAGGGAAGACACAGAGAAGGGTCTATACTTATACCGATAAATGGAGCCGATAAGAAACACGGTTAGGCAGGTGTACGGAAAAACAACAAATAGTAGATAGTCCATAGTCAGTCAAGTTTTTGAAGGGACGCAAAATCATGCGCCTCTTTGTTTAGCTTATAATTAGAAGGCTGTAGGGTGGAATGTTTGTTGAAAAAAGCTCGGTGGTGGGAGGAAGAGAGTATGTTTTCATCCTCTGGAACTATTTCGTTTTCCCCAAAATCTTCTCTTAGAACATCAAGCAAAGCGGTAAGACAATTTTTGTAAACGTTGCCGTGGTTGAGTTCTTCTTGGATAATTGCCCTGTGCATTTTTCGAAGGACTTTCAATTTTAGGTTGACCCTTGCCGTTTCGAATTCCCCTATCATCATTTTTACACAGGGGATAAAAATATTCCGTACCAAATCCTCGATAAAATCGTCCTCCTTTGAAATGGTCATTAAATCCATAACATTGCAAATGTTATCTGGAAGATCGGTGCCGCAATCGTTATTTATTTTTTGTTGCTCCCCTTTCATATTCAAAAGGAAAGCGCCTCTCTTGTAATCTTCACCAAACATCACATAGCCCAGATCCAGATAGCAGATGGGCTGCACATCAAAGGTTTTTGTAAACAGTTCCTTCCGTTCATGTGGCCTGCAATTCTTCATATATCCGGAAAACGGTCGCAGTTCATTTCCCGCCACAGGATAAATCCCATCAAGAAAATCCTGGCTCTTCTTTAGGTGAAGCATGAAATCTTCCTCAGGATACTTAAAAAGTTTCGCAAGCAATGCATAGTGTTCTCTGTTTTTCATACGAACAGGTTCATATTAATTATTGATATTTTGGAAAAGAGCGAATAGAACAGAGAAAAGTGATGATTTTTTTCTCTTTAATATTCCGGTTGACCGCCAATATGTTTCTGTATCCTTCTAAATTTTAACACTACACTCTATTGCCCACGGCCACTGAATACTGCTATTTGGCCTCTATTATCTATTTTCTTTTCCATTTTACCATCCTCTCTTTGGCCTTTCCTTAAATCCAAATCCTGTATTTCCTTTTACGTCGGCCGTGCTCTCTAGCATTTCGATCGATTCTTCCCTGTGTGCGGGCGGAATTACAAACCGCTCGTCAAATGTTGCCAAAGAGGTTAGTCTAAAAATCGCATCGGCTGTATCTCCATTAAGATTTATCGCACTCATTGCCTTGTCTACAATCCCTTGTGCCACATCACCCACCGTAGCATGCCTTCTGTGCCATCTAACAGCCATAAGGCGTTTAAGCACATATTCAATCTTATCCGTATTTCCGGCGGAAAAAAGATTTGCGAGGTATTTAATCGGTATACGATTGTTTTCTATCCCTCCCCAAAGAAACTGGGTGTTCGATTCCTCATATATTCCATCTTGGACGGATGCCATTCCGGGCATAAGGGCTGGAACATAAAACAAATTGGGAATTGTCCTAAATTCGGGATGCAGTGGAAGCGCAATTTTCCATTCTTTCACAAATTTGTACACGGGAGATTTTTGAGCGGCTTCGATAGTTGAATCGGCTATTCCATTTTTTCTTGCCGCTTCAATTATTTTTGGGTCGAATGGATCAAGATATATTTCTAGCTGACGATCAACCAGATCATGGTCATTTGGGGTAGAGGCCACTTCTTCAATTCTATCGGCATCATAGAGCAAAACGCCCAGGTATCGAATCCTTCCTACACACTGGTGCATACAGGCAGGTGGCTGACCAGATTCCAAACGGGGATAACAAAGGATACATTTCTCCGATTTTCCCGTGTGCCAGTTGTAATACGTTTTTTTATAGGGACAAGCGGTAACGCACATTCTCCATCCGCGGCAGACTTGTTGGTTTATGAGCACTATACCATCCTCCCCTCTTTTGTAGATGGCACCCGACGGACAGGAAGCAACACAGGCAGGGTTTAAGCAATGGTTACAAATTCTCGGCAGGTAAAAAAAGGTCATTCTTTCTAACTGAAACATAACTTCTTGCTCTGCCGCACTAAGGTTTTTTAGATTTACATCTTGTCGCGCATAATCTATGGAACCTCCCAAATCATCATCCCAATTTGGCCCGGCCTTCACGTCTAAGGGTTCCCCGGTTACAAGGGAGACTGCGCGTGCGGTGGGTTGGTCCTCGCCTTCGGGGGCGGTGAAAAGATCCTCATACTTATAGGTCCATGGCTCATAGTAATCGTCCAAAACGGGGAGGTAAGGGTTGTGAAATATGTTTTTCAGCCCTTTCAGTTTTCCAGCTCCCTTAAGGGACACGGAGTTTCCATTTTTTTCCCATCCCCCCCTGTATATTTCCTGATCCTCCCATTTTGTGGGGTAACCTGTTCCTGGCTTCGTTTCTACGTTGTTCCACCACATATACTCCGCTCCTTTTCTATCCGTCCAAAGGTTTTTGCAAGCGATGGAACACGTGTGACACCCGATACATTTATCGAGATGAAAAACCATTGATATTTGTGATCTTATGTCCATATTATTGAGTTGATTTATTATTTCTAAAATTCTACTTTATCCATTTTTCGGACAAGTACATGTGTATCCCGCTGGGGTGCCACCGGTCCCCAATAATTCATATGAAAGGAAAATTGTCCATAACCACCAACCATCTGGCTTGGTTTCATGTGCACACGCGTAAAACTATTGTGCCCACCTGCTCTTCTTCCCCCTCTTTCCTGCGATTTGGGAACAGTATAGGTCCTTTCGGGTGCGTGATACACAATGCAAACCCCTTCCGGGATCCGGGAACTCACGCAAGCACGGGTGCAATACACCCCGTGATCGTTATAAACTTCTACCCAATCGTTATCTTTTACGCCAACAGCTTCTGCATCCTTTTCGCTCATCCAGCAGGGTTCCATACCTCTGGAAAGCGTAAGCATTCTTAAGGTATCGCCATAAGTAGAGTGAATATGCCATTTACCATGTGGTGTTAAGCAGTTGAGCATTTTTGCCTTGCCGTCGTTTATTGTTTTTCGGATATCCCCGTAAACCGATGGCAGCGGCGAAGGTTTGTAAGTGGGTAAATGCTCGCCAAAGGCAATATATCCCTCGTGATCCAAATACATAGACTGTCTTCCAGTGAGGGTTCTCCATGGAACAAGTCGATCAACATTATAGGTATAGGCACAATAGGCCCTACCGTCATTCATCAAACCGCTCCAAAAAGCTGCGTTATTATATCGTCTTGGCTGTGCTTGCAAATCCTTATAATCTATTCTCACGTCTTTACTGCCCTCTGCCAAATCTGCTAATATGAGTCCGGTTTTCTTTTCCATGAATTCATAAGAGCGGACACTTAAATTCCCGTTGGTAAGGGCGGACAGTTTTAACACCGCATTTACCGCTTCTACGTCTTCCTTCAGGGAAGGGTATTCCATGCCCTTGATTTTCTGTACGTGGCGTTTGTCCAATTTCATTGCCTCATAAACATCATCGACCATAAAAGAAACCCCGTGGGCCCCTATCGGATTTTTTCCGACGTTGGGTCCAAGAGAAATATACTTATTGTAAATCTGGGTGTAATCGCGTTCCTCCATTACAATCTTGTGCATTGATTTTCCAGGAATTGGTTCGCATTCCCCTTTCCCCCAATCTTTGATCGATGTTTGGGAGATTTCGTCAATCGAATCGTGTGAGAGCGGAATATTCACGGTGTCCTTTAAGGGATGAGGTAAAAATTGTTGCGCCAACCCACTTACTTTCTCAGCTATTAATTCGAAAATTTGCCAATCACTTTTAGACTCCCACACGGGCGGAATAGCGGCAGAAAGTGGATGGATAAAGGAATGCATATCTGTTGAATTGAGATCTGCCTTTTCATACCAGGAAGCAGCTGGTAAAACAATGTCCGAATAAAGGGCTGAAGTGTCCATTCTAAAATTGAGATCTACCACCAAATCCATTTTCCCCTTAGGGGCTTCCCTCCACATGATTTCGGAAACGTGTTCCCGGGCAACCTCATCGGCAATATCGTTGTGGTGGGTGCCGAGATAATGGTTGAGCATATATTCGTGCCCCTTCATGGAGGCCAACAGCGCATTCCCTCTCCAAATAAACCAATTGCGCGGGAAATTTATTTCGTTATCGCAATCTGCAATGGCGTACTTCAGTTTTTTTGATTTTAACTGATCAACGATGTAATTTTTTATTTCATCGTCTGTTTTTGCTCCGTTTTTCTCCGCATCAGCAACTACCTCAAAATTATTTTTGTCATACTGGGGGTAAAAAGGCTGCCATCCGTTTCTGACCGCCATCACAGCCATATCTGCCGTATGCATATTTCCGTATTTGCTGTTGTCAGGGATCGAGTTGTATTGCGCCTGGTTGGCATCATATCGCCATTGATCTGTATTGATGTAATGCCAGATAGGGGCTTGCTGCATCCGGTTGGCCTTCACCCAATCTTTCGCTGCCATGATGACGCTCCATGAATCCACGGGGGCCAGTTTTTCCTGTCCTACATAATGGTTCATCCCCCCGCCGTTTACCCCGTTGCAACCGGTAAATAATTGTGCCTGAATTGCCGCACGGTACATCAAGTTGCCATGAAACCAGTGATTGATGCCGGCGCCGGTAATGACCATACACTTACCTTTGGTCGCTTCGGCTGTGCCTGCCCATTCCCTTGCAAAACTGATTACGGTTTTTCTTCCTATCCCGGTAAATATTTCATTCCAAGCTGGAGTATAAGCCGCATTTTCGTCGTTGTAGTCTTTTGGGTAATCTCCTGCAAGACCTCGGCCCACCCCGTAATGTCCCATCATAATATCATAGCTGGTAGCCACCGGGATTTTCTTTCCATCGGCAGTTTCGATATATTTTACGGGGACACCTCTTTGTGATTTTTTCTTTAACCCAAACTCCGTATATTCTACCTGCAACACATCATCACAATTGGTTAGGAGGGTAAGTTGGGGATTGTACGCTGTGTTGTCCACTCCATCTTCGTAGAGTAAATTCCACTTGGCCATATTAGGTGCCTCCTTGTCCCACCGCTGCCCCATACTTCCTTTCGGCATTACCGGTTTTCCGGTTTTGGAATCGAGATTTAGGAATTTCCAGTCTCCATTTTCAACTGCTTTATACCTAGCTATTCTGTTGGCCCTAAAGAATTTGCCCGGTAGATAATGGTCTCCCTCTTCTGTCAGCTCGACCAGGAAAGGGCAGTCGGTGTAACGTTTTACGTACTCCATAAAATAGGGTACTTGTCGGTCTACGTGATATTCTTTTAAAATAACATGGGTTACCGCCATCCAAAATGCACCATCGGTACCGGCATGAACAGGAATCCATTGGTCCGCATGTTTTGCCACCATCGAAAAGTCGGGCGACATCACCACTGTTTTTGTTCCATTGTGTTTTGCTTCGGAGAAGAAATGAATATCCGGGGTACGGGTCATCCCTAAATTAGCTCCCATAGAAACACAGAATTTTGAATTGAACCAGTCCGCACTTTCGCAAACATCGGTCTGTTCGCCCCATACCTCAGGGAAGGCTGGTGGTAGATCGCAATACCAATCATAGAAACTTAAACTTGTTCCGCCCATCAATTGAAGATATCGGGTGCCGGAAGCAAAACTCAACATGGACATTGCCGGAATGGGGGAAAAGCCAACAATACGGTCGGGGCCATATTTTTTGACCGTATAGAGATTGGCGGCCGCTATCAATTCAATTACTTCCTCCCAATTGGTTCTCCTAAAACCGCCTTTACCTCGTGCACGTTGGTAGCGAGCCCTTTTTTCAGGATCACTTTGAAGATTTTCCCAGGCCTTTATTGGATCGCCTCCCACAGCTTTTTTCTCTTGGTTGAACAGGTCCATCAACGCCCCTCTCATCAAAGGATATTTTACACGAATGGGACTGTAGAGATACCACGAATAGGAAATCCCTCTCTGGCAGCCGCGTGGCTCATAGGGAGGTAGGGTTTCCTCCAGAAGGGGATAGTCGATGGCCTGTGTTTCCCAAACAACGATTCCGTCCTTAACATGGATATTCCAGGAGCATCCACCGGTGCAATTTACGCCATGCGTGCTACGAATCACCTTGTCATACTGCCATCGGTTACGGTAGAATTCTTCCCATTTTCGGGTTTTCGGGGAAATAATATCTTCGATCCAACTCATAGTTTTTATTATTTAGACTTTGTTCCTACTCTTTTTTAGGTGCTCCTTATGAGAGCCTGTTCCCTGAGTTCAATACGATTTTATCTGTCGTTCGAATATTCTTTTGTTCACTTCGTATTTTTTCCTGTTGGACCAGACCAAAAACACTATCCCGACCCAAATAAAAAAAGCGATAAATCCATATTTAAGTAATGGACTTATCGCTATGGCCGATTGGGTTGCGCTTTCTTTTTCAACGCTATTGAGAAATGAAGTGATGGCAAAAATTTCATCCTTGGTCATCGATTTATTTTTATAGGCCTCCGTCATTGCTGGGAATGGTGGGGCGTTCAGGATCGCTGTTATTCCTGCATCCCCTCCCATTCGGCTAAAAACGGTGGTTAGGTCCTTGGCTAGCATCCCCCCTGGAATAATTCTGTCGGTTGCAAGGTTATGGCAGGAAACACAGGCAGGTCCACCATTTACAAGCCTTGTATCCCCCTCGAAAATATGCTGACCGAGCAAAATTTCTTGCTCGCTTGCGCTGTCCGAACTTTTGAACGGCTCCTGGGACTCTGCATTCGGGACGGTAGTTGAAGTTGTAGCGGTAGTAGCGTCCCCCGTAGTACTTTTACTTTGTATATATTTCAATACCCCCTTTATTTCCGCATCCGAAAAATTCTGGTCGGGCATGGGGATTTTGTTGTACTCCTCAAATATTGCAATAGCATCCTTATCACCGCTTTGGACCATTGCTTGCGATGCTTTTATCCAGTGTATCAACCACGTCTCGCTCCTTAGTTCCGTAATTCCGTTTAAATCCGGTCCAACCAGTTTTCCTCCGCCAATGGTATGGCAGGCTGCACAGCTAGACTTGAAAATGTTTTCACCAACCTGTGCTTCCAATGAAAAATTCAGAGATAAAAAGAATACTAATAAAATCGAAGTTGAAGAATTGCGACCCATAGCTAGAACTGATTAATTGGAGTATCAGAGTTAATTATTATTTATGACCGAAAAAATGATAAATATCAGGTTTTCAGTTATTTATAATTAATACAAATAGGACGCATTCAATTAATTCATGAAGGTTTCTTAAATTTTAGATCAAGCTCCTAATTTGGTCATGGAATGTTCGGAAATAAAATAACGAATGTGAATTCTTGGTCTGCCACTTCGGTACCAATCATGTTTGGAAGGTAGATTTTCCAAATTATGACTTATATCATGGTATACTTCCCGAAGCAGTCCTAATTTTCGGCCCCGATTATTTTATCATGAATATGGAGTTAAGAGCAAAAATCGAAGCTTTAAAGAAAGACAGGAATGCCGTTATTTTGGCACATTACTATCAGCGGCCAGAAATACAGGAGGTTGCCGATTATGTAGGGGATAGCCTAGGACTGTCGCAAAAGGCAGCCGAAACCGATGCAGACATAATCGTATTTGCCGGGGTCCATTTTATGGCCGAGACAGCGAAGATCTTGAACCCCACAAAAAAAGTAGTTTTACCCGATCTGACCGCCGGATGCTCCCTAGCCGATTCTTGTCCTCCGGAAGCCTTTGGCCCTTTTGTGGCCAGCCACCCGGATCACGTTGTTATCACCTATATCAATTGTTCGGCCGAAATAAAGGCCATGAGCGATTTGGTATGTACGTCCTCCAATGCATTAAAAATAGTGGCATCCATCCCCGAGGACATTCCGATTATTTTTGCCCCCGATAGAAACCTGGGGAAATATATCATGAAACAAACGGGGAGGGAAATGCTCCTATGGGATGGCAGTTGTGTGGTACATGAGGCATTTTGCGTTGACAAGTTATTGGATCTATATCAAAAATATCCCGGCTCCGTAATTATCGCCCATCCCGAGTCCGAAGAACACATTTTAAAAACCGCAAAATATATAGGCTCAACGGCAGGGATGATAAATTATGTGGAAAAGCACCCCAATGAACGCTTTATAGTGGCAACCGAAGCCGGAATCTTGCACGAAATGAAAAAGAAGGTGCCAGGAGCGGTATTGATCCCAGCACCTGCAGAAGAGGATAACACCTGTGCTTGTAGCGAATGTGCCTATATGAAAGTAAATACCCTACAAAAGCTATACGATTGCCTGCGCAACGAAAGTCCAGAGATCCAAGTGTCGGAAGCTATTGCAAAAAAGGCACTGGTCCCTATTGAACGCATGTTGGAACTCTCAAAATAAGGCCCGTGATCTCTACAAATTATCTAATAATCGGATCAGGGTTGGCAGGACTAACTTTTGCCTTAAAAATCGCGGAAAAATTCAAGGACAGATCTGTCTGTATCGTCACAAAAGCAGGGGAAGACGAATCGAATACCAAATATGCACAGGGCGGGGTTGCGATCGTTTCGAATACGGAAGATGACTCGTTCAAAAAACATATTCAAGACACCCTGGATGCCGGGGATGGCTTGTGCGATAGAGAGATCGTAGAAATGGTTATACGGGAAGGACCAAAAAGGTTAAAGGATCTTATGGATTGGGGAGCTCGCTTTGATCGGGATCAAAATGGCAAATTTAACTTGGGCAAAGAAGGCGGCCATTCGGAATACCGGGTGGTCCATTATAAGGATATTACAGGCCGTGAAATAGAAACCTCCTTATTGCGGCGCATTTATGAATTACCAAACATTACTTTATTATATCACCATTTTGCAATAGACCTGATCACGGAGCACCAATTACAACTGCCGTCCCCGGAAGGTGTTTCCTGTTACGGTGCCTATGTGCTCGACCAAAAAACCGGAAACATCGAACCCATTAAGGCCGAGGCAACGCTGCTGGCAACAGGGGGAATTGGTAAGGTATACGGACATACCACCAACCCGAGTATCGCAACGGGGGACGGCATTGCAATGGCGTATAGGGCCAAAGCCAGAATAAGCGATATGGAATTTGTACAATTTCATCCTACGGTAATGTACGATGATAAAAAGGACAGGTCCTTTCTGATTTCGGAGGCAGTCAGGGGATTCGGTGCCTATTTGAGAAATAGGGATGGCCGTCGGTTTATGCTAGATTATGATGAAAGGGCCGAACTTGCATCCAGGGATATTGTTTCCAGGAGCATTGATAACGAGCTTAAGAAATCGGGTAGGGAATGTGTTTTTTTGGACTGTACACATTTAAACATTAAGGATTTTAAAATCCACTTTCCCAACATTTATGCCGAATGCAAAGCGCGGCATATCAACATAGAAGCAGATTGGATCCCCGTTGTCCCGGCTTCCCATTATCTTTGTGGGGGCATTGTGGTGGATAAAAACGGAAGGACCTCCATAAATAATTTGTTCGCATGCGGGGAATGCTCAAGAACCGGACTACATGGTGCAAACAGATTGGCATCCAATTCATTGTTGGAAGCATTGGTCTATGCCCATTCAATTTACGAATTTCTTAGTTTACATATTGCTTCTGCGGTCGCCATTCCCGTTCCTGAATGGACAGATGAAGGAACGCATATTCCGAATGAGCATATAATCATAAAACACAACACAAAACAATTGCAGGCCTTGATGAGAAATTATGTGGGTATTGTGCGTAGCACGGACCGTCTAAAAAAGGCGATAATTCATCTGGATCTGATGTATAGGGAAGTTGAAGAACTTTATAGGGAGTCCAAAGTGAATGTGGCACTCTGCGAACTGCGAAATATGATCAACGTGGCCCATTTGATTATTGGTCAATCCCTGAAAAGGAAAGAAAATAAAGGAGGATTTTTCAATATAGACCATTTCCCTACCGAAAAATTGTTAAATACCCCGCAACCATAATTTACGCCTATGCAAGACAGGGAATCCAATCCACAAATACAACAAGAGCTGGTTAACAGTATCATACATGGCTTTGGAATTATTTTTGGGATCGTAGGGATTCCCATCCTGATAGCCTTTGCCATAAAAAGCAATAATACGCCCGGCGTTATCGGTGCGGCAATCTATGGATTTTGCTTTTTACAATTATTTACATTTTCCACCCTCTACCATGGATTTCAACATGCCGGGGCAAAACGGGTTTTTAAGATCCTAGATCACATCGGCATTTACTTTCTGATAGCAGGTACTTATACCCCTTTTTTATTGATCTATATGAACAATAGTTTTGGTATTACCTTACTAGCTGTATTATGGGGGCTAACCGCGGCAGGAATTATTATCAAGATCTTTTTTACCGGTAAATGGAATGTAATTTCTACACTGGCCTACATTGCAATGGGATGCATAATGATCGTGGGGGGACGTACCTTCTTTGAAGCCATTCCTGGCAATGTACTGACATTGATCCTTATAGGTGGGGTCCTTTACCTATTGGGAGTTATCTTTTACCTTTGGACCAAATACCCCTATAACCATGCCGTCTGGCATTTCTTTGTACTGGCTGCCGCCGTTTGCCATTA
>JBLWZN010000051.1:0-24233 GCA_048266425.1 Sediminicola sp.
TAATAATTTCTTGCACACAACGATTTGTTTTAATAATGATTCCATTTCTTTTTCATCAATTTAGGATTGATCCAATGACAAAACAGTTGCGTTTCCAGTTCGTATAAAGAGCCCCTCGCGACATGCAGAAATCGAATGGTATCGGTAGAAGTTCTTCTACCACAGCCTTCAGTTATGTTCGATGGGATTGAAATCGCACATCTTCTTATCTGTAATGTAAGGCTGAATTGTTCTTCCCTTGGATAAAGTTTGGTAAACTTTTATAAGGAGTTTACCAATTTTCTTGCTTCCAACCAAACATCTAAATCTTTATATTCCATTACCAACAACTATCAACTGTAAACCATCAACCTGAAACCCATATCAACCCTATCGTTCATTGCCCAACAGTTGATCCAATGAAGCCATATCGTGGATCAATACTTGCCTGGCCTTGCTTCCCTCAAAGGGGCCCACGATACCGGCAGCTTCCAACTGGTCAATGATTCTTCCCGCACGGTTATAGCCCAATTTTAACTTGCGCTGGATCAAAGAAGCAGAACCTTGTTGTGCAATAACGATTACCTCGGCCGCTTCCCGGAACATGGCATCCCTTTCGGATATGTCATAATCAATACTTGTGCCAGAGTCCTCCCCTACGTATTCCGGCAACAAATGTGCCTCCGGGTAACCCCTTTGGGAACCGATATATTCCGTAATCTTGGCAATTTCTGGAGTATCCACAAAGGCACATTGCAATCGGGTTACGTCGTTGCCCTGGGTAAAGAGCATATCTCCCCTACCGATCAACTGATCTGCCCCTTGTGCATCCAATATAGTTCTTGAATCTATTTTGGACGTCACCCGAAAAGCGATCCGGGCGGGAAAGTTGGCCTTTATGATACCTGTAATAACATTGACCGAAGGCCTTTGGGTAGCAATGATCAAATGAATGCCGATTGCCCTTGCCAACTGTGCCAAACGCGCTATGGGGGTTTCCACCTCCTTACCTGCCGTCATGATCAGGTCGGCAAACTCATCGATTACCAGAACGATATAGGGCAGGTACATATGTCCCTCGTTCGGATTTAGTTTCCTTGCCTTGAATTTGGTGTTATACTCCTTAATATTGCGGACCATTGCGGTTTTTAGCAATTCGTACCTATTGTCCATTTCAATGCACAGGGAGTTAAGGGTGTTGATAACCTTGTTATTATCGGTGATTATCGCTTCCTCCACATCGGGCAATTTGGCCAAATAATGCCTTTCAATTTTGTTGAACAAAGTAAGTTCTACCTTTTTTGGATCGATCAAAACAAATTTCACTTCCGCCGGATGCTTTTTATACAGCAAGGAGGTTAGGACGGCATTTAGCCCAACCGACTTACCTTGTCCCGTAGCACCGGCCATCAACAAATGGGGCATTTTAGCAAGATCTACCACGAAGGTTTCATTGCTAATGGTCTTGCCAAATGCTATGGGCAACTGCATTTCCGCTTTTTGAAACTTGCTGGAAGCTATTACGGAACGCATGGAAACTATGGTAGCGTTCTTGTTGGGTACCTCTATTCCTATAGTCCCCTTGCCCGGTATAGGTGCGATGATCCTAATGCCCAAGGCGGCCAAGGAGAGGGCGATGTCGTCCTCCAGGTTTTTTATTTTTGAGATGCGCACCCCCGCATCCGGTACAATTTCGTAGAGGGTAACGGTTGGACCGATGGTGGCCTTGATCTGGGCAATACCGATTTTGTAGTTCTTTAGGGTTTCTACGATTCGGTTCTTATTTTCCTCAAGCTCTTGCTGATTGATGGTAATTCCGCCTCCGGCCCCATGTTGGTCCAATAAATCCAGTGTAGGGAATTTATAATTGCCCAGCTCCAAGGTTGGGTCGAATTCCCCGAAATCGGCTACCAATTTATCGGACAGCACGTCCTTTTCTTCCTTTTCCTCTGTAATTTTGCCAATTTCCATGGCAATTTCCTTTTCTTCCTCCTTTTTATTTGTTGCAATCTCCATAGGGAGGTCGTTCTCTTCATTTTTTAGGACGGGAATATCCTTTTTGTGGGTATAGGTATCGATGACGATCGGAGTTTCCACTTCGGGAGATACCCCGTTCCAATCCTCCCCATTTTGAGCGGGTTTTTTGAAATCCGCGGCAACGGATTTGCCCTTATTGCCCAAGTAGGTGGCAACCCCATCGGGTGTGACTTTAAACAATCTTACTAGGATGATCACCAATCCGAAAAGCAGTAGAAGCAGGACCCCGATTTTTCCGGCATAATCTTGCAGAAAATCGTTCATTTCATACCCAACAAGTCCGCCCAACAAAGGTCTTTCCAGGGTAAAGAAACCAAGGGTCATGGATATCCATATGATGAGTACGAGACCCCAAATCCACTTTTTCAACAACTTGCTGTTCTTTAGATCGAGGAACAGGTGCAGTCCGGTCATAAAGAACAAAAAGGTGAAAATAAAGGAAGCTAGGCCAAAGCCTTTGTACATAAAAATATGGCTTATATTCGCGCCAAATTTGTTGAGCAGATTTTCTGCCTGGGCATTGCGATCGCTAAATTCCGTCAGTAAGCTTTGGTCGTCCTGCCAGGTGAAATAAAAGGACAAGAAGGAAAAGAAAAGTGCAACACTGAAAAGCATCAATAAACTTCCCAGTATTATTTTATTCTGTTTCGATATTCCAAAGGAAATACCCTTTTTGCTAGCTTTGGGCTTTGCTTTTGGTGCCTTTTTTGCCATTAATTTGCCTGTTCTTTGGGGCAAAAATACAACTTTAGGAGGGAAGCTGTCAACTCCCTCATAAAATCTTCGGCAAATAAATAATAAGCCCCACAATGACGGCTGCTATGGAAACCAACATTACAGCACCTGCCGAAATATCCTTTATAAACCCTATTTTTTTGTCAAAATTCGGTTGTTGGTAATCACAGAGTTTTTCAATTGCCGTATTAATGCCCTCTACACCCATTACTGAGCCGATCGCCAAAATTTGGGCCATCCATTCCATCTTGGAAATTTCAAAATAGAATCCGGCTATCCCTACCGCCAAGGCAATGCACAACTGGATTTTTATACTAGACTCCGTCCTTATCAACAAATAGGCCCCACGGAGTGCAAAACCAACACTGCGGAGCCTATTTCTTAAAAAACTTTCCTTTTTATGCATCTGCCAATGCCACAAGGGCAGCCTTATAATTGGGCTCGTCCACAATTTCAGGGACTTGCTCCGTATACACGATCTTACCATCGGAATCGAGCACGATTACCGATCTGGATAACAAACTTTGCAAAGGACCATCGGTAAACTCCAATTTATAGTCTTTCCCAAATTTACCGTTCCTAAAATCGGATAGCATAATTACATTTTTTATCCCCTCGGCTCCGCAAAATCGAGCCTGGGCAAAGGGAAGATCCTTGGAAATACACAGTACCACCGTGTTTTCCAATTCGGCGGCCTCCTCATTGAACTGTCGCACAGATTTAGCACAAGTCCCGGTATCTATACTGGGGAAAATGTTCATTACCACCTTTTTACCTTTATAATCGGATAGGGAGGCGGACGAAAGATCCCCTTTTGTCAAGGTAAAATTTTGTGCGGTACTGCCAACAGCGGGCAATTCTCCCAAGGTATGAATGGTATCTCCATGTAGTGTTACTGTAGCCATGATCTTTAAGTTTTAAAATTCTCGGTGAAATTAAAAAATATATGGGGGATAAGTAAGGGAATCCCATAAAAAAACCCTTCAAGAACAAGAAGGGCCTTTTGGTCGAAACATATCTATTAACTTATTTGTCTATAGACCCCATCACCCGTTGCATAAACTGGTTCAAGGCCTCTTTTTTGGGCGTACCTTCCTTGATGGCCTTATCGACCTCCAAGGCGCCGTACATATTGGAGATCAGTTCTCCGATAACATCCAGTTCCTCGTCCTTTAGGGAGGTAACCTCGGTGAGCGACTCCAAGGTCTCTATTGCCTCATGAACATAATCGGCATCGTTATCCTCTATAAATTGGGCCAGATGTTTAATTATTGGCAACTTCATGGATCAGTTCTTTTAGTACATCATATTTATTGGTCTGCACCTGATTCTTCAGTTTGCCATCCGTAAATGCCGCAAAAGTGGGCAGATTATCTACTTGTGCCAATTTTCTGGATTCAGGAAACTTTTCCGCATCGGCGATTACGAAAGTGATATCCTCGTTCTCGGCCGCTTCCTTTTTGAACTTTGGTTTCATGATCCGGCAATTGCCACACCAGGTAGCTGAATATTGCACCATCACATTTTTGTTCCCTTCAATGATTTCCTGTAAATTATCTTTTTCTAATTCTAACAACATAATGTTTATATTTTTGGGATTCTAGGACAAAGGTGGTTGCCCATTTGTATTGTGGAGCAATTGTGGCTTTTCGATCCTTTGCCATGCAATAATTGCTAATCGCTATACGCATTGCGCATTGCGCACTTTAATTCGTGCTAGGGACAAATTCAAATTTATCACATCACTAAGATTCCTCCTTATAATATAGGTAGAACCATTTTTATCCTAAATTAATTTATAAACAGGGCGGAACAGCATTTTGACAGTTATATCTTTAATCCATTCCGCCCTGAAATCTGGGCCTTAACCCAGGGGTGATCCAACTAGTTGGCGTGTGTAGAAAGATACTCCGCCACCCCTTTTCTATCGGCGGTCATAGCGTCCTGGCCTTCTTCCCAGTTGGCAGGGCACACCTCACCTTTTTCTTGAACGTGGGCATAGGCATCGATCAACCTTAAATACTCATTTACGTTTCTTCCCAAAGGCATGTGATTGATACCTTCGTGGAAGACGGTACCTTCCTCGTCTATCAGGTAGGTAGCCCTATACGTAACATTGTCGCCCTCTACAAGCAAGGTGCCGGTCTCTTCGTCGTACTGTTCGTTTACGATATCCAAAATTCCAAGGGTTGAAGCCAAGTTTCTGTTGCTATCGGCCAAAATTGGATAGGTTACCCCTTCTATACCGCCATTCTCCTTGGAGGTGTTCAACCAGGCAAAATGAACTTCCGCCGTGTCACAAGAAGCGCCGATAACGATTGTGTTTCTTTTTTCGAATTCCCCCAAGGCAGCTTGGAAAGCGCGTAACTCGGTCGGACATACAAAAGTGAAGTCCTTTGGATACCAAAACAAAACTACTTTTTTATTGTTTTTTTGAGCCTCTTCCAAGACATTGATCTTAAAAGTATCTCCCAAATCATTCATTGCATTTACACTTAAGTTTGGGAATTTTTTACCTACAAAAGTCATATTTATAATTTTTAAAGTTAATTTCTAGCACAAAGGTACCACTGGGACATGTGGTTGTGAAGAAAAGAAAATTAGAAATTCTTATCGCAAGATAGCCGTTCTATATACCGATCTTTTTTTTGTCAGATCGATAAAAAAGCACTGGTCATTTTATGCTTTATCCATTTTTTGGCAGGTGAATTGTGGAATTTGGAATTTGGAATTCAAAATATGGGAAGTAAATTACGCTCCCAAGATCCCCAATTTGATCATACAGTGCTTCATCCTATCAAAGGTTCTTTGGATATCGTTGTCAAGGCCAATTGAAAACCGGATAAGACCATCGGAAAGACCCATGGCTTTTTGTTCTTCCAACGGAATTTCAGAGGAGGTCGAGGTCCCAGGCGCACTGAACAAGGTCTTGTAAAATCCCAAACTAACCGCCAAATAGCCCAAGTTGGCTTTCTGCATCATTTCCATTAGGGCATTGGCTTTGTCCAAACTACCCACGTCCAGGGTCATAATTCCCCCAAAACCATATTCCTTGTTCATTTGATTTACCATGGTAAGATGACCAGGGTGCGATTTCAAGCCAGGATATACCACCTTCAATCCTGCCTTTTCAAAATTCGTGGCCAAGTAAAGGGCATTTTCACTGTGCTTTTTTATGCGGATATGTAGCGTTCGCATATTTTTTAAGATCGAGGCGGCCCGCAGGCTGTCCAATGTACTTCCCAGAAGCATTCCCGCACCCTGGTTCACATCCTTGAGTCCAAGACAGAACTCTTTGCTGCCGCAGACCGCTCCTGCCACGCAATCACTGCTGCCGTTAATAAACTTCGTTAGGCTATGAACCACAATATCTGCCCCCAGCCGGGCAGGAGCTAATGATAAGGGTGAAAAAGTATTGTCAACCACCAAAGGGACGGAGTGTTTTTTGGATACCTGTGAAAGTGCTTCTATATCCGCGATCTCCAACAACGGATTGCTGACCGATTCGCAATATACCATTTTGGTCTTGGGTCCTATTGCCTCCGAAACCGCCTTTAAATCGGTAATATCCACGAAGGTGGTAACGATATTGAATTTTTTGAGGAAATTCTTTAAAAAGGCATAGGTGCCCCCATAGATGGTGCGGCTACAGACCAGATGATCCCCTGCACCGCAAATTTGAAGGATGACGGCGGTGATGGCCCCCATGCCACTAGCGGTCACATTGGCGGTCTCGGTACCTTCCAGGGCGGCCAGTGCCTCTCCAAGGTACAGGTTGGAGGGCGAGGAATGCCGACTATACAGATAACAGCCCTCCGTATTCCCCTCAAACGTATCGAACATGGTTTTCGCCGACAAAAAAGTATAGGTAGAAGAATCGGATATTGACGGATTTACCCCTCCGTATTCCCCAAAATATTGCAATTCCTGTAAACTATCCGCTGCCTTATAATCCATCTAATTTTATTTTTTATTCTACAAAACTAACAGGTTCTCATTAAAATATCAATATTTATGCAAAACCATAGAATATAAAACTATATATTATATATTTGTTAGGATATAAATCTAAAAAGTCTTTAATACGACCCATCTCAAGGAAAATATATCATGGACAAATTCGATGCAACCGACAGAAAGCTATTGTCCCTGCTGCAATCCGATTGCAAATGGACCACCAAGGCATACGCCAATAAATTGAACCTTTCATCCACCGCGGTTTACGAGCGTATAAAGCGTCTGGAAAAACTAGGGGTTATCGACAAATATGTGGCCTTGGTCGACAAAAGGAAGATAGACAAGGCCTTTACGGTACTCTGCCACGTAAAATTGGTTCGGCATTCCCGCGAATATGTGGTGCAATTTGAAAGGGATGTGCTAAAACTGGAGGAGGTGACGGAATGTTATCACGTCAGTGGGGACTATGACTATATTTTGAAGGTGCATGTTAGGGATATGGACGATTACAGGGACTTTATGATCAGCAAGCTTACCGCCTTGGACCATATAGGTAGCACCCAAAGCATGTTTGCCATCAAGGAGGTAAAGTATTCTACGGAAATCGTCGTATAACACCTACCGAGGATTGGATTTATTCGATAGCCCTCAAGGCTAAAACCAGAAAATAGTCTTAATTTTGGGACTTCGACCAAAACGGTCGAAAATCGGTCCGAACCTCTTCCAAGACTGCCTGATCATTTTCGGACAGGAAGCGGTTGGTTCAAAAATTCGATACTTTTTTGGATAATTGTATTGATTCGGTAACTTAATAATTGTTGTATTTAAAAAATTGTTTTTCTATGGGTTCTTATGATGTTGTTATTATCGGTTCTGGTCCTGGTGGTTACGTAGCCGCAATCCGTTGTGCGCAGTTGGGAATGAAAACCGCCATAATCGAAAAATATGGGGCACTTGGAGGTACCTGCCTAAATGTTGGCTGTATTCCTTCCAAGGCGCTGTTGGACTCATCACATCATTATGAGGAAGCTACCAAACACTTCGAGGAACACGGTATTGAAATCCCTGGAGACATCAAGGTCAACCTAGAGAAGATGATAGCACGGAAACAATCCGTCGTAGACCAGACCACCAAAGGCATCCAGTTTTTGATGGACAAGAATAAAATCGATGTTTTTGAAGGGATAGGAAGCTTTAAGGATGCTACCCATGTCAACATTAAAAAGAACGATGGGAAACAGGAAACCATCGAGGCAAAAAATATAATCATCGCCACGGGGTCCAAACCCTCTACCCTACCTTTTATAAAATTGGATAAGGAGCGGGTTATCACTTCTACCGAAGCCCTTAAGCTCAAGGAAATTCCAAAGCACCTTATCGTGATCGGCGGGGGAGTAATCGGGTTGGAATTAGGCCAAGTATACAACCGCTTGGGGGCGGAAGTTACCGTAGTGGAGTTTATGGACCGAATCATCCCTGGAATGGACGGGGCTTTGTCCAAGGAATTGATGCGGGTGTTGAAAAAGCAAAAAATGCAGTTCCATCTCTCCACCAAAGTGAAGTCGGTGGAGCGCAAAGGCAAGGAGATCATTGTTAAGGCAGACAACAAAAAAGGGGAGGAAATTACCCTTAAAGGGGACTACTGTCTCGTTTCAGTTGGCCGCAGACCTTATACCGACGGCCTGAACGCCGAGGCAGCGGGTGTAAAAATCGACGATCGTGGCCGAATTGCAGTAAACGAACACTTACAGACCAATGTTTCCAATATCTACGCCATTGGCGATGTGGTTAGGGGCGCCATGTTGGCCCATAAGGCCGAGGAAGAAGGGACCTTGGTGGCCGAATTGTTGGCCGGACAAAAGCCACATATCGATTACAATTTAATTCCCGGAGTAGTCTACACCTGGCCCGAAGTGGCCGCTGTGGGCAAGACAGAGGAGGAATTAACGGAAGCCGGCATTGCCTACAAAACAGGCCAATTCCCAATGAGGGCACTGGGGCGTTCCCGTGCCAGTGGCGACATTGACGGATTCGTAAAAATTTTGGCCGACAAGGAAACCGATGAGGTTTTGGGCATCCACATGATCGGGGCCCGGGTAGCCGACCTTATTGCTGAAGGGGTGACCGCCATGGAATTCCGTGCCTCTGCCGAGGATATCGCACGTATGAGCCACGCCCACCCTACCTACGCCGAGGCCGTAAAAGAAGCTGCGATGGCCGCCACGGAGAATAGGCCGATACATATTTAAAGTTAAAGTGTCACGGCATAACGAATTTAAAATGAGGAAAGACAAAAGGACAAAGGACGAAGGATAGTTATGAGTTCGGAGTTAAGAGTTATGAGGTCATCCAACATGAAACCTGAAACAACAGAAACTAGAAACGGTATCACGGTATCACTGCATCACCGTATCACGGAAATTAGAAACTGGAGGTCGGAAAAAGAAGTAGATCAGTAGGCAGAATGGGTTTAGGTTAACATACTACTATTAACGAATAACCGTATCACCGCATCACGGTATCACGAAAAACTAAATACGAGGTACGAAGTACGAAGTTAGAAGGACAAAAAACGAAGTGCGAAAAGACGAAGCTGTCAACACATGTCCACCGAAAATTTAGTGAAGGTGGAAACAACTATTAACAATGCAAGGCATCAAAGCCACTTTTTCCTTTTAAAGTAGAACATCATCCCTATAAAGAGGAGCGCCATCACGCCAAGGGCCATGTGATACCCGTACTTCCAGTGCAGTTCCGGCATGTTATCAAAGTTCATTCCATAAATACCGGCAATAAAGGTAAGCGGTATAAATATGGAGGCCATGATGGTAAGCACTTTCATCACCTCGTTCATTTTATTGCTTACGTTTGTCATATATAGCTCCATAAGACTGGTGGACATTTCCCTATATAGTTGCAGATTTTCGTTGATCTCATAACAATGGTCCAGGGCATCCTTCAAATAAAGTTTGGTTTCTTTGGAAATCAACGGACTTTCGGAATCTATTAGCCTACTGATGAGCTCCTTTACCGGGAAAGCCCATTTTCTTACCCCCAGTACTTCTTTCTTCAATTGTTGAATTTTATGGGCAGTTTCTGGAGTTGGGTCATTATATACTTCTTCTTCCAGCGCCTCGAGTTGATCATAAATGCTTTCCAAAACCGCAAAATAATTATCGATTATGGAGTCCAACAGCGCAAAAAACAAATAATCAGGGCCATTGTTACGAATCCTTCCCAATTTGTTCTTCATACGTTCCCTAACCGAACCAAATACATCCTCTTCCATCTCCTGCAGGACCAAAACGGCATTTTTGCACAGGATCATCGCTGTGTGCTCGATCACTAGCTCCCCGTTCCCGTCCATATACATCATCTTGAAAACCCCAAAGATGTAATCCTCATATTCATCGATCTTGGGCCGGGAATTTGTATTAACGGCATCTTCCAATATTAAGGGGTTAAATCCAAACTCCTTACCAACAAAGCCAATTTTCTCCTCATTGGACAGGCCCACAATGTTTAACCATGTAATTTCCGGGGTATCCTTAAACCGGCCAATTTCACTGATATCCTGGAGCTGGGCAAGCTGCAACCTGTCCTTGTCATATTCGGCAATTGTAACCACAAATTTATCATCGGACCGACTTCCCATATAGGTTATCGTACCGGGGGCAGCACCCATTTTCTTGGTGGACTTAAACTGTTTTTTTAGGTTTTTCTTTTTCTTGGACATTTACTTTTTTTAAAGTGGTAAAACCCTTAAATGTAATAAAAAGGACGGAGTATAACCAAAGTTCACCTTTATCGGAATTCCAATTTATTCAATATAAGGCCAGAGCCCGGTGCCACATAAGTTAACCGTAGGGAGCTGGGATCGATCAAAGAGTCTTTCAAATCTATAAGGGTCAGTTCCCCCCTACCCAATTGGATCAAGGCTCCCATTATCATTCGGACCTGATACCTTTTGAACCCCTCTCCCTGAACGATCATCGCATAACTTCTTTCCGGAAAAAAATTTGCTGTCAAAATACTGTTATCCCTTATTTCGCAACCCAAAATTGTCCTATGGGTTTGTGAGTTTTTTTGCACTCTTGCCGTGTATGTCGAAAAATCATGGGTTCCTACGAAAAGGTCACAGGCAGATCTCATCAAATCAATATCCAACGGCCCAGGAATATGGGCCATAAAAGGAGCGCTGAACGGATGGTTCTTTTCCCCAAAGGAAAACAGATATACATATTCCTTGACCTTCGCATGCTGGATAATGTTGAATCCCTCTTCCACTTCTTCCATTCCAATAACCCGAATATCCGGCGGTAAATTAAGGTTGAATTCCTTCATGAATCCCCCGAAATCGACAATTGGCCCTTCTTCCAAAAAGAGTTCAAAGGCAGCATCCAAAGCCGATACCTTGGCATCTGTTCGGCCCGCCCCCAAAATTTTGAACTTTCTTCCTGGCATCACAAATTTTAAGGTTTTTAGAAGCATGCCCTCCACGGTTCTTTGCCCGGGTTGGCTTTGCCATCCACTGTATCGGAACCCCAAGAATTGAATCTTAAGCAAATATTGGTATTTTGTTTTCTGCATTGGCTTTAGTATTGGAATCCGCACAAACTTTTTCCTTGGGGTTCAATAATATTTCTTCCGCTTTTCAGTTTAATCTATCATATAATGAACAGGCGTACACTTTAACCTTCGGTTCTATTTTGCCATTTTTTTGCCAGCTCGTAATTATTTTTCCGACCCTTGGTCTCGGCTATGCTATTGAAAAATACTTGGATATGACATAAAAATCATCAAGATATATTCTAAATGAATATTTTAAACCAGTTCGGTTCCTATGATGTACATTTTATATGAGTTCATTATTATTTTTTGTATTTTAACATCATATATCAACGTTCACAAATTGAAATTTAACTAAAATGACGGAGAAATCAATAATAAAGCCACCAACATGGTTTTGGGTAGTAAGTGTATTGGGCCTAATTTGGAATCTTATCGGGGCCATGTCCTTTTTAAACGAAGCTTTTGTGGCAGAAGAAATGGAACAAGCTTTGTCCATAGAGCCCGTAAGAATCGTTGAAAACACGCCGGCTTGGGCCATGGCAGCCTTCGCCATTGCGGTCTGGGGCGGTGTTTTGGGATGCTTGGGCCTACTCTTGCGAAAAAAATGGGCCCATACCCTATTTTTGATTTCCCTGGTCGGTATTTTGTCCTATTTTGGTTATTCCTATTTTATGACAAATATAGATGTGATCTATGATACGTTTCAGGCCAAGTTGATCCCTCTATTGATCATTGGTGCGGGAATTTACTTTTGGTACTTGGCAGGAGCAGCCGAAAAACGGAGGTGGGTTTCATAAGGAGGCTCCCTATTTATGAATTAACGATGGGTTAAACACATATTCCATGAAGCCGCTTGCGTTCTTATTAACTTATCCTGTGGCTTTCATATTACTTGGATGTGTTGCCAATAAAAACAGTTTTCATGAAGTAGGGGAAATCGTAGATATTCAATTGAACCAAGCACCGGAAACTGCCCTTGTAGGTGCCGGTCTGACCGTCGTAGCCCCTATTTTGGTCGATTACGGGATACGGTCCGTAAAAAAGGTACTTGCCAAGGAAGCCGATAAATACACGGCAACGTACGGCAATCAGATCAACGATTCCCATTTTTACAAAGACGTTTCCGAGAACGCCCATTCCCTAAATTACGAATCGGTCACCCTGACCAGAAAGGCTGTTATAAACGGTAACCAAACGGCCGTTTCCCAGGTAACCTTGAAATTCTCGATAGATGGAAGCGGTACTTTTTTGTCCCTTCAACCCGTGGCAATAAAAATAGATAAAAGCAAGGCCAAGTTACGGCAAGGGGACAATTCAATGGATTTGGTGCTGCAAGTGCAAATGATTTCCTTTTGGGTCGATGCAGATCAAAATTACCATGGAGAGGAAACCGCCAATGTTATTATGCCCATTTACAATATAGAGCTGGGGAAGGCCTATGGCCCTAAAGATAAGGAACTTTCTAAAAATTCAGGTTGGTTTTTACCGGTTCCCCTATCCCATAGGGCAGATGGACAGGTCTTTGGAAATGGCACCTTTTCCCTTTTGGTTACCGTGACGGAGGTAGATGATTTTGGAAAACGCATTGGCAGTATCTCGGAACTGGTCAATACTAATGAAGACGCACTTAAGGATTGGCTCTTGCAGCTTCTGGAAAAGTAAAGCAATAGATTTAAAGCGGTTTTCACCACGTTTATTTGCAGATACCCAACATTGATTGCGCTTCGTCGAATTAATTAAAATAAAAAAAAACAGACCCCGTTTTTAGATGAAAGTTCCTTAGGACTTAAATTTTATCTATGCAATACAAGAAACAAATCCGCTACTGGAAAACCACCGTGCTCCTGACGACAATTACGTTGATTTCGCTTAGCGTGTACAGCTTTTACGGGTTATTTACCGATAAGTTTTACTTTTTAAAAATTGATAACTATATTTTTCCGTTGCTCACTTTGGTCCATTTTTTATACCTATACGTGGTAGGGTTCAAAATAAAGGAACAGGAGATCGCAGATCCAAAAATGCGGAATTTGGAGTATTCGCTTTATGTTATTTTGCTGGTCTACGGTTTTAAAACCATTGATACGCTTACCACCCTGTTGAGCTATGGCGAGTATGAAAACCATATTATTCCAGAAACTTTTATTCCCATGGGTACCACCATGTTCATATTGTACATGATGCTTTTGTTCCTCACCTTTTTGAGTTTTAAGCTTCGAAAGGAGTTTGTAGGGGACTACAATTTTGAAAACATGACCGATATAGATACTTGGCATTAAAAGGCATTTGACAAGGCACTGGAATTTCTAAAATAAATTAAGTCGGCCAAGGGAAATTCTATGGATAAAATCATAGGCCACTTACAATACTGCCATATAGGTCCTTAAATTGATACCCGCTCACAAAACGATGCTTGCTCAACTTTTTATTGGCTACCAGGCCCCAAAGCAGGAGTTCCTTCAAGAAATACCGATCCCTTTTGACTGCCTTAGGCTGAAATTTGTCTATTAAACGGTCGAGTGCGGCTACGCTGTCCAAATTGGTTTGGTACTCCGTATCGGGGGCATCGTCCAGTAATTCGAAGCCCTCCCCTTCAAAAAACCAGGTAATCAATTCGTCATAGGGGCTCTGTGCATCCTTTCGTTCCAACTTTTCGATCTTTGGAAAGTAATTGGGAAACAGGGTTTTTATAGCTTCCTCCAACAGGATAAGGGCAACAAAATCGGCTCCTTCCTGTTCCCCTTCGTAAACCAATTCTATCTTCCCGGTGATCGCCGGGATTATCCCCATAAAATCACTTAGGCGAACGGAGGTGTCTTTCTCCCCATTTTTCAGGGCCCTATGTTCCGCGGTACTCAAAAGATTCTCAAAAGCGGTAATTCCCATCCGGGCGCTTACCCCGCTTTTAGCGTCTACATACTCGCTTTGGCGGGCTTCAAAACTAATTTGTTCCAGAAGGTCTTTGGCAAGATCGGGCACATATATAGAACCGGTCTGCCGTGCGTCCGATCGCGATTCCTGTTCCGTTATTTTCCTAGCGGTAGCAATATCCAGCGGATAATGGGTCAGTATTTGGGAGCCTATCCTATCCTTTAATGGGGTAACAATACTGCCCCTATTGGTATAATCTTCCGGATTTGCTGTAAATACAAACTGCAGATCCAAGGGTAAACTGAGCTTAAATCCCCTTATCTGAATATCCCCTTCCTGCAAAATATTGAAAAGGGCGACTTGGATACGGGCCTGCAGGTCTGGCAGTTCGTTGATAACGAAAATACATCGGTTGGCACGGGGAATCATCCCAAAATGAATGACCCTATCGTCCGCATAGGACAGTTTTAGGTTGGCGGCCTTTATGGGATCCAGGTCACCGATCAGGTCGGCGACGGTAACATCCGGGGTGGCCAACTTTTCATAGAAGCGGTCGTCCCGGTGCAACCAGGTAATTGGGGTCTCGTCCCCATGTCCCTCAATAAGTTCCAAAGCATGTCTGGAAATCGGCCGGAACGGGTCGTCATGGATTTCCGAGCCCTTTACATATGGGATGTATTCGTCCAATAAATTCACCATCAAACGGGCCAAACGCGTTTTTGCCTGGCCCCGAAGGCCCAACAGATTGATATTGTGCCGGGACAGTATGGCCCGTTCCAGTTCCGGGACAACGGAATTTTCGAAGCCCCAGATTCCTGGAAAGGTGGCTTCTTTGTTTTGGATTCTTTTAATAAGATTGTCCCTTAGTTCATCCTTGATGCTTTTGGTTTTGTATCCCGCTTTCTTAAGTCCACCCAAGGTGGTAATTTCTTTGTGTTTCAAATTCATGTTTTTTTAAAAGAATAGAGAAAATAGAGAATAGACGAAAAAAGTTTATGGGTTTATATGCTTATGGGTTTATTTTTTTCCATCAACTATCAACTATTAATTATCAACCAACAACCAATTCCGCCAACTGCAACTGCCTGCTGCCTACTTTTTTTTTGATGCCGTTTTCCGTGATACAGTGATGCCGTTATAAGATTGAGACGCAAGCATTGCGTCCCTACGGAAACATTCATCTTCATATCTTTAACTAAAGCTGCCAACTGCCCACTGTCCATTAGTTCCAATGTTCCTATGTTCATTAACCTTTCACCTTTTTTACCTCGTACCTCGTACCTTCAAATTCATTTCATTTTTTTCTTCCTATTCGCCTCATAATCCTCAAAGATCATTTCGCCCAGGCCTTGCAGGCCCGTAAAAAATGCTTTCCCTTTATTGGCTTCGGTAAAATGGCGAACAAACTGCATTAAATATGGGTCTTGGGCAATCATAAAAGTGGTGATGGGGATATGCAATTTACGTGCCATCCGGGCCATGGTATAGCATTTTTCCACAATGTAATCGTCCAGCCCTACGCTGTTCTTATAGTAGTTGCCATCGGGAAGTCGCAGACAACTGGGCTTGCCGTCGGTGATCATAAAGATCTGTTTGTTGGTGTTCCTTTTCCTGCGCAGCATATCCATCGCCAACTGTAGTCCGGCCACGGTGTTGGTATGGTAGGGTCCGACCTTTAAGTAGGGCAAATCCTTTATGGGGATGGGCCAGGCGTCGTTGCCAAAAACCAAAATATCCAAGGTATCCTTGGGGTAACGGGTGGTAATAAGTTCTGCCAGGGCCATAGCAACCTTTTTGGCCGGGGTAATGCGGTCTTCCCCGTACAAGATCATACTGTGGCTGATATCGATCATAAGTACCGTACTCATCTGGGCCTTGTATTGGGTGTCTTCTACGACCAGATCTTCCTCGTTCAGGTAAAAACTGTCCAGTCCATGGTTGATCTGGGCGTTCTTTAAACTCTCGGTCATGGAAATATGTTCCAGACCATCCCCAAAACGGTACTCCCTAAGATCTCCCGTATGTTCGTCCCCCAGACCGGATTTGCCGGTTTTGTGATTCCCGGCCCCGCTCCGCTTTATTTTTCCAAAAATCTGATCCAAAGCCCGTTGGCGGAGTATGCGTTCCAATTTCGCGGTTATGGAAAGGGATCCATCACCCTTTTCACCTTCCCCTTGGCCTCCTCCGTCCTTAAATTCCTCCCTCAAAAATCCCTTGGCCTTTAAGTCCTCAATAAAATCGTCTATGGTATAGTTTTCATCAGTGAGTTCATATTCCTTGTCCAATTCCCGCAGCCAGTCCAATGCCTCGTCCACGTCGCCCGAGGTATGGGTGATAAGCTCTTGGAAAATATCGAAGAGCTTTTCAAAAGGAGTTAGGTCCGGTGCCTCGTAAGGGGTAAAACGGAACCCTTTTTGCATATTCCTACCAGGTGAAAAATTATCTTTAACCATATTATAAAAATAAGGCTTTTACGCCAACCCATCCCTGTTTTAATGAAAACTTAACGGTTTGGCCTATCTTCGTAAACGATGAAAATTCCCGATACAAGTAGATTTGAGGCTTTTATAAACACTCCCAATTTATGGGAAGGCACCTTTTTTGGGTTGACGCAATTTGAGTTCCCCAAGGTTGACCTATCAAATTTCAATGCATCGCCCCTTCCTGACAATCTTCGACTTGGGCATCAGATTGAGCAGGTTTTTCTTCAACTCGTTCAGCATTCTAATAAGTACGAGGTTTTGCTGCACAACCTTCCTATAAAGAACGGGGAGAGGACCCTAGGGGAAATCGATTTTATCCTAAAGGACCTAAGGTCATCCCAACAGGTGCACGTAGAACTGACCTATAAATTTTATCTGCTGGATACATCGATCAAAGACCCCATACTTAGATGGATCGGGCCCAACCGCAAGGATAGGCTTTTTGACAAATTGGAAAAAATTAAAAATCAACACTTTAAATTATCACATTCATCCATATGGTATAAAACACTGTACAACAATGGATTATTTTACAAAAATATTGAAAATAGAACTTGTTTCAAGGCTCAATTGTTTATGCCCTATACCAATGGAAACATCGAAATTCATCCTTTGAACCCCGCCTGCATCGCAGGGTATTGGATAGGGTTAAAAGAATTTCAAAATGAAAATTTCCGTCACTGCCAATACTATCTTCCCACCAAATCGGAATGGCCGAAACACCCCTACGGCAACGTCGAATGGATGGACCATATTACAGCCTTGTCCCAAGTAAAAAGTGCTTTGGAACGGGAATATTCCCCCATGGTCTGGCGCAAAAAGTCCGAATCGGAATTTGAAAAGTTTTTTGTGGTTTGGTGGGGATGATTGTTTTCATGGTTGAAAGGTGAATGGTGAAGGGTGCAAGGTTAGAGGTGCGAAATTAGAGGTTGGAATTTAGACGAAAGACAAAAAGACGAAAGACATATCATCCGAATTATGAAAAGGAAAGAAGTTGGCAGTGCTCAGTTGCAGTAGGCAGGTTTTGTTGATGGTTGTTTCCACCTTCACTAAGGTTTCGGCGGACCTGTGTTGATGGGAAAAAGTTCCAAGTTTAATGTTCAAGGTTGGTGGTTTGGTGGATTTAGGATCGAAGTTTTTTGTTTCAAGTTTCAAGTTAGAAAATTCAAAATACAACTTTCGACTCTATTTACCGGCAACAAAAAATTGTGCTACCTTTGAACTCGAAAAATAATCTTTGAATTCCCCCTTTTTATGCAGGCCAAAAATCTATCGTTATATCATATTGTTCGCCCTTCAAATAGGACAAATTCCACTCCCCCCGTTTTGTTTATGTTCCATGGTTATGGCAGCAATGAAGAGGATCTTTTTTCCTTTGCCCCGGAACTGCCGGACGATCTGTTCATTATTTCCGTAAGGGCGCCCTATGGGATGCAAGGACTGGGGTATGCTTGGTATTCCATTAATTTTGATGCGGAATACGGCAAATGGAGCAACGACGATCAGGCAATCGAGTCCCGCGACAAAATTTCAAACTTTATCGACGAGGCATGTGCGGCTTATGGACTGGATGCCAAAAACGTTACGCTATTGGGCTTTAGCCAGGGCACCATTTTGAGCTATGCGGTAGCACTTTCCTTCCCGGACAAGGTTAAAAACCTGATTGCGCTAAGTGGATATATCAACGAGAAAACCCTTGTCCCTGATTTTGCAAATAAAAACCATAAAGGCCTACATATTTACGCTTCCCATGGGATGGTAGATCAGGTTATTCCGGCAGAATGGGCACAAAAGGCCCCTGAATTCCTTAAGAAATTAGGGATAGATTATGTCTACGAGGAATTTCCGGTAGGGCACGGTGTATCTCCCCAAAATTTCCATGCTTTCAAGAAGTGGTTGGGGAGCAGGATTTAGGAAGGCCGATACAATAGGTGATCTATTAACGTAAAATCGACCCCAAGGTCATCCTTCAATTCATATTTTATTAGGAGTTCTCCCCAATATTTGCCATCGGAGAAATCGGCTATGATCCATTTGTGGTTAAGGAGCTTTATCTTGTTGATTTTAAAACTTCCTTCCATTCCCTCATAGGGCACCAAGGGATTGTTTCCTTTCTTTTCATTGGTCTCCAATAATTTGTCAGCGATATAACGCGAAGGATCCTTCAGTTTTAAATGATCGTAGTAGGCAAGGGCATCATCATTGTTTTCCAAGGAAAAATACTGCATGTCCAACACCTTTATTTGCAGTTTTTGAATGGAATCCTTAAGCTGCGTTGCGTCGGATTTCAACCTAACTATCTTGTCATCCCTGTCCTTCAAAATATGAGTAGCATTCACATATTGGTACAGGGCGATCAAAGCCATAAAAACGAAGAGGTAAAGAAAGATGTTTTTTTTCATTGTGATTTTGTTGTTGTTAGTGAACTAGTGGGTCTTTCGTTTTCCGTGATACGGTGATGCCGTGATACGGTTACTAATATTTGTTGATAGTTGATGGTTGATGGTTTGTTGTTGGTGAACTAATGGGTTATTGGGTCTTTCGTTTTCCGTGATACAGTGATACGGTTACTAATATTTGTTGATAGTTGATGGTATGTCTTTTGTCTTGGCTCTTGATTCTTGGCTCATGATTCCAGTCTCCCGGTTTTAAGGTGTATATACCAAAGTCGCTATTACTGCGCAATGGTCGCTGGTATATTCGTTGCAATAAACCTGGTAGTCCAGTACCTTCCAATGCTCCTGATGCGTTAATAGGATATGGTCTATGCACACTCGAGGGCCGTCCGACGGCCATGTGGGCTTAAAGGCCTCCTCGGTATCCGGAAATTTGAATTTCTGGGTCAGTATATTCATGGTTTCGCTATCGGGCTGGGTATTTAGGTCACCCACAAGCAATGTTGGATAGTTGGTATCCCCCAACCTGTTAACCAATTCCTCGGCCTGCATCAGCCGATCCGTCTCCACCTTTTGATGATCCAAATGGGTGGCCGCAAACTGAATGGTATTTCCATTTTTGGTAAGGACCCGGACCACCAAGGCAGCTCTGGGTTCCGAAGCCGGCAAATGGGGCAGGGCCAAATTCTCGGTTCCTACAAAACTATATTTTGACAATACCGCTTCCCCGTATTCGCCCCCATCATAATACATGGCGCGGGCAAAAAGCGAGGCCATCTTGGTCCGTATGCCCAACTCGGTCGACAGGTCATATTCCTTAGCCCTGTGGGTCCTAAAATCCACTTCCTGCAAGGCTACAAGGTCCGGATCAAATTTCCTGATGACCCCCGCAATGGAATCGAGATTAAAATCGTTTTTTGTCGTAGCCCCATGAAGAATGTTATAACTCATCACACGCAACGTATCCGCCTGGGCGTTTAGATTGGAACACCAAAGTAGCAATGTTAAGGTCGATAGGAATATTCTGATCATAAGTGAAATAGTGGGTTAGTGAGTTTTCAGTGATGCCGTGATACCGTTTTCCGTGATGCGGTTTTCCGTGATGCCGTGATGCCGTTTTCCGTGATGCGGTGATATGGACAGGTTGCTGCCTACTGCAACTGCCAACTGTTTTCCAGTTTCCGGTTTCCAGTCTCCAACTTCATCTTTCGTCCTTCCGTCCTTACTCTTTAATCTCATTTCTAAATTCCCGCTACTTCCTTGATTTCTTCAATGATACGCTCACCTAGATCATCGGCTTCGGCCTGACTTTTGGCTTCCGTGTAAATGCGGATTATGGGTTCGGTATTGGATTTTCTAAGGTGGACCCAGTTTTCGGGGAAATCGATCTTTACGCCATCGATCGTTGTGATGTTCTCGTTTTGATATTTCTTTTCCATCCCCTTCAAAATACCATCCACATCCAGTCCAGGGGTCAGTTCTATCTTCTTTTTGCCCATAAAATAGGCAGGATAGCTGTCCCTAAGCTCCTTTACGGTTCCCCCGCGCTCTGCCATCAACATCAAGAACAAGGCCGTGCCTACCAAAGCATCCCGTCCGTAATGGCTTTCGGGATAAATAATCCCGCCGTTGCCCTCGCCCCCGATTATGGCCTTGTTCGCCTTCATTTTGGCGACAACGTTTACCTCGCCGACCGCAGCGGCCTCATAGGTGCCACCGTGTTTCTCCGTGATATCGCGCAAGGCACGGGAAGACGAGAGGTTGGACACCGTATTGCCCTTGGTCTTGCCCAATACATAATCGGCACAGGCCACCAAGGTGTATTCTTCGCCGAACATTTCCCCATCGTTGCTTATAAAAGCCAATCGGTCCACATCGGGGTCCACCACGATACCAAAATCGGCCTTTTCGGCAACCACGAGCTTACTGATATCCCCTAGATGTTCCTTTAGGGGTTCCGGGTTATGGGGGAAATGGCCGGTAGGTTCGCAATACAATTTTACGACCTCTACCCCCAGTTCTTCCAGAAGTTTGGGTATGGCAATCCCGCCAGTAGAGTTTACCCCATCTACGACAACCTTAAAATTGGCAGCCTTTATCACTTCCTTGTCGACCAACGACAGGTTCAGCACTTCATCAATATGGATATCGATATAGGAATCGTTTAGGGTTACCTCTCCTAGATCGTCTACCTCCGAGAAGACAAAATCCTCCTTTTCGGCCAGGTCCAAAATTTTGGCCCCTTCCACAGCGTCCAAAAACTCCCCTTTGGCATTCAGCAGTTTTAAAGCGTTCCATTGCTTGGGGTTATGGCTGGCGGTAAGTATAATTCCCCCATCGGCATTTTCCAAAGGAACTGCAATTTCCACGGTCGGGGTGGTAGATAATCCCAGATCGATCACATCGATCCCAAGTCCAACCAAGGTAAAGACCACAAGATTCTGTATCATTTCGCCAGAAATACGGGCATCCCTTCCTATGACGACCTTATACTTTTTGTCCGCCGAAGCATCCGAAACCGATTGGTTTTTTAGCCAGGTACCATAGGCGGCCGCAAATTTTACCGCATCCAAGGGTGTTAAATTATCGTTGGGGACACCGCCGATGGTGCCCCGTATACCGGAAATCGATTTGATCAATGTCATACAAAACTCAGTTATACCTTTTAAAAGGTTTTTGCAAATATAAAGGTATACAGCATATTTTACGGACTGAATTTGTAAATTCGACAACAGCGGACTATATTTCGACCTATGAATTTTTTGGCGCATATCTATCTTTCCTTTGGGGACCAACAGATTACGATCGGTAATTTTATAGCCGATAGTATTCGGGGAAATAAATTCAAGCATCTTCCCCCGAGGGTACAGAGTGGCATAATCCTGCACCGTGCAATCGACACCTTTACCGATGCCCATCCAACCGTCAGGAAAAGCACCAAACGGCTCCATAAGAACTACGGACATTATAGTGGGGTGATCGTGGATATTTTTTACGATCATTTTTTAGCCAAAAATTGGGAGCGGTATTCCGATGTCCCACTAGAAGAGTTCGTGGAACGATTTTACGATCTGCTGGAGGAAAATTACGATATCCTGCCGGAGGGGATACGCAAAATGATGCCCTATATGATTGCGGATAATTGGATTGTCAACTACGCGAAGATGGATGGTATTTCCAGGGTTCTGAATGGGATAAATCGAAGGACCAAAAACAAATCCAAAATGAACTTCGCCATTCTTGACCTGGAGGAACACTATGATAAGTTTGAGACCGAGTTCCTGGCGTTTTTTGAAGAACTGGTCGTTTTTTCCAGGCAGAAACTTATTTCGCTTTAATAGACATGAGGTGTGAGTCAAAAGACAGAAGGACGAAGGATTGTTTGGGATTTGGGGTTCGGGGTTCGGTGTTCAAGGTTAAAAAAAACGAAATTGGAAATTCGAAACTAGAAAAAGTTGGCAGTGCGCAGTTGCAGTTGGCAGCTGTGGTTCAAGGTTCAATGTTGAAAGTTCAAGGTTCAAGGAAATCTTTCGTCTATTTTCTATCTTCTATTCTCTATGTCTATTTTCTATACTCTATTTTCTATGGTCTTGATTCTCTCCTAATTGTACTTTTGCACTAACCCACTAATTCACTAACCAAAAAAAATGAAAAAAACAACCCTTATCCTTCTCGCCCTTGCCCTGGTTCTCTTTATCCAATGTAAAACAAAACCTGCTGCCCCGACCGGACTGGTCAGTGATCACGCCATGGTAGTGTCCGCACGGGAGGAAGCGTCCCGTATCGGCAGCGAAATCATGCAAAAAGGGGGCAATGCCTTTGATGCCATGGTCGCTACCCAGTTGGCTTTGGCGGTAGCCTACCCGGTGGCAGGGAATATCGGTGGGGGCGGATTTATGGTCTATAGAAAAAGTAACGGGGACGTAGGAGCCCTGGACTATAGGGAAAAAGCGCCCTTGGCGGCCAGCAAGAACATGTATTTGGATTCCTTAGGGAACGTAATTCCGGGAAAAAGCACCTTGGGCGCCAATGCGATCGGCGTGCCCGGATCGGTGGCGGGAATTTTGGCCGTCCACCAAAAATTTGGTGCTTTGCCCCTTTTCGAAATTATGGCCCCCGTGATTGAGCTGGCGGAAAAAGGGGTGGTAGTAACCGAAAGGCAGGCACAGGCCCTGCAATATTTCCAGAATCAGTTTATTGAGGTAAATGGGGATAGCACGTTGTTTGCCAAGTCCTTCCATCCTGGGGATACCATTAAATACCCGGCCTTGGCAAAAACGCTACGCAATATCGCCGAGAAGGGAAGGGACGGATTTTATACGGGTGAAACCGCACAAAAATTAGCAGCTTTTATCCAGGAAAAAGGCGGATTGGTTACCGAAGAAGATCTGGAAAAATACGAAGCGGTATGGAGGCAACCCATCATTTTCGACTATAGGGGTATCCGCATCATTTCCATGAGTCCGCCCAGCAGTGGCGGGGTAACCATGGAGCAGATCCTAAAGATGATGGAACCCTATGACGTGAGCGAGATGGGCCACAATACCGAAAAGTACATGCAACTCTTTACCGAGGCCTCCAAAAGGGCGTATGCCGACCGGAATTACTTTTTGGGAGACCCGGATTTCGTTACCATTCCCTTAGATGTTATGCTGAGCAAGACTTACCTGGCACAGCGGATGGAAAATTTCACTTTTGACCACGCTACGCCCGAATCCGATATATCGCACGGGGATATCCAGATTTCCGAAAGCACCGAGACCACACACTACTCCATCGTGGACGCCCAAGGGAACGCGGTGGCCGTGACCACCACCTTGAACGGTGCCTATGGCTCCAAGGTGTACAGCGACGAACTCGGCTTTTTCCTGAACAATGAGATGGACGATTTTAGTGCCAAGCCGGGTGTGCCCAATATGTTTGGCCTAATCGGGGCCGAAGCCAATAGTATCGCCCCTCAAAAAAGGATGCTGAGCAGCATGACGCCTACCATTGTAGAGAAGGAAGGCAAGTTATGGCTGGTTGTGGGCACGCCTGGGGGCTCCACCATTATTACCGCCGTGGCCCAGACCATTCTAAATGCCTATGAGTTCAACATGAGCATGCAAGAGGCCGTGAACGCCCCCCGTTTCCACCACCAGGGAACACCTGATGAACTTATTTTGGAACCAGAGGGGTTTTCTCCGGAATTGATAAAAGGGCT
>JBLWZN010000052.1:0-24111 GCA_048266425.1 Sediminicola sp.
CCCCTTGAAATAAGGGGAGGACCCACTTAACCATGATTTTGTCAATAAATAACTATTATCTTATCGACTGACCCCTATAAATTAAAATATGACATCACATCTTCGTAAGTCATTTTCTTAAAATCCTGGTGATAGCTTTTAGCCGGTAGGGAAAAAGTAGTAGCCGGAATAATGACGAACCTAACACTGATTTCCAGGGGCTCGTCTATTCCCATATAGTTAAGATCCCATGAAGGTGTGACATTGATTCCCAGACTGTTCAAGGATAGAATGGCAGTATATGCCACCGCCGCATGATCATCCGAATTATAAACATAGGGCATCTGAACAATTTGACCCGAATTCAACTTAAGGTAAACCAAAACCACATCCTGGTCCAAAGCTTCTTGGGTCAAAAGCGGGGTACTGTAAGTTGCGTCGAACGTTTCTCCCCAACCACTTGTTTTTTGGGAGGATTCGAAATCATCCGCCGTTAGGTCGATCCAGCTGCTAGCCACCACCGTCGCATCCTTACCATCGGCACCGTCTTGTCCATTTGTGCCGTTTAAGCCATCTACGCCGTCCGTACCGTTCAAGCCATCCGTTCCATCTACCCCGTCTTTACCGTCGGCACCCGGCAGCCCGTCCTTCCCATCTACTCCGTCCTTGCCGTCGGCACCCGGCAGCCCGTCCTTCCCGTCGGCACCGGTAGCCCCAGCATCTCCCTTTTCCCCTTGAATTCCTTGTTCCCCTTTGGGGCCCTGAGGTCCGGTAAGGCCATCGACCCCATCATCAACGGAACAGGAGGCCAAAACCAAAGTGGCGGTCAATAAACATTTCGCAATAACTTTTAAATACGATTTCATAAAATTTGGTTTGTTTGATTAAATAATTTGGTTAATATTTTGCGCAAGTTCAATGTGCAAATGAAGAACGTAAAGTTTATAATTAAAGTATAAGAAAATAATTACTTTATGTGTTTTAACTTCTTAATATTCCCAACTGCTGTATAGGTCAGTTTTATTCTTATGGAATTGAAAAATGACCAACAGAACCATTATGGAAACCGAAGATCTTTTTTACTAATTAACGGATTTATTATACTAGGAAATCGAAAGTGATTTCTTGGTACCTAAAGGCAGAAGGTGGAAACGAAATGCACAACTGTTACAAACATCGCATTAAACAATAAAAAAAGAGGTGCTTTTAACACCTCTCTTTAAAAACCAATAGCACGTCAAATTCATTGGCCCCCCGTCTTGTCGAATTCGGTTTCCACCATTCGGGTTTCCTGGATTTCAATATTTTTAAAGTCATTAACATCCTTTTTCCTGTCATAATCCATGACCAAGAACTGTTGGGAATCCATTCTCTCCAAATTTAAGAGCGACTTAAAGTTATTGTTCTGGATCTGTAGGATCTCCAGGTTTGCCAATTGGGTAAACTCCTCGGGGATCTCCCCTTCCAACCGGTTATTGGCCATGACCAATTCCCTTAAATTGGTAAGATTCCCCATGACCCTGGGTATGTTGCCCTCCAAATTGTTCTGAAAGAGGCCCAAACTTTCCAAGAAGATCAGGTTCCCAATGGATTCGGGTATTTTCCCCGTAATGGTATTGCTCGACAGGTTCAATATCTTTAAATTTCGCAGGTCGCCCACACTTTCGGGAATGCTCCCGGTCAAAAAGTTGTTGTACAGGCTCAGCTCTACCAAGCTTTCCATTTCGCCCAGGTTCTCGGGAAGCTTTCCTACAAGCGAATTCATCTCAAGTTTAAGCACCTTCAACTGGTGCAGGCCAGCCATACTTTTTGGAATTTCCCCTGAGAGCTTATTAAAGGCCAGGTTAAGGCTTTGCAATTTCTGCAGTTCGCCGATACTTTCGGGAAGATTTCCGACCAGGTTATTTTCAAACAGGTCTATCCCAATAACATGGTCCCCCTGTGTTTTAATTCCTTGCCATTGGGAAACCGGGGCTTCCAGATCCCATGTAGTGGACCATTGGTCCCCTTTGGTACTATGGTACAGGTCTAACAGGGCCTTTTTTTCGTTTTCCACAACATTGGAGTACACTCTAGTACTCACAAAAATCAAGAAAATCACAAGAATCGCGATATACAGTAATCTTTTCATAGTTATCACTTATTTAAAAACTCATGTAACAATAACAATCAAGATTCCATTAAAAAAAAGCAAAATTGCATTAAGGTTATTTCCTACAAACGTAAATCATACAATTATATAAAGCAAGAATAGCCGATGAAATTAACATGAAATGATGATTTATGTTGTGTAACCATTAAAAAATGTGGTGAATAACGTTACGTATATATAAACATTTATTCAAAACTATTGAAAAAAAATCCTACAAAATATGATTTAAATCATATTGATCGATTTAATGTTGGTAGATTTTACGATTGGAAACCCGCAAACGGGGAAGTCACTTTAAATGGCGCACCCCGTCACCGTTCCTTGGACCTGGCAAAATCCCCGTAAGGCTACATTCAGTTTTGGTGAAGCGTGTGCAATTTATGCTTAGCTTTATCTCAACAAAACTTAAAGGAAACTATCATGGCAAAAAGTCAAGACGCAAAGAAGAACGTTAAAAAGAAAGCCGCTAAAACCCCCAAGGAAAAAAAGGAAGAAAAGCGGATAAAGAAATCGAAGTAAGGAGAAAGGAACGCTTTGTTAAGTGACCGCTGGGCTGAAGGAGAAAGGAACGCTTTGACCAGGGAAAATGGGGATCCAAAATTTGAAAAAAAACATTATTTTTATCCTACTACGCTACTCCTTAACAAATGAAACGCGTCTGCCAACAGTGTGGGGCAATTGGGCCTGGCAATTTCTGCGGTAATTGCGGCCAATCTTTATCGACCAAACGGCTGACCGTTTCCGCTTTGGTTCTGGAAGTATTTCATTTTTTTACGAACCTGGACAAAGGCTTCCTCTACACCATAAAAAAACTGGCTACCATACCGGGTAAAATACAGAAGGATTATATTGATGGGGGTCACTTCCGCAGACGCAGCACTACAAAAACTGGCAATTTTAAAATGTAATAATGTTGGTCAATGGAATCCCCTATATCCCACCGAAGTAAGACCTTCCCCAAAATAAAAAAGTAAGTTGAACCCCGTGTGCAAGATCAGAAAAAATACGGAAAGCCTTAAACTCAAATTAGAATACTTCGGTTTTGGCAATTCGCTGAAAACCAGCAAATAAATTTAATGTTAGTTGTAAACCAAATAACCAGATGAATAAATTAATCCTTGCTTTAAAAGCGCACAAATCCAATGTGGAGATTCACCGCCATTCAGCCTATCAGGTCGTGTATACGGAAGACCACGTTTTTAATACGTGTATTGAAAATAAGAGGCATCAAAATATATATGGTTTCGTAATAAAACCGCAGGTATCGCACTCTTGTGAATGTAGCAATAGCAATCTCATTATAATCAATGTTGAAGCTTATTCTTTTTTGGGAAAATTCCTCTCAAATAAATTAGGGGAAACCAAGGCTGGAATCTTCTCAAATGAATTGGAATTCAAGAAAATGTTTACTAGTTCAACAAATGATTTTACTTTCAACAACATTCTAAAAATAAATCAAGAAATCTCCTCAAATCCGATTATAGACGAAAGAATAATAAAATCTATTGGGTATATCAATGCGAATTTTGAAACAGAAAATTTATCAATAAGGGAATTGGCCAATAATGTTTTCCTATCTCCTTCTCGATTAGCTGTTTTATTCAAACAGCAAATTGGCAGTAGTATCTCCAAATATCTTTTGTGGACACGATTAAGAAATGCCATTTTCCTTATCCTTTCGGAAAGTGATAAAAGCATTACAAATATTGCACTTGAAAGTGGATTTTATGATTCTCCACAATTGAATAAATATATGTACCAAATGTTTGGAATAACACCCTCTAAACTTCGACATAAAAGTGATTTGATACAATTTTTGGACGCAGGATAAAATTAGTTTTATCGTTTTAATAATTAAAGATTATTGAAATGAGCATCAACGGCCAATTAATTGAAGAAAACAGAACCTTATACGATAGTATAGGCAATATTTATCCCACAAAAGAAAACGTTTCGGTAACAGAAGAAACGATTAACAACATTATCTGTCATTGGTTTAAACCCGAAAATCCTATACCCAACGAATTAGTCATTTATATTCACGGAGGTGGTTATGCCATTGGTTCCATTTTCTCGCACAAAGCAATGGTCTCGCATTTTGCCGATGGGTTGGATAGAGCCATTCTCTTTGTTGATTATTCATTGGCACCGGAAAAACCGTATCCTAATGGATTGAACGATGTCTTAAGTATCTATGAATGGGCAGATCGGCAATTCCCAAATGATGCATTTTACTTTATTGGGGACAGTGCGGGCGGTGGTTTAGTAATTGCTGCCGTTTATGGAATAACCCAAAGAAAGTTAAAACCGCCCAAAGCAATCGGTCTCCTATCACCTTGGTATAATCTAGAAACCAATAACCCGTCCTCTGTCAATCGCCAACATGTAGACCTAATATTAAACAAAGAAATGGTACAAAACTTTGCCCATGCTTACGCTGGGGCAGACTTGTCAGTTGCTGATACAAGCAAGTTGAATTTTGAGTCCTTTCCACCTGTTTTTATTGGTGTAGGCACAAACGAGATTTTATTTGATGACTCCATTAATTTCATGGATATGATCTATAAAATTCAGCCAAATTCCCAGCTTAAAATTTATGGTGGCCAAGGCCACGTTTTTCCACAAATGGATATTTCCAACCCCTCATCACAGGATTTTATATTAAACATCAATAACTTTTTCAACAACACAGACCATGAATAGAATTTTAGTCCTAATCTCATTATCCGACATAGGAATTAATACCATAAAAGCAAGTCCAGAATTGCCAAAAAAAGAGATGGAGTTTGTGAAATTATGGAAAGATGAAGGAATATTGGAAAGCTTTTTTATTTCTGTTTCCAAGAAAGATGCTGTCCTTATTTTCAAAAACATAACCGAAGCGAAAGCAAAGGAATTGATTGAAATATTGCCGTACTTTCCTTATATGTCCAACATTGATTACCACAATTTGCATCAACAGTTTTAAGTGACATCTACAAATAATGCCCACTGATAATGAAGAAATTTTAATATTATTTAATTATGAAGAAAACAAGCACTATCACATTACTTTCATTGCTTACTATTCTTTTGGGTTGTCAATCCCGGACCGAAAAGCCCTCTGGGCAGGCATCATCCCCTGTGGAAGAAAAGAAACCCAATATCATAATTTTTTTAGCTGATGACATGGGCTATGGGGACATAGGTGTATACGGAAGTGAAATAAAAACACCTAATATAGACAGATTGGCCAGCGAGGGCATTCAATTTACAAACTTCCATGTAGGAGCTGCATGTTCCCCTACTCGAACAATGCTTTTAACCGGGGTCGATAATCACAGGGCCGGTCTTGGGAATATGATGGAAATTCAGGCCGATAATCAATTTGGTAAACCTGGCTATGAAGGATATTTAAACAATAATGTTGTAACCGTTGCAACTAGGATGAAAGATGCAGATTATCATACGTATATGGTGGGTAAATGGCATTTAGGTAAAACTGAAAATACAATTCCTTATGCAAGGGGGTTTGAGCATTCGTTCGCTCTTATGGAAAGCGGTGCAGACAATTGGGTAGAACAGCCCTATGCGCCAATGTACAGTGCCGTTCATTATTTTGAGGATGAAAAGGAGGTTAAACTTCCAAAGGAGAATTATTTCTCATCCAACTATTATACCGATAAGATGATAACCTATATAGGTGCCAATTCTGATGATGGGCATCCATTTTTTGCCTACGTGTCTTATCAGGCGGTTCACTATCCCCATCAAGCACCTAAAGAATTTATCGATAAGTATGACGGTGTTTATGATAAAGGCTGGTCTTTGATTCGGGAAGCTCGTTTGGCAAAACAAAAAGAGCTTGGTGTGATATCAAAAGAAGTGATATTGAACACGGAGAACACTGCCACTACGGAGCCAGGATGGAAAATTCCTGACTGGGAATCCCTTTCCGAGGAAGAAAAAAAATACAATGCCAGAAGAATGCAGACCTATGCAGGAATGGCTGATAATATGGATTATAATATTGGGCGCTTATTAGACTACCTAAAAGAAATTGGGGAATATGACAATACGCTAATTATTTTCCTTTCAGACAACGGAGCAGACCCAACGCATTTACCAGACCAACCTGGTTTTGGAGCCTGGTATCAAGAAAAATACCAATACACTCTTATGAAGGATTATAAGGGTGATTATGCTGAAATGGGACAAAAAGGTTCTTTTGCCGATTATGGACCAGGCTGGGCAACAACAGCTAATACACCTAACAGCTATTTTAAAACCTTTTCTACAGAAGGAGGTATTAGGGTACCATTTATTGCCTGGTATCCAAAATATTTAGAAAAAGGAAAAATAACCAACGAATTCGCATTTGTAAAAGATATAGTGCCAACAATCCTTGAAGTTTCTGGAATTTCCGGGGATGGAAATACATATAATGGGAAGGAAATTTTTCCAATTACTGGAACAAGTATGTGGAGTTCGTTAACAGGAAAAGCTCCGACAGTGCATCATGAATCCGAAATAATTGGCTATGAATTAGCCGGAAGCAGTGCTGTTTTTAAAGGTAATTATAAATTAGTAATCAATCCTAAACCTAAAGGGACCAACGAATGGGAATTATATGACATTACAGTTGATCCATCCGAAATGAATAACCTTGCAGATAAGATGCCCCAACTAGTTGTTGAACTAAAAGAAGAATATAAAAAATATGAAGCGGAAAATGGTGTTGTGCCTGTTCCAGATGACTACGATGTGCAAAAGCAATTGGTAAAAAACATACGGAGAGGGGAAGCGCATTAGGGAGATTGAAAATTGTGATTAAAAGAAAATAAGGCACAAAATTTTGTACCCTTTAGGTGGTTTCAATAATGGCTATTTCGAAATAAGAATGGGTCTACCCATTCGGCCAAATAGTGCCAACGAGATAGATTTTAAAATTCCCAATTGTATGGGCATTGTTGCTTTGAAGGTACCGTATAAAATTGTGGGGGGCTGTTTGGATAAAAGACCGCTGCGCTGATGGAGGAAGGACCGCTTTGCTGAAGGATATAGGTCGGCCATCCCACTGCACTTACGAAACCCTTATAAAAGTTTAATCAATGCTTTACACCTGGTAACATCTGCGACCAAACCTCATCGATACCCTCCCCTACTCCGGATTCCTGGGTCATGTCCCAATAGCTGGTGTTTTCGAGCTTTATCGCCAGGGTGGTGGTGATAAAGCTCTGGGTCCAGCCCGTAAGCGTACCCCACGCGCCCCAGCCATGATCGGCATTGGAGCCGTAGTATTCCCAACTTTCATAGTCGAATGCCCTGAACCAGCAACCATCCAGGTCGGCCCTCCCTGAAGACGTGCTCTGGATACGTACCAGAAAATCGGCCAATCGGTCCACCGCCCTTAAATATTTCGGATCCCGGGTAGCCTGCGCCGCCTCGTTCAACGCAAAAAAGGCAAAATTGGTGGTATAGAGCATATCCGCCACGGGGTCGCCGTTTTCGTGGATTACCGGGGCCTCGGTTGTTCCGTATTGGGCATTGCCGATAGGCGCACCGTATTTGCCGTTGCTCCCCACGCCCAACGCCTCCCTAAATGCCCCGCTGTCCACCTGATACCTTAACAGATCGTCGCACAACAGATTGAGCCACGTTCTATGCTGCTTGGTGTCGTCTACCCGCAGCAACCACGCAAGGGGCAGGATCATCCTGGCCCGTTCCTGCTGTAGGCCGTTGGTCCATTTCCAGTTCGTGGGATAATTGGCCATGGTAATTCCGATCGCCTTTTTGGCCTTCTCCAGCAAGGGTTTGTACCCCGTCTTATCGTACAACCAGAGATAGGTGGCCCATAACCACGACTCGAAGTGGGGCGCAATATTCTCCAGGTCCCTTGCCATCAGTACCTGCCAGGTGGTTTGGTCGATATCCTCCCCCTTAAGGGAAGAGCTTCGGAACCCCTTTTCGCCCGAGGTACGGAAATTCGCCAAGATCAACTCGGCGATCTGCCGGTCCCAATCATGGCGCCCCAACGTCTGACCGGCCAGGATGGAACCCAAGATAACACGGGCATTGTCATCGCCGTAGTACTTGCTTTTATGCGTATCCGCCCACCCGACCAAGCCATAGGAAGTCTTGGACGGATCTTTGCTGGCTGCCGTAATAAAGGTGCCCGTATTGTAAAGGAAGTCCATTAGGTTGGTCGCGGTTTCCCTGTATTTTTTATTCCCCTTATTGCCATTGGCCATGGCAAAGGTCATCGCCGATTCGGCCACACAGTCTGCCCGGAGCCAATACCTGTAGGGCTGACTCCCATCGGGATTGATATAGGAATAATGCCCTTCCATAATCCCAAGGGATCCGTCCCCGGAGGGCAACGAGAGATCCATGGGCGGTCCCACGGGGAGGGCCAATGTGTCGATACTCCGCCATTGGTCCTGCCAGTCTGGATGGATCAAAAATCTGGACTTCTCGTACCAGGCCGCCCCCCGGTTTACGGCATTGCGATAATCTTCCGGGGTAAGGGCAATTTTTGGGTCGAAAGTCGGCCGGACCACGGGTGTCCATTGAACATTTTTTAAATCCATCCCAATGCCGAGTTTCGACAGTATCGCGGCAAGGGCATTTCTCCAGGTATGGTGGGGGGAATAGCGGCTCTTGTTAAAATCGCTCAGTTTGGTGGTGGCTACCCATACCCCTTGATCCTCGAAGAGGATCGGAAAGTTTGGGGTACCTTCCAGCCCGTAGACCGCCGTTTTAAATCCCGCCACCTTGGCCCCTTTGAGATAGGATTCCCGTTCGGGCACTTTTACGTAACTGTACAGGCCAGCATCCAGGATGTCCATCGGGTGCAGATCCTTTCCGAAGCTATCGGAAACGACCACGAGCCGTTCCTTTTCCGTGGTGGTTATGGGCCCGGTCTTGCCCGATGCCAACCGATCGGGGAATTCCACATATACTTTTAGTCTTTTTTCCTTGATCCGCCTGTAGAAATCTTCTGGAAGGACGGTTTTTTCCAGTGGGTATCCCTTCGCCAAAACCATTAGGGTCCCCCTATCGGGAGTACTTTTTATCGCCAAATTGATATCGACGTAACGGGTTACCTTATGGCCGCTGGACAATAGCATTTGGTAGAGGTCATTGTTTTCATTGCAGTAGATGCTTACCGTGTTGTTCCCTTGAGGGTTGATAGCACCTGTGAAGTCTGCAGCTATTCCCGTCTGGCAACAGCTTACTAGGACAACTAAAAATAAAATAGACTTTGCATTAAATTTTTTGCGCATATTTTAATATTAAACCTTGAAATTCTGGTTTGGGCTTTAAATATAGGTACAATATTAAACTGTGTAATCATTAATTTTCAAACTTCCATTTCCCGCCCTCTTCCTCCCATAAGCTGTACATCGCAAGGGATCTTGGAGGAAAGTTTGAAATAGTCCTGATTCCCCTGCCCGACTACCTCATTCAGGCGGGCTTTAGGGCCAGGGCGGAACAGGGCTATTTCGAACAGTTGGAAAGCTCGAAATAAAATCATGCCTTTCATTTCTTTTGTTCGCCCAAAAGAAACGAAACAGGGCCGAGAAAACAAGGTACGGTGTACCTTGGTTTGGAGGAGCCAGCCGAAGCTAAGGCCAACGCACCACCTGGCCCCTCGCTGCAAATGCAAATCGTTGCATTTTTCGCTCGGTCCTGGCCACTATTCTGCACATAAGGATCTTTGCTTCGCCTAGGTCTATAATCTTAACAACACTATTTTAAGCAAAACCAATAAAAATTCTTTTGAAATAGTCCTGATTCCCCTGCCCGACTACCTCATTCAGGCGGGCTTTAGGGCCAGGGCGGGACAGGACTATTTCTTAGTCGTTGAAATAAAAACATCATCGATTAAATAGCTCGACAGCCGTTGTTTCTCATCCGCATTCTTTAACGGAGGATGGGGATCTTCATTTGGGGTCTCCCTAGTAGGCAAATCCCGATAGGGACCTGTTCTAAACGATAACCTTTCTACAGATTTAACGGCCATCACCGTAGGCACATTATTTAATATGGCGTTATTGTCAACAAATAAAGAATAGCTCCCTAAATTGGATGCATTCATTTCAATTTTAAAGTTAACCCATTCATCAACCTCAAATCTCATCAACGTTTTCATTTCCGAACCGTTGGATGCTCTTATAAAACCGTCTTTGCCCATAGAAATGCGTACCGGCCTGTTGCCAAACCTGTCGGTTACATCGATATCAAATTGTGTGGTATCCATATTTTGGACCTTTATTTTAAAACTGGCCTTAAGGTTGGTCCCTTCTTGAAAAACACGGATAGCTCGACTATAATCGTACAGATCCCCATCGTTCATTTCCAAGCATTGGTTTCCATTTTTTTCCGCGACCAGACTTATGTTTGCCCATTTTGGCGAATAAATATTCCAGTCGGTTATTGTTCCTCCCACGGTCCCGTTTTCAAAGTCGTCCTGCACATCCTGACCTACTGCATACTTAATAGGAACGGGAATACGGGATATCCAGATATCTTCTTTGTTCATACTATATGTCATCCACATATCATCACCCGGTGGATTTCCGTTTCCTGCTGTAATCCCCCGCATATAACAGGGTCCAAAATCTTTCCACCTTCCAAAAAACCGTCTTGGGGGCACCTCTGCCTGAACCAGCAATAAATTATCATAAACAATACCATCCTCGCTGGTTACCAAAGCCATGGGGTAGCGATATTCAGAATTATCTATAGGGTTATACGAGATGGCATAGTTGCCATCTTCCGTTTCTTGCCCCCACATTTTACCGCCCGACATAACGAGGGTATTCACTTTTACGGGATCTGAAAATGTTTGCCCTTCATCGTCCGAAAGTGCTGCAAAGGAATGTTTCCACAGCCCCACGGTTTTTCCGTCCTTGCGCTTATACCAGGAAAAAGCTTGTTCCCCTTTATTAAAAGAATAAAAACCATCCGCCCCATTATCTTCTTCAAACCATTGTAAGGTTTGCAATTTATCGTTTAACAGGGAATCACAGGCGGCAAGAAAGCCCTTGTCCTTGGATTTTTTATAAAAAGGATACGTTGTGTTGGTTTCGTTCCATGGGGTTTCACTATCATAACGGATAAAATAGATAGGCCCCATAGACCCATCCTTATACAGTTCACGGACTACGCGACCAATGCCATTTTCCCTAAATGGGTCCTCCGTGTGGCCGTAAAAGGCCAATGTTAACAAACGCCCATTGGGGGCTACGTAAAACCCCATCCGTTGATGCATCATATAGCCCGTAGACCCTTCCGGAATTTCGACCCCTTCTGGAGCCTTGTAGGGAGGGAAAATTACTTTTGGAAAGCTCCAATCCTTTCCATCCTTAGAGGTTATAAGCAGGGTTTGTACCGGAGAAATATGTTCATCTGCCACCCCACTTAAATATTGTTGATAGAACCGGCCATTCCAGTAAGCCAGGTTGGATGCATGGCTGTACGTCCATCCGTAACCGTCACTCCATTCGGGATGCGTCCTGTTTGCCCGCATGGTCTGAATATTCTCTACACCAATGGCGTATCGCAACCCGGCTTCATGGGTGGTGGGATCGATCGTAACCCCTCCTGTATATCGTATTGGTTCATTGATGCTACCCGTTTGTCCACATGTCGATTGAAATAATATGAGGCTAAATAAGATAATTGCTATGCCATTATTAAAGTGACAAAAGCAAGATTTTGCAGGGTTTGGAAATAGGCCGACCATGTTGTGGTTGTTTCCCATTGTATTGGATTGGTTGAGATTTTTTGGATTGATACTAAAATTGGAAGAAAATCGACGTTTAGCGATGAATGGCACTGTCATTCAACACCTTTCCCCGCAATATTATAGTCTGCCCAGTCTATTTCCGAAATTTTTCCGTTGATTATTTTTTCAAAAGCAAATCCTTTGTCCTGTAGTTGGCGGTCTTCGTTTTGCGTCTTTTGATATTGAATGACCATTCTGGTCGGGTTTTTCAATACGTGTACCTGCAGGAACCCACTAAGCCTGCTATTGCCAACAGCCCCCGTATTGAACGAGGCGGCACCGGTATCGACCTCCTTGCCCAGAAAATAATAACGTTGGAACATATGCGTGGTTGCTCCAAGTATCAAGTCCGCCTTGTCCATCAGTTTGGCTTTTCTTTCCGGGTTCAGCTGCGCCACCCAGGGCCCGTTGTGTGCGAGAACTACAATAATATCCTTGTCCGTTTTGTCGATGCCGTCCAAAACATCCATCAGGTATTGCCTGCTGCTTTCGTTAAATGCAAAAGATGGATTGTCGGCCGGACTATCCGAGAATTGCAATTGAATGATGTGCACGGTGATCCCCTCGTGGTTTTCAATGGCATAATACTCACATTTGTTGTCCCTAATCTGCACATTCTTTCTACTGTATAGTCCAACGGAATCCAGGATGGGTGCGCCTGCGCCCCAATCCTGCTGGCCAGTTCCCCAGTATTCATTTTCCCCATCGGCCACATTGGGATAAAAGTGATTGTGCCAAAGACTATCGTGCACGATCAGGTTTAGGAAGGGATTCGGCCTATTATCTTTTACATGGTCTCCCAATCCTAGAATAAACGCATCGCCTCCTTCCCTAATCCACCGATCACATTTATTCATGGCCGGATTTTCGGTGGAGTAGCCTTTGTTGTCGCTCATGATCGAAAAGCTAAAAGCCGCGGCCTTATCTAGGTCTCCAATATTGTTTTGTGCCCGCAAGGCAGAAATACAAAAGAAGGCCAGGGCGGACAGAAGTAAAAGGGATGATTTATTCATAAAACTATTAAGTGAGTTTAAGGGAGGAAAGAAATTTATATCCGTTCTCGAGGGATTTTTTTGGGTCCGTAATGGCATCGTTCTCCAAAATAAAATGATCGACCCCCGATTTTTTGGCGTGCGACAGGATGGTCTTGAAATCGAGCACCCCACTGCCGGCATCCGTAATATAGGGAAACAGCTCCACCCATTGTTGCGGGTTTCCGCCATCGCCCGAGAAACGGACCTGTTTGGTCATGTCCTTTACATGCATGAGCTTATAACGGCCCGGATTGGCATCGAGATATTTTATCGGATCTGCGCCTCCGGCAATGGTCCAAAAAATATCCATCTCAAAAAACACCAAAGCAGGATCAGTTCGCTCCAGGATAAGGTCAAAAGGTATTACCCCATCGATTTCCTTTAGGCCATAACCATGATTGTGATACATAAACCGGATCCCGTTGGTCTTCGCCTTGGCGCCGATCTTATTAAATTCATCCGCCATCCTCTTGTACCCATCGAGGTTGCTGCGCTCCCCTTCGGGAATGGAGGCAATACCGGCGTATTGCTGCCCTAAAATATGCGCCGCCTCCGCCGTTTCCCCCATTTTATTGCGCAACGTATCAAGTCCGACGTGCATGCTGGGCGTGGTAAGTCCCCTGTCCTCCAAAAGTTGCCGGAACTCCTTTGCCGTATGCCCATAATAACCGCTTTGGGAAAAACCGACCATAGGGATGATGTTCTGCCAGGTTGCCATATCCTTTTCGGTGCTGAACGGATAGGGACCGTAAAGCTCCAGCTCCTTGTACCCTATTTGGGAAAGCAAATCCAAGCTACCCGCAAGGTCCTTTTCCAGGGTCTTTGCAATGGACCAAAGCTGAAGTCCGACCTTCTTGATTTCCGACCTGCCCCGGTCGCTGGCCGCTAAAATGGAAGGTGTTATCAGGGTTCCCCCTGCAACCGCTGCGGACGATTTAATGAATTTGCGTCTGTTGATCATATCAAAATAATTACTATTGGTTAACAAACATTTCTTGTAGCCGACCATCTTCGGAGGCCCGTCCCGGCACGAACATGCCGTTCCAGAGGGTCAAAGACAAAAGTCCGAAAATTCGATTAATTTGCCTAACCTAATGGGAATACTTAAATTTTATCACTAGTGTCCACTATACCCAAGGGAAAATGACTGTTAAAAATTGATTGCAAACGTCCTGGGCCGATTATGGCACCGTGTCGATTTCAGTTTAATATTTCCTACTTAAAGGAAAATTTAAAACGTACACTTTTTTGACAATTATAACCTGTTTTGCTTCAATGCGTTGAGAAAGTCCTATGTCCTTCATCCTTTAGCGCAGCGGTCTTTTGTCTTTTTAATGTACAATAGTGAAATTTTATATATTCGAACGATATAAGTCCATGAATTTACGGAATCGTTCAAAGGATTAACCAAAAGTCGAGTAGATTATGCTAACAAATAGATTGACAACTGCCATTTTATTAATTTCAACCCTATTGTCGGCCCAGGTCGATAATGAAATCCTTCAATTTGATAAAGCGCTAAATCAGTTCCTCAATGTAAGGGATTTTTGTATTTCAAATGATGGGAAGGAAGCATTTTTTACTATACAAAGTCCTGGTCAGGAAATTTCCCAGCTAGCCACCATTAGAAAGGAAAACAAGGTATGGCAAAACCCGGAATTATTGCCGTTTTGCGATTCACACATGTATTTGGAACCCTTTTTATCACCCGATGGAAAACGATTGTTTTTTGTTTCCGATCGGCCGTTGGAAGATTCAACTTCGGATAAAAATGATTTTAATATTTGGTATGTCGACAGAAATAGCGCCGATGCCGAATGGTCCAAACCAAGGAATATAGGGGAACCCGTCAATTCCGCCCTGGACGAATTTTATCCCACGGTAAGTGAAAACAACAACCTATATTTTACCATGGATTCCCCAAACGGACTAGGAAAGGATGATATTTATTATTGCAAATGGGAGGATGGCAACTACGCAGATCCCGTTTTATTGGATGAAAATATAAACAGCGCTGGTTATGAGTTTAACGCTTTCATCTCCAGAAAGGAAGATTTTCTACTTTATACCAAATACAACGAGGCTGATGGTCAAGGCAGTGGCGATCTATATATTTCCCGAAAAGGGGCCAACGGAAAATGGCAAAAGGCAACAAATTTGGGAACCCCGATCAACACAAAATATATGGAATACTGCCCCTTTTACGATGAGGAGAACCAGGTCTTATACTTTACAAGCAAGAGAAATGATATTAAGCCGAGAAAATTCAGCTCCATTTCAGATTTTAAAGATTATATCGACGAAAGCAACAACGGTTTGAGCAAGATTTATAGGACTAACGTGAGATTGAAATTTTTGGCCCCATAATTTTAAATTTTTAACAAAATAAGGTTTTTGACCGTGAACCCGTTTAAGCTTTTTCTAATGGCTAAATCCAGAAGCTTCTTTTTTATCCACTTTTTTCCATTTTTTCCTTTCCCATGACCATAATTTGGGGATTCACGTTATGGTAATTACCTTATCATAAGATTTTATTTAGGAAGCGACTTAAAGGTTAAAATTACCGATTCGGAGAATTGCCAAAGATTCCATATTTTAAGGGATACTTTTTAAAGTTGGAAAGCAAATACCTCAGCAATGAAAAAACCCTTGGAAACTTTCGCAATTTTTCTCTCTTTTATCGCTCCGTCCATTGGCCTGGCACAGATCATTACCGTCACCGGGGCCATTGAACCGGAAGAAATGGGCATGGCCCTAATCCATGAACACGTCATGGTAGATTGGATAGGAGCCGATAGCACGGGCTATCATCGTTGGAACCGCGATGAAATTGTTGAGCGTGCCTTGCCCTATCTGGAAGAACTTAAAAAATATGATGTCTCTACTTTTTTGGACTGCACCCCTGCCTATCTTGGACGCGACCCATATATCTTAAAGGAATTAGCGGAGCGGAGCGGTATACATATACTTACAAATACCGGTTACTACGGATCGGGCAACAACAAATTCATTCCCACAAGCCTATTAAATGCTACTCCACAAAAAATGGCGGGACATTGGATCAAAGAGTATAAATACGGCATTGATGGTTCCGGCATTAGACCTGGCTTTATAAAAATATCGGTGGAAAATGATAAAAATCTGTCCGAAATACACAAGAATTTAGTCAAGGCTGCGGCACTCACCCATTTGGAAACCGGGATGACCATTGTTTCACATACGGGAAGTGATGGGCCTGCTTTGGCCCAAATAGAATTGCTAAAGGAGATGGGGGTTTCGCCCAAGGCATTTGTTTGGACCCATGCCCAGAACGGAACCATTCCAGGTTACCTAGAAGCGGCCGGACAAGGAGCGTGGATTTCATTGGATAATATTAATGGCGGTACTCCGAATGACCCGGACAGTTCCGGAAACATTGATTGGTTCGTAAAAACACTTTTGGAACTTAAGGATGAAGGGATATTGGACCATATCCTTATATCACAGGATTCTGGATGGTATAATGTTGGGGAAGGGAACGGTGGAAATTATAGGGGATATACAGATCTTTTTACCAAGCTAATCCCCAAACTTGAAGAAAATGGCTTTACACAAGAAGACATAAATCTGTTGTTAAAACAAAATCCGAAAAAGGCATTTACCATTCAAATTAGAAAGGATTAATTTTTTCAGCAGGAATTTCAGATAAACTTTTGAGCATTGCACACAAAACTATGATTGATGGACATTGCAAAATTTCCACGCTGCCATGTTTAATAATAAAATGGTCGTCCGTTTAAAATCTGAACTACCGCCATTGTTTTACCGAGCATAGACCTAAAACGGCCCAAACAGATCGATTGCTTATCGGAACTTAAAAATCATTATCGGGATGCCCGTTTTTTCACATGGGCAGGTTCCTTATTTCATGCCGTTTTGTTCCAAGAAATAATCGGTGATCAAGGTATATAGATGTCTCTGGGTATTCTCTCCCTCATAAATGCCATGGGAACGATTTGGATAGGCCATCATCCGGAATTGTTTGTTCTGAAGTATGAGTTCATTTACCAATATTTCCATGTTTTGATAATGTACATTATCATCCCCGGTGCCGTGGATCAGCAAGAGATTGCCCTCCAGGTTTTTTGCATAGGTAACAGGAGATCCCTCCAAAAAATCTTCCATGTTTTCCTGGGGAAGGCCCATATATCTTTCTTGATAGATATCGTCATAGGTAAGCTGATTGGCCACGCCGGCCACGGCAACCCCCGTAGTATAGGTTTCGGGGAAGCGAAACAAAAGATTTTGGGTCATAGTGCCCCCGCCGCTCCAGCCCCAGACATTTACACGGTGACTGTCCAAAAATTTGTATTCCTGCAGCACCTTTTGGGCGGCCAGGGCCTGGTCCCTACTGTTCAGGACACCGATCTTGCGATAAATGCACTTGCGCCATTCGCTGCCCTTTAGGGAAGGCGTTCCCCTATTGTCCATATTGATGACCACAAAGCCCTGTTGCGCCATAAAGATTTCGTATAGGCCTACCCAGTTATCGGTGGCGACCACATCCCAAGGTTCCCCATATACATGGAACAGCACAGGGTATCTTTTGGAAGGATCAAAATTGATTGGCTTCGTCATCCGCCCGTCCATTTCCACGCCCTCCGAGGTAGTGACCTTAAAGAAGCTGGTCTCGGGGAGCGCCAATTTTGCCAATTTCGATTTTATACTCTCGTTTTTTACAAGGTCCATGATCACCTTATGATCGGGCAGACCCACCAATCTCGTCGTTCTTGGCGTGCTTGCGTTGGAATGATTGTGCAGGGCGTATTTGCCATTGGGGGAAACATTGTACGAGTTTACGCCTATAAAGTCATCAGGGGTGATCCTTTTTAAAGTACCCTTCCCGTTCAATGGCACGCTGTACAAATACCTTTGGGTGGCATTTTTGGGCGAGGCACTGATGTATAGAAGCTTGTTGTCCATGGCATAAATGGTCGCCACATCGTACTTGCCTGGGGTCAACAGCTTCTTTTTTCCCGTAGTAATATCCACTTTATAAATATGCCGCCAACCATCGGTTTCCGTCATTCGCAAAAAAGAGGTATTGTTGTCGGCAAGCAAAAGATCATTATTGCCCCACTTGCGCGCGGTTATATCCGGATAGCTAAGATCTACCCATGTCTTTTCGGTTTCCGTATATATTCTTTTTAGGGTATTCCCAGAGGGTTTGTACGTATAAATATCGAGTTGGTTCTGTTTCCGGTTAAGTTGTTGAATCAACAAAAGATCATCGTTTATCCATTGCATCGCCGGCAGGTAATGCTGTATGGGATCCCCGGGTATAGAAACCCAGGTAATTTCCTTGGATCTGGTATTCACTACGCCAACCTTTGCCGAGGATGGATCGTATCCCGCCTTGGGATATTGCACAGGGATTATTTTGGAGTAGATGCTATCGGTATTGTTTATCATATAAAATGTCCCGATCTTGGAGGCGTCCAACTGCCAAAAAGCGATCGCTTCGGCATCCGGGCTCCACGCAAAACCATCGCGCACCCCAAATTCTTCCTCATAGACCCAATCGAAGGTACCGTTGATTATATCGCCATTGCCATCCTTTGTCAATTGCGTGGTCTCGCCATTGGTAAAATTCTCCTTATAAATATTGAACCCCTGAACATAGGCGACAAATTTGTTGTCATCCGAGAATTTGGCAAACATCAACGAAGACGAAGGAAAGGACTTTCCAATTTGGCTAAATTTATCGGTATCAAAATCGTACACCCAGTAATCCCCTTTGGTGTTGCTGCGCCAAACCCGACTGGAATTGGTGAAGATCAAGATTTTACTATTGTCCGGCGATAGGGTAAAACCCTCGATACTTACGGGTTTGTCCGCTCCGTTTGGGGTTATTTGATCCGCTTTAAGATAAACGCTCCTTAGGTTGTTCTTGCTGATGTATTTGATCAACCGATCATTTCCATTCTGGTCCTTTTCGATGGTCACAAAGGCCTCCCCCTTGTCTACCCAAAAAATCTGCCTTTGATAATCTTGGGCAAATTCATTCGAATTATAGATCTTGTCCAGCGTTAGGAGTTGATCTTCCGTTTGGGCGGTAACCAGGGCCTGCGAAAGAACCAAAAAAGCTATCGGGAGGATTTTTATAAACTTGATCATTATTTTAATGTTTTGTATTTATACGCTAGTCTTATATTAAGTCAAACTTCTCTTTGCCTTGGAAGGTGAAATGTTGATTTTTATTTGTTTTTAAGCTCCTCGATATCCTCGGCCGTTTTGGCCAACGGATCACCTAGCAGTTGGGTACCGTCCTGGGTAACGACAAAGTCCTCCTCTACCCTTATGCCACCAAAACCCTTGAATTTTTCAACTTCGGCGTAGTTCACAAAATCGGTGTATTTGCCTTCCGCCTTCCAAGCATCGATCAAAAACGGATTAAAATAGATTCCAGGTTCAACCGTCAAAACGTGGCCCACTTCCAGTGCTTTGCCCAAACGCAGGGATTTTAGCCCAAATTCGGTACTCTTCGTTAACGTATCGGTATAACCTATCCATTCTTCCCCCAAGTTTTCCATGTCGTGCACGTCCAGCCCCATCATATGGCCAAGTCCGCATTGAAAGAATAGTGTATGGGCACCTTGGGCCACCGCTTCGCCTACATCGCCTTTCATAAGGCCCATCCCTTTGAGTCCCTCAACGATTTTGGAACATGCCAGTAAATGTGCATCCTTAAATAAATAACCCGGTCTCAACTTGGCGATCGCACTTTCATGGGCGGTCAGGACTATATCGTATACCTCCTTTTGCAATGGGGAAAACCTTTCGGATACCGGAAATGTTCGGGTCATATCCCCCGCATAGTGCATTGCTGTTTCCGCACCGCAATCGCATAGGACCAAATCCCCTCGCTGGACCTTGGCCTGTGTAGCATGGTTGTGCAGGTATTGACCATTTTTAGTGAAGATTATGGGAAAGGAAATATTGCCGCCCCCAGCAATCGCAATCGCCTGTAGTTCGCCGGCAATCTCCTTCTCCGTCCGACCGTGTCTTGTCTGTTGGATGGCATGGGTGTGCATGGCGGCCGTAATGTTGACCGCTTTGTCGATTTCCGCAAGTTCTTCGGCAGTTTTGATGGACCGTTGTGCGATGACGGCCTTTATAAATGGAATCGATTTTCGGGCCTCTATTTCCTGTACGGGAATGCCCAACAGCTCCCCGATCTGTATTTTTATTTCCGGTCGGTACGGCGGTAGATAGTGTACCGTTTGCCCTTTGGACCTGGCATTTGCCAGATATCCAGATAAATCCTTTATGGGCCTTTTTTGGCCAATCCCCACCTTTTCGGCAAGGGACGCCAACGGCTCGGAAGCGCCGATCCAAACCATCTCCTCTGGGGTGGCGTCATTTCCAAAAAGGATTTCAAGATCATTGTCGATGTCGATCAAAAAATAGAGGTCGGGCCGATCTATGCCGATATAATAAAGAAAGGTGCTATCCTGTCTAAAAGGGTACCAATTGTCCTTAAAATTCATCCCACTCTCCCCATTTCCAGGAAATAGGAGGATGCCGCTTTTCACGCCCTTGGCGACTAATTTTCTACGTTCGATATAGGTTTCTTTTGAAAACATAAGATGTGCTTGGTTTAAATAGGACTCCCAACTAGGGTTTTATAATATGGATATCATTTTTCAAATGTCCATACAATTATTTCTAAATGCAATTTTTATTTCAAAAGTGGATAAGATTACGGGAAGGAAGGTTAATATCCACTCGTATCCAAACCTCAAGCGGAACTAAAATTGATACTATATTACCCACAAAAAGAACATCTAATTGTAATTTCTGTAATTTTACGCTATGAAAGTATTTCCGTTCAAAATTCCAAAACCGTTAAATGAAAACTTGATCGTACAAGTAGACCAGGGAAGCATCTTTTACAACAAGCTCCATCAACATGAGGAAATCCAGATAGCCTATATTGTTGGCGGCCAGGGAAAATTGATTATTTCGGACAGTATCCACCCTTACTCGGAAGGGGATATATTTGTGATCGGCAGCAATATTCCGCACTTGTTTAAAAGTATGGAACAGACGGATAAGCTTTCACATATGGTTTCGCTATTTTTTACCGAGAAGGCCTTTGGATCTCATTTTGATGGGATTCCGGAACTGGAAACCGTGCACCGGTTCTTTTATAAAACAGAATCCGGATTTAAGCCGCTCACATCAAGGGCATCCATAGGAAGGTTGATGCTAAAACTTCCCAAGGCCAGTAAATTTTCCAGGTATATCCTATTTCTAAAGCTCATAAATAAATTATGCAATTGCGAAGCGATGGGGCTGACCAATTTCATTTATCCAAAACAAATTACAAATAATGATGGGGAACGGCTGCAAATTGTGTTTGATTATGTGATCAATAATTTTCAAAAGGAAATTACCTTGGAACAGGTGTCCAACTTGATTTTTATGACCCCAAACGCATTTTGTCGATTTTTTAAGCAGCGGACAAACAAAACATTTTTTAAATACCTCATTGAGCTCAGAATAGAACATGCCTGTCAGTTGCTGAGGAACGATCCGGACATTTCCATTGCGCAGGTTTCCGACAAATGCGGATTTAACTCCATTTCCAATTTTAATCGGAAATTCAAGGAGCTAAAAAAAGTCGTGCCTTCCCATTACCTTCAAATTGGGCATATCTAGCAAGGGGTGTTTGTGACAATCATATTAATTAATTGTAGACCTCACCTTGGAAAGTAAGCTGTAAAACCACTAAAAATCCACCCTCTTAGAACGTGGCTTTTGAGGCGACCCCCTTGGGGCGATAAAGATCGGAAATCAAATTTTTCTTGCTGGTCTTCCACCCTACACGCTTCCTTTTCCTGATGGATGACATATTTCCTGATTATCTTGAACGTACAGTACCAACAACCCACAGAATTTCCACTGAACGAATTTGTATGTAACGAAGGCCATTTTAAATAACGAACCAGTTGACGGTTATAAAATTTCCCAACGTGATATAGTTGGTGGAGGAGAACTGCTCTTGGAAATGTCGGACAAATCAAAATAAAATTAGGAGCAGCGCGGAAACGCCAAAATAGCTTTTCAACAGCCCTAAGATCTACCGGTCAAGGTATTGGCCCAAGTTGGGGGAGCTTAATTTGAACGGTATCCTTTAAAGGGATCTCGTAAATTTCGTTACTTTTAAAAAATAAAAATCAAACCCTTAAATTCAAAATATGAACACAAGAAGAGGATTTATAAAAAAAGCGGCACTAGGAGGCGCTGGTATAGCAGTTGTAAATTCGGCCATGGCCATGCCAGCAAGCAGTTACAGCCGTATTATTGGGGCCAATGATCGCCTAAATGTCGCCATTGCAGGGCTCGGACGACGGTATGGCGCGTACAAAGACGCTATTGTACGCAAAGAGAGCAATGTGCAATTGGTGTATTTGTGCGATGTCATGAAGAGCCAGCGCACAGATGCTTTGGGGAATTTTAAAAAAGACCTTAAATACGATATCAAATTAGAGAACGATATAAGAAAGGTGATCGAGGATAAAGAGGTAGATATACTGTTCAATTCCACCCCAGACCATTGGCACACCCCAGGATCTATCATGGCGCTCAAAGCGGGGAAAAATGTCTATGTAGAGAAACCCTGCAGCCATAACATGAACGAGAATGAAATGCTGGTCGCTGCAGCCAATAAATATAACGCTATAGTTCAAATGGGGAACCAGCAACGTTCGTCGGACCATACCATAGAGGTCATAAAAATGATCCATGACGGAAAGATCGGAAAGCCCTATAAAGCTGTTGCCTTCTACGAGAATTCCCGTGGTGAGGTTCCGGTACAGAAAAGTGCCCCTGTTCCCGAAGGGCTGGACTGGGATCTTTTTCAGGGACCTGCGCCGCGACGGGAATACACTTATAATACCTGGGACTACAACTGGCATTGGTATGGCTGGGATTTTGGTACGGCAGAAGCAGGAAACAATGGAACGCATGAACTTGACGTGGCACGTTGGGCCTTACAGGTAGATTTCCCGCAACATGCCCGTGTTGAAGCTTATAAAAGGGCATTCCAGAACGATGGTTGGGAGATGTACGATAGCATGGAAGCCACGTTTAACTTCCCTGATGAAAAAATTATCCAGTGGGACGGCAAAAGCCGTAATGGTTACGATACCTATGGCGCTGGCCGGGGAACCATAATCTACGGGAGCGAAGGAGCCGTTTTCGTTAACCGTAGTAGATATGATATGACGGACCGCAGCGGTAAGGTTATCAAGGAGAAAAAAGCCGGTTCGGTAGAAGCAGGTACAGCTTTGGGCGGTGGCGGGGACACCTCGACAGCCCATGTGGTCAATTTTTTCAACACGATCCGTGGAAAGGAAAAACTTCAGGCACCTATTGCTGACGCCTCGATCAGTATGGCTATGGTGCATTACGCAAATATCGCCTACCGAACCGGCAAGGGCTTTGATATTGATGACAAAACCGGTAGGATCTACGATCGAGATGCTATGATGCTGTGGGGAAGAAAATATGCCGATGGATGGGAACCTACAATTTAAAATCTTGGAATCTTTGTATTGGGGCAAAATGATATGGTAGTAGAATACTGGCAGAAAATTTCGTAGGATAGAATCCCTGTTTTTATCGTTTTATCCATATTCAAATAATGAAATTGTTAATCGTTATAAACTATCTTTATAATTTCAAAAATCCGATCTTCCTTGGCCAATTTTAGAATGGCCTTGTCCCCTACTTTTTTGTGGATCAATATTTTTGCAATCGGAGAAATAAAGGAGATTTTTCCTTTGGAAATATCCGCCTCGTCAACACCTACGATCTGATATTTTTGATGTTTTTTGGCGTCCCCGATTTTGAGGGTGACCTGGGCTCCAAACCGTATTTCCTTTTGGGGCTGGTCGTTTAGGGACACTATTTTGGCCGTTAGGATTCTATGGTTCAGCAATTGTATTTTTGCATTGATATGGTTCAAGGCGATACGTCTTTCATTTTCGCTGTTACTATCCAGATTATCCTTTTCTTCGATCAAGATCTGTTGCTCCGCCAACAGTTGGTTCATTCCCGTTTGTGTCACATAATTGGTAATACCATCCGGAAGGTTTGCCCGTGGTGGCACCATCGGAATTTCTTCC